>NZ_JBVICQ010000003.1:0-42920 GCF_055572815.1 Streptomyces sp. NPDC030296
AAGCTGGAGACGCCGGGCAGGGTGCCGGCGGGGGCGCGGATCTCGGCGGGGAAGTTCGGCAGGGTTGACAGGTCGTTGCCGAACGAAGCGGTCTCGGAGGTGAAACGGTCACCGGTGAGCTGCATACCGTCACCGGAATCACCCGCGAACCGAATGATCACCCGATCGAGGCGGCGGACGTCCTTGGTCCCCGCCGACTTGCGCTGTTCCCCCAGTTCTCCGAGAACGGCCTCGTCGGCCTGCTCCGCTGGGCTGCTGACCTGCCTGGTCACTGAACTTGACCTCCCTTGAGGCGGCTGTCCGGGAACGACCGTCCCAGCGGCCCTCCCGAGACCAACCCTACGTCGGTGCTGCGGACCTTCCCTTGACCGTTCGACTGTTCGACGAGCTTTTTTCGACCCCTCGTCGACCTCGCCCCGACCCCACCCCGCACACCCGCTGAACTGCCACAGAAGACGCTCCCCCGGAAGCGGGGGTTCTAGTACTGACGCGTCGGGCGCTTCGGGGGGAGAGGAGGCGGGCGGCTGGTGTTCGGGGGTGACCGGGGGCGGGAGCGGGCCAGTACGGGCGGCCCCGTCAGGAATTCAGATACGTGAGGACCGCCAGCACCCGCCGGTGGTCCCCGTCGCTCGGGGACAGCCCGAGCTTCAGGAAGATATTGCTGACGTGCTTCTCGACGGCACCGTCACTCACCACCAGCTGCCGGGCGATCGCGGAATTGGTGCGCCCCTCCGCCATCAGCCCCAGCACCTCGCGCTCCCTCGGAGTGAGCCCCGCCAGCACGTCCTGCTTGCGGCTGCGCCCGAGCAGCTGCGCCACCACCTCCGGGTCGAGCGCCGTGCCCCCGCCGGCCACCCGCACCACCGCGTCGACGAACTCCCGCACGTCCGCCACCCGGTCCTTCAGCAGGTAACCGACGCCCCGGCTGGACCCTGCGAGCAGCTCGGTGGCGTACCGCTCCTCCACGTACTGCGACAGCACGAGCACGCCCAGCCGCGGATGCTGCTTGCGCAACTGCACGGCCGCCCGGACGCCCTCATCGGTATGGGTCGGCGGCATGCGCACATCGGCGACGACGACATCGGGCAGGTCCCCCTGCGCCGCGAACTCACCGATCGTCTTGATCAACGCGTTGCCGTCCCCGACCCCCGCGACGACCTCGTGCCCCCGGTCGGTCAGCAGCCGGGTGAGGCCCTCCCGCAACAGCACCGAATCCTCGGCGATGACCACCCGCACCTTGTCCTCCACGATCCCGTCCCCCCGCAAGCCCGGAGCCGGCCGTCCTCCTGGCCCACCCACCCGACGGCCCCAGCATCCCAGCATCCCGGTCCCGCCACGCCACCCCGACACCCTCGCGCGTAAGAACCCCGCCACCTCTTGGCTGGTTACCGCCGCCGCGACACGCAGGGGCGCGTCCGGAGCCTCGGCTCCGGACGCGCCCCTGGTGGTCCCGCCCCTGGTGGTCCCGCCCCCCTGCCGCCGAACGTCACGCCCCCGCGGCCGGGGCCCCGAGGATCACGCCCGCCAGGGCAGCTCCGCGGTGACGCGGGTGGGTCCGCCCGCCGGTGAGTCCACGACCAGCACCCCGTCGACGGCCCCCAGCCGCTCCGCCAGCCCGGCGAGCCCCGACCCCGCCCCGACGTCGGCGCCGCCCATCCCGTCATCGGTGACCTGGAGCATCAGCCGCCCCTCGACCTTCCACACATCCACCACCGCCCGGGAGGCGCCCGCGTGCTTGCTGACATTCTGGAGCAGCTCGGACACCGTGAAGTAGACGATGCCCTCGATCGCCGGCACCGGCCGCGCGGGCAGATCCACCTCCACCACCACCGGCACCGCGCACCGGGCCGCCACCGCCGACAGCGCCGCGTCCAGGCCCCGGTCCGTCAGCACCGCCGGATGGATGCCCCGCGCCAGATCCCGCAGCTCCCGCAGCGCCGTCTTCACCTCGCCGTGCGCGGAGTCCACCATCCGCGCCGCCTCCCGCGGATCCTCGGTCAGCTTCTCCCGCGCCACACCCAGATCCATCGCCAGGTTCACCAGCCGTGCCTGCGCCCCGTCGTGCAGATCCCGCTCGATGCGCCGCAGATCGGCCGCCGCCGTGTCCACCACGACCCCCCGGTCCGACTCCAGCTCCACCACCCGCGCGCCCAGCCGGGACGGCCCGAGCAACGCGCTCACCATCACCCGGTCCACCATGGTCAGCCCCCGCACGATCCACGGCGTGGCCATCGTGAACAGCAGCCCCACCAACGCCGTCACCGTCACCTCGAACGCGTTGTCGAGGTACACGGCGTGCCCCTCGTCCCCGTACAGCTGCACCCCGTCCTGCCCGACCCACATCGGGAAGACCCAGAACCACAGCGGATACGTCAGCATCGCCCACCCGTACGCCCAGAAGTTCAGGGCGACGACGAAGGAGAACAGCGACCAAGGGAACTGCACCACCGCGTACAGCAGCTGCCGCCACGACGACCCGCTGCGCAGGACGGCACCCATCCACGCCGGCGCGCCCCGCTTGCGCGGCCGCAACGGCTCCGGCGCGGCCACCTCCACCCCGAGCAGCGCCCGCGCCCGCGCCCGCTCCATCGCCCCGAGCCCCCGGCACCCGGCGAGCCCGGCGGCCAGCACCGGCACCCCGAGGAACGTGACCAGCAGGCCCACCCCGACCGACAGCATCGTCACCGCGTACGTGAACATCAGCACGCCGATCGGGAAGCCGAGCATCACATAGCCGAACTCCCGCCAGCTGCGCCCCTCGAACGGCGCCCGCAGCCCCGCCGGCAGCCGGTGCCGCCGCTCGGCCACGGCCGCGTCGTCCCAGCCGCCGTACCCCTGCCCATACGCGGATTCCATAGCCGCCACTCCTCCTCACCCACACTCCGACCGGAGCGCGCCACGATCTGGCGTACCCCCACACTCCCCGCCCCCGGCCTCCCGGACCATCCAGCCCGTCGGCGTCCGGTTCCGGGGGTTAACCCCACCCCTCGGCCTCACCCATGAGCCCCCGCCCACCGGTTCCGCCGCCTACCGGTTCCGCCAGGGCAGTTCCGCCGTGATCGTCGTGGGCCCGCCCACCGGGGAATCGACCATGAAGAGACCGTCGACCGCGCCCAGCCGCTCCGCGAGACCGGCGATGCCCGAGCCGCCGTCGACACTCGCGCCGCCGCGCCCGTCGTCCCACACCTGGATCAGCAGCCGGTCGTCGGACCGCCAGACGTCCACGGCCGCGGACCGCGCCCCGCTGTGCTTGCTGACGTTCTGGAGCAGCTCCGAGACGGTGAAGTAGGCGATCCCCTCGATCGCCGCCGCGGGCCGCGCCGGGAGATCGACCGTCACCTTCACCGGAGCGGTGCACCGCGAGGCCACCGAGGACAGCGCCGCGTCCAGGCCCCGGTCGGTCAGCACCGCCGGATGGATGCCCCGCGCCAGATCCCGCAGCTCCTGGAGCGCCAGCTTCACCTCGCCGTGCGCCTCCGCCACCATCGAGGCCACGGCGTCGTCGGCCTGGCCCTCCAGCAGCTTCTCCTTCGCCAGCCCGAGCCCCATCGCCAGGTTCACCAGCCGCGCCTGCGCCCCGTCGTGAAGATCCCGCTCGATGCGCCGCAGATCGGCCGCCGCCGTGTCCACCACGACCCCCCGGTCCGACTCCAGCTCCGCGATCCGCCGCTCCAGCTCGTCCGACGGCGACAGCAGCGCCCGCACCATCGCCCGGTCCGCGTTCGCCAGTCCCCGCACGATGAACGGCAGCACCGGCCACGCCACGAACAACCCCGTGAGGGTGATCGTGAACGTCGCGATCCCCCACGGCAGCCGGATCAGCTCGTACAGCATCGAACGCCAGCCGACCGGGTCCTTCACACTCATCCACACCTGCGCGACGAACCCGTCCGCGCCGCCCCGCAGCGGCAGCGGACTCGGCTCGTCCACCGTCACGTCGAGCAGCGCCCGCGCCCGTATCCGCTCCAGCTTGCCCAGCTGACGCGCCCCCAGCAGCGCGGCCGCGAGCAGCGGGAAACCGATCACCGTCAGTGTCAGGAAGGCACTGGTGAACAGCACCGTCGTCACGAAGGTGAACCCGATCAGCGACATCGGCAGATTCGCCAGCAGATGCACGATCTCCTTCCACGTGTGCGCCTCGAACGCGAGCCTCGCGGGCGGCAGCGGTTCGGACGGCGTGCGGCTGGAGGGCAACGGGCGCCCGGACGGCCGTCCACGGCCGGCCGACGGAGAAGGAGAAAGGGGCTCGGTCATGGCCACAGCCTGCCCGCCCGCGCCCCACCGGCGCCATGAGGCGAACCGCCCGGCCCTCCTGGGGAAAACCCCACCCGCCGCCGAGGCCCCCGGCCCACCCCCCCGCCCCGCCGCACCGACCCGTGGCACCGACCCGGCGGCCCCGTCGCCCCGACTCGGCGGCCACCTCGCCCCGACTCGGCGGCCCCGTCGCCCCGGTCCGGTGGTCCCATCTCCCCGACCGGGCCGCCGCCTTGGCCCCGCACGGCCCCCGCCACCGCCCAGCCCAGGGACCCCCAGGTCACGGCCCTGCGCATGCCGAGCTGTGACGGGCTGCTTACGGTCTCTTTAGCAGGGCCTAGACTCCCGTGCGTACAGATCGTCGAACAGCGGCGTATGTATGGCGTACGGAGCGCGTACGTACAGGTCGCCAGGTGAGGGAACGAGGGGCGGACGTGCCGGAACCGACCGTCGCCGTCGCGGCGGAGTACGTCGTGGCGGCGGACTACTTCCAGTCCTACTCGGTGGTCGGACTGCTCGCCGCCGTGGGCGTGCTCTTCGTGGCCATCGCCTTCGGCGCGGGACGCCTGCTGCGCCCCGAGGTCCCCACCCGGGAGAAGCTCCTCACGTACGAGTGCGGCGTCGACCCCGTCGGCGAGCACTGGGCCCACACCCAGGTCCGCTACTACGTGTACGCCTTCCTCTACGTCATCTTCGCCATCGACTCGATCTTCCTCTTCCCCTGGGCGACCGTCTTCGCCGACGACGGCTACGGCGCGACCACGCTGGTGGAGATGTTCGTCTTCCTCGGCTTCCTCGCCGTCGGCCTGCTCTACGCATACAAGAAGGGGGTCCTGGCATGGACGTGACGCCAGAGACGACCACCCCGCAGCCCGTGTCCCTCCCGGAGCCCAAGCGGCTGGGCGCCCTCGCCCGCCTCGCCCCCGAGCCGATGAAGGTGATCCTCAACTGGGGCCGCCGCTACTCCCTCTGGGTCTTCAACTTCGGCCTGGCCTGCTGCGCGATCGAGTTCATCGCCGCGTCGATGGCCCGCCACGACTTCATCCGCCTCGGTGTCATCCCCTTCGCGCCGGGCCCCCGCCAGGCCGACCTGATGGTCGTGTCCGGCACGGTCACGGACAAGATGGCCCCGGCCGTGAAGCGCCTCTACGAGCAGATGCCGGAACCGAAGTACGTCATCTCCTTCGGCGCCTGCTCCAACTGCGGCGGCCCCTACTGGGACTCCTACTCGGTGACCAAGGGCGTCGACCAGATCATCCCCGTCGACGTCTACGTCCCCGGCTGCCCGCCCCGCCCCGAGGCCCTTCTCCAGGGCATCCTGAAACTCCAGGAGAAGATCGCGCGGGAGTCCCTGGGGGAGCGGTACGGCAACGGAACGGACGCCGTCGCCGCCGGGGGCACCGTGTCCTCGACCGCCGCCGAGGGCCCGACGCCGGCCCCCGCCCGCCCGTCACCGGCGGCCCTCCAGAGCGACCTGGTGAAGCCCCCGGCCCCGCCGGCCGGCACCGGCACGACGGACAGCTCCACCGGGGAGGGGGACCGTTGACCGGCTGGCTTCCCGCCCCCGTCGAGGAACTCTTCGGCGCCGACGCCACCGCCGAGGAGTCCTACGACGTCCTGACCGTGGACGTCCCCTCCGCCTCCTGGATCGAGGCCCTGAGCACCGCCCGCACCACCCTGGGCTGCACCTACTTCGACTGGCTGAGCGCGGTCGACGAACCCGGCACCGGCTTCCGGGTCTCCGCCCATGTCGTGGCCCTGGCCCCGGTCCGCCGTCTCCTCGTCCGGACCACCGTCCCGCACGCGTCGCCGGTGCTGCCCACCGCCGTGGACGTCTACGCCGGTGCCGCCTGGCACGAACGCGAGACCCACGAGATGTTCGGCGTTCGCTTCGAGGGCCACCCCGGCCTGGACCACCTCCTCCTCCCCGAGAACTTCGAGGGCCACCCACTCCGCAAGGACTTCGTCCTGGCCGCCCGCGTCGCCAAGGCGTGGCCCGGCGCCAAGGAGCCCGGCGAGTCCGAGCACGGAGGCCCCAAGCGCCGCCAGATGCTCCCGCCCGGCGTCCCCGACCCCAACGAGTGGGGCCCCCTCAAGGGCCAACTCCCCCCGGCCCCGACCCGCCCCACCCGAGCCGCCGGAGACCGCCCGGCCCGCGCCGCAGGGGACCGCCCGGCCCGAGCGGCCGGGGACCGCCCCGTACGCCGCACCCGTACGGCCTCCCAGGGCTCGGCGAGCCAGACGGCCGCCGAGGCGACACCGACACCGGACGCCTCGGGCACCCCGGCCGCACCCACCCCGTCGACGCCTCCGCGCCGTAGCCGTACGGCGGCGCAGGGCTCGGCGAGCCAGACGGCCGCGGAGTCGGCGTCGACCCCCGAGGCGCCATCCGCTCCCGAGGCACCGTCCGCTCCCGCGACGCCACGCCGCGCCCGTACCGCCTCCGACGGCTCGGCGAGCCAGCGCACCCTGTCGGCCGACGCCCCCGCCGAACACCCGGCGGAGAGCCGCCCGGCGCGCCCCGCTGCCCGCAGCGCCGACGCCCCGTGGCACCACGCCCGCCCGGCCTTCGAGGAGCCGACACCTGAAGCGGAGCCCGCTCCGACGGAGCCGAGGCCCACGCCTGAGCCGGATCCGCAGGCCGAGCCCGTGGCCCGGCCCAAGCAGGAGTCCCAGCCCTCGAAGCCGGAGGACGAACCCGCGCCCGAGGCCGCGCCCGCGCCCGCGCCCGCGGCTGCGCCCGACGCCGAGACCGAACCGGCGCCCGGGGCCGAACCGGCGTCCGGCACCCAACCCGCGGCGGAGCCGTCCGCGTCCCCCGGCACTACCGACGGCGACCGCACCCCCGGCGACGGGAGCGAGACGCCCGCGACGCCCGCCGACGAGACCCCGGACGAACCCCCAGCTACTGAACCCCCCACCACCCCCGAACCCCCCGCAGGAGGCCCGCGGTGAACGACGCCCTCGACGTCGCCCTGCGACTCCTGCTCGTCTTCGTCGTCTTCCTCACCTTCCCCCTGATCATCGGGCAGACGGAACACAAGGTGATGGCCCACATGCAGGGCCGCCTCGGCCCCATGTACGCCGGCGGCTTCCACGGCTGGGCCCAGCTCGTCGCCGACGGCGTGAAGTTCGCCCAGAAGGAAGACGTCGTCCCGGCCGGCGCGGACCGCCGCATCTTCCAGCTCGCCCCGGCGGTCGCCCTCCTCCCGTACCTCCTCGTCCTCCTCGCCATCCCCATCGGCCCCGGCGAGGGCGCCGTCGGCGAGGTCATCGACGCGGGCATCTTCTTCGTCCTCGCCGTGATGGGCGTCGGCGTGCTCGGCTCCCTCATGGCCGGCTGGGCGTCCGCGAACAAGTTCTCCCTCCTCGGCGGTCTCCGCACCGCCGCCCAGCTCCTCGCCTACGAGCTCCCGATGCTCCTGACGGCCGCCTCGGTGGCGATGGCGGCCGGCACGGTCTCCCTCGTCGGCATCCTCGACGCCTTCCAGTGGTGGTGGCTCCCCTGGCAGATCGTCGGCGCGATCGTCTTCTTCGTCGCCGGCCTCGCCGAACTCCAACGCCCGCCCTTCGACATGCCCGTCGCCGACTCGGAGATCATCTTCGGCGCCTACACCGAGTACACCGGCCTCCGCTTCGCCCTGTTCCTCCTCGCCGAGTACGCCGGCATCGTCGTCCTGTGCGGCCTGACCACCGTCCTCTTCCTCGGTGGCTGGCACGGCCCCTGGGGCGCCGACGGCCTCGGCTGGGTCTGGACCCTGCTGAAGACCGCCGTCCTCGCCTTCCTCGTCATCTGGCTCCGCGTCACCTACCCCCGA
Source organism: Streptomyces sp. NPDC030296 (assembly GCF_055572815.1). NCBI lineage: Bacteria > Bacillati > Actinomycetota > Actinomycetes > Kitasatosporales > Streptomycetaceae > Streptomyces > Streptomyces sp. NPDC030296. Next base: position 8,073 of record NZ_JBVICQ010000003.1, read on the forward strand.
CTGCGCGAGGACCAGTTGCAGAAGCTCTCCTGGACCCTCCTCGTCCCCCTGTCCCTCGCCCAGATCGCCCTCACCGGCGTCGTCAAGGTGGTGATCCAGTAACCATGGCTGAGTCCCTCCCGCCCACCCGGCCCCGCATCCCCGGTAGCGGTCTCGCCAAGGGCCTGGCCGTCACCCTCCGCACGATGACGCGGAAGACGGTCACCGAGCAGTACCCGGACGCCCAGCCGGAACTCCCGCCCCGGACCCGCGGCGTCATCGGTCTCTTCGAGGAGAACTGCACCGTCTGCATGCTGTGCGCCCGGGAGTGCCCGGACTGGTGCATCTACATCGACTCCCACAAGGAGACCGTCCCGCCCGCCGCCCCCGGCGGCCGTGAGCGCAGCCGTAACGTCCTCGACCGCTTCGCCATCGACTTCTCCCTCTGCATGTACTGCGGTATCTGCATCGAGGTCTGCCCCTTCGACGCCCTCTTCTGGTCGCCCGAGTTCGAGTACGCGGAGACCGACATCCGCGAGCTCACCCACGAGCGCGACAAACTCCGCGAGTGGATGTGGACCGTCCCGGCCCCGCCCGCCCTCGACCCCGGCGCCGAGGAACCCAAGGAACTCGCCGCCGCCCGCAAGACCGCCGAAAAACTCGCCGCCACCCAGCAGGCCGAACAGGCCGAACAGGCCGATCAGGCCGAACAGGCAGGGCAGGCCGAGCAGACCGGTTCGGGCGAGCGGGCGCAAAGGGCCGAGCCGCACCGGCCGGGGGAGGGGAACGCATGAGCGTCACCGCCACCACCGCCGTCGCCCTCGCCGCCACGCACCACCACCCCTCCCTGGCCGCCGTCGAGACCCGCGGCTTCCTCTCGCCCACCGGCGTCGAGATCGCCTTCCTCCTCGTCGGCCTGGTCACCCTCGGCGCCGCGATCGTCACCGTCACCACCCGCCAGCTGGTGCACGCCGCCCTCTGGCTGGTCGTGGCGCTCGGCGGTCTCGCCGTCGAGTACCTGCTGCTCACCGCCGAGTTCATCGCCTGGGTCCAGGTCCTCATCTACGTCGGCTCCGTCGTCGTGCTCCTCCTGTTCGGGCTGATGCTCACCAGGGCCCCGATCGGCCGCTCCCCGGACGCCGACTCCGGCAACCGGTGGGCCGCCCTCACCGTGGCCGTCGCCGCTGCCGCCGCCCTCGTCTGGGTCGTCGTCGACGCCTTCCGCGCCACGTGGATCGACCTCGACGGCCCCGTCGCCGGCTCGACCAGGACCACCGGCGAAAGCCTCTTCCAGAACTGGGTCCTCCCCTTCGAGGCCCTCTCCGTCCTCCTCCTCGCCGCCCTGGTCGGCGCGATCGTCCTCTCCCGCAAGGCCAAGCAGGAGCCCGACGAACCGAAGACCCCCACAGCGGCCACGGGAACCACCCCAGCCACCGGACCCGCCACGGCCACCGCACCGGCGACGGCACCCGCACCGGCGACGGCCACCGCACCGGCCACGGCACCGGCGACGGCACCCGCCGCAGCCGACACCGCCGTGCCGAAACCGGCACCCACCCCGGCCGAGGAACCTCCCCCGGCCGACGCACCCCCCGCCGCAGCCGCCGCCCCCGACCCGTCCGAGGGAGGGCCCCGCTGATGCACCTCGCCTATCCCGTCGTGCTCTCCGCCCTCCTCTTCTGCACCGGCCTGTACGGCGTCCTCGCCCGCCGCAACGCGATCCTGGTCCTGATGTCCGTCGAGCTGATGCTCAACGCCGTCAACCTCAACCTCGTCGCCTTCGACGTCTGGCTCAGCAAGGCCGCCGAGGAGACCCTCCACTCCGGGCAGGCACTGACCCTGTTCACCATCACCATCGCCGCCGCGGAGATCGGCATCGGCCTGGCCATCGTCCTCGCCGTCCACCGCAACCGCGGCACCGCCGACATCGACAAGCTCCGCGACACCGCCGAGCGCCCCGAGCGGAGCGAGAAGGCCGAGGCCAGCGCGTGACCACGACCACCCTCGCCGTCCTCGTCCCCCTCCTCCCGTTCCTCGGCGCCGCCGCCGGCCTGCTCCTCGGACGCACCGCCCCCGGCTTCGTCCGCCCCCTCGCCGTACTCCCGACCCTCACGGCCTTCGCGCTGGCCGTGCTGGTCGCCGTACGCCAGGGCGGCGACAGCCCGGTCGTCGCGTCCACGCAGCTCACCCCCACCGGCTCGGTCCCCATCGACCTGGCCCTGTACATCGACGGCTTCGCCGCCCTCGTCGCCGTGGTCGTCGGCTTGGTCGCCACCTGCGTGCAGATCTACTCCACGGGCTATCTCCGCGACGACCCCCGCTACGCCTCGTACGCCGCTCTCGTCTCCCTCTTCACCTCCGCGATGCTCCTCGTCGTCTACTCCGGCGACCTGATGGTGCTGCTGGTCGGCTGGGAGATCATGGGCATCTGCTCCTACTTCCTGGTCGGCCACTACTGGGAGACCCCGGAGGCCCGTGCCGCCTCCCTCAAGGCGTTCCTCGTCACCAAGCTCGGCGACATCCCCTTCCTGATCGGTCTGTTCGCGCTCGCCTCGGACGCCGGGTCGTTCCGGATCACCCGGATCCTCGACACCGCCGCCGACGGCGGCCTCGACCACCCGACGCTGATCGCCCTGCTGCTCCTCGCCGGTGTGGCCGGCAAGTCCGCGCAGTTCCCCCTCCACACCTGGCTCCCCGACGCGATGGCCGGCCCGACGCCCGTCTCCGCGCTGATCCACGCCGCGACGATGGTCGCCGCCGGTGTCTACTTCATCGCCCGTCTCCTCCCGGTCTTCACCGCCTCCGCGGCGGCCCTGGTCGTCCTCGCCGTGATGGCCGCCGTCACCATGGCCGGCTCCGCCCTCGCCGCCCTCGCCCAGGACGACATCAAACGCGTCCTCGCCTACTCGACGATCGGCCAGCTCGGCTACATGACCGGCGCCCTCGCCGTCGGCGACCGCGGCGCCGCCGTCTTCCACCTCATCTCCCACGGCGCCTTCAAGGCGCTGCTGTTCCTCGCCGCCGGCGTGATCATCCACGCCGCCGGCACCAACTCCCTGGCCGCCATGTCCCGCATGAGCAACCTCCGCGCCCGCGTCCCCGACGCCTACTGGACGATGACCGTGGCGCTCCTCGCCCTCGCCGCGATCCCGCCCTTCAGCGGCTTCTTCTCCAAGGAGTCCGTCCTCGGCGCCGCCGAGACCGCCGCCGAGGGCCACGCCGAGCACATCCCCGGCGCCGCCGGCTGGACCGTCCTCGCCGCCGGCCTGCTCACGGCCCTCCTCACCGCCGCGTACGCCACCCGCCTGTGGCTGCGCACCTTCCGCGGCCAGGGCGACGAAGCCCCCGACCACGGCCGCCAGCCGCTCAGCATGACCGTGGTCCTCTGGGTGCTCGCCGTCCCGTCCCTCGCCCTCGGCGGACTCGCCTACGGCACCCTCCCCGACTGGTTCGACGGCGACGACCTGGCCCCGACCCTCACCACGTCGGTCCTCGGCACCGGCCTCGCCCTCACCGGCGGCCTCGTGACGTACGCGGCCTGGCGGTACACCACGGCGCTGGCCCGCACCCCGCTCGGCGCGGTCGCGGCCCACCCCGGGGCGGACGCCGCGACCGTCGAGGCGGAGGCCATCGCGAGCCACGCGCCCGCCTACGGGGACGTGGCCTCGGCGCCCGACCCGACGGACCCCTCCCGGGTCCTGCTCGGCCCGCTGCACCGCCACGCCGCCGTCGGCTTCCACCTCGACGCCGTGTACGAGGCGCTCTTCGTCCGCCCGGTCCAGGCCGGCGCGCGACTCGTCCGGTTCCTCGACCGCGAGGTCGTCGACACCTACGTACGCGGTGCGGGCGCCCTGCCCCGCCTGCTCGGCGCGGCCGTACGGCGGGCGCAGACCGGCAATGTGCAGACCTATGTGAGCGCGCTGCTCGCCGGCACCGTCGTCCTGGTGGTCGCCGCCCTTCTCGTCGCCACGGGAGCGTGAGCACGCGTGATCGATATCAACGAGTCCGTGATGCAGGTCCTTCTGGCGTTCGTCGTCGTCGGCCCGCTCATCGGCGCCGCCGCCGCTCTCCTGCCCGCCCCACCGGGGCTGAAGGGGAAGTCACCCGAGCAGGCCGTGCTCCGCCACGGCATCACCGTGACCGGCGCGGTGCTCATCGCCGCGATCGTCCTCGCGCTCGGCTTCGACCATGACCACCCGTCGAGGATGCAGGCCAGCACCGACATCAGCTGGATCCCCGCACTCGACGTGCGCATCCACCTCGGCATCGACGGCATCTCCCTCCCCCTCCTGGTCCTGACCGCGCTGCTGACCTTCCTCTGCGCGCTCTACTCGTACTTCAAGCTGCCCTCGGGCCCGTCCCCGAAGGCGTTCGTCGCCCTGCTGCTCGTCCTCGAGTCCGGCACCCTCGCGACCTTCGCCGTCCTCGACCTGCTGCTGTTCTTCCTCGCGTTCGAGATGGTGCTCATCCCGATGTACTTCCTCATCGCCCGCTGGGGCGGTGAGCAACGCACGCGGGCCGCTTGGAAGTTCATCCTCTACACCCTGCTCGGATCCGTGGTCATGCTGCTCGGCCTGCTCCTGATCGGACTCAGGGCGGGCACGTTCGACATGGTGGCACTCACCACTGACAATCACCCCGAACTGACCACATCCGTGCAGGTCATCGCCGCTTTGACGATCGGGATCGGGCTCGCGGTGAAGACCCCGATGTGGCCGCTGCACAGCTGGCTGCCGGACGCCCACACCGCCGCCCCGACCGTCGGCTCGGTCCTGCTGGCCGGCGTCCTGCTGAAGATGGGCACCTACGGGTTCGTCCGCATCCTGCTGCCGATCACCCCCGACGGCTTCCGCGCCTTCGCGCCGTACCTCGGCGCCTTCGCGGTCGTCGGCATCATCTACGGGTCCCTCGCCTGCCTCGCCCTCGCCCGGCCGGGCGCCAAGGGCGACCTCAAGCGCCTCATCGCGTACTCCTCCGTCGGCCACATGGGCTTCGTGCTCCTCGGCATCGCGACGATGACCCCGACCGGCGTGAACGGCGCCCTGTTCGCCAACATCGCCCACGGCCTCATCACCGGCCTGCTGTTCTTCCTCGTCGGCGCCCTCAAGGACCGCACCGGCACCACCGACCTCGACGCCCTGGCGCGGGAGACCGGCGCCGCCCTCTACGGCAGGGCGCCGCGCCTCGGCGGCCTGCTCGCGTTCGGGGCCGTCGCCTCCCTCGGACTGCCCGGCCTCGCCGGCTTCTGGGGCGAGATGCTCACCCTGTTCGGCGCGTTCCGGCCCGCCGACGACCTCAGCCGCCCGGCCTTCCTCACCTTCATGGCGATCGGCGCGTTCGGCACCCTCCTCACCGCCGCGTACATGCTGATCGTGGTCCGCCGCGTCTGCATGGGCGGCGCCCCGCAGGAGGGGCCCCGGCTCGCCGACGTACAGACGTACGAGTTCGCGGCCTGGACGCCGCTCGTCGCCCTCACCGTCCTCGCCGGTCTCTGGCCCGCGGCCCTCCTCGGCCTGACCGACCCGGCCGTGCAGCAGCTCCTCGCAGGAGGCACCCGATGAGCTCCCTGGCCCTGACGACGGCCTCCCAGTCGGTCCGGCCGCTGGCCGAGTCCGTCGTCCAGTCCGTCGACTGGCTCGCCGTCGCGCCGCCCACGATCGCCGCCGTGGTCGGCCTCGCCGTGCTCGTCACGGACCTCTTCGTGGACGACGCGAAGAAGGCTTTCCTCGGCTGGACGTCGGCGGCGGGTCTCGCCCTGTCCCTGCTGGCCCTGCTGCCCCTCCTGGACGGCGACCGCGCCACCTTCTGCCTGAGCGGCAGCCCGGACGTGTGCAGCTACACCGCCGACCGCTTCACCCTCGTCATCCAGTTCATGGTGCTCGGCGGCGCCCTCCTCGCCGCCCTGCTGTCGATGACGGCCCTGAAGGACGACCGCAGGGAACTGCCGGCCGGGGAGTTCTGGTTCCTGCTCCTGTCGTCCGCCGCGGGCGCCGCCCTCCTGCCCGCCGCCCGCGATCTCGCCACCCTCGTCGTCGCCCTGGAGGTCGCCTCGCTGCCGGCCTTCGCCCTGGTCGGCATTCGCCACGGCGACAAGCGGTCCTCCGAAGCGGCCCTGAAGTTCTTCCTGTCGTCCGTCACCGCGACCGCCGTCAGCCTCCTCGGCATCAGCTTCATCTACGCCACCACCGGCACCCTCTACCTCACCCAGATCGCCGACCGCGTCCAGAACGTCGACGGCCAGCTCCACACCGTCACCCAGACCGGCGTCGTCCTCACCCTCATCGGCTTCGCCTTCAAGACGGCCGCCGTACCGTTCCACTTCTGGGTCCCCGACACCTATGTCGGCGCCCCCCTCCCGGTGGCCGCCTACCTGTCGGTCGTCGGCAAGGCGGTCGGCTTCTCCGGGCTGATCCTCGTCACCGTCGTCGCCCTGCCGTCGTACGCCGACGTCTGGGGCCCCGCCCTCGCCGCGCTGGCCGCCCTCACCATGACCGTCGGCAACGTCGGCGCCCTCAGACAGCGCTCCACGCGCGCGTACAGCGCGGTACGGCTGCTCGCCTGGTCCTCCGTCGGCCAGGCCGGGTACCTCCTGGTGCCGATCGCGGCCGCCGCCTACACCGACGACGCCGAGCGGGCCATCGGCTCCACCGTCGCCTACGCGCTGATGTACGCGGCCGTGAACCTCGGCGCGTTCGCCGTGGCCGCCCTCGTCGGCCGCACCAGGACCCTCAACCGGGTCAGCGACTACCGCGGCCTCTACGCGTCGAGCCCCCTGACCGCGCTGCTGCTGGGCTTCTTCCTGCTCTGCCTCGCCGGACTGCCGCCGGGCGTCATCGGCCTGTTCGCCAAGGTCACCGTCTTCTCGGTGGCCGTCGACGCGGGCCTCGGCTGGCTCGCCGTCGTCATGGCCGTCAACGTCGTGATCGCACTGTTCTACTACCTCCAGTGGACCGCGCTGCTGTTCCGCGCCCCCGAGGGCGAACCCGAGCCGCACCGCGTCCCCGCCCCCCTCACCCTCGCGATCGCCCTCACCGGAATCGTCGGCATCGCCCTCTCCGGAGCCCCCCAACTGGTCCTGCGCTTCGCCGACACCGCCCTCTTCTAGAGCCCTTCCAGAGCCGGTCGAACCGACAGGCACAGCCACCCCCTGGCATCCGGCACGCACGCGTGGGCACTCGATGCCCCGTACACGCGTGCGTGCCGAGGCGTCCGGCCGTCACCCGGACGGCCCCGCCCCGGCCCGCGCGCACAAGGGAACTAGTGCTCTCCGCCTGGCGTTGACCAGTACGGGAGGGTCCACTGAGAAGTGGAGTCAACAGCGACAGCAGGCAAAGGGTTCCCCTGCCGCACGACTTGGAGGGCGTACCGTGCACCGCCGGCACAACGGGCTCAGGACCGCCGTACTCCTCGGGGGGCTGTCCGCACTCATCATCGTCATAGGCAGCCTCTTCGGCCGGACGGGTCTGATCATCGCGGTCGTCGTCGCCCTCGGCACGAACGCGTACGCCTACTGGAACAGCGACAAGCTGGCTCTACGCGCGATGCGCGCCCGCCCGGTCAGCGAGTTCGAGGCCCCCGCCCTGTACCGCATGGTCCGTGAGCTCTCCACCCAGGCCAGGCAGCCCATGCCCCGCCTGTACATCTCCCCGACCGACGCCCCGAACGCGTTCGCGACGGGCCGCAACCCGCGCAACGCGGCCGTGTGCTGCACGGACGGCATACTCCGCCTCCTCGACGAACGGGAGCTGCGCGGTGTCATCGGCCACGAGTTGAGCCACGTCTACAACCGCGACATCCTGATCTCATCGGTCGCGGGAGCCCTCGCCTCCGTGATCATGTTCCTGGTCAACTTCGCCTGGCTGATCCCCATCGGCCGCTCCGACGACGATGACGGCCCCGGTCTTCTCGGCATGCTGCTGATCATGATCCTGGGCCCGCTCGCCGCCAGTCTCATCCAGCTCGCGATCAGCCGGTCCAGGGAGTACGAGGCGGACGCCTCCGGCGCCCAGCTCACCGGCGACCCGCTGGCCCTCGCCGCCGCCCTGCGCAAGCTCGAAACAGGCACCAAACAGCTCCCGCTACCCCCCGAACCCCGCATCGAGACGGCGAGCCACATGATGATCGCGAACCCGTTCCGGCCCGGTCAGGGCTTCTCGAAGATGTTCTCCACGCACCCGCCCATGGCCGAACGCATCGCCCGACTCGAGAAGATGGCAGGTCGCCCCCAGTGAAGACGATCCTCAACATCATCTGGCTCATCCTCAGCGGCTTCTGGCTCTTCCTCGGCTACGTGGTCGCGGGACTCCTCCTCTGCGTCACGATCATCGGCATCCCCTTCGGCATCGCGGCGTTCCGTATCGGCGTCTACGCCCTGTGGCCCTTCGGGTACACGACGATCGAGCGCCGTGACGCGGGCGCGCCCTCGTGCGTCGGCAACGTCCTGTGGCTGGTCCTGGCGGGCTGGTGGCTCGCGCTGACCCATATCTTCACTGGCCTGGCGCTCTGCATCACGATCATCGGCATCCCGTTCGGCATCGCCAACTTCAAGCTCGTCCCGCTCTCCCTGATGCCCCTGGGCCGCGAGATCATCTCTACGGACGAGCCCTTCGCCGGACGCTACTGACCGGCGAGGCCGCGGCGCTGCCACCACCGCCGTACGAAGTAGGCCGCGGCCCCCGCGCCCAGTACGGCGGCGCCCACCACCACTGACACCCAGGGCAGCGCGAACGCCACGACGACGCAGCCGACGAGCCCCACGACGGGCACGATCCGTGAGACCGGCGCGGAACTCAGCGTCCACGCGGACGCGTTGGCGACCGCGTAGTACGCGAGCACGCCGAACGAGGAGAAGCCGATCGCGCCCCGGAGGTCGACGGTCGCGGCCAGCACCGCGACCACCGCGCCGACGGCCAGCTCCGCCCGGTGCGGCACCTGGAACCGGGGGTGCACGGCGGCCAGGACGCCCGGCAGATGCCGGTCGCGGGCCATGGCGAGCGTCGTCCGCGAGACCCCCAGGATCAGCGCCAGCAGCGACCCCAGCGCGGCCACCGCCGCACCGACCCGCACGACGGGCACGAGCCCCGGCGCCCCGGCCGCCCGTACCGCCTCGGCCAGCGGGGCCGACGCCTGCCCGAGGCCGCCCGAGCCCAGCACGGACAGCACGGCGACCGCGACGGCCGCGTACACCACGAGCGCGATGCCCAGCGCGAGGGGGATCGCACGCGGGATGGTGCGCGCCGGGTCGCGCACCTCCTCGCCCAGGGTCGCGATCCGCGCGTACCCGGCGAACGCGAAGAACAGCAGTCCGGCCGCCTGCAGCACCCCGCCCACGCCGCCCGACGCCCCGATGTCCAGCCGCCCGGCGTCGGACCTGCCGGAGGTGAGGCACACGACGACCACGGCGGCGAGGACCGCCAGCACGACGGCGACGATCACCCGCGTCAGCCAGGCGGACTTCTGGATGCCGCCGTAGTTCACGGCCGTCAGCGCCACCACCGCGGCCACGGCCACGGCGTGCGCCTGTTCCGGCCACACGTACGCCCCCACGGTGAGCGCCATGGCCGCGCACGAGGCGGTCTTGCCGACGACGAAGGACCAGCCGGCCAGATACCCCCAGAAGGCGCCGAGCCGCTCACGCCCGTACACATAGGTGCCGCCCGAGGCCGGGTAGAGGGCCGCGAGCCGGGCGGAGGACATGGCGTTGCAGTAGGCGACGACGGCCGCGAGCGCGAGACCGAGGAGCAGCCCGGACCCGGCGGCGTGCGCCGCGGGCCCCAGCGCCGCGAAGATGCCCGCGCCGACCATCGATCCGAGGCCGACGACCACCGCGTCACCGACACCGAGCGTGCGCCGCAACGGGGCGGCCGAAACCGGCTGTGTCATGAGCCGCACCCTACTGACCAGCGCAACCGCCGGACGTACGGGAGGCGTCTTCCGCATCAACAGAGCACGACGACCGGGCCCGGCACCACGGAACCCTCAGGAACCACGGACGCGACCGTCGGGAGCGACGTGACGGAGACGACACCCCCGGGCGCGGCACAGGCACGGCACGAAAGGGCAGGTTCACGGCATGAGCATCATCGGCTGGATCGTTCTGGGGCTGTTGGCCGGCGCCATCGCCAAGTTCCTGCTGCCGGGCCGCGACCCGGGCGGCTTCATCGGCACGACCCTCATCGGCGTCGCGGGAGCGTTCATCGGCGGCTGGATCTCCGCCCGCTGGCTGGACCACCCGATCAGCAAGGACTTCTACGACGGCGCCACCTGGGCGGCCGCGATCGGCGGCTCCCTGGTCCTGCTGATCGCCTACCGCCTGCTGTTCGGCCACTCCCGACGCTGAGCGCGCACGACGGGTGGGCCCTGGCTCCGGCCGAGGGCCCACCCTCCGGTACGACCTACCGGTAGTTGACGAACTGGAGCGCGAAGTCGAAGTCCTTGCCCTTGAGGAGGGCGATCACGGACTGCAGGTCGTCACGGCTCTTGGAGCTCACGCGGAGTTCGTCGCCCTGGACCTGGGCCTTGACACCCTTCGGGCCCTCGTCGCGGATGATCTTCGCCACCTTCTTGGCGTTCTCCTGGGAGATGCCCTCCTGGATCTCCGCGAAGATCTTGTACTCCTTGCCGGACAGCTGGGGCTCACCCGCCTCCAGCGCCTTCAGCGAGATGCCCCGCTTGATCAGCTTGGACTGGAAGACGTCGAGGACGGCCTTCACCCGGTCCTCGGAGTTCGCCTCCATCAGGATCTTCTCGCCGGACCACGAGATCGAGGCGCCGACGCCCTTGAAGTCGTAGCGCTGCGAGATCTCCTTGGCGGCCTGGTTGAGGGCGTTGTCGACCTCCTGCCGCTCGACCTTCGAGACGATGTCGAAACTGGAGTCGGCCATGTCCTGTGGCTCCTTGTATCGGGGTATCGGGGGGCGTGTCGGGACCATCGGACACGTGCCGGCGCGCGCGAAGGCGATCGCCGAGCCCGGTGTCAGGTCCCGCGCCGCATCCGGACAAGCCTAGCCACCCAGCCCCCTCCGAGTACTGATCAATCAGGTGGCGAAGCACCCCCACGCATCAGGTATCGTTTACGTCGTCGCCACGGAGCACCGCTGAAAAGCGGTTCGAAGGGTGGCAAATCCCAGGCGGTGTGCCCGAGTGGCCAATGGGAGCGGACTGTAAATCCGTCGGCTTAGCCTACCCAGGTTCGAATCCTGGCGCCGCCACAGGACCGAAAGGGCCCGTGACCAGCTGAAAAGCTGATCGCGGGCCCTTCTGGTATTCAGGCTGACCGTGGGGCGATTTCTAGGGCTTTGCCCCACCTTGCCTCACCCTGATTCGCCTGTTGACCAGTGCGTGTGGGGCATCTGTGGGGCACGTCGTCACGCCCAATGCTCCAGCGCCGCGTCAATTCGGGCGTTCGCCATGGCCGTAGCTCCGTCGAGGCACTTCGCATAGACCTTCAGCAGGACAGCCACCGAGTGGCCGGCGCGCCGTGCGACCTCCACCGGGTCGACCCCGGAGTTCAGCCAAAGGGACACGCACGCGTGACGAAGATCATATGGGCGTGCGGCGAGCGGAGAGGCGTGCTGCTGCGGCGTGAGCGCCTTCCTGCGCGCGCGGGCCCACACCTCGCCGTAGCCGCTCTCCTGCACGAGTCCCCCGCGGGCGGTGCGGAACAGCCGACCGTCGGGTGCGATGCCGTGGGCCTGGATGTGCTCGCGGAGCATGGCGGTGAAGTGCGGCGGGATGGGGACGTGCCGGATCTCCCGCTCGGGGCGCCACTTCAGCCCTCGCGTGTCGTGCGGGTCGCCGGAGTCGGTCCAGCCGCGACCGACGCGGGGACGGGAACCGTCCAGGTGCAACGTGCCCCACCCGGACGCGGGCAACTCGCAGTTCTCATGGCGCAGCCAGACGGCCTCAGCCGGGCGCAGGGCCGCGTGGTAGAGGCAACCGAAGAACGCCTTGAGGTGCTCACCACGGGAGCCCTGCGTGGCGACCGCGTCCAGCAGCGTGCGCGCTTGGCGAGGGTTGACCACACAGCCGGGGTCGATCCCGTCGGTGGTCGGTGGGATCATTCACTGAACCTGGGTGAGTGGGTTGTGGGGCAGGCGCCGGGCCTCGACCGCGAACCCCAGCGCGTTGTGGAAGACGGCGCGCTTGCGCTTCACGGTCGAGGCGGCGGCCTTCTTGCCGTCAAGGCGCTGTGTGAAGGCGGTCAGCACCTTGCGCATCACGAGGGGGTCGTCCAGGGCGCTGACGGGCATCGCGTTGCGCTCCACCCACGCGAGGACGCGCGCGACTTCGGCCGGCGGGTCCTCGGTCCAGCGGTTGAAGTTGAACGCCCAGCTGTAGAGGGCCTGGCGCAGTACCCGCGGGTCGGGCATGCCGCGACGGCTGGTCACGAGTACCGGCATGGCCGTTGCCATGGTGTCGGCGAGACCTGTGCGGGTCTTCGCGGGCGCCGTCGGCCACTTCATCTCGATGTAGTCGCGTGCGTGCTGGTAGCACGTCACGTCGTTGCGCTGTCGGATCTCCTTGACCGGCACGCCGGTCGCCTCGTCGAAGGGCTCACCGCCGTTGACGGCGGTCAGGAGTTCCGCGCGCCGACTGTCGGCGAGGGTCTTGGTGGCGAACGTCTGCGAGTGCGGGGTGTCGCCCACTTTCCAGCGCAGTTCGGCTGAGGACTGGCCCCGGTCCTTGCGCTGACGGACGGCCCAGATTCGAACGTCGTACGTGGTGCCCACATGGGTCCTTCCATGAGAACGGGCCCGCCGTGAGGCGGGCCCGTGGTCGAGCGGTTGTCAGGGGCGGTCGATCAGTAGGCAGGGCGTTCGAGGTTGCTCCACCACTCGTCCAGGTCGCTGCGGCTGATCCTGATCTGGCCGTTGGGGAGGTAGGTGATGCGCGGCGCCTGACCACGAGCCCTCATGCGGTAGAAGGACGCGCGGCTGACGCCGATCTCTTCCAGGACTTCACGGAGCTTGAGCTTCCGGGCGGCGGCCACGGTTTCGGTTCCTCCAGGGTGGTGGGGGAGTTGGAGTGACATTGCTCTGAGTCGCGACTCATCGCGACTCAGAGCAGGTTGGTGAGGGCCTGAGTCGCGATGAGTCACGACTCAGGCAAATGTGGTTCGGACACGTTCAGCGTGATCCCGGTGTACGTGGCCACCTGCCGGCCGTACGCGTCGCGGGGCCGGGTGCGGTTGAGTTGGGGGACGACGGAGAGCAGGTTGCGGCCGAAGACCTGCTTCGTGCCGGGGCGCACGCCGTTGTCCTCGGCCCACTCGCGCCAGACGTTCCACAGCGCATCCACGGGCACGGTGCAGGCAGGTCCGGTGGTGCAGCGTTCGCGGACGAACGCGCTCGTGGGCGAGGCGGTGTCGCGCATGGTGGTGATGGCCTCGCGGCTGGATGCCGGTTCGGTGATCCGGCCGGTGCGTTGCAGGCGGGCGAGCCCTTCCAGGGCCCAGTTGAGGATGCCGGGCATCTCGGCGGTGAGCCGGTCGGTGAGGGTGGTGTCTTCCTTGCCCAGCCATGACAGGCGGGTGCTGAGGAGGATGAACCGGTTGGCGATGACGCCGGAGGAGTCGCCGAAGTGCGGCAGCTCGTTGGACAGGATCACCAGCCGTGAGGGCAGCTTGCCGGTCCAAGGCTCGCGGTATTTGCGGTCGACGTCGATGGTGTCCTCACCGGAGATCGTCAGCAGCCGTTCGACGACTTGGCTGTTGTCGTTGCCGGACAGGCGGGCGTCGGAGATGACCGCGAGCGGTTTGCCGATCAGGGTGCCGAGTCCGAAGTTCGTGCCGAGACCGGCGAGGGTGGGCCCGGCGAGGTTTTCCTTGCCGACCAGCGATTTCAGCACGCGGGCGATGGTGCCCTTGCCCGAGCGGGACGGGCCCACGATGAGAAGGATCTTCTGCTGGTCGGTGCGGCCGGAGACGACGTAGCCGAACCATTCCTGAAGGGCGGTGATGGAGTCGGGGTCGTCGGGCCAGACCTGCGAGAGGAAGCGTTCCCAGGTCGGGGCGGTCGCGGTGGGGTCGTAGTCGAACGGCACGGAGACGATGTTGAAGAACTCCGGGGTGTGCGGCAGGAGTGCCCGATCCTGGATGCGCAGCAGCCCGTTCTGGCACGCGACGATGGGGCCGTGGTCCTGTCCGGTGGCGCCCTCGTCGTCGATCCAGGCGGGGGCGTCGGTGTCGGTGGGCAGGAGGATGATCGAGCCCAGGGCATCGAGCAGGTTGCTGATCTTCTGCTTCGTGGGCGCCCAGTCGCGTTCCTCGGTCTCGCCGTCCTTGACCGGTGCCAGGTAGACGGCGTGCTCCAGGCGCTTGTACATGGCGGCCCGGACCTGCGCTTCGTCCATCTCGCGCCAGCAGGTTCCGTTCCACCGCATCCAGGACGCGCGCCAGCGTCGGCACACGAGTTGTCCGTCCTCGGTCTGCCAGTCGGGCAGGAGACGGCGGGCGACCGCGAGGGGGTTGGACGGCGGGGGTAGTTGCTCGCCCTGGGTGGTGCGGGTGTCCATCATGCTGCCGTCCTCCCTTCGGCGGCGGTGGTGTGGGGGCAGATGCCGACGATGACGCGATCGGTCAACCGGGCGACGGCCCCGCGGCCACGGGCCCGTTCGTGCTGCCCGCAGACGCAGAGCCAGTCCGCGACCGGCACGCCGTCGCACCGGACTTGGAGCCCTGGGGCGATGCCGGTGACGGTGGTCGTCTGCGAGTCAGAACCAAGGGCAGAAAGGACGCCCTTGCGGGCGGCGCCCTTCGGCTCGCCCACGGGCGGCTGTGGAGCACCCTGTACGGCGCCCTGAGGGTCGTTTACAGGGTTTCGGGATGGTTTGGTCATGCCGCACGTCCCTCGGTCGTCTGGAGGCCGTTGGTGACTGCGCGGCGGGCGTAGGGCTCGGGGACGCCGACGGAGACGGCAGCGGCCGTGATCTCCTCGCCGATGGCGTCCAGTCCACACGGGCCGGGGCACGCCGTGTGCTGCGCGACGAGGAACCGGGCCACACCGAACGCCTGCGAGCCTGCGCCGGATTCGGTGCGGGCCCGTACGAGGGCGAGGCCGCGGTCCAGGCCGGTGCGGACGTAGCGCTCGGTGTGGCGGCATCCGGTGGCAACCGTCCGGTCCCACCGGGCGCGCGCCGGGAGGGAAGAAGCCACCCCGCGCCCGGCGGGGGTGGTGTCTTCCTTCACGACCAGCGCGCGCACGGCCGCCGGCAGGGCCGCCATGTGGCCGGTGCCGGGGCCGAGCCACCGGGCGTACTGCGAGAGCGACTTGACGTCGACACCGGGGCGGACGGCGTTCGCGGACGGCATGGCGCCCCGGTAGATCCAGTGCTCGCCCCGTGTGGTGGGCACGGTGCGGGTGGCGGGCAGGTTGTCGCGGGCCCATGCGAGGGCGTCGGCGTTGTCGAGGTCGACGACAGTCACCCCGGCGCCACCAGGGTGGTAAGCAACAGACACCGCCGTCCGCCACGCTCGGGCCCATGCGGGTGAGGTGAGGACGCGGGGGTCGGTGGTAGCGGCGGCCCACGCGTGGCAGGGCGCCAGACAGGTGCAGGGGCCGGGGGTCTTCATGTTCGGCCGACCGCCGCACGCGTTGTCGGCACAGTAGGGGCAGTTGCCGAACGGGACCTTGCCGCGGCGTAAGGGCAGCACGGGCAGGCCGCGGGCGGCGAGCTCCAGTGCTCGCCGAAGCGGGGCGAGTTGGGTCATGCTGGATGTCTCCAGTTCCTTGAAGGGTGCTGGTTGGCAAGGGCGGCCCCGGTTCTTGGCGGAATGGGGGGCCGCCCTTGGCGTAGCTACTGGTGGTCGGTGAGGGTGTGGGCGTACTGCTGGCGGACGTAGGCGCGCGGGTCGCAGATGACGCCGGGTTGGTCCATGTCGAGCAGGAACGCGGCCGCGGCTTCGGCGGTCGTGGTGGCGTTGCCCGTGGCGGCGGGTTCGTCGAGCAGGGCGATGCGGTCGAGCAGGGCGGCCTTGCGCAGGTAGAACTCCCGGCCGAGATCGGTGTAGCACTCGGCGTTGGCGAGGAAGCGGGCGGTCCAGCCGATCTCGCTGTTGATGCTGGGGGCGCCCGCGTATGCCTGCTCGGGGGTGGGCCAGTTCTCGGGGGTGGGGCGGTGGTCGGCGGTGAGGTAGAGGCGGGTGCGCTTGCCGTCGCGGGTCGGGTACCGGCGCACGTCGCCGGTCGTGAACGCGGTGGTGAGCGTGGTGGTGATGCGGTCGGTGTCGGCGGGGTCGCAGATGACGCGGATCTTGAACACGTGAGGGCTCCCTGTCAGCCGTTGAAGTGGTTGCGCTTGAAGATCGCTTTGCGGATGTGGAAGGTGTTGCCGCTCTTGGCCTCGCTGGGCTTGAAGACCTGGACGGCGACGTATCCGCCGAACAGCACGGCGGCGAGGGTGATGAGCTGGGTGACGAACGCGGTCAGCGCGGTGATGAACGTGGTGAGCATGAGCAGTCCGCCGCAGACGGCGGCGAACCCCACGCCCCCGAGCGCGACGTTCACAGCCGCGCGGGAAACGGCCTGCTTGGCCGCGGCCGGTTCGGGTTTGGCGGGCTCGATGGCGTAGCCGGTGACGACACGGCCGTCGGGCAGGACGACGCTCGCCACCGCCGGTATGCCGCCGGGCCGAACGGGCATGAGCGGCGCCATGTGCGCGGGCGTAACCGGGGTGGGGTGGTGGATGTCCGTGGCCGCCGTGTCGTACACGGCCGGAAGGCGAGTGGCTTCGTTCACGGTCATAGCCTCCGGTCAGTTGCCGAGTTCGGTGGTGGCGCTGGCGAACGCCTGCACCAGGTCGCGGATGGGCTCGTACGCGCCGGTTCCGGCGGCGAAGAACCCGAACAGGAACAGCACGATGGCGGCGCCGCCCCCGGCGGACTTGGTCTTGACGGCGAGGGCCGAGGCGGCCCCGAACAGCAGCACGGCGGAGATGTCGAAGATCATCGGATTCCTTCCGGGCGGGGGGTGTCGGTTCCGGCGCGGTAGATGCGGGCCCAGCGGTTGTAGAGCCAGCGGCCGACGCGTATGCGCTTGCCGGTGGCCTTGCAGCGGCGACAGTCCTTGCCGCGTTTCGTGCGTCCCTTGCGGTCGGTCTTCAGGGCGTGCCCCATGCCAGAGCACTTGCGGCAGTCACCGAACGGCGAGGCCGCGCACAGCCCGGCGTAACCAAGCGTGACGGTGAGTAGGCAGGCGATAGCAAGGAAGACGAGGGTCATGAAAGGCCCTTCCAGGCGGGATTCCAGGGGTTTCCGCAGGTGGGCCGCTATCCGCTAGCGGCCTGATCAGAGCTGGTTTGGGGCGCTAGCGGGGCCGCTAACGTTAGCGGGGTGTGGCGCTATCGTTAGCGGCCCCGGACGGTCAGCTCGCGTCCCGCTTTCCGTCACGCTCCGCAATCGCGGCGGTGATGTGGGAGCGGTCGATGCCACGCCGGTTGACGACCTTGCCCTTCAGCCGGCGGCCGACCTGGATGGTGGCGATGCCGTGCGGCTTGAGCGCGGCGGCGAGGGCGTCGGGCTCCCATCCGTCGTAGACCTCGGGGCGCAGCTCTGCGAGCCGGGCCACGACCGTTTCGGACCATGCCTTGGTCTCCTTGGCGGGGACGACGGCGAGGATGTCGGCGAGCAGGTCGTAGGCGGGCCCGGTAACCGTCTCGGGTGCCTCCCCGAGCGCGTGACCGGACAGCAGTCCAGCCTTCTCGCGGGCCGTGCGGGCACGGGCGGCGATGGCGTCGGCCGCGGGGGCGTCGACGTACACAGATGCGACGATCCGCGCGTCGGCTCCCTCGCCCACGAAGTAGTGGATGCCCTTGTCTCCCCAGGCGAACATGGTCGCCCGCACGCCGCGCTTGTAGGCCGAGGTGCCGAGCACCATGTCGTTCTCGGTCTGCCCCATCACCTTCAGGCACCACCGGGCGCCAGCGTTCGCGCTGATGCCGGTGGGCAGCGACTTGGCGTCGGGGCGCTGGGTGGCCAGCAACAGCACGATCCCGGTGGCCGGGCCGCGCTTGACCAGGTCGGTGGCGATCTCCTCGAACTCCTTGCCGTGCTCGGGGTGCTCGAACAGCACCTGGCACTCATCCACCCCGACCACGATCGGGTGCAGCCCAAGGGAGCGCTTGTCTGCGAGCGGGCTGGTCACCTTCGACTCCGGGCAGATGTCGCGGGGAAGCGAGCGGATCACCTTGGTACGGCGCCGCAGTTCCTCGCGCAGGGCGCGGAAGTCGGCCAGTGCGTAGCCGATCGCCTCGTCGTCGTCGCCCGCAGCATGGCGGTGGGAGACGGCGTTGCCGACCGGGTCGAGGTCGCCGGTTCCCTTCATGTCGTAGGTGTGCAGCTCCGCCCGCGGATCGAGGGCAGCGATGAGCAGCAACAGCCGCAGAAGGAACGTCTTGCCCATGCGAGGGATGGCGCCGATGACGCCAGCGATGTACATGAGAGTGACCTCAACCCAGCGTCCGCGCTGGTCAGTGCCGTAGGCGACCGGCTTGAACAGGTCCACCAAGCCTGTCTTGACCAGCGGCCATGCGGGCTTCTTGGCCTGGTTCATGTCCTGGTCACCGACCCACAGCACGAGCCGCCCGGTGTGCTCGTTGGGCACCGCTTCGGGCCACACACAGCCCAGCGGGCGCCGCAGACCGGACGCGAGCCGCTCGCGCCGCTCGATGATGTCCGTGACCGTCACGCCGTAGGGCAGGTTGCCCTCCGCGCGCCAGCCGGGCCCATCTCGGGTGATCGGCGCGGTGAACTCGAACCCGTCCCGCCCCTTGCCCTGCGCCTGGTTGATCGCGGGAATGCCGAGCGAGCCCAGCGCGCGCAGCACGATGTCAGATGTGAGCTTGACCGCCTTGGGCAGTTCCACCGCCCGGTGGATGACGGGGGCGTCCGCGCGCCGCCCGGCCGACCCGAGCGCCATCACCAGCGCGCTCACCGACACCACCTGAAGCCAGCCGGGGGCGAGGACGTAGATAGCCAGCGCGGAGCCGACACCGACGAACATGCCGAGCACGGCCACCAGAGTGCGGAGCCGGACACGTCCATCCCGCTGCCGGGACAGCTTCAGGTACTCAGCCGCGTCCTCGCGGCGAACGGCGGCCAGGCGCACCGGCTCGCCCTCGCGGTCGGTCACCCACCGAATGGTCCCGCCCACGAACCGGGCGGCACCCGTCGGGGCTTGCAGGGCGAGCCGAGCGGCGTAGACCGGGGCACGCAACGCGTGGTACCCGGCGGTGTGGGCGTAGTGGCGAGCCACCCATGCCGACGCCGTGCGCAGCTCCGCAACCGACTTCAGCCACACCGGGATGACCGTGCGGCGCCGGGCGCCCGCGAGTCGACCGAGGTAGCCGGGGCCGGTTGCGGTCGGGGTGGCCTGGTCGACCATGACGGGCGCGGTCGGGTCGGCCGACTCGGCGTCCGCGCGACCGGTGTTGGAGTCGGCCGACGGGTCGGGGGCGGGTCGGGTGGTCGGGCCGGCCGACCCCGTCCGGGCTGAGCGGGCCTTGTCGAGGTCGACCACATCCGCCCGCGGGTCCGGGCCGGAGTCGGCGGCCATCTCGGCTTCGAGCCGGTTGAACAGTTCGTTGTCGTCGTCGGGGTGCTTCACTGAGACTTCCTTCCGAAATCAGGTGGGAGGGGCGGGCCCGGTCCGTCGCTGTAGGAGGTGAGCGGCCGGGCCCGCGCAAGTGATGGTGAGCGCCCTACCGGGCGGTAAGGGGTACAGTCCGTACCCCTTTGCGGAGGGGGAGGGTTTCTACCCCTTGCGTGATCAAGCGGCGCGCTGTTCTTCGGGATAGGCGCAGGCAACGCACGTGCCGAGCGAGGTCGGCAGGCAGTAGCTGTAAGTGATCCGGCACGCGGGGCACGTACCGCGGGCGAGCATCGCCAGGGCAAGGGCGCCCCACTTGCGCGACGTCATCGGCCGTACTGGCTTGGCGAGGAGTCCGCGCCGGGTGGCGTAGCCGCCCGGCGCGCACCGCCACGGGTAGGTCGGTATGCCGTAGCGGTCGCCGTCCGGGTCGAAGAATGCTGCACGGGCCACCATCAGGCAACCCGCTTCCACGCGGCCCGAAGACGGACCTCGGATGCGGAGTGGCCGGCCGCGCGGAACCGGGCAGACATCTCCCTGTAGGACAGCGCGGGCGTCTCGCTGTGACGGATCTCGTCGACCAGCGCGTCAAGCTGAGCGTCCGTGAGGGCGGGCCCGGTCTCCAGCGCGAGTGAGGAAACCGGCTCGATGGGGCCCCACACGGGCAGTTCCCACGCGGGTGTGACGTCGGGCGTGACGCGGGTCGTCACGCTGGTCAGCGCCCTGCCGGTGTCCTCACCGCGCCGCGCCGCCTCCAGCGTCGACCACGCCCCGGCGAGGGTTTCGGCGGTCTTGGCCTGGACGCGTGCGACGCGCGCCCCGGCTTGCGTCACGGCCGTCAGCCGGGTCTCCTCGGTGGCCGCTTCCGCCCGCAGCCGGGCACGGGCCACGGCCGCCTCGTCGCGGGCTTCCTGCTGGATGCCCGCGATGGCCTCCAACGCGACCGGGGTCAGCGCGGTGTGCTCCCACAACCCGTGGACCAGCCACAGAGCTTTGGCCGCGACCGGCAGCCACACCACGGCCAGCCACGCGCCGCGCGACTGGTCGGCGGTCAGCGCGTGCGCGACCAGGACGCCCGTGGCGAGCAGACCGAACGTCCAGCCGACGGCGGTCACCGGACGGCTGTGGTCGCCCTGCGCGGCCAACCGGCGCTCATAGGCGAGGGTGGCCAGCCATCCGCCGTCGATGCCGAGTCCGACGACTAGGGCAACGGGCCACGGCATGACGGCACCGAGCCACATCACCACCACGGCGAGGGTGAGCACCATGGACACCGCCGTCATCGCGACGGCGGGAAGTACGGTCCTGGTCTTCACAGCGCACCCCCCGCCGCGAGCAGGGCCGCGAGGATGAGCAGGGCACCGCCGGTCATGGTGAGGTCGACCGCGCGGCGCAGGGCGGTGAACTTCACCACCGCGAGCCGGGACAGCCCGGCGACGTCCGCCGCGAGATCCCCGCTGCTGACGGTGGCGGTGACCTCCTCGGCGGTCAGGGTCGCCCACAGCGGGAACCCGTGCCGACCGCGCAGGTTCGGGCGGGTCGACCGCAGCAGCAGACCGGCCGCCGCGACCAGCAATGCCACCCCCAACCCGCCCGCGACGTAGGCGGGCAGGTTCAGGGGCAGGTCACGGGCCACGGTCCACGTGCCGGCGAGCACCGCACCGACGAACGCGAGCAACAGCCCCGTCTTGGTGTCCGTGCGCGTGATCTCCGCCTTCACCTCGGCGTGCGCGGCGGTCAGCTTCGTGTTCGGGGCGCTCACGCGGCACCCCCCGGCAGCATCGCGCCGACGGTGCGGTTGGCCGCATCCCGCCGCGCGGCCAGCACCCGGTTACGCGCCCGGCGGACACGGCGGGCGTCGACCTCGTTCTCGGGGCGGTCCATGGCCTTGATCTGCGCGTCCAACAGGTCGACCTCCGCCAGGATGACGGGGGACTCCAGGTCGATCTCGTCCAGTTCCGCGCTGGTCGGCTCCAGCCAGTCGGCGAACGCCGTAACAGCGTCCTGAACAGTCACGATGTGCTTCATTGGGTCGTGTTCCTCTCGCAGGGTGAACGGCCCGAACAGCGGCCCCGGTGTTCCCGCACCGGGGCCGCGCGCCGTTGGAGTCGGATGTCCGGCTCCCCTCGACCCCGCCCGTACGAGCCCCGCGCAGCACGCGGGCCCGGACGGGCGAGGCAGGCAACCGGCCGCCGCATTCACCGCGCGGCGGAAGTGGTCGGGTGACGCGTTGGGGATGCCGCCGCGCCGGTCCAGCGGGGCGGCCCCGAAGGTCTTCGACGGGTCACGGGGACCTCCGAGTCGGAGACGAAGGGGAATCCGAGGGCTTCACCGGAGCCGTCGCCACGGCCGTCCGGCCCCGAGCCTCGAAGGTGTCGGGGCGCCCTATTCGCACTGCTCGGCGCCAGCAGAACGACCGCGAGCGGCCGTCGACGGTCCTCACCCGGCCGTCACGGGGACGGGGACGAACCCCGTCGATCTCTATGCACGCTGTTGAGTTCTCAACCAACGGACGCTGCCTTCGTACTCACCCCCGCCGGGGGCTTTCCTCCGGGCGTTGCCTTCGCACCGCGCGTCGGGTCTAGCCCGGCTAACTGGTGCGCACCAGTAGAGTGCATCTGGTGCGCACCAGAGTCAAGGTGGTTCGCCGGATTGAGTGGCGACCGCCCCTCGCGGTGCACCTCAAGGAGACCTCTGGGAGGGGGTGTCGCGGCAGTCAACTAACGTTCATGAACGGCCAGTTAGGGTTGGTGTTAACCCCTTTTGACCTGCGGCGATGTAAGGCACCATGGGTTAGAGGCGATCAGGCTGACGCTGAACGGGGTGCCTTGTGAGCGCAGAATCAGGACTGCGGAACGCGCGGACCGCGCGAGGCTGGTCTCAGGAGCGGCTCATCCGTGAGATCGAGCAATACGCCCGACGGAACCTCACCGACGTTGCCTCAACCGCGAGTCTGCGGGTGTACGTGTCGGAATGGGAGAACGGTCGGCGCCCGATCTCGGACCGCTACGCGGCGGTTCTGCGCAACCTGCTCGGTGTGACCGACGCCGAGCTGAGGGACGCACCCCAGAAGTCGACGATCCCGACGGCCGACGGGTACGACGACTTGTTGAGCCGGATCGATTCGGCCGCAAGCGTCAGCAGGTCCATGGTGGAGGCGTTCAACAGCCAGACCGAACTACTCCGCACCATGGACAGGCAGAGGGGTGCGGCGAGTCTCGTCGACCAAATGACGGGACACCTCAACGCTCTTGAGGACGCGCTGAACTTCGCTGTACTACCGTCCGCGCGCCGCCCCGTAGCGCTCGCATTGGCCGGGGCGTCCACCCTCGCTGCGTGGCAGGCGATCGACTCGGGAGCGGTCGAACGGGCTTGGCGTCACTACGAGTTGGCGAAGCATGCCGCGCGCGACGCCGAAGCCCCGATGTACCTCGCGCACGCCATGGCTGAGCAGGCATACGTACTTTGCGATGCCGGACGTCCCGCGCTCGGAGTGGACCTCGTACGCGACGCTCAGCGCACCGTGGGCCAGTCAGGCTCGCCTCGGCTTCGGGCATGGTTGCACGCGGCCGAAGCCGAAGTGTGCGCGCACGCCAGCATGGTGGACGACTGCAAGCGCGCGTTGGAAGCGGCCATGGACGTGATCCCTCCGGGCCCTGAGGACCGTGACCCGGACATGCTGAGCATCTTCCTGAACGGCGCTCATCTGGAACGATGGCGCGGCAACGTTCTGGCTCTACTCGGAGACGACGAAGCCGTGACCAGCCTCTACAGCGCGCTTGAGGTGATGGACCCCACCTTTGTGCGAGCTAAGGCGGGGCTTCACACCGATCTTGCCCAAGCGCACCTTTCTCGTGCCGAGTACGAGGACGCGAACACCCATCTGCGGCAGGCGCGGCTCTTGGCAGGCCGCACCGGATCGGTGCGGCAACGCCGTCGCGTCGACCTTCTCAGTGAGCGGCTGTGATGCCCTGCCTACCCCTGGTCGCCAGGATGTGAAGCAGCGCGACTAGGGTTCCGGAACCCAACAGCTCACCCCGTGCCATGAGCCCCGGAACGTCGGCGAGAGGCACCCACTCGATGTGCCCAGCCTCTTCCAGGTCGGTCGGCTCTCCGACCTTTTCGGCGCCGTGAGCTACGAAGATCTCGTGCGGTGAGTCGACCATGCCGACCATGGGTTGGTACGTGACGACGTGCTCAACGCGCTTCGGGCGCCATCCCGTCTCTTCTACGACTTCCCTCATCGCCGTTTCCGCCGGCGCTTCGCCCTCGTCAACGATGCCGCCGGGCAACTCCCACCCGAACCGCCCCGGCACGAACCGGTACCGCCACATCATGAGAACGCGGTCCTGATCGTCGACCACAGCCGTCACGGCAACGTGGTGAAGCTTTACGACGTGGTGTTCGAACCGTTCCATGTCGGGGGGCTCCACGTCCCAGAGCTGAAGCTTTACCCATCGGTTGTCGTAGAGATCCCGCTCACCGTGGATGCGCCATGGCGCCAGCCCTTCCGGTGTCTTCACGCTCACTGCGCCTGGGACCCGGTACGAACTCCGACCCCGGACTTCCAGGGCGCCCTCGGTCACCAGACGGGCGAGCACCTGCCGGAGTGCCGTACGTCCGATACTTAGTTCCTCGGTCAGGGTGCGTTCAGAAGGGAACTTCTCGCCTGGGCGGTACATGCCCTTGGCGAGCCGTTCCCGAAGCGTCTCATAGACCTTGGTCGTCTTCGGCCCCATCCGCAGAGCACTCTCCGTTCTGAAGTGGTGCGAACCAGCGTACCGGGCAGCCCCACCACTTGGCCGCGTTTCACTTGTTCCTCCGGGGGCACGTGCGTAGCTCTTGTGGCTCGGATCTTGCAAAAAGAATCCCCGACGGAGGCAAGGGGTCGTTATGCTGCAGAAGTGACGAAGGATGCTCTCCGTAATCAACTCAAGGCTCTATTTCGGGCGGCGGGCGCTGCTGCGGCGGATCGTTTGCGATCCCTTGATATTCCGCTAGTGATTCCCGTTAGTCAAACTCACGTGCAGTGGGAAAGGGATGGGAGCGGGTGGCAAAGTTTCGCGCGAAGTGCGGAAATCAACATCCTCTCCCATTCTGACTTCTCTCCGTTTCGCTACGCACCTTTGTTGACTCCGGCCGTCGCTCAAATGGCGTTGCTCTGCGCTGAGGAGTTGGTTAAAGAACCAGGGGTGTCTCTTCCGTTTTTTGCTCCCTGGGATGCCGACGTTGTTTGGATGCTCACCCATGACGGGTCAGGGGATATTCCGAAGTTGCCGGGATATGAAGAAGATCCAGGGCGCTGGACGTTGGGGCACCTTCTTTTTCCTGCCCTTTGTCACCATCTGAGAGATCTGTCACGCCTTGATGCAGTTACCGAAGGCGCTGCGAACTCTTTTGCTGCGAATGTTATCGAGTTTGCGCAGTCGGATGGACTCACATATGAAGCCGCGATCCCGGTGTCCGGAATATCGATTTCGCCCTCCCGTAAGAAGGGTCTGAGTACGGGCAACATGCGGGTCACCGCGCTCTCGCAGGAGATGCAGGGGGGCATTTTTGACGCGTGGGGAATCGGGATGGGAAACCCATTCCTTGAGCTTCCGACCGCTCGCCTCTTGCTCGGCGTGAAAACTCCCCGTACGTCGCAATTTCCTGATGTCAGGGCGGAGGTGGCTGCTTGGCTTTGTTCCTTCTATCTGCATGGATACGCGCTGGTCGGTCGTGAGATGCGAGTCGCGTTGAATCCGAGCTGGGCGGGTGTTGGAACCTCTCGCGTCCCGCTAAGGACTCCGGAAAGATCCCGAGAGAAACGGCTCTTGACGCCTGTTGCCTTGGAGAAGATAGGAGCGACGGCCAGCAGGATTCAGAAGTACAATGTTGGCGAGCCTGCATCGGCTCATGATTTCGCTCTACACAGGTTCTATCTAGGGGCTGCGCGCCACAGTTCTGCTGACGCGGTTGTCGACTTTGTAGTCTCGCTGGAGTCGCTTCTTTTGCCTTACGACAGTAATGCACGACACGGGGACCTAGGGTATCGATTCCGAATGCATGGCGCTCATTATTTGGCGTCGAAAAAGACTGAACGCCGAGAAATTCTCAAACAGCTTTCCGGTCTTTACAGTCTTCGGAGCAAGCTCGTGCATGGCGGTAAATATCCGGCGCATTCTGAGATTGAAGAGGGGCGGCGCATCGCGGGAGATTTGGCTCGCGTCGGACTGCTCCGCGCTGTCGCGGAGGGTTTTCCTCGACCTGAGACGTTCAATCAGATGTTGCTCGGGACGTAGCGAGTGGCGCCAGCAGGGATGACGGCTCTGCCTACTAGCGCGGGGCATCTGTGGGGCACCTAGCCCTCAAGTCGTGAAACGCTGAGGTCACGGCACGATCGCCGCACGGACTGTAAATCCGTCGGCTTAGCCTACCCAGGTTCGAATCCTGGCGCCGCCACGTGGAGGGAGACCCCCTCCGATCCGTTGAGAAGCGGATCGGAGGGGGTCTCTTCGCTGTGCGACCGCCTTTGGGCGGGCGGACGTCGGGGCGACAGCGAGGTGACGTGTCTCACGCGGCAGGCCGGCGCGGTTGCCCTGGCCGTCCGGGCTCGTTCCGCCCGGGCTCGTTCCGCCCGGCGCGGGGGCGCACGACGGCATGCCGTCCCGAACGCAGAGGCGGGCAGGGCCAGTCGGGGATCTTCTCCCTACGACTCGGCCCGCCGGTCACCGGGCACACTGACCCCATGTCATCGCGCCGCAGGAGCTGCCCCGAGTGCCGTCGTGAGATCGCCGTCGTGGCCGGACGGTTCGCGCGGCACGATCCGCCGGGCGCGAGCGGGGAACTCGTGTCGTGCCCCGGATCGCGCAGGCAGGCCCAGATCGGGGCGGCCCAGCCCACGCTCGACGGATACGCCGTCCCGGAGTTCCCCGGCCAGCTGCCCCTCTTCTGACCGGCCTCGCCGAGCCAGCGGTCCTCAGTTGCCCGCGACCGACTTCACCGCCACCGAGACCGGCGTCGAACCACTGATCGTCTCCAGGACCAGGCCGGCCGTGGCCGGCGTCTCCAGGAGCTCCGCCAGGACCGCGGCCACGTCGTCGCGGGGGATGGGCCCGCGCCCCGTGGACGCCTCCAGACGTACGAGACCGGTGCCGGCGTCGTCCGTCAGCTGACCGGGGCGCAGGATCGTCCAGTCCAGGGCGTCCAGCCCCCGGACGTACGCGTCGGCCTCGCCCTTCGCCCGCAGGTACACGTCGAAGACGTCGTCGCCCTCGTGGTCCGGGTCCGCCCCCATCGACGACACCACCAGGTGACGCCGTACGCCCGCCCGTACCGCCGCGTCCGCGAACAGGACCGCCGCACCGCGGTCCACCGTGTCCTTGCGGGCCGCGCCGCTGCCCGGGCCGGCGCCCGCCGCGAACACAGCGGCGTCCGCGCCCCGCAGATGCCCGGTGACCTCCTCCAGCGTGGCCGACTCCAGATCGCAGTGCACCGGCTCGGCGCCGGCCGCGCGCAGATCGTCGGCGTGCTCGGCGCGGCGGATGAGCCCCGCGACCTCGTACCCGCGCGCGACGAGCAGTCGCTCCAGCCGCAGCGCGATCTGACCATGTCCTCCAGCGATGACAATGCGCATGTCTCCGACCGTACGCCCGAACGATTGTGTTCGCCGCGCAACCATTCGGGCGCCTCGTGTGTCTCAACAATGTTCGCCGTATCGGCGAGCGCCGAAAACATAGGGGGACGTCATCACCGTCATGCACAAATCCGCAGTACGTACGTCCATGGCGCGCGCGTCCGCCGCCGGGGCGCCCGTCTTCCGCCGCGCGTTCACCGGGGTCGGCTGCGCCGCCGCCGTGCTCGTCACGGTCGCCGCCTGCGGCACCGTCCAGAACCTCAGCGCGGGGCAGAAGGTGGACAACGCCGTCGAGCGGCTCGGCGAGCAGAAGTCGCTGGCGTTCGGCATGCGGCTCGACGCCGACCAGGACGACCTCACCGCGCTGATGGGCGAGGACAGCGAGGAAATGCCGCCGGAGATGGTGGAGTTCTTCACCGGGCTCAGCGTCGACGTGACGGTCAAGTCGAAGAAGCCGCTGGCCGACTCCGGGGAGAAGGACCTCGTCGGCGTCGGTATGAAGATCTCGGCCGACCGGAAGGTCTTCACCGAGTACCGCCTCGTCGGCGACTACATGTACTACCGCGTCGACATGGATGCCATGGGCGACGCGATGGGCATGCCGTTCCCCTCGCCCGACGACCTCGACGAACTCCCCGAGAGCGAGCAGCACCTGAAGCCGCTCTTCGAGGGCGACTGGGTCAAGATCAACACCGGCGACCTGGAGAAGGCCGGTGAGGAGGCGGGCGGTTCCGGCTCCGGCGGCTCCGGCGAACTCGACGCCAAGACGCAGAAGAAGATCCTCGACGCCGTGCGGGGAGTCATCGCCCGCGAGGTCACCTTCAAGGCCAAGGACGGCAAGGACGGCACCGAGGTCATCACGGCCAAGGCCAACTTCCGCGAGCTGCTCACCGGCGTCTTCGACAAGCTCCAGCCGCTCGAGGACAACCTCCCGCCGGGCGCCGAACTGCCCACCGCCAAGGACCTCAAGGACGCGCCGAACAAGAAGGTCGCCGTCGACTTCACCCTCAAGAACGGTGACCTGACCCGGATCGAGA
Organism: Streptomyces sp. NPDC030296; assembly: GCF_055572815.1. Lineage (NCBI taxonomy): Bacteria > Bacillati > Actinomycetota > Actinomycetes > Kitasatosporales > Streptomycetaceae > Streptomyces > Streptomyces sp. NPDC030296. Next base: position 36,290 of record NZ_JBVICQ010000003.1, read on the forward strand.
CCGACCTCGCCGTCCTCGCCGAGGACCCGAAGGGCGCCAAGGCCCCCCTGGTCCTCACCTTCGGCAAGGCCGGCGACATCAGCGCCCCCCAGGGCGCCTCCGAGATCCCCGTCGACGACTTCGGCGGCCCTTTGGGCGGCGGAATGCTGGGCGTCTGACCGTCTGACGACCGTCTGACGGTCAGACACCGACTCGGTCCGACTCGGTCCGACTCGGTCGGACTCGGCCGCCACGGGCAGGGCTCTGTCGGCCAAGGCACCCCATGTGCACGAACAGCCCTAGCACGCCGCCGACTTCGGGGCCGGTCACCAACACCGGCCCCGTCCCCCATTGAGCACGGTTCGAAACAGCACGTTTCAAAACACCGGGCACGCACGCGTGGAGCACGAGAAAACCCACGCGCGCGTGCCCACGCTCATTTCCCTGCCGCAGGCGGCCCCGCAGACCCACATCCCAATCCTCATCTCAATCCCTATCCCTACCCCCACGCCCCCCAAGCCGCTCCTCGCCCCCTACACCCCCGGAAACGGCTTCCCCCGCCCCTGCCGGGGGAGATCCAGCGCCGCCCCCGCCACCCCCGCCACGGACCCGCAGAACTCCCGTACCGCGCTCGTGCGGGCCACCACAGACCCCCGGTGCACGACGATCCGGGTGTACCCCAGGGAGAGCGCGGCGGCGAGCGTTTCGCCTCGGACGGCCAGCAGCTCGGCGGGGAAGCCGGCCTCCACGCGTACCTCGGGCAGGCCCAGGGCCGCCCGCGCCGCCCCGCTCACCGCGTCGTACGCGTCCCCCGCACGCAACCCGTCCCGTGAGGCCAGCAGATAGGCGGCTTCCAGAGGATCACCGCGCCCCACGGGGTTGGAGACGTCCCGCAGGGCCCCGCTGCCCGCCGCCACCCGTACCCCGGCCGACCGCAGCAGCCGTACGGGCGCGGTGCCCCCGCCGTCCACCGTGCCGCAGCCGCCCTGGGGCAGGGAGACGACGCCCACGCCGGCCGCCGCCAACTGGTCCGCCGCGCGGGACGCGACCGGGGCGGGAAGGCGTGCGAGGCCCGCGCACGGGCCGAGGGTCACGCCGGGGCGCAGGCCACCCGCCATGGCCGCGAGCCGGGCGAGCCGGGCCGGGTCGTCGGCGTCGGTGTGCAGGTCGACGGGGCAACCGTGCTCGGAGGCGATGTCCAGCACCGCCTCGACGTACCCGGCCGGATCGGGGTCCACATCGGGGCAGCCCCCCACCACGGTGGCGCCCATCTTCACCGCGTCCCGGAGCATCGCGAGCCCCTCCGCCCCCGCCACCCCGGTCAGCAGCCGGGGCATCGCCACCGCCGTCACCTCGACGAGCCCGCGCAGCGCCCGCCGTGCCCGCAACACCGCCGCCAGCGCCCCGAGCCCCTGGACGTCCCCCACGTGCACATGCGAGCGCAACGCCGTGGCCCCGTGCCCGAGTTGCGACAACGCGGCCTCGGTGAACCGCCGCTGGACGTCCTGACCGTCGTACGGGACCGGTCCCTCGATCTCCGCCGACAGGGCGGTGTCGCCGTGGGCGTGCGGTTCGGCGGGGGCGGGGAGGAGCAGATGGCCGGCGAGGTCCACGCGCGCGACGGGGGCACCGGACGCGGCCGTACGGCCCGTCCCCAGGCTGCCCGCCGTGCCGACCGCCTCGATACGGCCCCTGCCCAGCCGGACGTCCACGACCCGGCCGTCCATGAGCCGCGCACCGCACAGCAGCAGGGTGCCGGGTTCGTCCGGGCCCGAGGGCGGGTCGGACGAGAAGGGGGACGGCTGCGGCTGGCTGTCGGGCATCGCGCTCCCAGGGGCTCGGCGACGGCTGCACATGACGGCGAAGGCGGACGGGGACGGTGGACGGGGGGCGCGGGGACGGCGCACAGGTGAGGGACACAAGATCACGCAGAGTGAGACGAGCCTAGGCGGGCCGCACGGCCCCGGCCCGGAGGAGCGCAATAGTCGTACCGGCGTGGTTCATGTGCCGGGCCGGTGCGGTTCCTGATGTTGACCGTGGCGATGGCGCCCCGGCACAGGAAGCACACGGGTACGGCACCAGGAACTCCACCGCGGCCGGGGAAGGGGGGGCGGGGTGAGGCCCCCGGGGCAGGGGAACAGAGGCGGGCGGAGCCCCGGCCCACCTCCCTGAAGATCCCCGCTGAGCCCGGCGAAGCGAGGCCCGGAAACGGATTTGGGCGAACGGCCGTGGGGCGTGTAATGTCTTCATCGCTCGCCCCAATAGCTCAGTCGGCAGAGCGTCTCCATGGTAAGGAGAAGGTCTACGGTTCGATTCCGTATTGGGGCTCTGGTGTGAAAGGTTCCCGCCGTCAGGCGGGGCCCGATCGCATCACAGCGGTGTAGCTCAGTCGGTAGAGCAAGCGGCTCATAATCGCTGTGTCACCGGTTCAAGTCCGGTCACCGCTACTGACAGTAGCCGATTGTGGGGTCGGTCCTTCGATCGGCTACTCTTCTATGCGTTAAACCTGTCCCATCCGTTCGTCAAGGAGCACTCACGTGGCTGCCACCGACGTCCGCCCGAAGATCACGCTGGCCTGCGTGGAGTGCAAGGAGCGGAACTACATCACCAAGAAGAACCGGCGTAACAACCCGGACCGTCTTGAGATGAAGAAGCACTGCCCGCGTTGCAACGCGCACACCGCGCACCGCGAGACGCGATAAATCAGGCTCGTACGCGAGGCCGTTCCCGAGAGATCGGGGACGGCCTCGCGTCGTTGAGTGACCCGTACCGGCCGGTACCGCCGAACGGTACGAGCCAAGCCCCGCGGCCGACCGCCGAGCCCCGGCCGACGGCCGCCGTTCCCGCTGAGCAATCAGGAGGTGCCGAGCCCATGGCGCTCGACCAGTCCTTCGTGGGGCGGTCCTACCCGCCCACCGACCCGTACGAGGTCGGCCGGGAGAAGATCCGCGAGTTCGCGGAGGCCGTGGGGGACGCCAACCCGGCGTACACCGACCCGGACGCGGCCAAGGCCCTCGGGTACCCCGATGTGATCGCCCCGCCGACCTTCGTGTTCTCCATCACGTTCAAGGCCGCACGGCAGGTCGTCCAGGACCCCCAGCTGGGGCTCGACTACAGCCGCGTCGTGCACGGCGACCAGAAGTTCGCGTACCGGCGCCCCGTCCGGGCCGGTGACCGGCTCACCGTCACCTCGACCATCGAGGGCATCAAGTCCCTGGCGGGCAACGACATCCTGGACGTCCGCGGCGAGGTCCACGACGAGGCGGGCGAGCACGTCGTCACCGCCTGGACCAAGCTCGTGGCCCGCGCGGCCGAGGAGGCGTGAGGACCCGATGACCGCGAAGATCTCCTACGACGATGTCGAGGTCGGCACCGAACTGCCCGCCCAGACCTTCGGCGTGACCCGTGCCACCCTCGTCCAGTACGCGGGGGCCTCCGGCGACTTCAACCCGATCCACTGGAACGAGAAGTTCGCCAAGGAGGTCGGCCTCCCCGACGTCATCGCGCACGGCATGTTCACCATGGCCGAGGCGATCCGCGTCGTCACCGACTGGACCGGCGACCCCGGCGCGGTCGTCGAGTACGGCGTCCGCTTCACCAAGCCCGTCGTCGTCCCCAACGACGACCAGGGCGCGAGCATCGAGGTCACCGCCAAGGTCGGCGCCAAGCTCGACGACAACACGGTCCGCGTAGACCTCACCGCGCTGAGCGCCGGCCAGAAGGTCCTGGGCATGTCCCGCGCGGTCGTACGCCTGGCCTGACCCGCACACAGGCACGACGTGAAGTAAGGGGCGCCCTCCACCGAGAGGCGCCCCTTACGCACACCCGCGTCCCACCTCCCTCGCACCCCCGCGCACACCCTGCGAAGCCCTTGACCGAGTTAGTGATTGAGTACTAACTTTCTGGCCATGGTCAGGATGAGCGCGGAGGAGAGGCGCGAGAGCGTCATCCGGGCGGCGACGAGCGAGTTCGCCCGCGGTGGCTACCACGGCACGTCGACCGAGTCCATCGCCCGACGGGTCGGGGTGTCGCAGCCGTACCTCTTCCGACTCTTCCCGGGCAAGAAGGCGATCTTCCTCGCGGCCGCGGAGCGGTGCGTGGAGGACACCATCCGCATGTTCGCGGAGGCCGCGGAGGGCCTTGAGGGCGAAGAGGCCATGCGCGCCATGGCCAACGCGTACAGCAAGGTCATCGCCGAACACCCCGAACGCCTGCAGATGCAGATGCAGATGTACGTCGCCGTGGGTGCGGCGGAGCAGTCCGGCGACCACGAGTTCGGCGAGGCCGTACGCGCCGGCTGGACGCGCCTGTGGGACGCGATCCATCTGCCCCTCGGCGCGGACCCCGGCCGGACCACCGACTTCCTGGCCCACGGCATGCTCATCAACTGCCTGATGGCCATGGGCTTCCCGCCCGAACACCGGGTCTGGGCAGGGATGTACCCGTCGGCGCGGGACACCGGCCGACTGGATAAGTAGCGGATCACGAGATGGACGGCACGGCCGTCCTCTCACGCCCACAAAAGTTATTGATCAATAACTAATCATCCCGCTGGGGGAGAGATGCCAAAGGAACTGAAGGAACTGAGGGAAACCGAGAAGACCTCACCCACGCGCGCGGGTGCCGTCTGGGCGCTCGTGGTGACCAGCGTCGCCGGATTCATGGCGGCCCTGGACAACCTGGTGGTGACGACCGCGCTGCCCTCCATCCGGGAGGACCTCGGGGGAGAGCTGCACGACCTCGAATGGACAGTCAGCGCGTACACGCTCACCTTCGCCGTGCTGCTGATGTTCGGTGCGGCCCTGGGGGACCGGTTCGGCCGGCGGCGGCTCTTCCTCGTGGGCATCACGGTGTTCACGGGGGCCTCCGCCGCGGCGGCCGTGGCCCCCGGCATCGACTCGCTGATCGCCGCCCGGGCGGTCCAGGGCGTCGGGGCCGCGATCATGATGCCGCTGACGCTCACCCTGCTCACGGCCGCGGTGCCGCCCGCGAGGCGCGGGATGGCGTACGGGGTCTGGGGTGCCGTCAACGGCCTCGCCGTCGCCTCCGGGCCCCTCATCGGCGGCAGCCTCACCGAGCACATCTCCTGGCAGTGGATCTTCTGGCTGAACGTTCCGCTGGGCCTCGCCCTGCTCCCGCTCGCCCGCCTCCGCCTCCGGGAGTCCCACGGCACCGGCGCCCCGCTCGACATCGCCGGCACCGTGCTGGCCAGCGGCGGCCTCTTCGGCATCGTGTACGGCCTGGTCCGCGGCCCCGCCGACGGATGGACGGCCGGCCCGGTGCTGCTCGGCCTCTTCGCGGGCACCGCCCTGCTGACCGGCTTCGTGCTCCACGGCGCCCGGGCGGCGAACCCCATGCTCCCGATGCGGCTGTTCCGGTCCCGCGCCTTCGCCGGCATCAACGCGGCGAGCATGCTGATGTTCCTGGGGATGTTCGGCTCGATCTTCCTGCTCAGCCAGTACATGCAGGGTGTCCTCGGCTACTCGCCGACCGAGGCGGGGCTGCGGATGCTGCCCTGGACCGGGATGCCGATGCTCGTCGCGCCGATCGCCGGGGTCCTCTCCGACCGAATCGGTGGCCGCCCGGTCGTCGCGACGGGGCTGTTCCTCCAGGCCGCCGGGCTCGGTTACCTGGGCTACGTCGTCACCACGGACGTCTCCTACACCGCCCAACTGCCCGGCCTCATCATCAGCGGCATCGGCATGGCACTCTTCTTCGCCCCCGCGTCCCACCTGGTGATGTCCAGCGTCCGCACGACCGAGCAGGGCATGGCCTCCGGAGCGAACAACGCCCTCCGCGAGGTGGGCGGCGCCCTCGGCATAGCGGTGATGTCCTCGATCTTCGCGGCGCAGGGCGGCTACGAAACCGCACAGACCTTCGTGGACGGCCTCCGTCCCGCGCTGGCGGTGGGCGCCGCGGTCGTAGCCCTCGCGGGAGCGGCAGCCCTGGCCATCCCGAGGCGAACCCCCACACCGACCCCCACGGTGCGGAACCCGACCCCACGAAAGGTCCCGGCGTAGCCCGCCCAGGCCCTCGTCAGCGCCACCACCGGCGCGGCCGCGGGCCAGGGGCCGAGCACCCCGGCGCCACGCGGCACCGCTGCGCCCACCCGTGCCGCCCCAGCGGCACGACTGCCCGCAGCTGGGGGAGCGGGACAGGGGCGAATGACCCCGACGCACGCCACCGAGGCGCCGTAAGCCCCGCGGCGGGTCGGCCGCGTACGGACGAGTGAGCACACGTCACTGGGGCGGCCCCGGCTCCCGCAGCGGGTAAGCCTTGTACGGACGAGTCGGCGTACGTCACCGAGGCGGCGCGAGCCCCCGCGGCGGGCGGGACGCGCACCGACGAGTCGGCGTACATCACTGAGGCGACGCGCGAGCCCCCGCCGGAGGCGAGCCGCACGCGGACGGGTCGGGGGACGTCGCCGTGGTGGCGCAAGCCCTCTCCGTGGGTGTGGCGCGTACGGACGTGAGGGGGTGTGTCGGGGGGTGTCCGCCCGCAGCGGTTGGCGCGTCAACTCGTTCCGCTTCTCGGGCGACCGATTCCGCGCCGTTCCGAGGACGGACACCCCCCGGCGCGCCCCCGACCCACCCCGCACCCTAGGCGAACGCGAACCCCACGTCACCCGCACAGGCCGCCGCAGGCATCCACG
>NZ_JBVICQ010000003.1:43019-874730 GCF_055572815.1 Streptomyces sp. NPDC030296
TCACCCGCACCCGCACCCGCACCCGCACCCGCACCCGCACCCGCACCCGCACCCGCACCCGCACCCGCACCCGCACCCGCACCCGCACCCGCACCCGCACCCCCACCCACGTCCTCGTACTCGTACTCTTGAGCGCGTGCAGGAACGACACGACGCCCCCCTCGCCCCGCTGACCACCTTCCGGCTGGGCGGTCCCGCGGACCGGCTGATCACCGCCACCACCGACGACGAGGTGATCGCCGCCGTCCGCGAAGCCGACGACGCCGGCACCCCCCTCCTCCTCATCGGCGGCGGCTCCAACCTGGTCATCGGCGACAAGGGCTTCGCCGGCACCGCCCTGGTCATCGCCACCAAAGGGGTCACCCTCGACGGCACGAAGCTGGAGCTCGCCGCCGGCGAGGTCTGGACCGACGCCGTCGCCCACACCGTCGACGCCGGACTCGCCGGCATCGAATGCCTCGCCGGAATCCCCGGCTCCGCCGGCGCCACCCCCATCCAGAACGTCGGCGCGTACGGCCAGGAGGTCGCCTCCACCATCACGGAGGTCGTCGCCTACGACCGCCGCACCCGCGAAACGGTCACCCTCCCGAACGCCGACTGCGCCTTCTCCTACCGGCACAGCCGCTTCAAGAACGACCCGGACCGCTACGTCGTCCTCCGCGTCCGCTTCGAACTGGAGGACGCCGACGGCCTCTCCGGCCCGATCAAGTACGCCGAGACGGCCCGCGCCCTCGGCGTGGAGCCCGGCGACCGCGTCCCCCTCACCGCCGCCCGCGAGACCGTGCTGAAGCTCCGCGCGGGCAAGGGCATGGTGCTCGACCCCGAGGACCACGACACCTGGTCCGCCGGTTCGTTCTTCACGAACCCGATCCTCACGAACAACGAGTTCGCCGCGTTCCACGCGCGCGTGCGCGCCCGCCTCGGCGACGACGTCACCCCGCCCGCCTACCCCGCGGGCGACGGCCACACCAAGACCTCCGCCGCCTGGCTCATCGACAAGGCCGGCTTCACCAAGGGCTACGGCACCGGCCCGGCCCGCATCTCCACGAAGCACACCCTGGCCCTCACCAACCGCGGCGCGGCCACCACCGAGGACCTCCTCACCCTGGCCCGCGAGGTCGTCACCGGCGTCCACAACGCCTTCGGCATCACCCTCGTCAACGAGCCGGTGACGATCGGCGTCAGCCTGTAAGGGCCCCCACGGTCACGAGGCGAGCCACGCATCCACCCCCGCCACCAGCCGCGCCTTCGTGTCGTCCGGCGCCGCCGACCCCCGGATCGACTGCCGGGCCAGCTCCGCCAGCTCCGCGTCCGTGAACCCGTGATGCGTACGGGCGATCTCGTACTGCGCAGCGAGACGGGACCCGAACAGCAGCGGGTCGTCGGCCCCCAGGGCCATCGGCACACCGGCCTCGAAGAGCGTGCGCAGCGGTACGTCCTGCGGCTTCTCGTAGACCCCGAGGGCGACGTTCGACGCGGGGCACACCTCGCAGGTGACGCCCCGGTCGGCGAGCCGCTTCAGCAGCCGCGGGTCCTCCGCCGCGCGCACCCCGTGCCCGATCCGGTCCGCGTCCAGGTCGTCCAGGCAGTCGCGGACGGACAACGGCCCGGTCAGCTCGCCGCCGTGCGGAGCGGACAGCAGCCCCCCGTCGCGCGCGATCGCGAACGCCCGGTCGAAGTCCCGCGCCATGCCGCGCCGCTCGTCGTTGGACAGCCCGAACCCGACGACGCCCCGCTCCGCGTACCGCACGGCGAGCCGGGCCAGCGTCCGCGCGTCCAGCGGGTGCTTCATCCGGTTCGCGGCGACGAGCACCCGCATCCCGAGCCCGGTCTCGCGCGCCGTCGTGTCCACGGCGTCCAGGATGATCTCCAGCGCGGGGATCAGCCCGCCCAGCCGAGGGGCGTACGACGTCGGGTCGACCTGGATCTCCAGCCAGCCGGAGCCGTCCTTGACGTCCTCCTCGGCAGCCTCCCGCACGAGCCGCTGGATGTCCTCCGGTTCCCGCAGGCACGAGCGCGCCGCGTCGTACAGCCGCTGGAAGCGGAACCAGCCGCGCTCGTCCGTGGCCCGCAGCCGCGGCGGCTCCCCGCTGGTCAGCGCGTCCGTCAGCGCGTCGGGCAGCCGTACCCCGTATTTGTCGGCCAGTTCCAGGACGGTCCCCGGGCGCATCGACCCGGTGAAGTGCAGGTGCAGATGGGCCTTCGGCAGTTCAGAGAGATCACGTACGCGCTCCATTGCAGGATCCTGCCGCACGCCCCCGCCGTCCCGGTAGCGGAATCCCTGAACGTGGTCTTGCTCGCACAAACGAACGTGGTCAAGCTCGCACAAACGAATGGGGCGGGCACCCCGGAATCCGGAAGATGCCCGCCCCCGAAACGCCTCGGCGGAACGTCAGTCCGTGGCCTCGGCCAGCAGCTTCTGGATCCGCGACACGCCCTCGACGAGGTCCTCGTCACCCAGCGCGTACGACAGCCGCAGGTATCCGGGCGTGCCGAACGCCTCACCCGGGACGACCGCCACCTCGGCCTCCTCCAGGATCAGCGCGGCCAGCTCGACCGAGTTCTGCGGCCGCTTGCCCCGGATCTCCTTGCCGATCAGCGCCTTCACCGACGGGTAGGCGTAGAACGCGCCCTCGGGCTCCGGGCAGAGGACGCCCTCGATCTCGTTGAGCATCCGCACGATGGTCTTGCGGCGCCGGTCGAAGGCCTCACGCATCGTCGCCACGGCGTCCAGGTCGCCGGAGACGGCGGCGAGGGCGGCCGCCTGGGCGACGTTGGAGACGTTGGAGGTGGCGTGCGACTGGAGGTTGGTCGCGGCCTTCACCACGTCCTTCGGGCCGATGATCCACCCGACGCGCCAGCCGGTCATGGCGTACGTCTTGGCGACGCCGTTGACCACGATGCACTTGTCGCGCAGCTCGGGCAGGAGCGCGGGCAGCGAGGTGAACTTCGCGTCGCCGTAGACGAGGTGCTCGTAGATCTCGTCCGTCATCACCCACAGGCCGTGCTCGACGGCCCAGCGGCCGATCGCCTCGGCGTCCTCGGCGCTGTAGACCGCGCCGGTCGGGTTGGAGGGGGAGACGAAGAGGACGACCTTCGTCCGCTCGGTGCGCGCGGCCTCCAGCTGCTCGACGGAGACGCGGTAGCCGGTGGTCTCGTCGGCGACGACCTCTACCGGGACACCGCCGGCCAGGCGGATCGACTCCGGGTACGTCGTCCAGTACGGCGCCGGGACGATCACCTCGTCGCCCGGGTCGAGGATCGCGGCGAACGCCTCGTAGATGGCCTGCTTGCCGCCGTTGGTGACGAGGATCTGCGCCGGGTCGACCTCGTAGCCCGAGTCGCGCAGCGTCTTCGCGGCGATCGCGGCCTTCAGCTCGGGCAGACCACCGGCGGGCGTGTAGCGGTGGTACTTCGGGTTCTTGCAGGCCTCGACGGCCGCCTCGACGATGTAGTCGGGGGTCGGGAAGTCGGGCTCACCGGCGCCGAAGCCGATCACCGGACGTCCGGCGGCCTTGAGGGCCTTGGCCTTGGCGTCGACGGCGAGGGTCGCGGACTCGGAGATCGCGCCGATGCGGGCGGAGACCCGGCGCTCGGTCGGAGGGGTTGCAGCGCTCATGGGCCCATCGTTCCAGAGAGGAAACGCGCGCGGCACACGGGTTTCACAGTCTGAGCGGGACAGGAACAACCGCCCGTATCCGCACTCGGCCGCGGTCGATCTTCGACGCACAACGCCCCACCGGACGCTTTCTGTTCGACGACGGGCCTCGGACCACGTACACTCACACCTCGTTGGCCTTCACCGGCCGCAGCCTCAGGTGCACACCTAGCACTCGGTCGCATGCGGTACGTTGGTGGAGAACCACAAAGGGTCGTAGCTCAATTGGTAGAGCACTGGTCTCCAAAACCAGCGGTTGGGGGTTCAAGTCCCTCCGGCCCTGCTACACACTCCTCACGCCAGGATGTGTGCGCATGTACGTACAGCAATGTTCCGCCGTGCGGCTCAGACCGGGCGCGGCACGGCCACGGACCCGGACCGGAATCAGGTGAGGATGAATGACGGACGCCGTGGGCTCCATCGACACGCCTGATGCCCAGGACGAGGTGCCCGAGGACAAGAAGAAGACCCGTAAGGGCGGAAAGCGCGCCAAGAAGGGCCCGCTGAAGCGCCTGGCGCTCTTCTACCGCCAGATCGTCGCGGAGCTGCGGAAGGTCGTCTGGCCCACCCGCTCCCAGCTGACGACCTACACCACCGTGGTCATCGTCTTCGTCGTCATCATGATCGGTCTCGTGACTGTGATTGACTTCGGACTCGACAAGGCCGCCAAGTACGTCTTCGGCTGAGCCGATCGCGAAGGGCGCCGTACCAGGCGCCCCTTTCGCGTGTTCCACCCCTTGTATCCAGGAAGAAGCAGCCACAGTGTCTGACCCGAACCTGAACGACGCCATCGAGCCGGACCAGTCCGTGGATGATGAGCTCGACATCGTCGAGGGAGCGGACGAGGTCGACGAGTTCGAGGCTGCGGAAGCCGAGGCGGGGGAGCCGGCCGAGGAAGAGGCCGTGCACGTCGTGGACGACGAGGCCGAGGCCGCCGAGGAAGCCGAGGAAGAGGCCGCCGAGGAAGAGGCCGAGCCGGTCGACCCGGTCGAGGCCCTCCGCGAGGAACTGCGGACCCTGCCCGGCGAGTGGTACGTCATCCACACCTACGCCGGTTACGAGAACCGCGTGAAGACCAACCTGGAGCAGCGCGCCGTCTCGCTGAACGTCGAGGACTACATCTTCCAGGCCGAGGTGCCGCAGGAAGAGGTCGTCCAGATCAAGAACGGCGACCGCAAGACCATCCGTCAGAACAAGCTCCCCGGCTACGTCCTGGTGCGCATGGACCTGACGAACGAGTCCTGGGGCGTCGTCCGCAACACCCCCGGCGTCACCGGCTTCGTGGGCAACGCGTACGACCCGTACCCGCTGACCCTGGACGAGATCGTCAAGATGCTCGCTCCGGAGGCCGAGGAGAAGGCCGCGCGTGAGGCCGCCGAGGCCGAGGGCAAGCCCGCCCCGCAGCGCAAGGTCGAGGTCCAGGTGCTGGACTTCGAGGTCGGCGACTCGGTCACCGTCACCGACGGCCCCTTCGCCACGCTGCAGGCGACGATCAACGAGATCAACGCCGACTCCAAGAAGGTCAAGGGCCTGGTGGAGATCTTCGGCCGCGAGACCCCGGTCGAGCTTTCCTTCGACCAGATTCAGAAGAACTGACGAAGCTCGAAAGCAGCAGGTCAGGTCGGTCCTTGTTGAGGACCCCCTGACCTGCTCGTTTTTGGCCGCGCATCTATACCCGTTATCGTTGTGCGGTATGCCTTCATCTGGCCGCGAACCGGATGAGGGCGCACTCGAATCGAAAGGACCCGGAGAGCTATGCCTCCCAAGAAGAAGAAGGTCACGGGGCTTATCAAGCTCCAGATCAACGCCGGTGCGGCGAACCCGGCCCCGCCGGTCGGCCCCGCGCTCGGTCAGCACGGCGTCAACATCATGGAGTTCTGCAAGGCCTACAACGCGGCGACCGAGTCGCAGCGTGGCTGGGTGATCCCGGTGGAGATCACGGTCTACGAGGACCGCTCCTTCACCTTCATCACCAAGACCCCGCCGGCCGCGAAGATGATCCTCAAGGCCGCTGGTGTCGAGAAGGGCTCCGGCGAGCCCCACAAGACCAAGGTCGCCAAGATCACCGAGGCTCAGGTCCGCGAGATCGCGCAGACCAAGCTGCCCGACCTGAACGCCAACGACCTGGACGCCGCGTCGAAGATCATCGCCGGCACCGCCCGTTCCATGGGCATCACGGTCGAGGGCTGATCTCAGCCTCGTAGCACCTTCGTAGAACCATGCGGGCGCCGTGAAGGCGGCCGCACGTGGCAGGGCCTGCTCGGCCCGTACCACGACTCCTTTCAGAACACACAGGAGCAGTTGTGAGCAAGCGCAGCAAGGCTCTCCGCGCTGCGGACGCCAAGGTCGACCGGGAGAAGCTGTACGCCCCGCTCGAGGCCGTCCGTCTCGCCAAGGAGACCTCCACGACCAAGTTCGACGGCACCGTCGAGGTCGCCTTCCGTCTGGGTGTCGACCCTCGTAAGGCCGACCAGATGGTCCGTGGCACCGTGAACCTCCCGCACGGCACCGGTAAGACCGCCCGGGTCCTGGTCTTCGCGACCGGTGACCGTGCCGAGGCCGCTCGTGCCGCGGGCGCCGACATCGTCGGCGCCGACGAGCTCATCGACGAGGTGTCGAAGGGCCGTCTGGACTTCGACGCCGTCGTCGCCACCCCGGACCTCATGGGCAAGGTCGGCCGCCTCGGCCGTGTGCTCGGTCCCCGTGGTCTCATGCCGAACCCCAAGACCGGCACCGTGACCCCGGACGTCGCGAAGGCTGTCACCGAGATCAAGGGTGGCAAGATCGAGTTCCGCGTCGACAAGCACTCGAACCTGCACTTCATCATCGGCAAGACGTCCTTCGAGGACGAGAAGCTGGTGGAGAACTACGCGGCGGCCCTCGAGGAGATCACGCGTCTCAAGCCGTCCGCCGCCAAGGGCCGCTACATCAAGAAGGCCGCCATCAGCACCACGATCGGCCCCGGCATCCCGGTCGACCCCAACCGCACCCGCAACCTCCTCGTCGAGGAGGACCCGGCCGCCGTCTGAGCCCACCGCTCACCAGGCAGCCGCGTCGCGCACGCGTAACGAGAACGAGCCCCGCACCTTCCGAGGTGCGGGGCTCGTCCCTTTGCTCCGCCGACCGCCTGACACCCGGGGACAGCCGGGTTGCGGGCACGTTAGTGTCCCCTCGGCCCCGCGTGGGGGCACGAGGTGACAGGGGGACACATGAGGTTTCGCTCGGCCGGTTCCGGACGGCGGCCCAGAGCCGCCGCAGCGACAGTCGTCGCCGCCGTAGCGCTCGGCGGCACCAGCGGCTGCGGCACGTCGGACACGGCGGCCGCGGCGAGGCTGACGCCCGCCCAGGCGGTCTCCCGTGCGGCCGAGACGACGACGGGCCTCACCTCGCTGCGGTACAGGGTGGCCGGCACGGTGCCCGAGCACGGCCGGATACGGGCCGAGGCGTCCATGGGCGTCGATCCCTCTGCCATGCGCATGAAGATCACCGGCATCGGGGACACGGCGGACAAGCCGGTGGAGATCCGTTTTGTCGACGGCGCCCTGTACGCCCAGGCCGACACGAAGGTCCTCGGCGACACCACGGGCAAGCACTGGACCAAGGCCGCGCCGGCGCGCTGGGGCTCCGGCCCGGCGGACAACCGCTCCTACGGCGTCGTGCCCCGCCAACTGGAGGGCAGCCCGCTCCTGCAGTCCACGATCCTCGCGGGTGCCCGGAAGGTGAAGGAGACCGGCACCGAGACCGTCGACGGCACCCGGACCACCCACTACGCGGGCGAGGTCACCAGCAAGGGCCTGAGGAAGGCCCAGGCCGCCGCCGGGGACAGGAAGACCAGGGAACTCCGGATGAACGGCCTCGACCAGTTCATGGGCTTGGGCCTGCGGTACGGGAGCGAGCTCGCCATGGACCTGTGGATCGACGGCGACGGCCGGGCCAAGCGGTTCCGGCTGCGGGGCGACACCAGCGGGCTGGACGCCAAGGGACGCGAGGTCGACACCGGTCCGCTCGACCTCACCTTCACCTTCCTCGATGTCGACCCGTCGGTGGGCATCGAGCCCCCGGCGGCCGACGACACCGTGGACCTAGCCGAGCTGGTGGGTGGTCCGCCGAAGCCCTGAGTCGGGCCCCGGCGGGAGCGGATTTGCTTGACGGCGACACGGTCCCGTACTCTTCCGGAGAAGCCAAAGACCGCTGGTCGTTGCCGTGTGCTCGTTGAGAGGGCTCGGTGGCCGAAGGATCCGCTGAATGCGGACGACCCGCGCAGGTGACTGTGGAAGTTGCTCCCGGATCTGTTCCGTCTCCAGCGGAATTCATTCGGTTGAGCTACGCCCCGTGCGCCTGCGCCGGGGCGTTTCGTTTTGACGCAGCCCCTTCCGAGCGGTCCTCATCACCCGGAAGGAGGCCGACGCTCTATGGCAAGGCCCGACAAGGCTGCCGCGGTGGCCGAGCTCACGGAGCAGTTCCGTAGCTCGAGCGCCGCCGTGCTGACCGAGTACCGGGGTCTCACCGTGGCGCAGCTCAAGACGCTGCGTCGTTCGCTCGGTGAGAACGCCCAGTACGCCGTGGTGAAGAACACGCTGACCAAGATTGCGGCCAACGAGGCCGGGATCACGACGCTCGACGACCTGTTCAACGGTCCGACGGCGGTCGCCTTCGTCACCGGTGACCCGGTGGAGTCGGCGAAGGGTCTTCGTGACTTCGCCAAGGACAACCCGAACCTCGTCATCAAGGGCGGTGTCCTTGACGGCAAGGCGCTGTCCGCCGACGAGATCAAGAAGCTTGCGGACCTCGAGTCCCGCGAGGTTCTGCTCGCCAAGCTGGCGGGCGCCCTGAAGGGCAAGCAGACCCAGGCTGCTCAGGTCTTCCAGGCGCTCCCGTCGAAGCTCGTCCGCACCGTGGACGCGCTTCGCGCCAAGCAGGACGAGCAGGGCGGTGCCGAGTAACTCGGCTCGCATCATGATCGCCGCCTGAGGCCTCCCGCCTGAAGCAGCGGTCGTAGCGGGCCGCACGTCTACGCAGTAACGCCGTAAGGCGCACGCCCGCCAGACATGTACATCCGGCACCAGCCGAATTAGTGGAAGGAAAGCCATCGTGGCTCTCACCCAGGACGAACTGCTCGCCGAGTTCGAGGGCATGACCCTCATCCAGCTCTCCGAGTTCGTGAAGGCGTTCGAGGAGAAGTTCGACGTCACCGCCGCCGCCGCGGTCGCCGTTGCCGGCCCCGCCGTTCCCGGCGCCCCGGCCGAGGCCGTCGAGGAGAAGGACGAGTTCGACGTCATCCTCACCGGCGCCGGCGAGAAGAAGATCCAGGTCATCAAGGTCGTGCGTGAGCTCACCTCCCTCGGCCTGAAGGAGGCCAAGGACCTGGTCGACGGTGCGCCGAAGCCGGTTCTGGAGAAGGTCAACAAGGAGGCCGCGGACAAGGCCAAGGAGTCCCTCGAGGGCGCCGGCGCCTCCGTCGAGGTCAAGTAAGGCCTCGCTGGTCCGCCAGCTTCCCGGGCCCGCGAGGGCCCGTGCGACACGGATCTGAGACGAGTGGCAAAAACTCGTTCGAATCTGTAACGCGAGCACACTGAAGGGCGATCACCCAACTGGGTGGTCGCCCTTCGGCGTTCCGGGACGTCGAGCGACGGCTGCCTTGCACTGTCGGTGGCGGCGAGTATGGTGATCTTCGCCGTGCCTCCGGGTGCCCTGGGTGACGGACCGCGAGTGACGATCGCGGCATGCGGATCGGGCATGAGGGGCCTTGACGAACCGCACGCAGCGCGCAATTCTCAGGACGCGTCGTCACAACGATCCGAACTCCGAGGCATGGATCGACGGCGAAGAGGGCAGTATCAACGTGCATTGAGGGCGTGGGCTTGCGCAGGTGTCGAGAACAACGAGGGTCTCGAAAAACCCGCACTGGACATCAGTGTGCCGAGTGGCTACACTGACCCTTTGCGCTGCCTGTTAGCTGTCCCCTGCCCGTCACCAGGGGCATGCCCTCACTTGAGCATCGACGAAGGACCATTCCCGACCTGGCCTTATCTGTCAGTTCAGGAACATCCTGTTCGCCTTGCGCAGGAGAGGGGCCGGTACGCGCGTAGTGAGTCCGAGCCCTCGGAAGGACCCCCTCTTGGCCGCCTCGCGCAACGCCTCGACCGCGAATACGAACAACGGCGCCAGCACCGCCCCGCTGCGCATCTCCTTTGCAAAGATCAAGGAGCCTCTCGAGGTTCCCAACCTGCTCGCGCTGCAGACCGAGAGCTTCGACTGGCTGCTCGGCAACACCGCTTGGCAGAGTCGGGTCGAGGAGGCTCTGGAGAACGGACAGGACGTCCCCACCAAGTCCGGTCTGGAGGAGATCTTCGAGGAGATCTCCCCGATCGAGGACTTCTCCGGGTCGATGTCGCTGACCTTCCGCGACCACCGCTTCGAGCCGCCGAAGAACAGCATCGACGAGTGCAAGGAGCGCGACTTCACGTACGCGGCCCCGCTCTTCGTCACGGCCGAGTTCACCAACAACGAGACCGGTGAGATCAAGTCCCAGACGGTCTTCATGGGCGACTTCCCGCTCATGACGAACAAGGGCACCTTCGTCATCAACGGCACCGAGCGTGTCGTGGTGTCGCAGCTCGTCCGTTCGCCCGGTGTCTACTTCGACTCCTCCATCGACAAGACGTCCGACAAGGACATCTTCTCCGCCAAGATCATCCCGTCCCGGGGTGCCTGGCTGGAGATGGAGATCGACAAGCGCGACATGGTCGGTGTGCGCATCGACCGCAAGCGCAAGCAGTCCGTGACCGTCCTCCTCAAGGCCCTCGGTTGGACCACCGAGCAGATCCTGGAGGAGTTCGGCGAGTACGAGTCCATGCGCGCCACCCTGGAGAAGGACCACACCCAGGGCCAGGACGACGCGCTGCTCGACATCTACCGCAAGCTGCGTCCGGGCGAGCCCCCCACGCGTGAGGCCGCGCAGACGCTGCTGGAGAACCTGTACTTCAACCCCAAGCGCTACGACCTCGCGAAGGTCGGCCGCTACAAGGTCAACAAGAAGCTGGGTGCGGACGCCCCGCTCGACGCGGGCATCCTGACCGTCGAGGACATCATCTCGACGATCAAGTACCTGGTGAAGCTGCACGCGGGCGAGACCGAGACGGTCGGCGACAGCGGCGGCACGATCGTCGTCGAGACCGACGACATCGACCACTTCGGCAACCGTCGTCTGCGCAGCGTCGGCGAGCTCATCCAGAACCAGGTCCGTACGGGTCTGGCGCGTATGGAGCGCGTCGTCCGCGAGCGCATGACGACCCAGGACGTCGAGGCGATCACGCCGCAGACCCTGATCAACATCCGGCCGGTCGTCGCCTCCATCAAGGAGTTCTTCGGCACCAGCCAGCTCTCGCAGTTCATGGACCAGAACAACCCGCTGTCGGGGCTGACGCACAAGCGTCGTCTCTCGGCGCTGGGTCCCGGTGGTCTGTCGCGTGAGCGGGCCGGCTTCGAGGTCCGTGACGTGCACCCGTCGCACTACGGCCGCATGTGCCCGATCGAGACGCCCGAAGGCCCGAACATCGGTCTGATCGGCTCGCTCGCCTCCTACGGCCGCGTCAACGCGTTCGGTTTCGTGGAGACGCCGTACCGCAAGGTCGTCGAGGGCCAGGTCACCGACGAGGTCGACTACCTGACGGCCGACGAAGAGGACCGATTCGTCATCGCGCAGGCCAACGCCACGCTCAACAGCGACATGCGGTTCGAGGAGGCCCGGGTCCTGGTCCGCCGTCGTGGCGGCGAGGTCGACTACGTCCCCGGTGACGACGTCGACTACATGGACGTCTCGCCGCGCCAGATGGTGTCGGTCGCGACCGCCATGATCCCCTTCCTGGAGCACGACGACGCCAACCGTGCCCTCATGGGCGCGAACATGATGCGCCAGGCCGTGCCCCTGATCAAGTCCGAGTCCCCGCTCGTCGGCACCGGCATGGAGTACCGCTCCGCCGTCGACGCCGGCGACGTGGTCAAGGCCGAGAAGGCGGGTGTGGTCCAGGAGGTCTCCGCGGACTACATCACCACCGCCAACGACGACGGCACCTACATCACCTACCGGCTGGCCAAGTTCGCCCGCTCCAACCAGGGCACCTCGGTCAACCAGAAGGTCATCGTCCACGAGGGCGACCGCATCATCGAGGGCCAGGTCCTGGCCGATGGTCCGGCCACCCAGAACGGCGAGATGGCGCTGGGCAAGAACCTGCTCGTGGCGTTCATGCCGTGGGAGGGTCACAACTACGAGGACGCGATCATCCTGTCGCAGCGCCTCGTGCAGGACGACGTCCTCTCCTCGATCCACATCGAGGAGCACGAGGTCGACGCCCGTGACACCAAGCTCGGCCCCGAGGAGATCACCCGGGACATCCCGAACGTCTCCGAGGAGGTCCTCGCCGACCTCGACGAGCGCGGCATCATCCGGATCGGTGCCGAGGTCATCGCCGGTGACATCCTCGTCGGCAAGGTCACCCCGAAGGGTGAGACCGAGCTGACGCCCGAGGAGCGCCTGCTCCGCGCGATCTTCGGTGAGAAGGCCCGTGAGGTCCGTGACACCTCGCTGAAGGTGCCGCACGGCGAGACCGGCAAGGTCATCGGCGTCCGCGTCTTCGACCGCGAGGAGGGCGACGAGCTTCCCCCCGGTGTCAACCAGCTGGTGCGCGTCTACGTCGCGCAGAAGCGCAAGATCACCGACGGTGACAAGCTCGCCGGCCGTCACGGCAACAAGGGTGTCATCTCCAAGATCCTGCCCATCGAGGACATGCCGTTCCTCGAGGACGGGACCCCGGTCGACATCATCCTCAACCCGCTCGGTGTGCCGTCCCGAATGAACCCGGGACAGGTCCTGGAGATCCACCTCGGCTGGCTCGCCAGCCGCGGCTGGGACGTCTCCGGTCTCGCCGACGAGTGGGCGCAGCGTCTGCAGGCCATCGGCGCCGACAGTGTCGCCCCCGGCACCAACGTCGCCACCCCGGTCTTCGACGGTGCCCGTGAGGACGAGCTGGCGGGTCTGCTGCAGCACACCATCCCGAACCGCGACGGCGAGCGCATGGTGCTCCCGTCCGGCAAGGCGCGGCTGTTCGACGGCCGTAGCGGTGAGCCGTTCCCGGACCCGATCTCGGTCGGCTACATGTACATCCTCAAGCTGCACCACCTGGTCGACGACAAGCTGCACGCCCGGTCGACCGGCCCGTACTCGATGATCACCCAGCAGCCGCTGGGTGGTAAGGCCCAGTTCGGTGGCCAGCGCTTCGGTGAGATGGAGGTGTGGGCGCTGGAGGCTTACGGCGCCGCGTACGCCCTCCAGGAGCTGCTGACCATCAAGTCCGACGACGTCACCGGCCGCGTGAAGGTCTACGAGGCCATCGTCAAGGGCGAGAACATCCCCGAGCCCGGCATCCCCGAGTCCTTCAAGGTGCTCATCAAGGAGATGCAGTCTCTCTGCCTGAACGTGGAGGTGCTGTCCAGCGACGGTATGTCCATCGAGATGCGTGACACCGACGAGGACGTCTTCCGCGCTGCGGAGGAGCTCGGCATCGACCTGTCCCGGCGCGAGCCGAGCAGCGTCGAAGAGGTCTGACGGGAGTTCGGCCGGGCTCGTGACGAGCCCGGCCGGCCCCAGGACCCCCGTTTCAGACCAAAGACTTACAACCCTGAGAGGGATTGACGCATAGTGCTCGACGTCAACTTCTTCGACGAGCTCCGGATCGGTCTGGCCACCGCTGACGACATCCGTCAGTGGAGCCACGGCGAGGTCAAGAAGCCCGAGACGATCAACTACCGCACCCTGAAGCCCGAAAAGGACGGACTCTTCTGCGAGAAGATCTTCGGTCCGACCCGGGACTGGGAGTGCTACTGCGGCAAGTACAAGCGTGTCCGCTTCAAGGGCATCATCTGTGAGCGCTGTGGCGTCGAGGTCACCCGCGCCAAGGTGCGCCGTGAGCGGATGGGCCACATCGAGCTGGCCGCTCCCGTCACCCACATCTGGTACTTCAAGGGCGTTCCGTCGCGGCTGGGCTACCTGCTCGACCTCGCCCCGAAGGACCTCGAGAAGGTCATCTACTTCGCGGCGTACATGATCACGTACGTCGACGAGGAGCGCCGTACCCGCGACCTGCCCTCCCTGGAGGCGCACGTCTCCGTCGAGCGGCAGCAGATCGAGAACCGCCGGGACGCGGACCTGGAGGCCCGCGCCAAGAAGCTCGAGACCGACCTGGCCGAGCTGGAGGCCGAGGGCGCCAAGGCCGACGTGCGCCGCAAGGTGCGCGAGGGCGCCGAGCGTGAGATGAAGCAGCTGCGCGACCGTTCGCAGCGCGAGATCGACCGTCTCGACGAGGTGTGGACCCGGTTCAAGAACCTCAAGGTCCAGGACCTGGAGGGCGACGAGCTCCTCTACCGCGAGCTGCGTGACCGCTTCGGCACGTACTTCGACGGTTCGATGGGTGCCGCGGCGCTGCAGAAGCGCCTGGAGTCCTTCGACCTGGACGAGGAGGCCGAGCGCCTCCGCGAGATCATCCGCACCGGCAAGGGCCAGAAGAAGACCCGTGCGCTCAAGCGCCTCAAGGTCGTCTCCGCGTTCCTGCAGACCAGCAACAGCCCCAAGGGCATGGTGCTGGACTGCGTGCCGGTCATCCCGCCGGACCTGCGTCCGATGGTGCAGCTGGACGGTGGCCGCTTCGCGACCTCCGACCTGAACGACCTGTACCGCCGTGTGATCAACCGCAACAACCGTCTGAAGCGCCTGCTCGACCTGGGTGCTCCGGAGATCATCGTCAACAACGAGAAGCGCATGCTTCAGGAGGCTGTTGACGCCCTCTTCGACAACGGTCGTCGCGGCCGCCCGGTGACCGGTCCCGGTAACCGCCCGCTGAAGTCCCTCAGCGACATGCTGAAGGGCAAGCAGGGTCGATTCCGTCAGAACCTGCTCGGCAAGCGTGTGGACTACTCCGCGCGTTCCGTGATCGTCGTCGGTCCGCAGCTGAAGCTGCACCAGTGCGGTCTGCCGAAGGCGATGGCGCTGGAGCTGTTCAAGCCGTTCGTGATGAAGCGCCTGGTCGACCTGAACCACGCGCAGAACATCAAGAGCGCCAAGCGCATGGTGGAGCGCGGCCGCACGGTCGTGTACGACGTCCTCGAAGAGGTCATCGCCGAGCACCCGGTTCTGCTGAACCGTGCTCCCACCCTGCACCGCCTCGGCATCCAGGCCTTCGAGCCGCAGCTGGTCGAGGGCAAGGCCATCCAGATCCACCCGCTCGTCTGCACCGCGTTCAACGCGGACTTCGACGGTGACCAGATGGCCGTGCACCTGCCGCTGTCCGCGGAGGCGCAGGCCGAGGCCCGCATCCTGATGCTGTCCTCGAACAACATCCTCAAGCCGGCCGACGGCCGTCCGGTGACGATGCCGACCCAGGACATGGTCCTCGGTCTGTTCTTCCTCACCACCGACGGCGAGATGCGGAACGTGAAGGGCGAGGACCGCTCCTTCTCCTCCGTGGCCGAGGCGATCATGGCGTTCGACGCCGGTGAGCTCTCGCTGCAGTCGCGCGTGGACATCCGCTTCCCGGTGGGCACCATCCCGCCGCGCGGCTGGACCCCGCCGGCGCGTGAGGAGGGCGAGCCGGAGTGGCAGCAGGGTGACACCTTCACTCTGAGGACCACGCTGGGCCGCGCGCTCTTCAACGAGCTGCTGCCCGAGGACTACCCGTTCGTCGACTACGAGGTCGGCAAGAAGCAGCTCTCCGAGATCGTCAACGACCTCGCCGAGCGCTACCCCAAGGTCATCGTGGCGGCGACGCTCGACAACCTGAAGGCGGCGGGCTTCTACTGGGCGACCCGTTCCGGTGTCACCGTGGCCATCTCCGACGTCGTCGTCCCCGAGGCGAAGAAGGAGATCGTCCGCGGGTACGAGGCGCAGGACGAGAAGGTCCAGAAGCAGTACGAGCGTGGTCTGATCACCAAGGACGAGCGCACGCAGGAGCTCATCGCGATCTGGACCAAGGCGACCAACGAGGTCGCCGAGGCGATGAACGACAACTTCCCGAAGACCAACCCGATCTTCATGATGGTGAACTCGGGTGCACGAGGCAACATGATGCAGATGCGTCAGATCGCCGGTATGCGTGGTCTTGTGTCGAACGCGAAGAACGAGACGATCCCGCGTCCGATCAAGGCGTCGTTCCGTGAGGGTCTGTCCGTGCTGGAGTACTTCATCTCCACGCACGGTGCCCGTAAGGGTCTGGCGGACACCGCCCTGCGTACCGCCGACTCGGGTTACCTGACCCGTCGTCTGGTGGACGTCTCGCAGGACGTCATCATCCGCGAGGAGGACTGCGGCACCGAGCGCGGTCTGAAGCTGCGGATCGCCTCGAAGGACGAGACCGGTGTCCTGCGCAAGGCCGAGGACGTCGAGACCAGCGTCTACGCCCGCATGCTCGCCGAGGACGTCGTCATCGACGGCAAGGTGATCGCGCCGGC
Source organism: Streptomyces sp. NPDC030296 (assembly GCF_055572815.1). Taxonomy (NCBI): domain Bacteria; kingdom Bacillati; phylum Actinomycetota; class Actinomycetes; order Kitasatosporales; family Streptomycetaceae; genus Streptomyces; species Streptomyces sp. NPDC030296. Next base: position 59,176 of record NZ_JBVICQ010000003.1, read on the forward strand.
CAACGTGGACCTCGGCGACGTGCTCATCGACCAGCTCGTGCACCACGGTGTCGAGGAGGTCAAGACCCGCTCGATCCTGACCTGTGAGTCCAAGGTCGGCACGTGCGCCATGTGCTACGGCCGCTCCCTGGCCACCGGCAAGCTGGTCGACATCGGTGAGGCGGTCGGCATCATCGCCGCCCAGTCCATCGGTGAGCCCGGTACCCAGCTGACGATGCGTACCTTCCACACCGGTGGTGTGGCCGGTGACGACATCACGCAGGGTCTGCCGCGCGTCGTCGAGCTCTTCGAGGCCCGTACCCCGAAGGGTGTCGCCCCGATCTCCGAGGCGGCCGGTCGCGTCCGCATCGAGGAGACCGAGAAGACCAAGAAGATCGTCATCACGCCGGACGACGGCAGCGACGAGACGGCGTACCCGATCTCGAAGCGCGCCCGGCTCCTGGTCAGCGAGGGCGAGCACGTCGAGGTGGGCCAGAAGCTCACCGTGGGTGCCACCAACCCGCACGACGTGCTGCGCATCCTGGGTCAGCGTGCCGTCCAGGTCCACCTGGTCGGCGAGGTCCAGAAGGTGTACAACTCGCAGGGTGTGTCGATCCACGACAAGCACATCGAGATCATCATCCGGCAGATGCTCCGCCGCGTGACGATCATCGAGTCCGGCGACGCCGAGCTGCTGCCCGGCGAGCTGGTCGAGCGCTCCCGCTTCGAGCAGGAGAACCGTCGTGTGGTGCAGGAGGGCGGTCACCCGGCCTCCGGTCGTCCGCAGCTCATGGGTATCACCAAGGCCTCGCTGGCCACGGAGTCCTGGCTGTCGGCGGCGTCCTTCCAGGAGACGACGCGAGTCCTCACGGACGCGGCGATCAACGCCAAGTCCGACTCGCTGATCGGCCTCAAGGAGAACGTCATCATCGGTAAGCTCATCCCGGCCGGTACGGGTCTGTCCCGCTACCGCAACATCCGGGTCGAGCCGACCGAGGAGGCCAAGGCCGCGATGTACTCGGCCGTCGGCTACGACGACATCGACTACTCGCCGTTCGGCACGGGCTCCGGCCAGGCCGTTCCGCTGGAGGACTACGACTACGGTCCGTACAACCAGTAAGGCGTACGTCTGCTGAAGGGCGCCCACTCCGCTTGCGGGGGGTGGGCGCCCTTCGGGGTTCTCGGGGGGTGTGTCAGCGCCCGCCGTCCACGTGGGTCTGCAGGCGGTGGAGCCGGGTGTGGACGTCGGGGTGCGAGGCGAGGAGCCGGGCGATGACTCCCTCCTCCTCGAAGCGGACGCCCATGGCGGCGGCGCCCACTCGCGATGCCTCGTCGTGGGCGAGGTCCTCGCGTAGCACGGCCATCAGCTGCGGGGCGAAACCGAGGCGGGCCGCGTGCTCGTCGGCGCGTAGCTCTGATCGGCGGGACACCGCGGCGACCAGACAGGGCGTGGCCAGGGGGAGGAGGACCAGGCCGTAGGTGGCCGTCGCCACCGCGAACACGGTGGCGCCCAGGACGCCGATCACCACTGCGGCGGTGCCCACGGGGAGACGGTCGACGCGTGCGACCAGTCGTCGGAGCAGGCGCCAGGTGAGCTTGGCAGGCAGTGTGTACCAGTACGTGACCAGGGAGGCCCAGGCGTGCCCTCCCACATGGTGTCCCAACTCGTGCGCGAGCACTCCGGCGAGGCGGGCCGGCGTCAGGGACCGGAGCGAGTGGCTGGTGACGCCGACGATGTGCCCTGCGGCGGCCATGGCGTTGACCTCGTCGCTGTCCTCGATCCACAGCTGGTAGGCGTCCGGGTCGATTCCGGCCCGGGCGGTGACCTTCCGCCAGACTGGTTTTGTTCGCGGGTTCCGACAGCAGATGTTCACCAGTTTCGACAGCGCTCACAGGGCTCGCGGATTCGAACAGCGCGACCTGGTTCGCGCCTCGTGGATCAGCTTCCCGGGCTTGTTCGCACAGGTCCAGGAAGGGTTGGATCAGCGGCTGGAGCCCATGGCGGGCCGGGCTACGGCCCGGGGTTGCACCGCTCGCTCGGCTCACCGCTCGTGTCTCTGGTGGACGGCTGTCGTTTGATCAGGTCATGAACATCACTCGTACCCTGACTGCGGCCGGCCTGGCCGCCGCCTCCGCGGGGATTCTTGAAAACGACCAGAGCTGCTCGTCGCTCCACTCGCTCCGGCGTTCAACGGAGTGGGGAGTTTCAACGAGCGAGGAATGCGTTCTCGCCCGCTCGTGGAGTGTGCGGGCCGTGCCGGCCGGTCGTCAGGAGTGGTCTTCGGTCGCCGGGGGCGCGTCGTTGAGGTCGGCGAGGTCGTGGGACGTCAGTTCCAGGTCCGCTGCGTGAATGTTGTCCCGTAGGTACGTCGGGCGGGTGGTACCGGGGATGGGGATGACGTGCTGGCCCTGGGCGAGGATCCAGGCGAGCGCGGCCTGGGCCGGGGTCGCGGAGTGGCGCTCCGCGACCGTGCGCAGGACGGTGACGATCCGCAGGTTCGCGGCGCGGGCCGGAGACGTGAAGCGGGGGTGGCGGGCGCGTAGGTCGCTGGGCGGGAAGGAGGTGTCCGGGGTGATGGTGCCGGTGAGGAATCCGCGTCCCAGGGGTGCGAAGGGGACGAACAAGGCACCGTTGCGGGCGCACCAGCCGACGGTGTCTTCCTCGTGTGCCCGGGTGCCAAGCGATCGCCGGGACCAGAGGGAGAGTTCGGACTGGATGGCGGCGACGGGGTGTATTCGATGTGCCTGGTCGGCCTCCTGGATGCGGACGTCCGAGAGGCCGAGGTGGCCGATCTTGCCCTCTGTCACCATTTCGGCGAGGGCGCCCCAGCTGTCCTCCAGGGGGACGGCTGGGTCGATGCGGTGCAGGTAGCACAGGTCCACGGTGTCGGTACGCAGGCGGCGCAGGCTCGCCTCGACCGCGTTGCGCAGGTGTGTTGGTCTGCCGTCGCGGTGCAGTGCCATAGCTGCGAGGTCGTCCACGACCAAGCCGACCTTGGTGGCGAGGAACGCCTCGTGGCGGCGTGGGGCCAGGGTCTGGCCGATCAGAGTCTCGTTGTGGCCTTCACCGTATACGCCCGCGGTGTCCAGGAATGTGACTCCGAGGTCCAAGGCTGCGTGCAGCAGCGCGGCTGAGGCTTGGTCGTCGGGTTGCGGGCGGGCGTACATCCAGGGGCTCATCCCGGCACAGCCCAGGCCGACGGCTCCGAGCGGCCGTCCGGTCGGTGGGAAGGGTCTGGTCCTCGTGTTCATCGGTCTGCCGCTGTTTCGTGGTCCGTGTGTCGTTCACGCGGTGGCCGGCACGGGAGACGGCGCGGACCAAATCACGTGATCAACAGCCCACACTACCTGCCTCGGAAGCCCGGGGAGATCCACCGGGCAGGAGAGGCCACCTTGAGCATGAGATGGGGACTTTCACATATCCCCATCACGTGTGCACGTTCGGTGGCACATGGCATCGACAGCAGCTGCGGCTCGTCTGCCTGACGTACCGACAATCGAACAGTGCCAACTGTGAGCGCTGTCGAAACTGGTGAACATCTGCTGTCGGAACTCGCGAACAGAGCCAGCCAGACCGAGGTCAGTTTCCGGGCCTCCTCCGGCGTGGGGTGGCGCAGCCGGTACAGCCAGCGGGCGAGGAGTCGTTCGCAGGGGCGGTGGAAGGCCAGTGCGCCGCTCGCCGCCCAGCAGCCCACCGGGATCCACCAAGGAGGCCCGAACAGGGCGTCGACGACGTACGAGGCTGCGACGACCACGGTCAGGCTGGTCAGCAGGTGGGGCAGTTGGAGAGCGAGCGTTCCGAGCGTGGTGACGTCGATGTGCCGGTGCCGGGCCGATATGTGGACGCGGCCTGAGTGGGGCCGTAGGTCAGAGCCGGGTTCGTGGCCGGACTCAAGGCCGGGGCCGGGGTCGACAGGTTTTTCGGCCGCTCTCGGAACCGTGGGGTACGGACATGGCGCTCCTTGTCGGATCGGGGCCGCGCGGGGGCGTGATCAGGCCATGAGGGCGGAGGCGGGCAGTAGTACCGCGGCGGAGCCGAAGGCGATCAGGCCGGTGCGGATCCAGAGGTGTTTGCGGGCCACGATGCGGCTGGTCTCGGCGAGTGCCGGGAAGAGACCGGCGGAGGGATCGCGCCCGGTCTCCGCCACGGCGGCGGCGAGCCCGCCGGAGTGGGCGGCACGCTGTACGTCCCCGAAGTAGGTGAGGGGGCGGCCGAACTCCCAGCTGCTTCTGCGGTAGCGGGGGAGGACGGCGAGCAGCAGGGCGAACAGCGCGGCGAAGAGCGAGGCCGCGCCAAGCCACCACAGGACGGTGGCGGCGGGCGGGAGCCCGGCCGGGCCCCAGCCGTGTCCGCCGAGCAGACCGGCTGTTCGCGACCCAACGCCATCTGATCGACCGTGTGCTCGACAAGGACGGACTGGAGAGCTACCAGATGGAGGAGCCCCGGCAGAGGATGTCGCCGGGGCCGCGGAGGGCGAGCAGCGCCTCGTAGCCGTTGGCGGCGATGGCCGTCACCTTGGTCCAGCCGTGCAGGAGCAGCAGCACATGGGTGGACGGCTCGTCCTGGTGCATGATCACGGCGCGCTCCCGGTACCGCAGAGGCCGGCCGACGGCCAGGAGGGCGGCGCGGTCCTCCTTCTCCAGCCGGGCCAGAAAGGGCACGCGGTCATCGAACCCGTCGTCGTCCCACGCGCGCGTACGCCCCCCGGTCATGCCTCGCCCCCGCGTCCACCTGTGCCGATGCCGTCGATACCGCGACCACTCAACGTACTTGAGGCGGCGGGGCGGGGAACGGGCTGCAATCGGCCGCTGGCCGACACTCGCCCCTGCCGTCAGCCGGGGCGGCGCCGCCGCCTCATGCGCCGGGGACTCGTCGCGTCGCCGGCGCGGACACCGATCGTCCGCTCGGTCGCCGAACCGGGACACCGGTAGCGGAACCGAAACACAACCGGCGTCTGGGAACCTGTGCCGGGGGACGTGCGTTGGAGCATCATTGGAGGCACAACCAGTCCGGGGGAGTGTTTCTCGTGTCGAACCCGTCGTGGCAGCCGATGCCGTGGCAGGCGCAGGGCAGTAGTCCGTCGCTGCTTGCCGCCCATGCCGATCGTGAGCGTGCCGTGGATGTCCTGCGGGCCGGTTTCAGTGAGGGCCGCCTTCAGCAGGACGAGTATGAGAAGCGCATCGAGCGGGCCTACACGGCCCGCACGGTGGGCGAGCTGGCCCTTCTGGTCGCCGACCTGCCGCAGGGGCCCTCGGCCATGCAGCCGAGTGCGATGCCCGCGATGCCCCCGATGGTCCCGCGTACGTTCATGCCGGCCCCCGTTCCGCCCCCGCCCACCAACGGCAAGGCCGTCGGCGCGATGGTGTGCGGTGTCCTCACCACGATGACCATGGGGCTCACCGGTATCCCGGCCGTCGTTCTCGGTCACACCGCCCGCTCCGAGATCAAGCGCACCGGCGAGGGCGGCGAGGGCTTCGCCCTGGCGGGCCTGATCCTGGGCTGGCTCTCGGTCGCCGGCTGGGCCTTCTTCCTCGCCATCATGATCATCGCCGGGGTGGCCTCGGAAAGCGGAGTCTGAGGACGACGGGGCGGGGGCCCGGGGTCCCGGCCTTCTCGATACGGCACGGGCAAAGGCCCCGGCACCCCCGGCCCTCACCGGCAAGGGCACCAGCAAAGGCCCCCGCATCCCCCGGCCCCCTCGACAGGGCACTGGCAAGGCCCCCGGCCCCCCTCGACAAGGGCACCAGCATCCCCCCGGCCCCCCTCGACAAGGGCACCAGCAAAGGCCCGCCGCATCCCCCTGACCCCCACCAACGAGCCCCCCGCCCCAGCCCAGCGCAGCGGCTACCCATTTGTTTTGACCGTAGCGAATGCGATAGGTACGCTCAGACCTTGTGCCTGGGGTGTGCCCTGGCTCTCGTGCGTGCCTTGAACCGCACAGGTGGGAGCCGTAAGCGGACGCCGTAATCTGCGCCCTCTGCCTCGCGGCGGGACTCCGCAGTATTCGACACACCCGACCGCGTGGGTCGGAGATGTTCCGGGTTAGCTTCACCATTCGGCACACAGAAACCGGAGAAGTAGTGCCTACGATCCAGCAGCTGGTCCGCAAGGGCCGGCAGGACAAGGTCGAGAAGAACAAGACGCCCGCACTCGAGGGTTCCCCTCAGCGCCGCGGCGTCTGCACGCGTGTGTTCACGACCACCCCGAAGAAGCCGAACTCGGCCCTGCGTAAGGTCGCGCGTGTGCGTCTGACCAGCGGGATCGAGGTCACCGCTTACATTCCGGGTGAGGGACACAACCTGCAGGAGCACTCCATCGTGCTCGTGCGTGGTGGCCGTGTGAAGGACCTGCCGGGTGTTCGCTACAAGATCATCCGCGGCTCGCTCGACACCCAGGGTGTCAAGAACCGCAAGCAGGCCCGCAGCCGCTACGGCGCCAAGAAGGAGAAGTAAGAATGCCTCGTAAGGGCCCCGCCCCGAAGCGCCCGGTCATCATCGACCCGGTCTACGGTTCTCCTCTTGTCACGTCGCTCATCAACAAGGTGCTGCTGAACGGCAAGCGCTCCACCGCCGAGCGCATCGTCTACGGCGCCATGGAGGGCCTGCGTGAGAAGACGGGCAACGACCCGATCATCACGCTGAAGCGCGCTCTGGAGAACATCAAGCCGACCCTCGAGGTCAAGTCCCGCCGTGTCGGTGGTGCGACGTACCAGGTTCCGATCGAGGTCAAGCCCGGTCGTGCCAACACGCTCGCGCTGCGCTGGCTCGTCGGTTACTCCCGCGCCCGTCGCGAGAAGACGATGACCGAGCGTCTGCTCAACGAGCTTCTCGACGCCTCCAACGGCCTCGGCGCCGCTGTGAAGAAGCGCGAGGACACCCACAAGATGGCCGAGTCCAACAAGGCCTTCGCGCACTACCGCTGGTAGTCGCAGACCCCATCGAGACCGAGAGAAGACTGAAGCCTTATGGCTACCACTTCACTTGACCTGGCCAGGGTCCGCAACATCGGGATCATGGCCCACATCGACGCGGGCAAGACGACCACCACCGAGCGGATCCTCTTCTACACCGGCGTCAGCTACAAGATCGGTGAGGTCCACGACGGCGCCGCCACCATGGACTGGATGGAGCAGGAGCAGGAGCGTGGCATCACGATCACCTCTGCTGCCACCACCTGTCACTGGCCGCTTGAGGGTGTCGACCACACCATCAACATCATCGACACCCCGGGTCACGTCGACTTCACCGTCGAGGTGGAGCGTTCGCTCCGCGTTCTCGACGGCGCCGTGACGGTGTTCGACGGCGTTGCCGGCGTGGAGCCGCAGTCCGAGACGGTGTGGCGTCAGGCCGACCGTTACGGCGTGCCCCGCATCTGCTTCGTCAACAAGCTGGACCGCACCGGCGCCGAGTTCCACCGCTGCGTGGACATGATCTCGGACCGCCTGGGCGCCCAGCCGCTCGTCATGCAGCTCCCCATCGGTGCTGAGGCCGACTTCAAGGGCGTCGTGGACCTGGTCCGCATGAAGGCGCTCGTGTGGTCCGCCGAGGCCGCCAAGGGCGAGATGTACGACACCGTCGACATCCCGGCCACGCACACCGAGGCTGCCGAGGAATGGCGCGGCAAGCTGCTCGAGGCCGTCGCCGAGAACGACGAGGAGCTGATGGAGCTGTACCTGGAGGGCGAGGAGCCCACCGAGGAGCAGCTCTACGCGGCGATCCGTCGTATCACCATCGCGTCCGGCAAGGGCACCGGCACCACGGTGACCCCGGTCTTCTGCGGCACCGCGTTCAAGAACAAGGGCGTCCAGCCCCTGCTCGACGCGGTCGTGCGCTACCTCCCGACGCCGCTTGACGTCGAGGCCATCGAGGGCCACGCCGTCAACGACCCGGAAGAGGTCATCAAGCGCAAGCCGTCCGACGACGAGCCGCTGTCCGCGCTGGCGTTCAAGATCATGAGCGACCCGCACCTCGGCAAGCTCACCTTCGTCCGGATCTACTCCGGTCGCCTGGAGTCCGGCACCGCCGTGCTGAACTCCGTCAAGGGCAAGAAGGAGCGCATCGGCAAGATCTACCGCATGCACGCGAACAAGCGTGAGGAGATCGACTCGGTGGGCGCCGGCGACATCGTCGCCGTCATGGGCCTGAAGCAGACCACCACCGGTGAGACGCTGGCCGACGACAAGCAGCCGGTGATCCTGGAGTCCATGGACTTCCCGGCCCCGGTCATCCAGGTCGCCATCGAGCCCAAGTCGAAGGGCGACCAGGAGAAGCTCGGCGTCGCGATCCAGCGCCTGGCCGAGGAGGACCCGTCCTTCCAGGTCCACTCCGACGAGGAGACCGGCCAGACCATCATCGGCGGTATGGGCGAGCTGCACCTCGAGGTGCTGGTCGACCGTATGCGCCGTGAGTTCAAGGTCGAGGCCAACGTCGGCAAGCCGCAGGTCGCCTACCGCGAGACGATCCGCAAGGCCGTCGAGCGCGTCGACTACACGCACAAGAAGCAGACTGGTGGTACCGGCCAGTTCGCCAAGGTGCAGATCGCGATCGAGCCGATCGAGGGCGGCGACGCCTCGTACGAGTTCGTGAACAAGGTGACCGGTGGCCGCATCCCGAAGGAGTACATCCCTTCGGTGGACGCCGGTGCGCAGGAGGCCATGCAGTTCGGCATCCTCGCCGGGTACGAGATGACGGGCGTCCGCGTCACGCTTCTCGACGGTGCCTACCACGAGGTCGACTCCTCCGAGCTGGCGTTCAAGATCGCCGGTTCGCAGGCCTTCAAGGAGGCCGCGCGCAAGGCCAGCCCCGTGCTGCTCGAGCCCATGATGGCCGTCGAGGTCACCACGCCCGAGGACTACATGGGTGAGGTCATCGGCGACATCAACTCCCGCCGTGGCCAGATCCAGGCCATGGAGGAGCGGGCCGGTGCCCGTGTCGTGAAGGGCCTCGTGCCCCTCTCGGAGATGTTCGGCTACGTCGGCGACCTGCGCAGCAAGACGTCCGGCCGCGCCAGCTACTCCATGCAGTTCGACTCCTACGCCGAGGTTCCGCGGAACGTCGCCGAGGAGATCATCGCGAAGGCCAAGGGCGAGTAACTCAGCAGAGTTCCAGCCTTTAGGCTTGACTCCGGAGCCTTACGGGGTCAAACCCCCGCGAACGCGGATGTTTGACCCCGGGGCCCGGGCTTTCCAGCAAAGATCACCTGGCGCCGATGAAGCAAGGCGTTCAGAACCACTCCACAGGAGGACCCCGTGGCGAAGGCGAAGTTCGAGCGGACTAAGCCCCACGTCAACATCGGCACCATCGGTCACATCGACCACGGTAAGACGACCCTCACGGCCGCCATTACCAAGGTGCTGCACGACAAGTACCCGGACCTGAACGAGGCCTCGGCCTTCGACCAGATCGACAAGGCTCCTGAGGAGCGCCAGCGCGGTATCACCATCTCCATCGCGCACGTCGAGTACCAGACCGAGTCGCGTCACTACGCGCACGTCGACTGCCCGGGTCACGCCGACTACATCAAGAACATGATCACCGGTGCTGCCCAGATGGACGGCGCCATCCTCGTGGTCGCCGCCACCGACGGCCCGATGCCGCAGACCAAGGAGCACGTGCTCCTGGCCCGCCAGGTCGGCGTTCCGTACATCGTCGTCGCCCTGAACAAGGCCGACATGGTGGACGACGAGGAGATCCTGGAGCTCGTCGAGCTCGAGGTTCGTGAGCTCCTCTCCGAGTACGAGTTCCCGGGCGACGACCTGCCGGTCGTCAAGGTCTCGGCGCTCAAGGCGCTCGAGGGCGACAAGGAGTGGGGCCAGTCGGTCCTGGACCTGATGGACGCCGTCGACTCCGCCATCCCGGAGCCGGAGCGCGACGTCGACAAGCCGTTCCTGATGCCGATCGAGGACGTCTTCACCATCACCGGTCGCGGTACGGTCGTCACCGGCCGTATCGAGCGTGGTGTCCTCAAGGTCAACGAGACCGTCGACATCATCGGCATCAAGACCGAGAAGACCACCACCACGGTCACCGGCATCGAGATGTTCCGCAAGCTGCTCGACGAGGGCCAGGCCGGTGAGAACGTCGGTCTGCTCCTCCGTGGCATCAAGCGCGAGGACGTCGAGCGCGGCCAGGTCATCATCAAGCCGGGTTCGGTCACCCCGCACACCGAGTTCGAGGCCCAGGCCTACATCCTGTCCAAGGACGAGGGTGGCCGCCACACGCCGTTCTTCAACAACTACCGTCCGCAGTTCTACTTCCGTACGACTGACGTGACCGGTGTTGTGACCCTCCCCGAGGGCACGGAGATGGTCATGCCGGGCGACAACACTGAGATGAAGGTCGAGCTCATCCAGCCCGTCGCCATGGAAGAGGGCCTGAAGTTCGCCATCCGTGAGGGTGGCCGGACCGTGGGCGCCGGCCAGGTCACCAAGATCAACAAGTAAGTCCGTTGATCTGACCTGGTAGCTCCAGCGCGAGCTCCAGAAGGGGCCCGTACGACTTCGGTCGTACGGGCCCTTTCGCGTTCTCGGGGCTTCTCCCGGTAACGCCTTCGCCCTCCCCGGCCAAGTACAGGTGACAGCATGACCGACGACGGGAGGTACACACCTTGGCACCGGACAGCAGAGGCCGGGGCGGTCCGCCGGGAGAGATGTACGACCCCGCGGCATTCGAGGTCTTCTACCGCCGCCACGTCGACACCGTCACCCGGTTCATGGCCCGGCGGGTCACCGATCCCCACACCGTCGCCGACCTGACCGCCGAGACCTTCCTCGCGGCCATCGACTCCGCGCATGCCTACCGGGCCGACCTCGGCAGCGAGACGGCCTGGCTGTACGGCATCGCGCGCAACGTCGTCGCCGCGGAGGCCCGGCGCAGCGCCCGTCAGAGCGTCCTCGGCAGCCGTATCGCCGGCCGCCGGCTGCTCGACGGCGACGACATCGACCGGCTGGAGGAGAAGCTCGACGCGGAGGCCGCCGGGCGACGGGCGCTGGCCGCGCTGGAAGGGCTGCCCGACGGGGAACGCGCGGTGATCGAACTCGTCGCGGTCGACCAGCTCAGCGTCACGGAGGCGGCGACGGCCCTCGGGATACGCAAGGTCACCGCGAGGGTGCGGCTGCACCGGGCGCGCAAGGCGCTGCGGTCGGCGGCGGCACCGACAAACCAGACGGAGCAGACGGCAGGGCTCAGCTACGCAGGGGGCAAGGCATGACGACGAAGACGGGGAAGACGGCGAACACCTTCGAGGACCGGCTGCTGGGCGAACTCCAGCGGGAGATCGCGCTGCGCGCGGCGGACCGGACGGAGGAGGAACCGGTGCGGCGGCGCCGGGTCACGCCCCGGCGGGCGCTGGTGGCGCTCGCGGCGTGCGCCGTGGCGGCGGGGGTCGTGGTTGCGGTGCCGTCGTCGACGGGTGGGCCGCAGGCTTACGCGCTTGAGCGGCACAAGGACGGCAGCGTCACCCTCACGTTCGACGAGATCGTCGCCCTGAGTTGGGACGACAAGTCCAGGCTGATCGAGCGCCTGAGCGCGGAGGGCATCTTCGTCAGTGTCGACAAGCCCAGGAGCGGCTTCGTGTGTGAGCAGCCGCGAGGCAAGATGCCGCCGGAACGCACGCGGACCTACAACGTGAAGACGGGCGTGTGGAGTGAGCCCTTGACGTACACGCTCCATCCTGGCGACACCCTGGCCTTCGAGGAGCCGGAGCGGGTGAAGGACGATGTCAGCCCCGCCTGGAGCATGTACATGGTCGAGGGTCGGATCAAGCCCTGCAAGGAAGTGCCCTTCGAAGGGCTCGTGGGAGAGGACTAACCAGAGTGGGCCCGTGCGAGCGAAGTCGTGTCGGTCCCTCGTCTCCCGCCTTCGAAACTATTCGACGCGCCTGACCCGTTGTCCCCTCGCTTCACTCCCTCCACCATTTGTCATGTCGCTGAGCAAATCCCGGTTTCGGGTCGATCGGTCGAGGGGTGTGGCATGTCCGCGGACGTCAGCCGTAGAACCGTTCTGGGAGTGGGCGCGGGGCTTGCCGTGGGCCCCGCGTTGCCGGGGGCCGCGTCGGCGGACGACGGTTCCGCGGTCGGCGGCGGCGCCGGGGCCGGGGTCGGCGGTGGGGGTGGGGCGCTGCGGGTGTCCGACTCGGGGGCGTACCTGTCCTTCACCCCGGCCCCCGGCGCGTTCGCGCTGGTCGGTGCGCCGGTCGTGGTGAGTCCCGAGGATCACCCCGGAGTCGTACGGGTGGCGGGGGATCTGCGGGACGACATCGAGCGGGTCACGGGGGTGCGGCCGGGGGGCTCGATGGGCCGTGAGGTGGTCCTGGTGGGGACCATCGGGCGGAGTCCGCTGATCGACGGGCTGGTGAGCGCGGGGAAGCTCGACGTCAGCGGGGTGCGGGGGAAGTGGGAGACCTCGTTGCAGACGGTCGTGGAGCGGCCGATGCCCGGGGTGGAGCGGGCCTTCGTGGTCGCGGGCAGCGATCCGCGCGGCACGATCTTCGGGGTGTACGACGTGTCGTACGGCATCGGGGTCTCCCCCTGGTACTGGTGGGACGACGTGCCGCCGGTGCGCCGGGACGAGGTGTACGTGCTGCCGGGCCGGTACAGCCAGGGCACGCCGGCGGTGAAGTACCGGGGGGTCTTCATCAACGACGAGAACCCGGCGCTCGGTACCTGGGCGCCGGCGTTCTTCGGGCCCGGCAAGGCGCCCGGGTATCCCGGTGGGTTCACCGCCGACTTCTGGGCCAAGGTCTTCGAGGTGCTGCTCCGGCTGAAGGGCAACTACGTCTGGCCGGCGGTGTGGGGGCGGGCGTTCGCCGAGGACGACCCGGAGAACCACACGCGCGCCAAGGAGTACGGGATTGTCATGGGCACGTCTCATGAGGCGCCCATGATGCGGGGCATCGAGGAGTGGAACCGCCACGCCGTGCCGGCGGTCAGGGACTCCTCCGGGGCGATCGTGACCCCCGGCCGCGACCCCTACGGAGGCACCGGGGAGTGGTCGTACCGCCGGAACGCCGAGGCCATCCGGGCCTACTGGCGGGACGGCATCCGGCGCATGGTCGACGAGGACTTCGAGGGCGTCGTCACCCTGGGGATGCGGGGGAACGGCGACACGAGCCTGCCCGACGGCGACGGCATCGAGCTGATGACGGAGATCATCGCCACGCAGCGCCGGATCATCGAGGAGGTGACCGGGAGGCCGGCGGACGAGACCCCTCAGGTGTGGACCCTCTACAAGGAGGTCCAGCGCTACTGGGACCGGGGCCTGAGGGCACCGGACGATGTGACGGTCGTCCTGACGGACGACAACTGGGGGAACATCCGTAAGCATCCCGACCCACGGGAGCCCCGACCCGGGGGCTACGGGTTGTACTACCACTTCGACTATGTGGGCGTCGGTCGCAACTACAAGTGGGTCGACACGGCGAACCTCGCCAACCTCTGGGAGCAGCTGCACACGGCTGACGCGTACGGCAACCACGGCCTGTGGGTGGCGAACGTCGGCGACCTGAAGGGGAACGAGCTGCCCACCGAGTTCTTCCTGAACTATGCCTGGCGGCCCGGGCGTTGGGGGCTGGAGAACCTGGAGGAGTGGGAGCGGGGGTTCGCCCGGCAGAACTTCGGCGGGCGGTTCGCCGCCGAGATCGCCGAGGTGCTGAGCGCGTACGGGCAGTTGCAGGCGCGCCGCAAACCCGAGCTGCTGAACCGGCGGATCACCCTCGACCCGTCGAAGGACTCGACGAAGGACGAGCGGGCGATCGTCTACGACGACATGGAGACGCCGTTCTTCTTCGGGCACCACGAGCTGGAGCGCGTCACCGAGGAGTGGCGCGCGCTGGCCCGGCGGACGGAGCGGCTGGGGCGGAGGCTGCCGGCCGGCGTCCAGGACGCGTGGTTCGAGATGGTCGGCTACCCGGTGCTGGCGACGGCCAACCTGTACGGGTTACGTGAGGACGAGTTCAAGAACCTGCTGTACGCGCGCCAGGGGCGGGCGGCGACGAACGACCGGGCTACAGCCGCGGAGGACGGCCTGGCCAGGGACTTCGCCCTCGCCGACCGGTTCAACACCGAGGTCGCCGACGGCAAGTGGCGGGGTTTCCAGACCCAGCCGCACATCGGGTACGGGGACGTCGAACGCTACGGCCCCAACGCCGGATGGCAGCAGCCCGAGAAGGACCACCAGGCGCTGCCGGACGAGATCTTCCCCAAGGTGCGGCGGATCGAGGTGCCGGAGCGCGCGGAGCTGGGAGTCGCCGTCGACGGGGCGGACGACCGGGGGGCGTGGTGGCCGGGCGGCGCGTCCGGCGCGGCGGCCGTGCTCCCGGTGTTCAGCCCGTACCAGACGCGGCCCCGGCAGTACGTGGAGATCTTCAACCGGGGCCGTATGCCCTTCTCGTACCGTGTCGAGCCGTCGGTGCCGTGGCTGGTCGTCGACCGGTCGCGCGGCCGAGTCGACCAGCAGGTCCGGGTCGCCGTGCGGGTGGACTGGGCGCGGGTCCCCGCCGGGGGCGCCGAAGGGACGCTGACGGTGAGCGGGGCGGGGGCCTCGGTGACGGTGAAGGCGGTCGCCGAGAAACCGTCGGCCCGGCAGGCGCGGGCACTGCGGGGGTTCGTCGAGGCCGGCGGGTACGTCGCGATCGACGCGGAGCACCACGCGCGGGCCGTGGGATCGCCCGGCGGCCGGGTCCGCTGGCGGCGGATCGAGCGGATCGGCCGTACGGGGGCGGGGATGACCCCGTGGCCGGTGACGGCGGCGCGGCAGACACCGGGTGGCGCCGGGCCGCGGCTGGAGTACGAGGTCGGCCTGCTGTCGGTGCCGGCGGGCGGCGAGGTGACGGTGTGGGCGTACGTCTCGCCGCGGAACCCCGCCCTCCCGACGGGGGGCCTGCGCTATGCGGTGTCCTTCGACGACGCGGAACCCCAGGTCGTCGACATCCACGCCGTCACCGGCGCCGACGACGGGCTCATGAACAAGCAGTGGGCGCGCAACACCTCCGACAACGTGAACGCGACGGCGACCCGGCACACCGTCGCCGGGCCCGGTGTGCGGCGCCTGAAGTTCTGGATGGTCGACCCGACGGTGATCCTGCAACGCCTGGTGATCGACACGGGCGGGCTGACACCGACGTATCTGGGACCGCTGGAGAGCCGGCGTATCTGACCGCCGGGGCTGTGAGCCGCCGGATGTGACTGCCGGGCCTGTGATCCGGCGCATCTGACTTCCGGCGCCGAGAGCCGGAACTGAGAGAGGAACCACGCATGAGGCACATGAACCGCTTCCGCCTGCCCGCGCTCGCGCTGGCCGCCGGGACACTGCTGTCCACGGTGGTCGCCGTGCAGCCGGCGTCGGCGAGTGAGGGAGGGGAAGGGCCGTCGCTGCGCGCGCTGGCCGCGCGGGCGGGCGTACGCATCGGGACGGCCGTGGACATGACGGCGCTCGCGGACGACCGGACGTACCGCAGGACGACGATCCGCGACTACAACTCGGTCACCGCCGAGAACGTCATGAAGTGGGAGTCGGTCGAGCCCGAGCGGGGTGTCCACAACTGGAAGCCGGCCGACGACCTGGTCCGCTTCGCCCGTGCGCACGGGCAGGTCGTCCGGGGCCACACCCTGGTCTGGCACAGCCAGCTGCCGGCCTGGCTGACGAGCGGTGTGGAGGACGGCTCGATCGGGCGGGCCGAGCTGCGGAAGATCCTCCGCGACCACATCACCGCCGAGGTGAAGCGGTACAAGGGGAAGATCCAGCAGTGGGACGTGGTGAACGAGGTCTTCGAGGAGGACGGCAGCCTGCGCAACTCGATCTGGCTGCGGGAACTCGGCCCCTCCTACATCGAGGACGCCTTCCGCTGGGCCCACGCGGCCGACCCGAAGGCGAAGCTGTTCCTCAACGACTACAACGTCGAGGGCGTCAACGCGAAGTCCACGGCGTACTACGAACTGGCGAAGCGGCTGCGCGCGAAGGGCGTACCCGTCCAGGGCTTCGGCATCCAGGGCCACCTCGCCATCCAGTACGGCTTCCCGGGGCAGGTCGCCGAGAACCTCGCCCGCTTCGGGGGGCTGGGGATGCAGACGGCGTTCACCGAGGTCGACGTGCGGATGATCCTGCCGGTCGACGAGACGAAGCAGGCGACCCAGGCGAGCTACTACCGCCGCCTGCTGGACGCCTGCCTGGGCGCCCGGAGCTGCAAGTCCTTCACGGTGTGGGGCTTCACCGACAAGTACTCCTGGGTGCCGGGCGTCTTCGACGGCGAGGGATCGGCGACGCCGATGGACGAGACGTACGGCCGCAAGCCGGCGTACGAGGCGCTGCGGGAGGGGCTGGCGGCGGGGAGGTGACCCGGAGCCGCCCTCAACCCTTGTCGGGGTAGCGGGGCAGGTTCTCGGTGGAGATGGTCCAGTCGGCGATGGTGACGTCCTCGCCGTAGACGAAGTCCTTGCGGGTCGCGTAGCGGGGGCCGTCCGGGGTGGAGTGGATGTCCGTGAGGACGGCGCCCGTGCCGGTGCGGGGGTCGAACACCGCGTACACGGGGATGCCGAGCAGAGGGTAGTCACGCATCTTGGTGACCCAGTCGTTGTCGGGGTTGGAACGGGAAACGACCTCGACGGCGGCGTGAATCGTGCGGGGATCGAAGGTGCCCTCGACCTCCATGTCGGCTTCGGCGATCACCATCACGTCGGGGCGTCGCATGATGCCTTCGGCTTCGCCCTCCACATCCGGCTCACCCGTATGGGCCACGATCTCTTCCGGCATCGCCTTTTCCAGGCGCTTTCGTAGGCGCAGCACGGTGAGTTCGTGCGGTCCGATGGGCGCCATCATGTCGTGGACGATCCCTTCCTTGGTGATCTCGAATTTGCCGGGGAGGGTGTCGTCCATCGACTGAACGAAGTCCCGCATGGCCAGGTAGATGTGGGAGGAGCCGTGCTGTGAGTCGTCCGGGGCGATGGTCATGGCGCTCGCTCCTCGTCGTCTGTGCCCGGGGGCAAGGATCGTCACGTTCATGCTAGGTGGCCTCCGTGAGGTCGGGCGTGGGGCTGGGGCCTGCAGTCGCGGCAGCGGCTGCCCTTCGGTCCCCGGAAGCCGCGGTCGCAGCCGTCGCAGTTCGTCATCTCGTACTTGACCCGGACGGCCGGTGGTGCCGCGGGCGCCCGGAACGGGGGCGGGGGTGGCAGCTGGGCCGTGAGGCGGTGGGCCAGGAGCGCGGCCGGGCGGTGGATCGGCTCCGACGGGAGGTCTTTCGCCAGGGCCTGGCGTACGACCGTGGGGCTGAGGTCGCGCTCCAGCCAGGCGGCCACGCCCGGGGCGAGGTGGGCGGTGTCGCAGGCCGAGAGGAGGAGGCGGGGGTCCGTGCGGCGCAGGTCGGCGAGGAGGTCGGTGGCGGTCTGGAGGAGGCTGGGGGAGCGGTAGGCGGGCTGGGGGACGGCGGGGAGGGGCTTGCGGGGTGGCTTCTTCGCCGGGCGGGAGGGGTGCGTGCGGCGTACGGGCTCGGCGTCCGCGTGGCCGCCGCGACCGGGCTGGTTGCAGGAGATCGTGCGGGTGATGATGCGGCCCGCGGGTGTGCGTACGCGCTCGCGGCGCAGGTAGCCGTGGGTCTCCAGCTCGCGCAGGGCGGCCGCGATACGGGTCGCACCCTCCGTGAAGCGGGCCGCGAGGCTCTTGATGTCGACGCGGGCGCTCTGCGGCAGCGACTGGATGTGCGTGGCCAGGCCGATCGCCAGGAGTGACAGCTCCGGGTGTTGCGCGAGGTGGTTGCCGATCACCGTGAAGCGGGTGGTGTGACGGGTGTGGTCGTGGACCAGACCACCGCCGGAGTGGCTCCGCCGGTTCGGGTGCTTGTTGTCGGCAAGGCGGGACTGGGCGCGCGCGGGCGCGCTAGGGTTCTGCGTATCCATCGGGAAGCTCCTACTTCCTCGGTGGTCAGGCCCTCGCACTGGGATTGCCGTCCCGGCGGGGGCCGTCGCATGTCTGCGGTTGTGTTGCGCTGAGAGTAAGGCGCCCAACCGGTCCCGGCGCCAGCCGAGTTGGCGATGTTCACTCGCGAGGGTGAGGCCGCTCGGCGGGCGGGAGGGGTGGGGCTTGGTGGGGTCCTTTCACCTGTGAGTTCTTTGGAAAAGACGGCCCGTGCCACCGAAGCACGTGCCGCTGGGTGCCGGTGTCGGGCTGAGGCGGACCTCTGCCCAGATGGTCTTGCGTGGGGGACGCCCCGGCGCGGTTCCCCAGCGGTCCGCGAGTGCCTCGACCAGAAGCAGACCGCGTCCGGACTCGTCGTCGGAGTCAGGGTGCCGGGCGCACGGAAGCCGTTCGGCGCGGGTGTCGGTGACCTCGATGCGGAGGGTGTCGCCGATGACGTAGAGCGTCACGTCGAAATCGCGCCCCTGGACCCGCCCGTGCGTGGCCGCGTTGGCCGCCAGCTCCGCGACGATGTGCTCCGCCGGGTCGGGTGGCAGTCCCCAACTGCGCAGTTGCTCGGTCGCGAGCAGACGGGCGAGGCGGGCCCCGCGAGGTGTGGAGGACAGCCGCACGCTGAAGTTGCGGATGGGGCTGCGGTGTTCGGTGCCGGGGCCGACGGTTTCCGTATTCACATCACTCAGCGTGGCGACGCGCGCCTACTGTGCATAGTGACTGCGCTGATACGTACGGTGACTGTCCGGACGTTGTCCGGTCGTGTCGGGCCTGTCCGGAAGGGCCGTACGGGTAGGGGGCGTTGAGGCGCGACGGTACGGCGGAGAGGTGCGCGATGTTGGTGGACGGCGAGGCGGGGCGGCTCAAGACGGAGGCCGACGAGCCGGGCTGGGAGGTGGATCCGGACGACGAGTGGGGCGTCGCGGTCATCGCCACGGTCGGGCGGCAGCTGAAGCTGCGGCGGGAGGCGGTGGGGATGCGGGCCGCGGACTTCGGGAGGGCGGTCGGGTACGGCGAGGACCTCGTCTACAAGATCGAGGGTGGGAAGCGGATTCCCAGGCAGGAGTACCTGGACAAGGCCGACGAGGCGCTGGGCGCGGGCGGGCTCATCACGGCGACGTGGGAGGACGTGAAGAAGGTCCGGTACCCGAAGAAGGTGCGGGCGCTGGGGAAGCTGGAGGCCAAGGCGGTCGAGATCGCAGGGTACGAGTGCAACATCATCGCCGGTTTGTTGCAGACGCCGGAGCATGCCAGGGCGGCGATCGAAGCGGCGCAGCCGCCGTACTCGCAGGACGACGTGGACCGGATGGTGGCCGCCCGCATGGCTCGGCAATCCGTCTTCGAGCGTGACCCCGGGCCCGCGATCAGTTTTGTGCTGGAAGAGGCGCCGCTGAGGCGTCCTCTTGGAGGCACAATGGTGTGGCGGCGGCAGCTCGAACGCCTGCTGGAGGTGGGTCGGTTGAGGAACGTCACGCTTCAGGTGATGCCGACGCACCGCGAGGTCCACTCGGGCCTGGACGGACGGATCGAGTTGCTGAAGTTCGCGGACGGTACGGCGGTGGGACGTTGCGACGGCGTATTCAGCGGGCGCCCTGTCACTGACCTCAAGCAGCTCCGGGTCCTTGAACTGCAATATGGCACCATCCGAGCGCAGGCCCTCCCGCCGGGGGAGTCGCTGGCCTTCATCGAGCAACTGCTGGGAGAGACATGATGCGCAAGGCCCTCGCCGGGGACGCCTCCGAACTGGCGTGGTTCAAGAGCAGCCACAGCGGCGGCAACAATGGCGAGTCCTGCGTCGAGATCGCCGTAGCCCCCGGCACCGTCCACGTCCGCGACTCCAAGAACCTCACCGGGCCTCAGCTCGCGCTCACGCGGGACGCGTGGGCGGAGTTCGTGACGTACGCGTCCGGTAGCTGACCGTTCCTGTGGACTGAGCGAGCCCGCTCAGCCGCACGCCCCGCGAACGGTCACAGTCCGTCCTGCTCCCTGACTTCGAGGATGTCGAAGTCGAGGAACGCGTCGGCGTTCGTCTGGAGCCAGCGCAGCGCGCGTGCCCGGTCGTCGGTGCTGATCGCCGCCGCTATGGCCGGTGCCCGGTTGATGGTGTCCCGCTTGGTCTTGGTGCCGAGTCGCCGCTGAGCCAAGGCCAGCATGTCGTCGTCGATGTCGACAAGCGTCCTGGACATGCGAACCTCCTGGAACCGGCCACTGAGGGCGGCCAGCGTGACGTACGCGGGGGCATACCGCCTGCAGATGCATGTGCACGTCATTGGTACTGTGCCGCCTCCTTCATCCATCTCCTCCGAAGAGGTGTGCATGCACACAGGCAGACGGTCCGTCGCGGTGGCCGCGCTCGCGGGAGCGCTGGCGCTCTCCGTGCTGAACGCGCCGACGGCCAGCGCGGCGGACACCGGTATCACCGTGTCGGACATCGTCATCAACAAGGGCAAGCCGATCGTGGTCGGCACGTCGAAGGTGGTGGAGCCGCCCATCTCCTTCAACATCGCCCTGCCGACCGGGTACAGCACGGCTGACCCCTCCCGGTACGAGGCGTACCCCTTCCTCTACCGCGGCACCATGGCGACCGCGGCCGACACCGGCGAGAACTTCATCCAGCCGGGTGGCTACACCTGCTACGAGATCGACTCCAAGCACGCCCGCTGCGAGGGCGAGCTCTACATCGACCCGCACCCGAGCCAGGAGCACGTCGACTCCAACAGCGACGCGACGACGTGGAAGGTCGGCGTCTCGCTGCGGCTGTGGAAGGCCGACGGCGGTCTCAAAACCGAGGAGCTGGAGACGCGGTCGAAGACCGCTCAGCTCAAGCGCGCGGCCAGGGCGACCGTCAACGCCACGCCGGAGCCGGTCACCAAGGGCAGGACGATCACCGTCACGGGCAAGCTGACCCGGGCGAACTGGAGCACCAAGACGTACGGCGCCTACGGCGGCCGTACGGTCAGCCTCCAGTTCCGCGCCAAGGGCGCCGACACCTTTCAGACGGTCAAGAAGGTCACCAGCAGCAGCACCGGCGGCCTCAAGGCGAGCGTCACCGCCTCCACCGACGGTTCGTTCCGCTGGGTGTACTACGGCAACTCGACGACCGGCGTCGCGACCAGCGCGGCGGACTACGTCGACGTGCTCTGACCACCTCAGCACAGGGTCGGGTCAGTACTGGGTCGGGTCAGTACAGGGTCGGGATCTCGCCCCCCTCGGCCCGTGTGAGCGTGACCCCGTCCAGACCGCGTAGCCGGCGTTCCGCCACGGCGGTCAGCGCGTCGGTGGTCGGCGGGGTCGGACCCAGGCCGATGGCGTAGCGGGTGGGGGCGGTGGTGAAGGGGCGGGGCCAGGCGTGGCACCCGGGGGCCGTTTCGGCGAGGTCGGTGATCAAGGCCCGCATCCTGCCCCGTACCCGGCCCTCGTCCGCGCCCCCGCCCACCGTCACGATCGCCCAGGCGGCGTGGCGGCGGTGGAGCGGGGGAGGGGCGAGGACGTCGGACCAGGGGCGGCCCTCCTCCAGCAACTCCCAGGCTCGGAACAGCTCCTGCGTGATCAGGTCACGCATGTCCGCCGTGACCTGATCCGTGCAGGGGCGGATCGGGGGCGAGGGGGTGGTGATGGTGAGGGGGTGGGCGGACCGATCCGCCCCACCACCCACCGGCTCTCGCCAGTCCCACGCCGCCCACGTCGCGAAGAAGTGCCGCAGGAGGTCGGTCGGTGGCAGGTCACCGGCCTCGCCCGCCGTGCGGGCCGCCAGGACCGACCAGGCCAGCCCCGGTACGCCGCCGAACGGTGCCGAGTCGAGCCCCCGGGCCTTCGCCCATGCCTTGACCTGCGTGGCCAGTCGGGCGAAGGCCGGCCGGTGAGGGTCCGCCGAGGCGAGGACCGCGTCGGCGTCGCTCACCGCGCTGAGCGCGATCGCCGCCGCCTCACCCAGTTGGGCCCGGCGGTCCACCGCCTCGGCGGGGTCCAGCGAGCCGGTGGCCACGATCACCAGGTCGACGTCCATCCCGTCGAGGCGCAGTCGCAACCCCGGCACCCGGGCTCCCACCACCTCCCGTACACCGGTCGCCTCCGGGAAGGCGGCGGCCAACTCCGCCCGTAGGGAGGCGAGTTCGACGGTACCGGGGAGGGCCGCGACCAGGTCCAGGTCGGCGCCGGGCAGGGCACAGCCCATGCGCCGGGAGCCGACGACGTGGACGACGCCGTGGGGGAGGGCCGCGGCGATCCGGCGGGCGAGGCCGTCAGCCACCGCCGTGTCAGCCACGACCGTGTCGGCCATCGCCGTGTCGGCCACCTCGCCCGCGCCCGGCTGTCCGGAGGACAGGGGCTCCTCCCGGACCCAGCGCACCTCGCCGCTCCCCAGCGTCACCCAGGCCCGTACACGCATCGGTTCGTCGCCGCGCCTCGACAGGAGGGCCAGCCGGTCGACCCGGGCCGGCAGCGGCGTGAGCCGGTCGGCGCAGTCGGCGGCCAGGGTGTTCGGGTCGGTGGTGCGGCCCAGGCTGAGGTGCGGGGTGAAGCCGTCGCGGCGGCCCCGGCAACGGGGGAAGCGGTTCACCAGGGCTCGGTGCAGCTCGGCCCACGGCTCCTCGCCGGCCGCCGCCGGGTCCAGCCAGACCGTCGCGTCCTCCCGGTGCCCGAACCAGTGCACGCCCTCCAACCGGGCGTCGAACGCGGCGGTCGGCGCCGACGCCAGCACGGCCGCCGCCTGCTCGAAGGCGTGTTCCGGTACGAAGCCGAAGAGGACGTTGACGTGCGGGGGCCAGCGGTGGATCTGCGGGTCGTGCTCACGGCGGATGTCCTGGAGCGGTGGCCACAGCTCCTCCGGCGGCAGCCACGCCAGCGCCGTGCGCGCCGTCACCGGGGCGTCGCAGACGCCGGCGGTCACCCCGGCCGGGGCACCTGCCGACGCGGACGGAGCCGTCGTCAGGTCCAGATCGACCCGTACCGCGTAGTGGTCGGAGATGTGGAGGCCGTCCGCCGTGGGCCGGTCCCCGTACAGCTCGGCCCGGCGCACGCGCAGGCCCTCGCCCGCCGAGCGCAGCAGCACCCGGTCCAGCCGGGAGGCCCGGCCGCTCAGGGAGGAGATCGCGGCGAGGGGGTTGGCGCCGGGGTCGAAGGTCGGAGTCGTGTCGCCGGGGCCGTGCGCCTCGACCCACGCGTCCCGCATCCCGAGGGTGACCTGCGGGGTGTCCCCGCCGTCGTTGAAGTCGCCCAGGAGGACCAGATCGGCGTCCAGACCGGCCAACCCCTCGGCGATACGGGCCAGTTCGGCCGCACGGCGACCGGCGCCGTCCACGGAGTGGTCGCTGCTGAGATGGGTCGCCGCGACGGCCAGGGGGCCGGCGGCCGTCTCCACGACCACGGCGGTCACCCCCTTGTGCGGGCCCAGCGCGTGATGCGCCGCCTCGCGCACCGGCAGCCGGCTCAGGAGCAGCAGACCGCACTCGTCCACGTCACGGCCGCGAGGGTCCGCGCCCAGCGTCCAGCCCGCCCGGAGCCAGGGCTCCCTCAGCAGCATGGCCAGCAGTTCCGCCTCGACCTCCTGCAACGCGATCACGTCCGCGTCGGCGTCGCGCAACGCCCGCAGCAGCGAAGGCCGCCGCCGGGCACTGTCGATGAGGTCGGCGTCGTAGCGGTCCCAGAGGGTGTTCCAGGTCAGGACGCGTACGGTGCCGCCCGGCGTACCCGAGGCCCGGTCGGCGGGGGCGGTCGTGGCCACCGGCGGCGCGGGCACCCAGTCCTCGTCGGCGGCGTCCCAGACGTGGGGCGTGCGCGGCGTGAAGAACGGCGCCCGCAGCCGCCGGGCCTCCCGTACGCGCCCGGCGTCCGTCGCGTCGATGCGGTCCACGCCGGTGGTCCGGTCCCACACCACCTCGCCGTCGGCCTCGAAGAACAGCACCCGGTGCCACGGGATCTCGCCGCCCGGCACGAACACGGGCAGCGGGACGCGCTTGGGGTCGGCGCCGCGCTGCGTCACGCCCAGCACGAAGCGGGCCGGGTCGAAGCGGGCGTCCCAGCGCACCCGGTGGTAGATCTCCTCGCTCGTACGCACGTCCTCAGACCTCTTCCTCTACGGTCCCACTCGCCCCGATGTACCAGGTGCGATGGGCGTCGCCCGGGTACGGCGGGCTGAACCTGCGCACCTGCGTGGTGAGCACCTCCGCCGGCACCGGGTGCTCGCGGCGGGCGTTGCGCCGCACCAGCTCGTCCTCGTCGACGAGGACCACGGCATGGGTGACCAGGGCGTCCCGGCGGTGGGCGACCGCGTGCACGAGCGAGCGCTGCTGCCGGGTGAGCGACGTGGCGTCCCACACCACCGTCCCCCCGGCGGCCAGCGCCGCGTCCAGCCGGTCGAGCCCCGCGCGCAACACCTCCGCGTTGGCCCGCTGATCGGCGCGCGCACCCCGGCCCGCGCGCAACTCGTCCAGCGACACGTAGGCGTCCACCCCCGGCAGCTCCCGCCCGAACGTGCTCTTGCCGCTGCCCGACGGGCCCACCAGCTGGATCAGCTTCGGGAAGTCACCCGCCCGCCACCGCCACGTCGCGGCCACGGCCTCCTCGGACACCGCCCGGGGCAGGCCCTCAGGGCGGCCGGGCCGGCCGCTCGCGCTGAGCTCATCGCTCCCACCGTCCCCCGCGATCGCGCTGATCCGCCCGCGCGCGTACGCCTCCCGGGCCTCGGCCCGGCAGCGGGCGGCCGCGTCGGCGGGCAGGTCGGCGAACGCGGCCCGCAGCGCGTCCCACTCCGGGCGGCCGACCTCCTCCGCGTGCAGCGCGGACCACTCCACCTGGTCCCGCGCCTCGTCCGTGTCCGCGGTGGCCCGAGCGACCGCGTGCAGCAGCCCGAGGTCGGCGGCGTACGACATCCGCAGCAGGCCCGTCCGCCGGTCCCCGTCCGGATACGGCCGGTGCAGCGCCGGGTGCAGCCCGACGAGATCCGCCACCCGCCGTGCGAGCGGCAGGCCCACCACCCCGGCGAGCCGCGCCGCGAGCCACCCCCGCTGGCCGTGCCGGGTGTGCAGCAGCGCGGCGAGGGCCCCGGCGAGCCGGTCGTCCCCGGTGAACCCGGCCCCGTCGAACCGAGCGAGAGCCCCCGCGTCCCCCACGTCCCCCGCGCCGGACAGCCCGACCGCCTCCGTCAGCACCGCCGCGTCGACACCGACCCCCGAGCGCACGTCCCACAGGGCGGCCCGCGCGCCAAGACCGTTCTCGACGACCGCCGCGTGCATCCAGTGCGTGTCCGTCCGGACGTGCCCGGCCCGCACCCACTTCGCCACACGCGCCCCGAACTCCGCCGCGCCGAAACCGTCCACGACCCGGACGACGTACCCCTCCTGTCGTGCGAGGTCCAGCCGCAGCGCCCGGAGTGCCCGCTCGTCGAACTCGCCCCGCCACAGCACCCGCGGCACCGGGATCCCGAGCCCCCGCAGAAAGCGGACCGTGCTGTCCCAGTCGAGGCAGCGGCCCCCGGCGTCCCACACCGAGAAGCCGTAGAACCAGCTCTCCAGGTCCTCGTACGCGAGGGAGTGCCGGGCGAACATGTTCTCCCCGCACACCCGCCACCCCTCGGGGATGTACGGCCCGATGCGCGCCTGGAGCGCCTTGACCCAGGTGCGGGAGGGGTGGTGGGCGGAGTCGAGCGACCGGGCGTGGAGGCCGTCGGCGTACAGCGTCGTGTTCTCGCCGTCGAGCTTCTCGGTGACGACGACCTCGCGCCCGCGCAGCCCGGACAGATCCGTGACCCGGAGATCGTCCGAGGTCGCGCCGGGGGACCAGGGCAGATGCCGGGTCCGTGGATAGTGCGTACGCATGATGGATGTTCCCCCGCCCGAGCGCCGTGCGGGCGCGCCTGATCAGCGTAGGAGCGCGTGGCGACGGCGGGCCAACGGATTAACGGGACCTAGGGTCCCGCCATGAAACCCGGAGCGGGTGCCGTCCTCACCTCGGTGATGCTGGTGCTCACCCTGACCACCGGCATGATCGAGGCCGTGAGCTTCCTCGTGCTGGGCCCGGTGTTCACCGCGGTGCAGACGGGCAACCTGCTCTTCCTCGCCTTCGCGCTCACCGGCGCCGCCGATCTCTCCCCGGCCGCGTCCGGTGTCTCCCTCGTCGGCTTCGCGGTGGGCACGGTGCTCGGCTCCCGGGTGGAGTCGGGGGTGGACCGGCGGGGCGGCCGCTGGTTCGTGGTCGCCCTGCTCGCCGAGGGGGCGCTGCTGGGGGTGGGCGCCCTGGTCGCGTGGCGCACCGGCGTCCACGCGTCGACCGCGCCGGGCGAACCGCTGACGGGCCGCCACCTCGCGGTGATCGCGCTGGTGGCCGGGGCGATGGGGCTCCGCAACGTCACCGCGCTGAGGGCGTCGGTCCCGGACGTGCCCACCACCCTGTCCACCCGTTCCCTGACCGCCCTCCTCAGCGCCCTCCCGCCGACCCCCGACACCCGGATCGGCTCGGGCCCCCGGCACGAGAGACGCCGTCTCGCGTCGGTCGGCGCGATGTTCATCGGCGGCGTGCTGGGTGCCTGGCTCCTCGACAGGACGGCGCCCCCGGCGGTCGTCCTGTTCCTGCCCGCCGCGATCGCCCTCGGCCTGGGCACGGCCCACCTGGTCGCCGGGGCGGAACGCACGTCGGTACGCGACTGAGCGCGACACGGCCTAAGCGGGCGGCCAGGCTCCCGTGGCGCGCAGCGTCATGTACGTCTCGGTGGGCGGGAACGTCGGCGCGAAGTGGGCCGGTGTCCCGTCGTGCGGGACCACGACCACGGCACTGAACGGGGCCTGGGTGGGGTCGCCCGTCTCGATGTGCTCCCTGAAGTCGAACCGCACGGTCCATCCGTAGGCGAAGTCGACGGCCGAGTCGGGAAGCATGACGACGGAATCCGCCCGGTCCGGGTAGCACTCCGTCATCAGAAATCGGGCTCCCGCCGCCACGGCGTCCTCCCTGGCCATCTTCCGCGCGGCTCCGCCGCGACCGCCCCCGTCCCGTGGTTCGGCCATGACCCGGTCCTTGTCCTCCCAGGCCCGGAGAATCGCCACGGCATGGGCGATACGCATGTCCAGACGTCCGGGGTCCGAGTGGAAGGTTTTCTCACCGAGGCCCCGGAAATCCAGGACCGTCCCCCTGCCCTTCACCCGCCAGCGGGTCCGCGTGGGGCGGGACACGTAGTCGTCGCTCTCGCCGTTCAGGAGGTCGTACACCTTCACGACCAGCAGGCACACCGCCCAGAGCGGGGCCGTCGCCGCCAGGAGCAGCCACGCGTACCAGGTGCCCTCCTTACCCGTGGCCGTCAGCGGTGTGCCCGCCGTCCCCACGGACCAGCGGACCCGGCGCGGCCACGGCAGGACCCGGCCGGCGCGGCGGGTGACCCGCGCCAGGACGGTGCCGTCGGCGGCGCGGACGTCATGGGCGCCCGGGGCCACCGGGTGGACCGAGCACCACAGCGTGTCGCTCGTACCGTCGACGATCCAGAAGGGCGACGGCGTCTCACGGACCCCCGGCAGCCCCGAGCGGGGCGCGAAGACCCGGGCCACCGGCGCGTCCCGCGCACCGGGCGCGGTCGGCGGCCGGATCGTCGACGCCGGCTCGGCGTCGGGCGGCAGCCCCAGCGAGAGCGGATCGGCCACGGGGGAGGGGCGGTCCACGGAGACCCGGAACGCGTACGACCTGTCATGCACGGTGTCATTCAAACGGGTCGGCCCCCGCCGGACGCCCGCCGGGGGCCCGTGTGGCGACGGCTCGCGGGGGTCTGGTTTGACCTTGGTCACTCTCGGGGTAATCTCTCCGGCTCGATTGGCGGAGGGCCTGGGCCATATGGCAGACTGTCGGAGTTGCTCGGTCGAGTGTTGATGCTGCACGCCTCCCGCCGGGGGGACCGGAAGCGAGTCCCACAGTACTCGTCGCTCTAACTGCCTCACGGCAGCGCTGGAGCGGACGTACGGGAATCTTCCGGGAAGTGTGGCGCGGCGCCGGCCAGGCGCCCGGTGGGCCTCCGCCCCCGGCCCGCGGTTCCGGTAGGGCCGCGTTCCCGCGCAGGGGATGTTCGAACAAGGGACATCTGTGTCAGCGGAAGCGCGACACGCCCGACCGCGTGGGTCGGAGGACGGACCAGGGAACACCAGGTTCCAGAGCGTTAGAAGAGACAGGACTACTGAGTAGCCATGGCGGGACAGAAGATCCGCATCCGGCTCAAGGCCTACGACCACGAGGTCATCGACTCCTCGGCGAAGAAGATCGTCGAGACGGTGACCCGCACTGGTGCGTCGGTCGCGGGCCCGGTGCCGCTGCCCACTGAGAAGAACGTGTACTGCGTCATCAAGTCGCCGCACAAGTACAAGGACTCGCGCGAGCACTTCGAGATGCGCACGCACAAGCGCCTGATCGACATTCTCGACCCCACCCCCAAGACCGTTGACTCTCTGATGCGACTCGACCTCCCGGCCGGTGTCGACATCGAGATCAAGCTCTGAGGGCGGTGATCTGAGAATGGCTAAGCAGATCAAGGGCATCCTGGGCGAGAAGCTCGGCATGACGCAGGTGTGGGACGAGAACAACCGTGTTGTTCCGGTCACCGTCGTCAAGGCCGGCCCCAACGTCGTGACCCAGGTTCGTACCAACGACGTCGACGGCTACGAGTCGGTCCAGATCGCCTTCGGCGAGATCGACCCGCGCAAGGTGAACAAGCCCCTCAAGGGCCACTTCGCCAAGGCCGACGTCACCCCCCGTCGCCACCTCGTCGAGATCCGCACCGCGGACGCCTCCGAGTACACGCTGGGCCAGGAGATCACCGCTGAGGTGTTCGAGGCCGGCGTGAAGGTCGACGTCACCGGCAAGAGCAAGGGCAAGGGCTTCGCCGGTGTCATGAAGCGTCACAACTTCCGTGGCCTCGGCGCCGGACACGGCACCCAGCGCAAGCACCGCTCTCCCGGTTCCATCGGTGGCTGCGCCACCCCGGGCCGTGTGTTCAAGGGCCTCCGCATGGCGGGTCGCATGGGCAACGAGCGGGTCACCACCCAGAACCTGACCGTCCACGCCGTTGACGCGGAGAAGGGTCTGCTGCTCATCAAGGGCGCGGTTCCCGGTCCGAACGGCGGCCTCGTCCTGGTCCGCACCGCGGCCAAGGGGGCCTGAGGTACCGATGAGCACTGTTGACATCCTTTCGCCTGCCGGCGAGAAGACCGGAAGCGTCGAGCTCCCCGCGGAGATCTTCGGCGTGGAGAAGGTCAGCATCCCGCTGATCCACCAGGTCGTCGTCGCGCAGAACGCCGCTGCCCGCCAGGGCACGCACAAGACCAAGACCCGCGGCGAGGTTCGCGGTGGCGGCAAGAAGCCGTACCGCCAGAAGGGCACCGGCCGCGCCCGTCAGGGCTCGACCCGCGCGCCCCAGTTCGCCGGTGGTGGCGTCGTCCACGGCCCGCAGCCGCGTGACTACTCGCAGCGGACCCCGAAGAAGATGAAGGCCGCGGCCCTGCGCCACGCCCTCACCGACCGGGCCCGTCACAACCGCATCCACGTCGTCTCCGGCGTGATCGAGGGCGAGAACCCCTCCACCAAGGCCGCCAAGAGCCTGTTCGGCAAGATCTCGGAGCGCAAGAACCTGCTCCTGGTCGCCGAGCGCTCCGACGAGGCCGCGTGGCTCTCCGCCCGTAACCTGCCCCAGGTGCACATCCTGGAGCCGGGCCAGCTGAACACGTACGACGTGATCGTCTCGGACGACGTGGTCTTCACCCAGGCCGCTCTCGAGTCCTTCGTCGCCGGCCCGAAGGCCAACGACACCGAAGGGACTGAGGTCTGATGGCCGTCCGTCACCCCTCCATCGCCTCGAAGGCGGCCAAGGCCGCCAAGGCCGCGCGCGTCGCCAAGGCGCGTCGCCACGCCACCGAGGGCAAGAACACCGTCGTCACCCCGGCGAGCAAGGCGTACACGGACCCCCGTGACGTCCTGATCAAGCCGGTCGTGTCGGAGAAGAGCTACGCGCTCCTCGACGAGAACAAGTACACGTTCATCGTCGCGCCCGGCGCCAACAAGACCCAGATCAAGCAGGCCGTCCAGTCGGTCTTCTCGGTCAAGGTCACCGGGGTCAACACGATCAACCGCCAGGGCAAGCGCAAGCGGACCCGCACCGGCTTCGGCCAGCGCTCCGCGACGAAGCGCGCGATCGTGACCCTCGCCGAGGGCGACCGTATCGACATCTTCGGCGGTCCGACCGCGTAAGCGGGTCGGATCGTCCGATATCGGACGAGGACTGAGAAATGGGAATCCGCAAGTACAAGCCGACTACGCCGGGCCGTCGTGGTTCCAGCGTCGCCGACTTCGTCGAGATCACGCGGTCCACGCCGGAGAAGTCGCTGGTCCGCCCCCTGCACAGCAAGGGCGGCCGTAACAACGCCGGTCGTGTGACCGTTCGCCACCAGGGTGGCGGACACAAGCGCGCCTACCGAGTGATCGACTTCCGTCGTCACGACAAGGACGGCGTGCCGGCGAAGGTCGCGCACATCGAGTACGACCCCAACCGCACCGCGCGCATCGCGCTGCTGCACTACGCCGACGGCGAGAAGCGCTACATCCTCGCCCCGCGCAACCTGCAGCAGGGTGACCGCGTCGAGAACGGTCCCGGGGCCGACATCAAGCCGGGCAACAACCTGGCCCTCCGCAACATCCCGGTCGGTACCACGATCCACGCGATCGAGCTCCGTCCCGGTGGCGGTGCCAAGTTCGCCCGCTCCGCCGGTGCCTCCGTGCAGCTGCTCGCGAAGGAGGGCGCCTACGCCCACCTCCGCATGCCCTCCGGTGAGATCCGCCTGGTCGACGTGCGCTGCCGCGCCACCGTCGGCGAGGTCGGCAACGCCGAGCAGAGCAACATCAACTGGGGCAAGGCCGGCCGCAAGCGCTGGCTGGGCGTCCGCCCGACCGTTCGCGGTGTGGCGATGAACCCGGTTGACCACCCCCACGGTGGTGGTGAGGGCAAGACCTCCGGTGGTCGCCACCCGGTCAGCCCCTGGGGTCAGAAGGAAGGTCGTACTCGTTCGCCCAAGAAGGCGTCGAACAAGTACATCGTCCGCCGCCGCAAGACGAACAAGAAGCGCTAGGAGCGGGTTTAGATGCCGCGCAGTCTCAAGAAGGGGCCCTTCGTCGACGACCACCTGATCAAGAAGGTGGACGCCCAGAACGAAGCCGGCACCAAGAACGTCATCAAGACCTGGTCCCGTCGCTCGATGATCGTCCCGGCCATGCTCGGCCACACGATCGCGGTGCACAACGGCAAGACCCACATCCCGGTGTTCGTCACCGAGTCGATGGTCGGCCACAAGCTCGGCGAGTTCTCGCCGACGCGCACCTTCCGGGGTCACGTCAAGGAAGACCGGAAGTCGAAGCGCCGCTAGTAGCGGATCGCATTCAGACACGTAAGTAACTGAAGGGACAACCATGGAAGCCAGGGCCCAGGCGCGGTACATCCGCGTCACGCCCATGAAGGCCCGCCGCGTGGTGGACCTTATCCGTGGCATGGACGCCACGGAGGCTCAGGCGGTCCTGCGATTCGCTCCGCAGGCCGCCTCCGTGCCCGTCGGCAAGGTGCTCGACAGCGCCATTGCCAACGCCGCGCACAACTACGACCACACGGACGCCACTTCGCTGTTCATCAGCGAGGCGTACGTCGACGAGGGTCCGACCCTGAAGCGGTTCCGTCCGCGTGCCCAGGGCCGTGCCTACCGGATCCGCAAGCGGACCAGCCACATCACCGTGGTCGTCAGCAGCAAGGAAGGAACCCGGTAATGGGCCAGAAGGTTAACCCGCATGGGTTCCGGCTCGGTGTCACCACGGACTTCAAGTCCCGGTGGTACGCCGACAAGCTGTACAAGGACTACGTCAAGGAAGACGTCGCCATCCGTCGGATGCTGACGTCCGGCATGGAGCGCGCCGGTATCTCCAAGGTGGAGATCGAGCGCACCCGTGACCGTGTCCGCGTGGACATCCACACCGCGCGTCCGGGCATCGTCATCGGCCGCCGCGGCGCGGAGGCCGACAAGATCCGCGGTCAGCTGGAGAAGCTGACGGGCAAGCAGGTCCAGCTGAACATCCTCGAGGTCAAGAACCCCGAGACCGACGCTCAGCTGGTTGCTCAGGCCGTCGCCGAGCAGCTGTCCTCCCGTGTCTCCTTCCGTCGGGCCATGCGCAAGAGCATGCAGTCCGCCATGAAGGCCGGCGCCAAGGGCATCAAGATCCAGTGCGGTGGCCGCCTCGGCGGCGCCGAGATGTCCCGCTCGGAGTTCTACCGCGAGGGCCGTGTGCCCCTGCACACGCTCCGCGCGAACGTGGACTACGGCTTCTTCGAGGCCAAGACGACCTTCGGCCGCATCGGTGTGAAGGTCTGGATCTACAAGGGCGACGTCAAGAACATCGCCGAGGTCCGCGCCGAGAACGCCGCTGCCCGTGCGGGTAACCGCCCGGCCCGCGGTGGTGCCGACCGCCCGGCCCGTGGTGGCCGCGGTGGCGAGCGGCGCGGTCGCAAGCCGCAGCAGGCTGCCGGCGCCGAGGCCCCCAAGGCCGAGGCCCCCGCCGCTCCGGCTGAGAGCACCGGAACGGAGGCCTGACCGACATGCTGATCCCCCGTAGGGTCAAGCACCGCAAGCAGCACCACCCGAAGCGCAACGGCGCTGCCAAGGGTGGCACGACGGTTGCGTTCGGCGAGTACGGCATCCAGGCGCTCACCCCGGCGTATGTGACGAACCGTCAGATCGAGGCCGCTCGTATCGCCATGACGCGTCACATCAAGCGTGGTGGCAAGGTCTGGATCAACATCTACCCGGACCGTCCCCTCACCAAGAAGCCCGCCGAGACCCGCATGGGTTCCGGTAAGGGTTCCCCGGAGTGGTGGATCGCCAACGTCAAGCCCGGACGCGTGATGTTCGAGCTGTCGTACCCCAACGAGAAGATCGCCCGTGAGGCCCTGACTCGCGCCGCCCACAAGCTGCCGATGAAGTGCCGGATCGTCAAGCGCGAGGCAGGTGAAGCGTGATGTCGGCCGGTACCAAGGCGTCCGAGCTGCGCGAGCTGGGCAACGAGGAGCTTCTGGCGAAGCTCCGCGAGGCCAAGGAAGAGCTGTTCAACCTCCGCTTCCAGGCGGCGACCGGACAGCTCGAGAACCACGGCCGTCTGAAGGCGGTCCGCAAGGACATCGCGCGGATCTACACCCTGATGCGCGAGCGTGAGCTGGGCATCGAAACGGTGGAGAACGCCTGATGAGCGAGAACAACGTGACTGAGACGAACACTGAGGCGCGGGGCTTCCGCAAGACCCGTGAGGGCATCGTCGTCAGCGACAAGATGGACAAGACCGTCGTCGTCGCCGTCGAGGACCGCAAGAAGCACGCCCTGTACGGCAAGGTCATCCGCAGCACGAGCAAGCTCAAGGCGCACGACGAGCAGAACGCCGCCGGCGTCGGCGACCGCGTCCTCCTGATGGAGACCCGGCCGCTGTCCGCCACCAAGCACTGGCGCGTCGTCGAGATCCTCGAGAAGGCGAAGTAATAAGCGGGGGCACCGCCCCCGCTGACCCCCGCCGGGGCTCCGTCCCGGACCCCGGCGTGGGTTCTCGCCCGAAGAGGCGCAAGTAATTCCTGCGGGGGTATCCCCGCAGGACGGTTCCGCCAGGCTCTCCGGTCAGCTTCCGGAGGGAACCGGCAGACAATCAGGAGATAGACGTGATCCAGCAGGAGTCGCGACTGCGTGTCGCCGACAACACTGGTGCGAAGGAAATCCTTTGCATCCGTGTGCTCGGTGGCTCCGGTCGCCGCTACGCGGGCATCGGTGACGTCATCGTCGCCACCGTCAAGGACGCGATCCCCGGTGGCAACGTGAAGAAGGGTGACGTCGTCAAGGCGGTCATCGTTCGCACCGTCAAGGAGCGCCGCCGTCCGGACGGCTCGTACATCCGCTTCGACGAGAACGCCGCCGTCATTCTGAAGAACGACGGCGACCCTCGCGGCACCCGTATCTTCGGCCCCGTCGGCCGTGAGCTGCGCGAGAAGAAGTTCATGAAGATCATCTCGCTCGCGCCGGAGGTGCTGTAAGCATGAAGATCAAGAAGGGCGACCTGGTCCAGGTCATCACCGGTAAGGACAAGGGCAAGCAGGGCAAGGTCATCGCGGCCTTCCCCCGCGAGGACCGCGTCCTGGTCGAGGGTGTCAACCGGGTCAAGAAGCACACCAAGGCCGGTCCGACGGCTCGCGGTTCGCAGGCCGGCGGCATCGTCACCACCGAGGCGCCGATCCACGTCTCCAACGTCCAGCTGGTCGTGGAGAAGGACGGCAAGAAGGTCGTGACCCGCGTCGGTTACCGCTTCGACGACGAAGGCAACAAGATCCGCGTTGCCAAGCGGACGGGTGAGGACATCTGATGGCTACCACCACCACTCCGCGTCTGAAGACGAAGTACCGCGAGGAGATCGCGGGCAAGCTGCGTGACGAGTTCAAGTACGAGAACGTCATGCAGATCCCCGGCCTCGTCAAGATCGTGGTCAACATGGGTGTGGGCGACGCCGCCCGCGACTCCAAGCTGATCGAGGGCGCCATCCGCGACCTCACCACGATCACCGGTCAGAAGCCGGCCGTCACCAAGGCCCGCAAGTCCATCGCGCAGTTCAAGCTGCGTGAGGGCCAGCCGATCGGTGCCCACGTCACGCTCCGTGGCGACCGCATGTGGGAGTTCCTGGACCGCACCCTGTCGCTCGCGCTCCCGCGCATCCGCGACTTCCGTGGTCTGTCCCCCAAGCAGTTCGACGGCCGTGGCAACTACACCTTCGGTCTCACCGAGCAGGTCATGTTCCACGAGATCGACCAGGACAAGATCGACCGCACCCGGGGTATGGACATCACCGTGGTGACCACGGCGACCAACGACGCTGAGGGCCGCGCGCTCCTTCGTCACCTCGGCTTCCCCTTCAAGGAGGCGTGAGCGAGATGGCGAAGAAGGCACTGATCGCGAAGGCTGCCCGCAAGCCGAAGTTCGCCGTGCGCGGCTACACCCGCTGCCAGCGGTGTGGCCGTCCGCACTCCGTGTACCGCAAGTTCGGCCTGTGCCGCGTGTGCCTCCGTGAGATGGCTCACCGTGGCGAGCTGCCGGGCGTGACCAAGAGCTCCTGGTAATCCCGCCTTTTAGGGATTCCGGAAGCTCTCGGTAAGCACTGGGCGTGTCAGGTGCCCTCCCTTCCATGGCTTAGGCTTGGAGGGTTGGGCGCCTGATGGTCGCCCGTACGACTTACTACGCCGTAGGTCCACCGCACCGCACCCGCCTCGTCTCGGATCGAGGAGAGGGATGGGCACCTGGAAACCCCGGCGAGAGAGGCCGAAGGCCAATTCATGACCATGACTGATCCGATCGCAGACATGCTTACGCGTCTGCGGAACGCGAACTCGGCATACCACGACTCCGTGACGATGCCGGCATCGAAGATCAAGTCTCACATCGCGGAGATCCTCCAGCAGGAGGGCTTCATCACGGGCTGGAAGGTCGAGGACGCCGAGGTCGGCAAGAACCTCGTCCTGGAGCTGAAGTTCGGCCCCAACCGTGAGCGCTCCATCGCGGGCATCAAGCGGATCTCCAAGCCCGGTCTCCGGGTGTACGCGAAGTCCACCAACCTGCCGAAGGTGCTCGGCGGTCTCGGCGTGGCGATCATCTCCACGTCCCACGGGCTCCTCACCGACAAGCAGGCCGGCAAGAAGGGCGTAGGCGGAGAAGTCCTCGCCTACGTCTGGTAGCGGAAGGGAACGGAGGAAACAGCTATGTCGCGCATTGGCAAGCTCCCCATCACGGTTCCCGCCGGCGTGGACGTCACCATCGACGGCCAGACGGTCTCGGTCAAGGGCCCCAAGGGCACGCTGACCCACACCGTCGTGGCGCCGATCGAGATCGCCAAGGGTGAGGACGGCGTCCTGAACGTCACCCGCCCCAACGACGAGCGTCAGAGCAAGGCCCTGCACGGCCTGTCCCGCACGCTGGTGGCGAACATGATCACCGGCGTGACCCAGGGTTACGTGAAGAAGCTCGAGATCAGCGGTGTCGGTTACCGCGTGACGGCCAAGGGTTCGAACCTCGAGTTCGCGCTCGGCTACAGCCACCCGATCACCGTCGAGGCGCCCGAGGGCATCACCTTCAAGGTGGAGACCCCGACCCGCTTCCAGGTCGAGGGCATCGACAAGCAGAAGGTCGGCGAGGTTGCGGCCAACATCCGCAAGCTGCGCAAGCCCGACCCGTACAAGGCCAAGGGCGTCAAGTACGAGGGCGAAGTCATCCGCCGCAAGGTCGGAAAGGCGGGTAAGTAAGCCATGGCATACGGCACGAAGATCGCTAAGGGCGACGCTTACAAGCGTGCTGCCATCAAGCGGCGCCACATCCGTATCCGTAAGAAGGTCAACGGTACGGCTGAGCGTCCCCGCCTGGTCGTGACCCGCTCGAACCGCCACATCGTGGCCCAGGTGATCGACGACCTCAAGGGTCACACTCTTGCGTCGGCCTCCACCCTGGACGCGTCGATCCGTGGCAACGACGACGACAAGTCGGCGCAGGCCGGCAAGGTCGGCGCCCTGGTCGCCGAGCGCGCCAAGGCCGCCGGTGTCGAGGCCGTCGTGTTCGACCGTGGTGGTAACCGGTACGCGGGTCGCATCGCGGCCCTGGCCGACGCCGCCCGCGAAGCCGGGCTCAAGTTCTGAGCCGCTTGTAGCTAGCGGAAAGAGAGAGGTAATCCAATGGCTGGACCCCAGCGCCGCGGAAGCGGTGCCGGTGGCGGCGAGCGGCGGGACCGGAAGGGCCGTGACGGCGGCGCTGCTGCCGCCGAGAAGACCGCGTACGTTGAGCGCGTCGTCGCGATCAACCGCGTCGCCAAGGTTGTGAAGGGTGGTCGTCGCTTCAGCTTCACCGCGCTGGTCGTGGTGGGCGACGGTGACGGCACCGTGGGTGTCGGTTACGGCAAGGCCAAGGAGGTGCCGGCCGCCATCGCCAAGGGCGTTGAGGAGGCCAAGAAGCACTTCTTCAAGGTCCCCCGTATCCAGGGCACCATCCCGCACCCCATCCAGGGTGAGAAGGCTGCCGGCGTCGTGCTGCTCAAGCCCGCGTCCCCCGGTACCGGTGTTATCGCCGGTGGTCCGGTGCGTGCCGTGCTCGAGTGCGCCGGTATCCACGACGTGCTGTCGAAGTCGCTCGGCTCCGACAACGCGATCAACATCGTGCACGCGACCGTGGAGGCCCTGAAGGGCCTGCAGCGTCCCGAGGAGATCGCGGCCCGCCGTGGTCTGCCCCTCGAGGACGTCGCCCCCGCGGCTCTGCTCCGTGCGCGTGCCGGGGCGGGTGTGTGATCATGGCGCAGCTCAAGATCACGCAGGTCAAGTCCTACATCGGCAGCAAGCAGAACCACCGTGACACCCTGCGCTCCCTTGGTCTCAAGGGCATCAACACGCAGGTCGTCAAGGAGGACCGCCCCGAGTTCCGCGGCATGGTGCACACCGTCCGCCACCTCGTGACGGTCGAGGAGGTCGACTGATCATGGCGGAGAACAACCCGCTCAAGATCCACAACCTCCGTCCCGCCCCGGGTGCCAAGACCGCCAAGACCCGTGTCGGTCGTGGTGAGGCCTCGAAGGGTAAGACGGCCGGTCGTGGTACCAAGGGCACCAAGGCCCGCTACCAGGTTCCGGAGCGCTTCGAGGGTGGCCAGATGCCCCTCCACATGCGTCTTCCGAAGCTGAAGGGCTTCAAGAACCCGTTCAAGACCGAGTTCCAGGTCGTGAACCTCGACAAGCTGGCCGCGCTCTACCCCGAGGGTGGCGAGGTCACCGTCGAGGGTCTGGTGGCCAAGGGTGCCGTTCGCAAGAACAGCCTCGTCAAGGTCCTCGGCCAGGGCGAGATCTCCGTGGCGCTGCAGGTGACGGTCGACGCCGTCTCCGGCTCCGCCAAGGAGAAGATCACCGCCGCCGGCGGCAGCGTCACCGAGCTCATCTGAGCCCGGGCGGCCGCGCCGCGCAGCACGTACGAAGGCCGGGTGGTTCCCCTCACGGGGGAGCCGCTCGGCCTTCGGCGTTCACCCGGCGCGAAAAGACCGCGGTCGGCACCGCCGACGCCTTCCCGCCGGGAACTCCGGCGGACGAGGATTCGTCGTACACCGTGGTGACTGTGCGGTAACTTTCCGCGCGGCGAGTGCGGAGTCCGGCGAGCGATCTGCGCCGTTTCTTCCGGTTCGTCGTCGTGGTCGGTGACAGGGGGAGACGCTCGGCGGGAGATCCCGTCCCGTGTGCGGACTTCGAACATGTGACGGGATCCGGTGGACGGCGGGTGACCGCGAATTGCTCGCCGCGCAAGCGAACTTCACCTGGCTGCACAGGCACTGTTAGAGTCCGTGAGGTCCACCTGTGCCCGCGCGAGGAATGCCGTTCGGTGTCGGGGTGGTAGAAAACATCGTTCGGCCCACCGGGCCCTGTTGAAACGACTAGTCCCTACCGCGCGCGTCGCGGGGGTCGCAGGAGGAACCGTGCTCACCGCGTTCGCCCGGGCGTTCAAGACGCCCGACCTGCGCAAGAAGCTGCTCTTCACGCTCGGCATCATCGTGATCTACCGGATCGGCACGCACGTCCCGATCCCCGGTATCGACTACACCGCTGTCCAGGCCTGCATCGATGCGCAGAAGTCCAACTCTGGCCTCTTCGGTCTGGTCAACATGTTCAGTGGTGGTGCGCTGCTGCAGATCACGATCTTCGCGCTCGGCATCATGCCGTACATCACCGCGAGCATCATCCTGCAGCTGCTGACCGTGGTGATCCCGCGCCTCGAGGCCCTCAAGAAGGAGGGTCAGTCCGGTACGGCGAAGATCACGCAGTACACGCGGTACCTCACCGTGGCGCTGGCGATCCTTCAGGGCACCGGCCTGGTCGCCACGGCCCGCAGCGGTTCGCTCTTCCCGAACTGCCCGCAGGCCCAGCAGGTCGTGCCGGACCCGTCGATCTACAACACCGTCGTCATGGTCATCACGATGACCGCCGGCACGGCGCTCGTCATGTGGCTCGGTGAGCTCATCACCGACCGCGGCATCGGCAACGGCATGTCGATCCTGATGTTCATCTCGATCGCCGCCACCTTCCCGGCCGCGCTGTGGGCCATCAAGGAGCAGGGAAGCCTGGCGGACGGCTGGATCGAGTTCGCCACCGTGATCGCGGTCGGCTTCGTGATGGTCGCGCTGGTGGTCTTCGTCGAGCAGGCCCAGCGCCGCATCCCGGTGCAGTACGCGAAGCGCATGATCGGCCGCCGGTCCTACGGCGGTACCTCGACGTACATCCCGCTGAAGGTGAACCAGGCGGGTGTGATCCCCGTCATCTTCGCGTCGTCGCTGCTCTACATCCCGGCGCTGATCGTCCAGTTCTCCGGATCGACGGCCGGCTGGGCCGCCTGGGTCACGAAGAACCTGGCGCAACCGGACGCGCCGGTGCACATCACGATCTACTTCTTCCTGATCGTCTTCTTCGCCTTCTTCTACGTGGCCATCTCGTTCAACCCCGAGGAAGTCGCGGACAACATGAAGAAGTATGGTGGCTTCATCCCGGGCATCCGGGCTGGCCGACCGACCGCTGAGTACCTCTCCTACGTGCTCAACCGGATCACCTGGCCGGGTTCGCTGTACTTGGGTCTGATCGCTCTCGTCCCGACAATGGCGTTGGCTGGTTTCGGGGCAAACCAGAACTTCCCGTTCGGCGGTACCAGCATCCTCATCATCGTGGGTGTGGGTCTGGAGACGGTGAAGCAGATCGAGAGCCAGCTCCAGCAGCGCAATTACGAAGGGTTCCTCCGCTGATGCGAATCGTCCTCGTCGGGCCGCCGGGTGCGGGCAAGGGAACGCAGGCCGCGTTCCTCGCCAACAACCTGTCCATCCCGCACATCTCCACGGGCGACCTGTTCCGGGCCAACATCAGCAAGCAGACGGAGCTCGGCAAACTCGCGAAGTCCTACATGGACAAGGGCGAACTGGTGCCGGACGAGGTCACCATCGCCATGGCCAAGGACCGCATGGAGCAGCCGGACGCCGTGGGCGGCTTCCTGCTCGACGGCTTCCCGCGCAACGTCTCGCAGGCCGAGGCCCTCGACGTGACGCTGCGGGAAGAGTCCATGACCCTGGACGCGGTGCTGGACCTCGAGGTCCCGGAGGAAGAGGTCGTCAAGCGGATCGCCGGCCGGCGCATCTGCCGGAACGACTCGGCGCACGTCTTCCACGTCACGTACAAGCAGCCCCAGCAGGACGGCGTGTGCGACGTCTGCGGCGGCGAGCTGTACCAGCGCGACGACGACTCCGAGGAGACCGTCCGCAAGCGCCTGGAGGTCTACCACACCCAGACCGAGCCGATCATCGACTACTACAAGGCCCAGGGCCTCGTGGTGACGATCTCGGCGCTCGGCAAGGTGGAAGAGGTCACCCAGCGCGCCATGGACGCGCTGAAGCGCGAGG
Organism: Streptomyces sp. NPDC030296; assembly: GCF_055572815.1. Lineage (NCBI taxonomy): Bacteria > Bacillati > Actinomycetota > Actinomycetes > Kitasatosporales > Streptomycetaceae > Streptomyces > Streptomyces sp. NPDC030296. Next base: position 99,525 of record NZ_JBVICQ010000003.1, read on the forward strand.
ACGACGGCAAGTAGCCGTCAGCGGTACGTCGGCCGCGGTGCCCGTCAGGGGCGCCGCGGCCGTACTGTTGTGTAGGCAACGCCGACAACCCCGAGAACGACGAGCCGTGGGCCGAGGACCGGCCCAGCGGCACAGTGGACGCCCGTAGGCGGAGAAGACGGAGAGCGCAGGACCTCATGGTGCAGATCAAGAGCCCCGAGCAGATCGCCAAGATGCGCGAGGCGGGGCTGGTCGTCGCCGCCATCCACGCGGCCACCCGTGAGGCGGCCGTGCCGGGCGCCTCCACGAAGGACCTCGACGACGTGGCCCGCAAGGTGCTCGCGGAGCACGGCGCGAAGTCGAACTTCCTCGGGTACGGCGGCTTCCCCGCGACCATCTGCACCTCGGTCAACGAGGTCGTCGTGCACGGCATCCCGAGCGACGACGTCGTCCTGAAGGACGGCGACATCATCTCCATCGACTGCGGCGCCATCGTCGACGGCTGGCACGGGGACGCCGCGTACACGGCGTTCGTGGGCTCCGGCCACGCTCCCGAGCTGATCGAGCTGTCGCGGGTCACCGAGGAGTCCATGTGGGCCGGGATCGCCGCGATGAGGCTGGGGAACCGGCTCGTCGACATCTCCCGCGCCATCGAGACGTACATCCGCCGGCAGCCGAAGCCGGGCGGCGGCAAGTACGGCATCGTCGAGGACTACGGCGGCCACGGCATCGGCACGGAGATGCACATGGACCCGCACCTGCTGAACTACGTCGAGCGGCGGCGCGGCAAGGGGCCGAAGCTGGTGCCGGGCTTCTGCCTGGCGATCGAGCCGATGGTGTCCCTGGGCACCCCGCGCACGGAGGTCCTGTCGGACGACTGGACCGTGGTGACGACCGACGGCACCTGGTCCTCGCACTGGGAGCACTCGGTGGCCCTGACCGAGCAGGGGCCGCTGGTGCTGACGGCGCCCGACGGCGGCCGGGCGAAGCTGGCGGAGCACGGCATCACGGCGGCACCCGACCCGCTGGCCTGAGGCACCCGCACCGGCGGTCATGAGCGCCCCCTCGACCGGCCTCCGGCCCGGCGAGGGGGCGCTGCCGTGGCGGAATAAGGATCATCCGGAGTGGGCAGTCATACCGAATTCGTGTTTCTGGTGGCGCTGACGTAGACTGACTCGTCGGCTCTCGTGTGCCCGTGTGTCCTCATGCGGTCGCGGAGAGTCGATCAAGGTAGTCGATTCGAAGGGCGAAGCGTGGCCAAGAAGCAAGGTGCCATCGAGATCGAGGGCACTGTCGTCGAGTCTCTGCCGAACGCCATGTTCAAGGTCGAGCTCCAGAACGGCCACCAGGTCCTGGCACACATCAGCGGCAAGATGCGTATGCACTACATCCGCATCCTCCCTGACGACCGGGTCGTGGTGGAGCTGTCTCCGTACGACCTGACGCGTGGCCGGATCGTCTACCGCTACAAGTAGATCTTGCCCGCATCCGTGCCCCGGTCCCCGGGGACGCGGGTGATGGCACTGACCCGGAGAACCTCACCCAATGAAGGTCAAGCCGAGCGTCAAGAAGATCTGCGACAAGTGCAGGGTGATCCGCCGTCACGGTCGGGTCATGGTCATCTGCGAGAACCCGCGCCACAAGCAGCGCCAGGGCTGACGCACGTTCGACCGCTCCCTCTGCATCGATATCGCAGGGATTCGCGCGACGCGAGCTGAATTGTTCATACGCAGGACCCAGGCGCCCCAGGTGCCTGACACCCCCGGTCGGAGGCCGGGGACCCGGTTCGTACCTGGTACGGCGGCCGGGAGCCGGTTCTGCGGAAGACCTCCGAAGATCACCAGGAGCCATTGAATGGCACGCGTTTCCGGTGTTGACATCCCGCGCGACAAGCGCGTGGAGGTCGCCCTCACCTACGTGTTCGGCATCGGCCGGACCCTCTCCCAGCAGACGCTGGCCGAGACCGGCATCGACCCGAACACCCGCGTTCGCGACCTCTCCGAGGAGCAGCTCGTCGCGATTCGTGAGTACGTCGACAACAACATCAAGACCGAGGGTGACCTCCGTCGCGAGATCCAGGCCGACATCCGCCGCAAGGTCGAGATCGGCTGCTACCAGGGTCTCCGTCACCGTCGCGGTCTGCCTGTCCGCGGTCAGCGCACCAGCACCAACGCTCGCACCCGCAAGGGCCCGCGTCGCGCCATCGCCGGTAAGAAGAAGCCGGGCAAGAAGTAGTCCACAGCGGACTTCGCCGTCCAGCGGTCTTCGCTGTAGGACCGACCACCTCCCGTAGGAGTACAGATGCCCCCCAAGGGTCGTCAGGGCGCTGCCAAGAAGGTGCGCCGCAAGGAAAAGAAGAACGTCGCTCACGGCCACGCGCACATCAAGAGCACGTTCAACAACACGATCGTCTCGATCACGGACCCCTCGGGCAACGTGATCTCCTGGGCCTCCGCCGGCCACGTCGGCTTCAAGGGCTCCCGGAAGTCCACGCCGTTCGCCGCGCAGATGGCCGCCGAGTCGGCTGCCCGTCGCGCGCAGGAGCACGGCATGCGCAAGGTCGACGTGTTCGTCAAGGGCCCGGGCTCGGGTCGTGAGACGGCCATCCGTTCGCTCCAGGCGACCGGTCTCGAGGTCGGCTCCATCCAGGACGTCACGCCCACCCCGCACAACGGCTGCCGTCCCCCGAAGCGTCGTCGCGTCTGACCTCGGTCGGCCGCTTCGCGGTTCTCGGTTCCGGGCGGTACGACCCTTCGGGGGCGTATCGCCCGTACCCTTGCAGTACCCACGCTTTTCACGGGCGTGGTTTCCGTCGGGCGTCAAATAGCGGGCGTCCACGACAGAAGGATCTGATCCACACATGCTGATCGCTCAGCGTCCCTCGTTGACCGAAGAGGTCGTCGACGAGTTCCGCTCCCGGTTCGTGATCGAGCCGCTGGAGCCGGGCTTCGGTTACACCCTCGGCAACTCCCTGCGCCGTACGCTCCTGTCGTCGATCCCGGGTGCGGCGGTCACGTCCATCCGTATCGACGGTGTCCTGCACGAGTTCACCACCGTGCCGGGCGTCAAGGAGGACGTCACCGACCTGATCCTCAACATCAAGCAGCTGGTCGTCTCCTCGGAGCACGACGAGCCGGTCGTGATGTACCTGCGCAAGCAGGGCCCGGGTCTGGTCACCGCCGCCGACATCGCGCCCCCGGCCGGTGTCGAGGTGCACAACCCCGACCTGGTCCTCGCCACGCTCAACGGCAAGGGCAAGCTGGAGATGGAGCTGACGGTCGAGCGTGGCCGCGGTTATGTCTCCGCCGTGCAGAACAAGCAGGTGGGCCAGGAGATCGGCCGTATCCCGGTCGACTCCATCTACTCGCCGGTTCTCAAGGTCACCTACAAGGTCGAGGCGACTCGTGTCGAGCAGCGCACCGACTTCGACAAGCTGATCGTCGACGTCGAGACCAAGCAGGCCATGCGTCCCCGTGACGCCATGGCGTCCGCCGGTAAGACCCTGGTGGAGCTGTTCGGTCTGGCGCGCGAGCTCAACATCGACGCCGAGGGCATCGACATGGGTCCGTCCCCGACGGACGCCGCGCTCGCCGCGGACCTGGCGCTGCCGATCGAGGAGCTGGAGCTCACGGTCCGCTCCTACAACTGCCTCAAGCGCGAGGGCATCCACTCCGTGGGTGAGCTCGTGGCGCGTTCCGAGGCCGACCTGCTCGACATCCGCAACTTCGGTGCGAAGTCGATCGACGAGGTCAAGGCGAAGCTGGCGGGTATGGGCCTGGCGCTCAAGGACTCGCCTCCCGGGTTCGACCCCACCGCTGCGGCGGACGCGTTCGGCGCGGACGACGACGCGGACGCGGGCTTCGTCGAGACCGAGCAGTACTAAGAGCTCGGGCCGGACGGTCCGTACTCGGGCGCGGGTGCGCTGTGGCTTGTCGCGCCCACGCGGCGGAGCCGCAGATGTAACACAGCCCCGCGCCCCTTCCGGACGACTCGCCCTCTGGGGCTTGTCGTCCGGATCTCTGACAGGCGACCGCCTGCTCAGATACTGACTCCGGTACCTGATACGGCCGGGGCAGACACCTAGGAGAAACACCATGCCGAAGCCCACCAAGGGTGCCCGTCTGGGCGGCAGCGCCGCGCACGAGAAGCTGCTCCTCGCGAACCTCGCGAAGTCGCTCTTCGAGCACGGCCGCATCACCACCACCGAGGCGAAGGCCCGCCGTCTGCGGCCGTACGCCGAGCGTCTGGTCACCAAGGCGAAGAAGGGCGACCTTCACAACCGCCGCCAGGTGCTCTCGGTCATCACGGACAAGAGCGTCGTGCACACGCTCTTCACCGAGATCGGCCCGCGGTACGAGAACCGTCCGGGTGGCTACACCCGTATCACCAAGATCGGTAACCGCCGTGGCGACAACGCGCCCATGGCTGTCATCGAGCTGGTCGAGGCGCTGACGGTCGCACAGCAGGCCACCGGTGAGGCCGAGGCCGCCACCAAGCGTGCCGCCAAGGACGCGGAGGCGCCGGCCGCTGAGGCCAAGGTGGACACCACCAAGGCCGACGACGCCGGCGATGAGGCTGCCGAGGAGTCCAAGGACGCGTAAGCGTTCTGGGGGGCCTGCGTTGTCGGCTGCGACGACGTCGTGGCTGGTCGCGCAGTTCCCCGCGCCCCTTGATCGGCGTTGAAGTGGGCCCGTTCCCTACAGGAGCGGGCCCGCTTTCGTGTTCCTGAGAGGATCTCTGTGTGAGTGACGATGTGGCACCCGGGTTCGCGCGGGTGCGTCTTGATCTTTCGTACGACGGGACCGAGTTCTCCGGGTGGGCCAAGCAGGCCGCGGGACGGCGGACCGTGCAGGGGGAGATCGAGGACGCGCTGCGGACCGTGACGCGGTCGGCGACGACGTACGAGCTGACCGTGGCCGGGCGGACCGATGCCGGGGTGCACGCCCGGGGGCAGGTGGCCCATGTCGACCTGCCGCGGGAGGTGTGGGACGAACATCACGGGAAGCTGCTCAAGCGGCTCGCGGGGCGGCTGTCGAGGGACGTGCGGGTGTGGGCGCTCCGGGAGGCGCCGAGCGGCTTCAACGCGCGGTTCTCGGCCGTCTGGCGGCGGTACGCCTATCGCGTCACCGACAACCCCGGCGGTGTCGATCCGCTGCTGCGCAACCATGTGCTGTGGCACGACTGGCCGCTCGACGTGGACGCCATGAACGAGGCGGCCCAGGGGCTGCTGGGGGAGCACGACTTCGCGGCCTACTGCAAGCGGCGCGAGGGGGCGACCACCATCCGCACCCTCCAGGAGCTCAGCCTCGTGCGGGGCGACGACGGGATCATCACGGCGACCGTGCGGGCCGACGCGTTCTGCCACAACATGGTGCGCTCCCTCATCGGGGCGCTGCTCTTCGTGGGCGACGGGCACCGGGGCGCCGAGTGGCCCGGCAAGGTGCTGGCCGCCGGGGTCCGGGACTCCGCCGTGCACGTCGTACGGCCGCACGGGCTGACCCTGGAGGAGGTCGGGTACCCCGCCGACGAGCTGCTCGCCGCGCGGAACAAGGAGGCGCGGAACCGGCGGACCCTGCCGGGTGCGCCCGGGGCCGGCTGCTGCTGACCCCGGGCGGCCGTACGCGGCTACTGCGCGTTGGCCGCGGCGGCCGCCTGGGCCTCGCCTCGGCGGCGGATCTGCTCGAAGGTGGCCTGGGCGAGGTGGTCGCCGGCGGTGTAGACGGAGGTGTCCTTCTCCGTGACGTCCTTGCCGCCGGTGAAGCCGGAGAGCGTGAAGTAGGCGTAGCGGCCGTAGGAGTTGACCGTCGTACGGCAGATCGCCGAACTGCAGAAGACGGGGACGCCCTCGCCGGAGAGGGAGAGGATGGTGCTCTTCTTGTCCCAGCCCGTCTTGACCTTGGTCGCCTGGGCCTCGGTGTCGAACAGGGCGACGCCGATCGTGGTCGCCACCTTCTCCCGGTGGTACGTCACGCGCATGAAGCGGGTGCAGTCGTTGCTGTCCAGGAGCTTGCCGAGGGCGCCCCTGACGGCCGAGGCGCAGTCCTTCGTCGAGGCGGTGGGGCCCTTGCGGTAGACGACGTCGTCGGCCCGCGTCAGCTGGGACCCCGGGAAGAGGATGTCCGGGCTGATCGGTGCCTTGTCCTTGCCCGAGCTGGAGATGAACTCCTTCGGGTCCAGCGGCGGCGGCGCGGTGGTGGGCTCGAACGAGGGGTCCGTCTTCGTGCTCGCGCTCGGTATGCCCCCGTCGGCGGGCAGGTCGCCCGGCTGGTTCGCGGTCGTGTTCGTGCCGCCGCTGTCGGTGTTCACGACGGCGACGGCCACGGCGGCGCCGATCCCGACGGTGGCCATGGCACCGCCGACGATCATCAGCAGTCTGCGGCGCTTGTTGCGCGTCTCGGACTGCTCGGCCAGCGCCGCCCAGTCCGGGGTCTGGTTGGAGGAACCCCACTGATCGCCCCACGGATTGTGGGAACCCCCGGGGCTCCACTGAGACCCCCCCTGCCCAAAGCTCATGGGCGCATTTTAGACGGGGGACGGGGGGTGTTGGTCAGTGTCCAGGGGGAGTTGAGCCCCGAGCGTGATCTGGAGGGCCGGGGCAAATGACGCCAACCGTGGGTGGTCGGGACGATCGTCCTCCCGGCCGGGTCGGCCGTCCGCCGGGTTCGTTTTGACCCGTCCGGGGCCGCACGGCTATTCTTCAGGTTCGTTATGTGTATTGGCTTGCTCATTCTCACGTGAGACGCCCTTACACCGGTCCACCGGGCCGATGACCAGCGACCAGCACGCGGTTTGCGTCACCGCTGTGCGGTCAGGGCTGTCGTGATCGTCTTCGGTGACCTTGTCAGGAACCTCACTGAAGAAGCGAAGGCTACGAACCGTGCGTACGTACAGCCCCAAGCCCGGCGATGTGACGCGTCAGTGGCACGTCATCGACGCTCAGGACGTTGTCCTGGGTCGTCTCGCCACCACCGCCGCGACCCTGCTCCGCGGCAAGCACAAGCCGATCTACGCGCCCCACGTCGACGCTGGTGACTTCGTCATCATCATCAACGCGGACAAGGTGCACCTGTCCGGCAACAAGCGGACCCAGAAGATGGCCTACCGCCACTCCGGCTACCCGGGTGGTCTGCGCTCCGTCCGTTACGACGAGCTGCTGGAGAAGAACCCCGAGAAGGCCGTCGAGAAGGCCGTCAAGGGCATGCTTCCCAAGAACTCCCTGGGCCGTCAGATGCTCTCCAAGCTGAAGGTCTACTCGGGCGACCAGCACCCGCACGCTGCCCAGCAGCCGGTGCCGTTCGAGATCACCCAGGTCGCGCAGTAAGTCCGGCCGCCCCCAAAGCCTGAAGAGAATCTGAGGAGAATCGTGGCCGAGACCACTGCCGAGCAGCCGCTCGAAGAGCTTGACATCGACAGCTACACCACGGAGTCGGACGCCCCCGTCGAGGGCGAGTACACCACCGAGTCCATGGCCTCCCGCTTCGGCGAGCCCCAGCCGGCCGCCGGCCTGGGCCGCCGCAAGAACGCCATCGCGCGCGTTCGCATCGTGCCGGGCACCGGCAAGTGGAAGATCAACGGGCGGACGCTCGAGGACTACTTCCCGAACAAGGTCCACCAGCAGGAGGTCAACGAGCCGTTCAAGGTTCTTGAGCTCGAGGGCCGCTACGACGTCATCGCCCGCATCGCCGGTGGCGGCGTCTCCGGCCAGGCCGGTGCGCTCCGTCTCGGTGTCGCCCGCGCCCTGAACGAGGCCGACGTCGACAACAACCGTGGCGCCCTCAAGAAGGCCGGCTTCCTCCGCCGCGACGACCGCGCGGTCGAGCGCAAGAAGGCCGGTCTGAAGAAGGCCCGCAAGGCTCCGCAGTACAGCAAGCGCTAAACACCGCTCCGCTGCACCGCACGCAACGCCCCGGTGGCACGTACCTGTGCCGCCGGGGCGGTTTGCGTAGCAGGGCCGCTTCTGTTCCCGCACGACTACACACAGACTGCCGGTACAACCCCGAACGGGGGAGGACGGTCTCAGGGGATGTACTTGGTCCGGGGGGTACCGGGACACTCGGGGGACAACCGGTGAGGGACGCCCGGTACGGGACCACCTGGTACGAGCCGCACATTCTCAGCAATTCGGAGGACACCACAGTGGGACGACTCTTCGGCACGGACGGCGTGCGCGGTGTCGCCAACGCGGATCTGACGGCCGAGCTCGCGCTCGGACTCTCCGTCGCGGCGGCACACGTACTCGCCGAGGCGGGCACGTTCGAAGGCCACAAGCCGGTGGCGGTGGTCGGGCGGGATCCGCGAGCGTCCGGGGAGTTCCTGGAGGCGGCCGTCGTGGCCGGCCTCGCCAGCGCGGGCGTCGACGTGCTGCGCGTCGGTGTGCTGCCCACCCCCGCGGTGGCGTTCCTCACCGGCGAGCTGGGCGCCGACCTCGGCGTGATGCTCTCCGCCAGCCACAACGCCATGCCCGACAACGGCATCAAGTTCTTCGCCCGCGGCGGGCACAAGCTCGCCGACGAGCTGGAGGACAAGATCGAGGCCGTGTACGAGGAGCACCGGACCGGGGCGCCCTGGGACCGGCCGACCGGCGCGGGCGTCGGACGTGTCCGCTCCTACGACGAAGGGTTCGAGCGGTACGTCGAGCACCTGCTGTCCGTGCTGCCGAACCGCCTCGACGGGCTGAAGATCGTCCTCGACGAGGCGCACGGCGCGGCCGCCGGCGTCTCCCCGGAGGCGTTCACCCGCGCCGGGGCCGAGGTCGTCACGATCGGGGCCGAGCCGGACGGGCTCAACATCAACGACGGATGCGGGTCCACGCACCTCGGGAAGGTGCGCGCCGCCGTCGTCGAGCACGGGGCGCACCTCGGCATCGCGCACGACGGGGACGCCGACCGGTGCCTCGCCGTCGACCACGAGGGCAACGAGGTGGACGGGGACCAGATCCTCGCCGTACTCGCCCTCGACATGCGGGAGCGGGGGGCGCTCCGCTCGGACACCGTGGTCGCCACCGTCATGTCCAACCTCGGCTTCAAGCTGGCGCTGGAGCGGGAGGGGCTGCGGCTCGTCCAGACGGCGGTCGGGGACCGGTACGTGCTGGAGGAGATGAAGGAGCACGGGTACGCCCTCGGTGGCGAGCAGTCCGGGCACGTCATCGTCCTGGACCACGCGACCACCGGGGACGGCACGCTGACCGGGCTGCTGCTGGCGGCGCGGATCGCGCGGACCGGGCGCACGCTCAAGGACCTCGCGGGGGTCATGGAGCGGCTGCCGCAGGTGCTCATCAACGTGCCGGACGTGGACCGGACGCGGGTGGGGACGTCCGCGGAGCTGACCGCCGCGGTGGCCGACGCGGAGCGGGAGTTGGGGTCCACCGGGCGGGTGCTGCTGCGGCCGTCGGGGACGGAGCCGTTGGTGCGGGTGATGGTGGAGGCGGCCGATATCGAGCAGGCTCGGTCTGTGGCAGGGCGGTTGGCCGATGTGGTGAAGTCGGCGCTGGGGTAGGGCGTCGGTTTCGGTGCCGGGTTCGGGGTGCCGGGTTCTGTGATGTGCGGGCTGCGGGTTCTTTGTGGCTTGGCGCGCCCACGCGGCGGAGCCGCATTCGACACAGCCTCGCGCCCCCTGGTACCCGGGAGTTATCGGGCGGCCTTTGTCACTGCTCGTTGCCTTGACCAGAGGTACTTCTGGAGGATCAGGGTCAGGGTTGCCGCCAGGATGATGCCCGCCAGGTTCAGCAGGAGTTGGTTCGTCGAGCCCACCGTCTGCTTCGTGTCGCCGTAGGCCAGGGCCACCGCCGCGTTGGCCGCGGCGGGGACCGTGGTGACCGAGATGGCCACGCCCACCAGGGCGCCCGACTTCGCCGAGGTCAGGGAGAGGGTGCCCGCGATGCCGGCGAGGACGGCGACGATGAAGGAGAACGCGTCGGGGGCGTAGACGAACGCGGTGTTGGGGCGGTCGGCCTCCAGTTTGGCCTCGGTGAAGTAGCCGAGCGCGTCCATGAAGACGGTGAAGCCGACCGTCATCGCCATCGCCACCGCGAAGCCCACGAGCAGGGCGATCAGGGAGCGGAGCGCCAGCCGCGGATGCCGTTGCACGATGGCCGTGCTCAAGCCGGCCAGGGGGCCGAACTCGGGGCCGACGGCCATCGCGCCGACGATGAGGATCGCGTTGTCGAGGACCACACCGCACGCGGCGATCATCGTGGCGAGGGTGATGAAGGCGACGTAGGTGACGGAGAGCGTCGACTCCTCGTGGGTCGCGTCCGACAGGTGCTCCCACAGCACGGCGTCGGCGCCCTCGCCCGGTGCCTCCTCCTCCGCCTCGTCGGCGCGCTTGGAGAGCGACAGGTCGATGTTCTCGACGGCGATCGAGCCGGTCTTGTCGAGGTGCAGTTCGCGGAGCGCGCCGATCAGTTCGTCGCCGGCCTCCCTCGCGACGTCGCACATGACGACGTCGCCGGAGGGGTTGCGAGCGGCGCCCGGCACCACGACGAGATGGGTGGTGCCGAGCGTCGACTCGATCAGGCGCACCACCTCGTCGGTCCGGGCGGCCGGGGTGATCAGGCGCAGATGCAGCATGGTGCCTTTTTAACAGCACCCGTCGAACGGCCCGCCGTCGCGGGTACGGGCGGCCGCCGCGCCACGGCCGACACTCGGTCGGGCCTCATAGTTTGCGCAGGCTGAGGCGCTTCACCTTGTGGTCGGAGCCCTTGCGGATGATCAGGGTGGCGCGGCCCCGGGTGGGGGCGATGTTCTCGATCAGGTTGGGCTTGTTGATGGTGCGCCACTGGGTGCGGGCGTAGTCGAGGGCCTCCTCCTCGGAGACCTGGGTGTACTTGCGGAAGTACGAGGACGGGTCCTGGAAGGCGGTCTCGCGCAGCTTCCGGAAGCGGTTGAGGTACCAGCGCTCGACGTCGTCGGCGTGGGCGTCGACGTACACGCTGAAGTCGAAGTAGTCGGCGAGGCCGACGCGGGTCCGGCCGTCCTTGCCGGGGAGGGCGGGCTGGAGGACGTTCAGGCCCTCGACGATGAGGATGTCGGGGCGGCGGACCGTGAGCCGCTTGTCCGGGACGATGTCGTAGATGAGGTGGGAGTAGACGGGGGCCGTCACCTCGTCCTTGCCGGCCTTGATGTCGGCGACGAAGCGGGTGAGCGTACGGCGGTCGTACGACTCGGGGAAGCCCTTGCGGGAGACCAGGCCGCGTTCGCGGAGGTCCTTCATGGGGAGCAGGAAGCCGTCCGTGGTGACCCGCTCCACACGCGGATGCTCGGGCCAGCGGGCGAGGAGGGCCTGGAGGAGACGGGCCACGGTGGACTTGCCGACGGCCACGGAGCCGGCGACGCCTATGACGAACGGGGTGCCCGACTGGGAGCCCTGCTCGCCGAGGAACGTGTTCAGGGCGCCGCGCAGGCCGTCGGTGGCGCCCACGTAGAGGTTGAGGAGCCGGGACAGCGGCAGGTAGATGTCCCGTACCTCGTCGAGGTCGATGACGTCGCCCAGGCCACGCAGCTTCTCGACCTCCTCGGCGGTCAGTGGCAGCGGCGTCTTGTCACGCAGCGCGCTCCACTCGGTACGGGTGAGGTCGACGTAGGGAGTCGCCTCCGGCCTGGGCCGGTTGGCGCTCCGCGGCAACGAGGAGACCGGTGAGATCACAGTCCATTGTTAACGGAGTTCGAACGGGGTGGCGGGGTGGGGTCCGTCACCCTCGGCCGCAGGACGGTAGCGGACCGGGTACTCACTGTGGGTGAACTGTGGTGAAGGTATGGATCTGCGGTGTGGGGAGGACTAGCGTCCCCGGCAGTCGGGAGGGAGCCGCCTTCCGACTTACCTGAGGGGCGATCGGGTGGCTTCCGTATGGTCTACGCGCCGCGCTGACCAGGAGTTCGCCGGGCAGGTCTGCAGTGAGCTGGCGGACGATCTGCCGGACGAGGATCTGGGTGAGTGCCTCGACGACGCCATGGACATGTACCAGATGGGCAGCAAGCCGCGGTGCGAGGAGGTCGAGTATCTGGGGATGGTGCGGGACGCCATCGACCGGATCGAAGAGGGGGAGTGACGGGCCCCCGCCTCGCGGCCTCGGCGTAGGTGGGTGACGACGGTCAGGCCCTGATGTCCCGCCATGCCTGCGGGATGGCGTCCGCGACGTCCTGGGCGGCCGCGGGGGCGCCGTTCGCGGCGTAGCGGCCCGCCAGGCCGTGGAGGTACGCCGCCGCGCTCGTCGCGTCCAGGGGTGCGAGGCCCGCGGCCAGCAGGGAGCCGGTGAGGCCGGACAGGACGTCGCCGCTGCCGGCGGTGGCCAGCCACGGGGTGCCGGTGGGGTTCACCCGGACCGGGGTGGCGTCGTCGGGCCCGGCGATCAGGGTCGTGGACCCCTTGAGGAGGACCGTGGCGGCGTAGCGGCGGGCCAGCTCCCGTACGGCGGTCAGCCGGGCCGACTCGACCTCCTCGCGGGCGACGCCCAGCAGTGCCGCGGCCTCGCCCGCGTGCGGGGTCATGACGGTGGGGGCGGTACGGGCCCGTACGGCGGCCACGTCCGCGAGGCGCAGGCCGTCGGCGTCCAGGAGGACGGGTACGTCGGTGGAGAGCGCCTCGGCGACCGGGGCCGCGTCGTCGCCCGCGCCGGGGCCGGTCACCCAGGCCTGGACCCGGCCGGCCTTCTTCGGGCCGCTGTCCGACACCAGGGTCTCCGGGAAACGGGCGAGGACGGCGTCGGCGGCCGGGCCCACGTAGCGGACGGCGCCGGCACCGGAGCGCAGGGCGCCGGCGACCGCGAGGACCGCGGCCCCCGGGTAGCGGGTCGAACCGGCGGCGATGCCCACGACTCCCCGGCGGTACTTGTCGCTCTCCGCGGCCGGCTGGGGGAGGAGGGCGGCCAGGTCGGCGTGCTGGAGGGACTCCAGGTCGGGGGTGGCGGGGAGGGTGTCCGCCAGGCCGATGTCGATCAGGCGGACCGAACCGGCGTACTCGCGGGCCGGGTCGATGAGCAGGCCCGGCTTGTGGGTGCCGAAGGTGACGGTGAGGTCGGCGCGGAGGGCGGTGCCGTGGATTTCGCCCGTGTCCGGTTCGATGCCGCTCGGGAGGTCCACGGCGACGACCGTGGCGCGGGAGGCGGTGACGAGTTCGGCGAGGCGGGCGGCGTCGGGGCGGAGACCGCCCTTGCCGCCGATGCCGACGATGCCGTCCAGGACGAGGTCGGCGCGGGCGATGGGCTCCGCCGCGGCGGACGGCGTGGTGGTGGCGCCGCCGGCTCGGAGGAGGGCCTTGAGGGCGTCGGGGTGGGTGCGGTCGGGGTTGAGGAGAACGGCCGTCACTCCCGCGCCGCGCCTCGCGAGGCGGGCACCGGCGTACAGGGTGTCGCCGCCGTTGTCCCCGCTGCCGGTGAGGAGGACGACGCGGCTGCCGTAGACCCGGCGGAGCGCGTCCGCGCACGCTGCGGCGAGGCCGGCGGCGGCGCGTTGCATCAGGGCGCCCGGGGGGAGTTGGGCCATGAGGGTGCGTTCGGCTGAGCGGACGGTTTCTACGCGGTGGGCTGAGCGCATGGGGTCGAGTGTGCCCTTCTCTTTTTGGCCGGGGGAGGAGGGGGTGAGCCTTGGGGGTGTGGGGTGCGCGGGGTTGGGGGCCGGGCGCCTGAGGGCTCGGGGGGCGCGGTTCGTTGGCGGGTGCGGGTGCGGGTGCGGGTGCGTCGTGGTTTCTCGCGCAGTTCCCCGCGCCCCTGGAGGAACGGGCCTGCGGCCCGCCCTCCCCCGGAGGGCGCGGGCCTGACGGCCCGGCCTCCACCCGATGGCGCCGGTGAAAAGCACGGGGCGTAGCCCCGGTCGCTTTTCAGGGGCGGGGGGAACTGGGCGAACGGCCCCCACCCGCCCGCACCCGCCAGAACCACACGCCCCCCGAGCTACTGGGCGCCCCCGGTCTCAGCCCTCGGCGATCACCACCGCTGAGGCCACGCCCGCGTCGTGGCTCAGTGAGATGTGCCAGGACTTGACGCCGAGCGCGGCCGCGCGGGCCGCCACCGTGCCGGTCACTCGGAGGCGGGGCCGGCCGGAGGGCTCGACGTAGACCTCCGCGTCGGTCCAGTGGAGGCCCGCCGGCGCGCCGAGGGCCTTGGCGAGGGCCTCCTTCGCGGCGAAGCGGGCCGCGAGGGAGGCGACGCCCCGGCGTTCGCCGCTCGGGAGGAGCAGCTCGTCGGGCACGAAGAGGCGTTCGGCCATGGAGGGGGTCCGTTCCAGGGCCGCGCGGAAGCGGTCGATCTCGGCGACGTCGATGCCGACTCCGATGATGGGCATGATCTGCACCCTACGGCGCGCCGCCCCCGGCAGGGGCGCCACACCGGGCCCGCCCCGCCCGCGCCCGGCGCCGACGGCCAAATCCCTTCGCGCCACGCCCTGTTATCGGCTGGTCCGGTCGGCGCGCGCGTTGAGATCATGCTGCGATTCGGCATCCACCTCTCGGGAGAGGCCCTCGTGAAGAAGAACGACATGACCGTCGGCTTACCCCTCGTCATCGGCTCGTGATCGCCGCCGGAAGCGTCGCCCAGGAGAACTACGGCGGCGCCGTGTTCGCCGTGGTGGCCTGTGGCGCCATCTCGCTCGTCGTGCGGATCAGGGCGAATCCCGACCAGGGCCGCTGAAGCGGTAACCCCGCCTCGCTCACTCCACCGTCACCGACTTCGCCAAGTTGCGTGGCTGGTCCACCTCGTTGCCTCGGGCCGTCGCCAGTTCGCAGGCGAAGACCTGGAGGGGGACCGTGGAGACGAGGGGCTGGAGGAGCGTGGGGGTCGCGGGGATACGGATGAGGTGGTCGGCGTAGGGGGCGACCGTCTCGTCGCCCTCCTCGGCGATCACGATCGTGCGGGCGCCGCGGGCGCGGATCTCCTGGATGTTGGAGACGATCTTGTCGTGGAGGAGGGAGCGGCCCGCGGGGGAGGGGACCACGACGACCACCGGGAGGTCCTCCTCGATCAGCGCGATCGGGCCGTGTTTCAGCTCGCCCGCGGCGAAGCCCTCCGCGTGCATGTAGGCCAGTTCCTTCAGTTTCAGGGCGCCTTCCAGGGCCACCGGGTAGCCCACGTGGCGGCCGAGGAACAGCACCGTGCTCTTCGTGGCGAGGGTGCGCGCCAACTTCCGTACCGGCTCCATCGTTTCGAGGACCCGCTCGACCTCGCGCGAGATACGGGAGAGGTCGCGGATCACCGCCCGGATCTCGTCGCCCCACTTGGTGCCGCGCACCTGGCCCAGATACAGGGCGACCAGGTAGCAGGCGACCAGCTGGGTCAGGAACGCCTTCGTGGAGGCGACGGCGACCTCCGGGCCCGCGTGGGTGTAGAGGACGGCGTCCGACTCGCGGGGGATCGTCGAGCCGTTGGTGTTGCAGATCGCGAGGACCCGGGCGCCCTGTGCGCGCGCGTGACGCACGGCCATCAGCGTGTCCATGGTCTCGCCGGACTGGGAGATCGCGACGACGAGCGTCTGGTGGTCGAGGATGGGGTCCCGGTAGCGGAACTCGCTGGCCAGCTCCACCTCGCAGGGCACCCGCGTCCAGTGCTCGATGGCGTACTTTGCGATGAGGCCGGCGTGGAAGGCCGTACCGCACGCGACGATGACCACCTTGTCGAGCTCGCGCAGTTCCCGGTCGGAGATGCGGACCTCGTCCAGTGTCAGTGAGCCCGCGGTGTCGATACGGCCCAGCAGGGTGTCCGCGACCGCCTTCGGCTGCTCGGCGATCTCCTTGAGCATGAAGTAGTCGTACCCGCCCTTCTCGGCGGCCGACGCGTCCCAGTCGACGTGGTACGAACGGACCTCGGCGGGGCGGCCGTCGAACGTCGTCACCGTCACGCCGTCGCGGCGCAGCTCCACCACCTGGTCCTGGCCCAGCTCGATCGCCGAGCGGGTGTGTTCGATGAACGCGGCGACGTCCGACGCGAGGAACGCCTCGCCCTCGCCGACTCCGACCACCAGAGGGGAGTTGCGGCGGGCGCCCACCACCACGTCGGGTTCGTCCGCGTGCACCGCGACAAGGGTGAACGCGCCCTCCAGACGGCGGCAGACCAGCCTCATCGACTCGGCGAGGTCGTCGCACGACGAGTACTCCTCGGCGAGCAGATGGGCGACGACCTCGGTGTCCGTCTCGGAGGCCAGCTCATGGCCCCGCTCGGTCAGTTCGGCGCGCAGGGCCGCGAAGTTCTCGATGATGCCGTTGTGGACGACGGCGACCCGGCCCGCGTTGTCCAGGTGCGGGTGGGCGTTGACGTCGGTGGGGCCGCCGTGGGTGGCCCAGCGGGTGTGGCCGATGCCGGTGGTGCCGCTGGGCAGCGGACGGCCGACCAGCTCCTTCTCCAGGTTCATCAGCTTCCCGGCCTTCTTGGCGGCTGCCAGACCGCCGTCGGCCGGCACCGCCACGCCCGCCGAGTCGTACCCCCGGTACTCCAGCCGCTTCAGCCCGGCCAGGACCACGTCGAGCGCGGACTGTGATCCGACGTATCCCACGATTCCGCACATATCAACCCCTGTGTCCGATGGCGTCCGGTGCTGCCGTCCTGGTGGTGCTGCCGTCCTGGTGCTGCTGTCGTCCTGGTGGTGCTGTCGTCTTCCGGTGGTGCCGTCCCATGCGACATGTTGTGCGCCCTCTGTGACTGTACGTGACGATCGGGTCCTGGGTGAGCCCTCACATCGGGTGACCTGGCGCGCGATATTCGGGTGACCCGGCGCGCGCGGCGCACTCCTCCGCAGGTGGGCGGCACGTATGGCTGATCACATGACGATCGGACAAACCACCCCCCACCGCATCGCGCGACGCCCCGAGAACCGCGGCCGACGCATGACCTTTCGGCGTGTCGCCGTGCTCCTCGCCCTGGTGAGCGTCCTGCCCCTGGACAGCGCCCTGGCCGAGGCGCCGCCACCCGCCCCCGCCGAGGAGCAACTCGTCCCCGGTGTGCCGCCCGGCCCCCATCAGCCCTGGCACCTCGATACGCCCGACCAGGTGCTGCCGCCCCGGGTGTACCGGCCGAGCGCCTCGGAGGAGGCGGTGGAGCCGAGGAGCGCGGCGGCCGGGACGTACGCCCTCATCGAGTACGTGCCGCTGAGTGAGGCCGAGGCGGTCGCCGAGTCGAAGGTCACCTGCACGACGGCGACGGGGCCGTACCAGAAGCAGGTCGAACGGTGGCTCAAGCGGAAGAACGCCGACGCGAAGCAGTCGAGGGCGGACTGCCTGGCCATCCGGGCGTTCCAGATCCAGCAGGGCATCAAGCCCGCCATCGGCTTCGCCGGGCCGGTGACCTGGGCGCGGATGCAGTACCTGTCGGCCCGCAAGAACCCCAACGCGGCGGGGAAGTGTCCGGTCCGCACGTACCGGGTGGCGTGTGTGGATCTGACCCGGCAGCTGACGTGGGTGCAGAAGGGCACGAAGGTGGTCTTCGGGCCGGTGCCGATGCGCAGCGGGCGGCGGCAGTACCCGACCCGGGCGGGCTGGCACAAGGTGTACTGGAAGCACAAGAACCACTGGTCGACGCTCTATCACCAGGCGATGCCGTACGCGCAGTTCTTCAGTGGGGGGCAGGCGTTCCACGCCGTGTACGGGTCCATCTACACGGAGATCGGGTCCATGGGGTGCGTGAACCTGCGGCTGGCGGACGCGCGGACCCTGTGGGGGGTGCTGAAGACCAACGACCGGGTGTTCGTCTGGGGGCGGCGGGCGGGGAAGTGAGCCCTCGGTCGTGGGGCGCCGTGGGGGTGCCCCGGGGCTCTGAGACACTGGGGCTGACATGAGTGAGACAGCGCCTTCGCGGACCGCGCCCCTGCGGGCCCGCGCCGAGATCGATCTGGATGCCCTGCGGGCCAACGTGCGGACCTTGCGCGCGCTGGCGCCGGGTGCCGCCCTGATGGCCGTCGTCAAGTCCGACGCGTACGGCCACGGGGCGGTGCGGTGTGCGCGGGCCGCGGTCGAGGCGGGGGCCGCCTGGCTGGGTACGGCCACGCCCGAGGAGGCGCTGGCGCTCCGCGCGGCGGGGCTGCCGGGGCGCATCATGTGCTGGCTCTGGGCGCCGGGCGGACCGTGGCGGGAGGCGATCGAGGCCGACCTCGACGTGTCGGTCAGCGGGCTGTGGGCGCTGCGGGAGGTCACCGACGCCGCCCGTGCGGCGGGGGCACGCGCGCGCGTGCAGCTCAAGGCCGACACGGGGCTCGGGCGCAACGGCTGCCAGCCGGAGGACTGGGCGGAGCTGGTCACCGAGGCGCTCGCCGCCGAGGCCGACGGGCTCGTCACCGTCACCGGGATCTGGTCGCACCTCGCGTGCGCCGACGAGCCGGGGCACCCGTCCATCGCCTCACAGCTCGGCCTCTTCCGCGAGATGGTGACGTACGCGGAGAACCAGGGCGTACGGCCCGAGGTGCGGCACATCGCCAACTCGCCCGCCACGCTCACCCTCCCGGAGAGCCACTTCGACCTCGTCCGGGCGGGCATCGCCCTCTACGGCATCTCGCCCAGCCCGGAGCTGGGCAGTTCGGCCGACCTCGGACTGCGTCCCGTGATGCGGCTCAGCGCCTCGCTCGCCCTGGTCAAGCACGTGCCCGGGGGGCACGGCGTCAGCTACGGGCACCACTACGTCACCCCGGGCGCCACGACCCTCGGCCTCGTCCCCGTCGGCTACGCGGACGGCATCCCCCGGCACGCCTCCGGCACCGGGCCCGTGCTCGTCGGCGGGAAGTGGCGGACGGTCGCGGGCCGGGTCGCGATGGACCAGTTCGTCGTCGACCTCGGCGGGGACGAACCCGCCGTGGGCGACGAGGTGGTGCTGTTCGGCGCCGGTGACGACGGCGAACCGACCGCCGAGGACTGGGCGAAGGCGGCCGGAACCATCGCCTACGAGATCGTGACCCGCATCGGAACCCGCGTACCGCGCGTCTACGTCAACACGGGTGAGCAGGCGTGAGGAATCCGGTACCCCCGAACGGGTGAGCGTGTGAGCTGCCCCGCAGGCGTGAACGCGCCCGCGTCGACGCGAGTACAACACGAGCAAGTGCGCGTACACCACGGGTAAGTGAAAGACGAACGAGACGGGAAACTCCGTACGGGTGTGCGGAGCGGCTAGGGCCCGAGGGCCGGCGAAGAGGAGCGGGATGTGAGCGAGAGCAGCGCGGAGGCCGTGGAGGCCGTCGCGAGCGCGGCCGCCACAGCCGCGTCCGCCGCTGCCGCCGGTGGGACCTGGCGCAGGGCCGGTGTCGCGGGGGCGGCGATAGGTGTGGTCGCCGCGGGCGCGGCCGCCGGTGTCGCCATAGAGCGGCTCACCGTGGGCCGCGGCATGCGCAGGAAGGCCCGGCTCGCGCTCGACTCCACGGGCCCCTACGGGACGCTGCGCGGC
The DNA here is from genome assembly GCF_055572815.1 of Streptomyces sp. NPDC030296. NCBI lineage: Bacteria > Bacillati > Actinomycetota > Actinomycetes > Kitasatosporales > Streptomycetaceae > Streptomyces > Streptomyces sp. NPDC030296. Next base: position 118,846 of record NZ_JBVICQ010000003.1, read on the forward strand.
ACCCCAGGCAAGGCGTACGCGGACGACGGCACCGAGCTGTACTACGAGGTCGACGACATCGAGCCCGAGGCCGGCCTCGCGCCCCGCAGACGCCGTCTCTTCGGCCGCAAGTCCCCCGCCCCCGTCACCGTCGTCTTCAGCCACGGCTACTGCCTCAACCAGGACTCCTGGCACTTCCAGCGGGCCGCGCTGCGCGGTGTCGTACGGACCGTGCACTGGGACCAGCGCAGCCACGGCCGCTCCGGGCGGTCCCAGGCCGTCGACGGGGCGCCCGTCACCATCGACCAGCTCGGGCGCGACCTCAAGGCGGTGATCGACGCGGCCGTGCCCGACGGGCCCATCGTGCTGGTCGGGCACTCGATGGGTGGGATGACCGTCATGGCCCTGGCCGCCCACTACCCCGAGCTGATCCGCGAGAGGGTCGTCGCCGTCGCCCTGGTCGGTACGTCGTCGGGGCGGCTCGGCGAGGTCAACTTCGGGTTGCCCGTCGCGGGCGTCAACGTGGTGCGGCGGGTGCTGCCGGGGGTGCTCAGGGCGCTCGGGCAGCAGGCCGCGCTGGTGGAGCGGGGGCGGCGGGCGACCGCCGATCTGTTCGCCGGGATCATCAAGCGGTACTCGTTCGCGTCGCGGGACGTCGACCCGGCGGTCGAGCGGTTCGCCGAGCGGATGATCGAGGGCACGCCCATCGACGTCGTCGCCGAGTTCTACCCGGCGTTCACCGAGCACGACAAGACGGAGGCGCTCGCGGAGTTCGCCGAGCTGCCGGTGCTCGTGCTGGCCGGGGTCAAGGACCTCGTCACGCCGAGCGAGCACAGCGAGGCGATCGCCGATCTGCTGCCGGCCGCGGAGCTGGTGCTCGTACCGGACGCCGGGCACCTGGTGATGCTGGAGCACCCCGAGGTGGTCACCGACCGGCTCGCCGACCTGCTGACCCGGGTGGGTGCCGTGCCGATGGGGGCTACCGTAAGTGGTTATGGAAGCGCCAGCAGCACGGTACGTCCCGGGTGAGCCCGGGGTCGTCCCCTCTTCGCCCACCTCGCCCTCTTCACCCTCGTCGTCTTCGTCGTCCGTGACGTCCTTCGAGGCCGTCGTGCAGTCTCCCGAGCAGATGCTGGAACTGGGCCGTCGGCTGGCCAAGCTGCTGCGTCCGGGTGATCTCGTCATGCTCAACGGGGAGCTGGGCGCCGGGAAGACGACCCTGACCCGGGGGCTCGGGGAAGGGCTCGGGGTGCGTGGGGCCGTCACCTCGCCGACGTTCGTCATCGCGCGCGTGCATCCCTCGCTGGGGGAGGGGCCGCCGCTCGTCCACGTCGACGCGTATCGCCTGGGCGGCGGGCTGGACGAGATGGAGGACCTCGATCTCGACGTCTCGCTGCCGGATTCGGTGATCGTGGTGGAGTGGGGCGAGGGCAAGGTCGAGGAGCTGACCGACGACCGGCTCCATGTCGTCATCCACCGGGCGGTCGGCGACACCACCGACGAGGTGCGGCAGGTGACCGTCACCGGGGTCGGGGAGCGGTGGGCCTCCGTCGAGCTGGGGGTGCTGTCCGCCTGAGCTGGGCGGCGCCTGGTGGGGCGGCGGCTGAGTGGGGTGGCTCCGTCGTCGGGCGGTCGCCTCTTGTGTCGGTTCCGACAAGGTGTCGGCAAAATGTTGCTTTGGCGCTTCCGGCGTGGTCACATGGTAACCAGTCCTTGGTTAGGTCTACCTAACTTGGTTCGCCGGTGGCATCAGGAGGCGTCCATGCAGGGTTCGGAGCGGCGGGACGGGCGGCCGTCCGGAGCGGGCTCCGGGGTGGCCTCCGGGGTCGCCGGGGTGTCGATGCGGGACCTGTTGGCCAGCTGTGCGGCGGCGAAGGCGGTGTCCACGCCGGAGGCTCCGCCGGTTCGGGGGGAGGAACGGCGGGCGGTGGAGGGGCCGCACCCCCGGGCTGCGTAGACGTTACGCCCTGGGAAGGGGTGTCTGCGGGCGTGTCGCGGCTGCGGGTCGTGGGGGCTTGTCGCGCAGTTCCCCGCGCCCCTTAAAGACCGGCGGTTCCCCTGGCCGGTGACTATGCAGACGGCCTCTCCCGCTACTCGACCACGACCACCTTCGTGCCGATGCCTGCGAACTGCCACATCGCCTTGCCGTCCTTGCGGGACTCTCGGATGCCGCCCGTCTTGACGGCGGGGTCGGGCCGGGGGGTGGAGCCGTCCACCGCCGCGCTGAAGCCGATCACCACGCCGTCGACCGAGGCGAAGCGGACGACGTGCTCGATGGGGGTGCCGTCGGAGCCGGTGATGGCGGCGGAGCGGGACGTCACCGTGTAGGTGGCGGGGGTGGGGTCCACCGCGCTGGGCGTGACCTCGAAGGTGCGGGTGACCTTCTCGTTCGCGCCGACCAGCCAGACGCGGTCCTCGTCCAGGGAGTAGACGACACGCTCGCCGGTGCCCGAACCCTTGGGCACGAGGAGGTCGTCGTCCTTCTCCTTGCCGGCGGCGGCCTTGGACTTCTTGGCCGCCGGTGTCTCGGAGGGGGACGGCTTGCCGAGGTCGTCCGGCACGCTGGCCGACGCCTGGTAGGTGAGGAAACCGACTGCGGCGATCGCCGCCGCCGTGAGCCCGGCCACGAATCCCGAGCTGCTGCTGGCCACCTTCTGCGCCCACCTCTCGTACGCACGTACGCCCTTGATGTACGTCTGTGCTGTGACGGTAGCAGCAGAGGGACGGTGCACCGGGTCGGCCGTGGCCCGGGCCGAAGCGCCGTAGGCTGTTTGCGTGCTCTTGCTCGCTCTGGATACCGCCACCCCCGCCGTCACCGTCGCGCTGCACGACGGGACGGATGTCGTCGCCGCGTCGAGCCAGGTGGACGCCCGTCGCCATGGGGAACTGCTGCTGCCCGCCGTCGACCGGGTCCTCGCCGAGGCGGGCGCCCGCCTCGACGCCGTCACCGCGATCGTCGTGGGCACCGGGCCCGGCCCCTATACCGGGCTCCGCGTCGGCCTGATGACCGCCGACACCTTCGGCCTCGCCCTCGGGGTCCCCGTCCACGGCCTGTGCACCCTCGACGCGCTCGCGTACGCGGCCGAGGTCGAGGGGCCCTTCGTGGTGGCCACCGACGCCCGGCGCAAGGAGGTGTACTGGGCGCGGTACGAGGACGCGCGCACCCGGGTGACGGACCCGGCCGTCGACCGGCCCGCCGAGATCGCCGAGGCGGTGGCCGGGCTCCCGGCCGTGGGCGCGGGGGCGCTGCTCTACCCCGACACCTTCCCCGACGCCCGCGCCCCCGAGCACGTCTCGGCGGCGGCGCTCGCGTCCCTCGCCGCGGAGCGGCTGGCCAAGGGCGAGGAACTGGAGGCCCCCCGGCCGCTCTACCTGCGCCGGCCGGACGCCCAGGTGCCCAAGAACTACAAGGTGGTCACCCCCAAGTGACGACCGCGGTGCTGCGCGAGATGCGCTGGTGGGACATCGAGCCCGTCCTGGAGCTGGAGAAGGACCTCTTCCCCGAGGACGCCTGGTCCCGCGGCATGTTCTGGTCGGACCTGGCCCACGCGCGCGGGCCCGAGGCGACCCGGCGGTACTTCGTGGCCGAGTCCCCCGAGGACGGCCGGATCGTCGGGTACGGGGGCCTCGCGGCCGCCGGTGACGTCGCCGACGTCCAGACCATCGCCGTCGCCCGCGACCACTGGGGCACCGGCCTCGGCGCGCTGCTCCTGACCGAGCTGCTGCGGGCCGCGACCGCCTTCGAGTGCGCCCAGGTCATGCTCGAATGCCGGGTCGACAACGTCCGCGCCCAGAAGCTGTACGAGCGCTTCGGCTTCGAGGCGATCGGCTTCCGCCGCGGCTACTACCAGCCGGGGAACGTCGACGCCCTCGTCATGCGCCTCAACGACCCCTCCACATCCGTACAAGGAACCGAGATCAATGGCTGACGAACCCCTGGTCCTGGGGATCGAGACCTCCTGCGACGAGACCGGCGTGGGCATCGTCCGCGGCCACACCCTCCTCGCGGACGCGATCGCGTCCAGTGTCGACGAGCACGCCCGCTTCGGCGGCGTGGTGCCCGAGGTGGCCTCCCGCGCCCACCTGGAGGCGATGGTCCCGACCATCGACCGCGCGCTGAAGGAGGCGGGCGTCAGCGCCCGGGACCTCGACGGCATCGCCGTCACCGCCGGTCCCGGACTCGCGGGCGCGCTGCTCGTCGGCGTCTCGGCGGCGAAGGCGTACGCGTACGCGCTCGGCAAGCCGCTCTACGGCGTCAACCACCTGGCGTCCCACATCTGTGTGGACCAGCTGGAGCACGGGGCGCTGCCCGAGCCGACGATGGCGCTGCTCGTCAGCGGCGGCCACTCGTCGCTGCTGCTGTCCACGGACATCACGGCGGACGTACGGCCGATGGGCTCGACCATCGACGACGCGGCCGGCGAGGCCTTCGACAAGATCGCCCGCGTGCTGAACCTCGGGTTCCCCGGCGGCCCGGTCATCGACCGCTACGCCAAGGAGGGCGACCCGGACGCGATCGCCTTCCCGCGCGGGCTCACCGGCCCCCGCGACCCCATCTACGACTTCTCCTTCTCCGGCCTGAAGACCGCCGTGGCCCGCTGGATCGAGGCCAAGCGGGCGGCCGGCGAGGACGTCCCGGTGCGGGACGTGGCGGCCTCCTTCCAGGAGGCGGTGGTGGACGTCCTCACCCGCAAGGCCGTACGGGCCTGCAAGGACGAGGGCGTCGATCATCTGATGATCGGCGGTGGCGTCGCCGCCAACTCCCGGCTGCGGGCACTCGCCCAGGAGCGCTGCGAGGCGGCCGGTATCCGGCTGCGGGTGCCGCGCCCCAAGCTGTGCACGGACAACGGCGCGATGGTGGCCGCGCTGGGCGCGGAGATGGTCGCGCGGAACCGCGCCGCCTCCGACTGGGACCTGTCCGCCGACTCCTCCCTCCCCGTCACCGACCCGCACGTGCCGGGCGCCTCGCACACGCACGACCACGTCCACGAGGTCAGCAAGGAGAACCTGTACTCGTGACCGTCGCCCTGATGTGGGAGGCCCGCGCGGTCCCCGGCCGGGGCGAGGACCTGCTCGCCTGGGCCCGGGACCAGCGGCTCCCGGTACGGCCGCTGCGGCGCGAGACGTTCCGGGCGCCGCAGGACCGGGTGCTCGTCATCACCTGGTGGGACGCCGAGTTCGACGCCGAGCTGCCGGAACTGCCGGAGCCCGACGCCGAGTTGGTCGGCCGGGCGGTGCACCGCTGGCGGTTCGAGTCACTGGGCGCGTCACCGGGCGAGTGACTGGCCTGTTGTTGACGCGGCTCGGTCCGGCGGCTTGATCAGCCGTGTCAGGCGCTGAGTGCCGTGCGCAGGGTGGTGGCCATCAGGTCGATGGCCTCCTTCCCGGCCTCCACCGGGCCGGTGTGCGTGAAGTAGTGGTCGACGCCCTCGAAGCAACGGTGGGTGACCGGAACGCCCGCCGCTTCCAGGGCCTTGGCGTAGGCGTCGCCCTCGTCGCGCAGGCGGTCGTACTCCGCGGTGATGACCAGCGCGGGCGGCAGTCCGGCCAGGTCGTCGGCCAGGCCGGGCGACACCAGCGGATGCGACAGGTCGGCGGGGTCCGGGACGTAGGCGGCGGTGAAGATCCGCAGGAGCTGCGGGGCGAGCAGCGGCTTGGCGATGGGTGACTGCTTGGTGGCCGGGTCGACGAGCTGGTCGAGCGGCGCCGAGTCGATGATCTGCAGGCGGGGCGTGAAGGTGCCGCGGTCCCGGGCCGTGCGGCAGACCGCGGCGGTCAGGTTGGCCCCGGCGCTGTGTCCGCCCACGGCGAGCCGCGAGCCGTCCCAGTTGTGGGCGGAGCCGTTCTCGGCCACCCAGGCGGTGACGTCATACGCCTGGACGACGGGTGCGGGGTACGGCTGTTGCGGGGCCACGCCGTAGTCCACGTTGATCACCACGCAGCCGGCCGTGGCGGCTATGTAGCGGCACAGGTGGTCGTCCTGCTCCGGGCGGGCGACCACGAAACCGCCGCCGTGGAAGTTCACGTACACCGGGGCGGGGTCGGGGGTCGTGGCGGGCGGACGGTAGACGGTGCAGGTCACCGTCCCGGCACCGGTCTCCACCTGGAGGGTTTCCGTGTGCTTCGGGATGTCGGCGAAGCGCAGGTCCTCGTGCACGCGGCTCATGATCCGGCCGAAGAACAACTGGACGCCTCTGGCCTGTATCTGCGACTTGAGTGGCACGGCGAGTCCCCATCACTGCAAAGTTAAACCATCAGGAAACCTGATGATGGAGGCTCGTCGGGTGCGCACGCAAGAGGGGAACGCGAGCCGATTGCCGCGACCCGCGCGCCACAGGCAACCTTCCTCGCGGTGCGGCGTCCTTCCCAGTGGCACGCCCAGGAGATCCCCCCGGGCGTGCGGCCACCTCGATCGTCAAGGACGGTGCCGTGATGTTGGATCCCTCCCGCTGCCTGGACGTCCCGAAAGGCTTCGACGACTCGGAGGAGGACAGCCAGGTACACCCGATCGCCAGGAAGTTCTTCGTCGGGACGAGCGCCGCGCAGGTCTTCTCCCGGGCACAGACCTGGGTCGGTGAGCACGACGTCCGCGTCCTGGACGTCTCGTGGGACCACCTCCTCGGCGAGGACGAGCCGCTGTGCCTGAGCGTGTACTTCGTGTTCGAGCTGCCCGACCAGGACGAGGACGAGGACGAGGACTGAGAGGCCGGTGTCACGAGGCCCGGGCGGCGCGGGCCTCGCCGACGCGGTCCAGGGCGAGGAAGGCGACCGGGAGGCAGAGCAGCGGGACGCACAGGACCAGCAGAAACGTGTGCGTCGGCCGGTCGGTGAAGAGGAGCCAGCCGTCGAGGACGAACATCGCGACCGCGACCACCACGACGACGACGGCCGACCGCCGCCACGCCGTGCGCCGCCGTGCCCCGCGCTCGATCCGCTCCTCCACGTCGGGCCGCGTCTCCGGCGACACGAGCCCGAGCCGTACGGCGGTGGCGGAGAGGTCGGCGACCTCGGCGATCGGACAGCGGCCCCCAGGGCGACGACTGCGTCGAAGTCGCCGCCGCCACCCCCGTCACCATCCACGTCCGTGACTCCAAGGACACCACCCGTACCCCCCTCGGCCTCCACCCCTCCGCCTGGGCCGCCTTCGTTCCGTTCGCGGCGGCCCAGGCGGACTGAGCGCGTCAGTGGGCCTCCCGGACCTCCGTCTCGCAGTGCAGGCGGCGGTCCGGGCCCACCTCGCGTACGGGGCCCGTCAGCGCGACGCGCACCCCGTGGCGGACGTCGGTGCTGGACGCGGCCACACGGAGTTCCAGCTCGCCCGGTTCCACCACGCGGCGTCCCGTGCGGTCGGCGAAGCACGACACGTCGGCGTGGAAGCGGAACCGCACCCGACGGGCCTCGCCGGGGGCCAACTCGACGCGCTGGTAGGCGATCAGGCGGATGTCGGGGCGGGTCACCGTGGCCACGGGGTCGTGGAGGTAGAGCTGCACGACCTCCGCGCCCGCGCGGTCCCCGGTGTTGCGGACGGTCACCGCGATGTCGTGCTCGCCGTCCGTGCCGATCTCCGGGACCCCGCCGCCGTCACCCCCGCCCTCGAAGTCGGTCCACTCGAACGTCGTGTACGACAGGCCGTGCCCGAACGGGTACAGCGGGGTCGGGTCGATGTTGCTCGCGCCGCCGAACAGGCCCATAGGCGGCTGGAGGTACGTCCACGGCTGGCCGCCGGGGCGGTTCGGGACGCTGACCGGGAGGCGGCCGGAGGGGGAGATGCGGCCCGACAGCACTCCCGCCACCGACGGGCCGCCCTCCTCCCCGGGGAAGAACGCCTGGACGGAGGCCGCGAGCCCGCCGTGCCAGCGGCCCAGCGCGTAGGGCCGGCCGGTGAGGAGGACCAGTACGACCGGTGTGCCCGTGGCGACCAGCGCGTCCAGCAGTTTCGCCTGGACGCCGGGCAGCCGGAGGTCCTCCGCGTCGCAGCCCTCACCGGAGGTGCCCCGGCCGAACAGTCCCGCGCGGTCGCCGAGGACCGCCACGCAGATGTCGGCCTCGGACGCGCGGGCGACCGCCTCGGTGAACCCTTCCGTGTCGTCGCCGTCGACCGCGCTGCCGGCGGCGTACGTGATCTTCGCGTCGGGGAGTTCCGTGCGCAGGGACTCCAGGACGGTCGGGATCTCGATGCCGAGGGCGGTGCCGGGGTGGGCGGGCAGGACATGGGAGGGGAACGAGTAGCAGCCCAGCATGGCCAGGGGGTCGTCGGCGCGGGGGCCGACGACGGCGATCCTGAGGTCCGGGGCGAGCGGCAGGACGGCGTCGGGGTTGTCCAGCAGCACCACCGACTCCTCGGCCAGGCGGCGGGCCAGGTCGCGGTTGCGGGGCGGGTCCAGGTCGACCGACGCGGTGGCGGGCTCGGGGCTCCAGTCCTCGTCCAGGAGGCCCAGTTCGCACTTCTGGAGCAGGACCCGGCGGGCGGCCACGTCCACCAGGGACTCGGGGATCTCGCCCGCCTTCACGGCTTCGATCAGGGGCTCGCCGTAGCAGCGCAGGCTCGGCAGCTCCACGTCGATCCCGGCGGCCAGCGCGGCGTGCGCGGCCTCCGCGCGGCTGTTCGCCACCCGGTGGTTGGTCTCCAGGAAGCCGATGCCGAAGTAGTCGGAGACGACCGTGCCGGTGAAGCCCCAGTCGCCGCGGAGGAGTTCCGTGAGCAGGGCCCGGTCGGCCGACACGGGGATGCCGTCGGTCTCCGTGTAGGCCGCCATCACCGAGCGGGCGCCGCCCTCCCGCAGCGCCATCTCGAACGGCGGCAGGACCACGTCCGCGAACTCGCGCACGCCCGCGCGTACGGGTGCGTGGTTGCGGGCGCCCACGGACGCGGCGTACCCGGCGAAGTGCTTCAGGGTGGCCACGATCCCGGCGGACTCCAGGCCCCGGACGTACGCCGAGCCGATCGTGCCGACCAGGTACGGGTCCTCGCCCACGGTCTCCTCGACCCGCCCCCAGCGCGGGTCGCGGACGACGTCGAGAACGGGGGACAGGCCCTGGTGGACGCCGACCGACGCCATGTCCCGGCCGATGCTCCGGGCCATCTCCTCGACCAGGGACGGGTCGAAGGTCGCGCCCCAGGCGAGGGGCACCGGGTACGCCGTCGCCCGCCAGCTCGTGAAGCCGGCCAGGCACTCCTCGTGGGCGACCGCCGGAATGCCGAAGCGGCTCGCGGCCATGATGCGGCGCTGGAAACGGGCCAGGACCCGCGCGCCCTCCTCGGGGTCGAGGGGCGCCGTGCCGAAGACACGGGTGAGCTGGCCGAGACCCCGGGTGATCAGCTCGTCGAAGTCGAACGCCTCCGTCATGCCCGCCTCGTCGGGGGCGATGTCCTCGCCGTTCGAGTCGTTCTTCACCCACACGCCGTACAACTGCGCGGTCTTCTCTTCGAGGGTCATCCGGGACAGCAGGTCCTCGACCCGCTCGGCGGCGGGCAGGGCGCGGTCACGCCAAGGGGTGGTCATGAAACTCCTGTCGGTGGTGGTGAGTTTCAGGGGTGCGGAAAGGGTTCGAGCGGGGACGCTCACGGATGCGGAAGGGGCTCGGGGCCGGTGGGCGCGCTCACTTGCCGCCCACGCCCATCAGCCCGCCCACCAGGGCCCGTCGCGCCACCAGGTAGACGGCGAAGATCGGGATGCCCGAGAGGACGACCGAGGCGAGCACGGCGGGGATGTTGACGCCGAACTGGCTGACGAAGTTGAAGAGGCCGAGGGTGAGGACCCGCGGCCCGTCGGACTGGGTGAAGATCAGCGGGAACAGGAAGCCGTTCCACGCCTGGAGCGCCGAGTAGATCACCACGGTGCTGATGCCGCCCTTGGCCAGCGGGATCGTCAGCTGGAAGAGCATCCGGGAGGGTGAGGCGCCGTCCAGGGCCATCGCCTCGTACAGGTCCTCCGAGACGTCCCGCAGGCTGCCGACGAGCACCAGCACGGACACCGGCATCGCGAAGGCCGCCGTCGGCAGGATGACGGCGAGGAGGGTGTCGTACAGGTCGAGCTTCGCGATCAGCAGGTACAGCGGGACGACGACCGCCTGGGCCGGGATCGCCACGCCGAGGAGGAACAGCCGGAACGCGGCGTTCGACCAGCGGTTCCGGGTGCGGACGGCCACGTACGCGAGCGGGACGGACAGGGCGAGGACGATGCCGACGACCGCCACGGCGACGATCGCCGTGTTGGTCAGCAGATGGCCGAAGCCGCTGCTCAGGACGGTGTTGTAGTTGTCGAGCGTCGGATCCGTGGGCGGCTTGAGCGGATTGCCCGTCAGGGCCTTGTCCGCGCTCGTGAGGGAGGCCGACAGCATCGCGTAGATCGGGATCAGGACGACGACCAGCCAGACGAACGCGCCGAGGCCCGCGACGGGGTTGGCCCGCCGTGTCCAGTGGCGCCGTCGCCGGGAGGCCGTCGGCGGTTCCGCCCCGTCCGGCCGCCGGGTCTTCGCGGGGCGCGCCAACGTGTCGTGTGACATGCCGTCACATCCCTTCGCGGGTGCTGCGCATGGAGCCGAACCCGGTCAGCCGCACGAGGACCAGCGAGAGGCCCGTCGCGGCGATGACCAGGGTCGTCGCGATGGCGCTCGCGTAGCCGAAGTCGTACTGCTTGAAGCCCGCCTCGTACATCAGGTACGGCAGGATCGCGGTGTCCGTGCCCGGGCCGCCCTTGGTGAGGATCAGGACCGTCTCGAAGTACGTCAGCGAGCCGACGACGATCAGGACCGTGGACGTGGTGATCGTGTGCCGCAGCTGCGGCAGCGTGATCGAGAAGAACTGGCGGTAGCGGCCTGCGCCGTCGATCGCGGCGGCCTGGTAGAGGACCTCGGGGATCTGCCGGGCGCCGCCCTGGTAGATCAGCGTGTGGAACGGCATGAACTGCCAGCCGCCGACGAAGACGATCGCGAGGAACGCGCCGCTCTGCGAGCCCAGTGTGTCCGCCTGGATGATGCCGAAGTTCGGGTCGAGCAGTGCGTAGAACAGGATCGCGATGGCCGTGGACGACAGCAGGAACGGCACGAAGAAGATCGCGGACAGCACCGCCCGGTTGCGCTGCCGTCCCGCCGCCCACACGCCGAGCAGCAGGGCCACGACCGTCTGGAACGCCCAGCTGGCCACGGTCAGCACCACCGTCAGCGTCAGCGACTGGGTGAGGCGGGGGTCGTCGAGCAGCTTCTTCCAGTTGTCGAGGCCCACCGGCTGGGGGTCGCCGAGGCCGTCCCAGCTGGTGAAGGACAGATAGAGCGCGAGGCCCATCGGCACGACGGCGAAGAAGGTGAAGAAGAGCACGGCGGGCAGGGCCCAGACGGCGTGCGGGCGGCCCACCCGCGACGCCTTCCGGGACCCCTGCTCGACCGTGGAGGTCTTCTGGACCGTCGAGGTCACTTCAGCCCCTTGCAGGCCGTCACGAACTCGCTCGGCGACGACTTCCCCGCGAACAGCTTGCCTATCTCCGTGTGCATCTTGGTGCCGAGCGCGTCGCCGAGCGCCTGGTCCCAGGAGAGCGTGAACGCGGGCGCCTTCTCCACCAGGTCGTACTGGAACGTGGCGTACTCGGGGTTCGGCGCGGACGCCAGCAGCTTCTTCGCGTTCGAGGTGGTCGGGACGTCACCGTTGGCGACCAGGTCCTTGGCGTACGCCTCCGACGCGCACTCCTTCAGGAAGCCGACCGCCAGGTCCTTGTTCTTCGTACGGGCGTTGATCGACCAGTAGTTGGTGGGGTTGCCGACGACGTTGCGGACGTCGCCCGTGCCGCCCTCGACGGTCGGGAACGCGGCCCAGCCCAGGTTGCTCTTGGCGAAGTCCGGGAACTTGCCGAGCTGCGTGGAGTACTCCCAGGAGCCCATCAGGTGCATGGCGGCCTTGCCCTTGGCGAAGACCGCCGGGGCGCCGCCGTTGACGTACGACACCGAGGTGAACTTGGAGCCGAAGGCCCCGTCGTCCACGAGCTGCTTGACCAGTTCGGCGGCCTTGAGGACGGCCGGGTCGCCCCAGCCCTCGGAGTCGCCGTCCTGGATGCGCTTGAAGACCTCGGGGCCGCCGAGGCGGTCGACGAGGTACTCCAGCCACATCAGGTTGGGCCAGAGGTCGGAGCCGCCGAGCGCGAACGGGGTGATCTTCGCCTTCTTCAGCTTGGCGTTGATGTCGAGGAGCTGGTCCCAGGTGGTGGGCGGCTGGAGCTTGTGCTCGGCGAAGACGGACTTGTTGTAGAAGAGGATCACCGGCTGCATACCGCGCATCGGGATGCCGTAGTGGCGGCCCTTGAGGTCGCCGGCGGACAGCACGGACGGCAGGAAGCCGCTCTTGAGGACCGGGTCGTCCGCGATGATGTCGGTGAGGTCGACGAGCTTGCCGGCCTCCTCGTACGTCCTGATGGAGCCGCCGCCCCAGTTGAAGAACACGTCGGGGGCGCTCGGGGAGCCCATGGCCGTGCGGAGCTTGGGGGAGTAGTCGGAGCCGGGGACCTTCTGGAGCTTGATCGTGCCGCCGGCCTTCTTGGCGGCGGCCGACTTGTTGTAGCGGTCGACGGCGGCCTGCTGGACCTTCACCGCGTCGTCGCCGTAGACGAACGCGGTGACCGTCTTGCCGTCGCCGGCCCCGGAGCTGCCGGAGCCGCAGGCCGTGAGGCCGGCGCCGAGTCCCGCGGTGGCCAAGGAGGCGGTACCGGCGCCGAGGAACCAGCGCCTGCTGAACGTCCGCCCTCTGTTCGACTCCATTGACAGCACCTCTCACGAACGTTTCGGATGTATCGGCCGTGCGGTTGTGCGGGTGGTACGGCTGTGCGGGACGCGCGTCCACAGAACCCTGCGGCCACGCGGTGGTGCGAATGTTTCGCCTGTCTCTTCGAATGTTCCGGGAACGTATGGCCGTCGAAAGGGTTCGTCAAGAGGTCGCGCAGGGATACGATCCGGCTCATGAACTCCGCGAAGCCAGAGGAAACCCAGACAAGAGCGCGCGTGTCGCAGTCCACGCAGACCGCGACGCTCGCCGAGATCGCCCGTCAGGCCGGCGTCTCCGCTCCGACTGTTTCGAAGGTGCTCAACGGCCGTGCGGACGTCGCCCCCGCCACCCGCACCCGGGTCGAGGAGCTCCTGCGCGAGTACGGCTACCGGCGCCGGCGCGCCGAGGCGACCCGGTCCCCGCTCATCGATCTCGTCTTCCACGAACTGGAGAGCGCCTGGGCCATGGAGGTCATCCGGGGCGTCGAGAACGTCGCCCGCGAGGAGGGCCTGAGTGTCGTGCTCTCCGAGAGCGCGGGTCGGCTCACCCCCGGCCGGACCTGGGCCGACCAGGTCGCCGCCCGCCGCCCGCACGGCGTCGTCCTCGTCCTGTCCGGGCTCGACGAGTCCCAGCGCGCCCTGCTGACCAGCCGCTCCATCCCGTTCGTGGTGATGGACCCGGCGGGCGACCCCGGCGCCGACGTGCCGTCGATCGGCGCCACCAACTGGCAGGGCGGACTCGCCGCCACCCGGCACCTCGTCGAGCTGGGCCACCGCCGCATCGGCGCGATCACCGGGCCCTCCCGGATGATGTGCAGCCGGGCCCGCGTGGACGGCTACCGGGCCGCGCTGGAGACCGCCGAGCTGCCCGTCGACCCCGGGTTGATCAGGGCCGGGGACTTCCACCACGAGACGGGCTACCGGCTGGGCCTGGAGCTGCTGCGCCGCCCCGACCGGCCCACCGCCGTCTTCGCCGGGAACGACCTCCAGGCGCTCGGCCTGTACGAGGCCGCCCGTGAGCTGGGGCTGCGCATCCCGGAGGACCTGAGCGTGGTCGGCTTCGACGATCTGCCGGTGGCCCGCTGGGTGGGGCCGCCGCTGACGACCGTACGGCAGCCGCTGATGGAGATGGCGGAGGCGGCGGCCCGGCTGGTGCTGGACCTCGGCCGACAGGACGGCGCCTCGTCGGCGACCCGGGTGGAGCTGGCCACGAGCCTGGTCGTCCGCAGCAGCACGGCGCCGCCGCCGGAGGCGTAGGGCGGCGCCGAGTCGCCTCGTGGTGCCGTATGGGCCGGTGTTCCGCCCGTTCCGTGTGTTCCGTGTGTATTGACGTGGGTTCCGGGCGCCCCCACACTGCTCCGCAGTCAATCGGATGCACGGCCGAAACTTTCGGAGGCACCCGCAATGAGAACCTCCATGAGAACCTCCCCCGGAAACCGGCGCCGGTCTTTAGGGGCCCGCCTCGCCGCCCTGTTCACCGGCGTGTCCGCGGTCACCGCCCTGCTCGTCGCCGCGCCCGCCGCCCAGGCCGCCGACACCCCGCTGCGCGACCTCGCCGCCGCCAAGGGCAAGGCGATCGGCACCGCCGTGACCGGCTCCAAGCTCACCGGCACCTACGGCGACCTCGCCGGCCGGGAGTTCAACTGGCTCACCCCCGGCAACGCCATGAAGTGGGGCTCCGTCGAGCCCAGCCGCGGCACCTTCGACTGGACCGAGGCGGACCGGATCGTCGACTTCGCCGAGGCCCACGACCAGGACGTACGCGGCCACACCCTCGTCTGGCACAGCCAGAACCCCGGCTGGCTGGACAACGGCACCTGGACGCCCGCCCAGCTGCGTCAGTTGATGACCGACCACATCGCGCTCGAAGTGGGCCGCTACAAGGGCCGCCTCGCCGCCTGGGACGTGGTGAACGAGCCGTTCAACGAGGACGGCACCTTCCGCCCGACCCTCTGGTACAACGGCCTCGGCGCCGACTACATCGCCCAGGCCCTGACGGCCGCCCGCGCCGCCGACCCGGCCGCGAAGCTCTACATCAACGACTACAACGTCGAGGGCGTCAACGCGAAGTCCACGGCCCTGTACAACCTGGTCAAGGACCTCAAGGCGCGCGGCGTCCCGATCGACGGGGTCGGCCTCCAGGCCCATCTGATCCTCGGTCAGGTCCCCTCGACCTTCCAGCAGAACATCCAGCGCTTCGCCGACCTGGGCCTGGACGTCGCCATCACGGAACTCGACATCCGGATGCAGACGCCCGCCACCGACGCCAAGCTGACGCAGCAGCGCACCGAGTACGAGGCCGTGTTCAAGGCGTGCGTGGCCGTGTCCCGCTGCACCGGAGTGACCGTCTGGGGCTTCACCGACTCCGACTCCTGGATCCCGGACACCTTCCCGGGCGAGGGCGCGGCCACCCCGTACGACGCGAACTTCCAGCCGAAACCGGCGTACTACGGCATCGTGACCGCGCTCGGCGGCACGGTCACCCCGCCGCCGACACCGACCGGCTGCTCGGCCGCGTACAGCGTCCAGAGCCAGTGGAACACCGGTTTCACGGGCTATGTGACGATCCGTTGCGCCGCCGGGTCCTCGCTCTCATCCTGGCGCGCGAACTGGACGTTCGGGGCCGGCCAGCGCATCAGTCAGGCGTGGAACGCGACCTGCACCCAGACCGGGTCGACGGTCAGTTGCTCGAACGCGCAGTGGAACGGAAGTGTGCCGAGCGGCGGTTCGGTGATGTTCGGCTTCAACGCGTCCTGGAGTGGCAGCAATCCGGTTCCGACGGTGACGCTGGGCTGAGCGGTGACGCTGGGCTGAGCGGTGACGCGAGGGTCGGTTCGAAAAGTATGAGAATTTCCGAAGGAACGGCCGCAGGAGTGCGCGCTCGTAATAATTCGGACGTACGTTCTTGTGTGTGAAGGGTGAAGAAGACGAGGAGTACGAGGGCGCGGGCAGACGGCCGCGTTGGCTGAAGATCGCCGGGGGCGCGCTCGCCGGCGTCCTCGTACTCGGCGCCTGCGGGGCGGGCTGGACGTTCTGGCGGCTCAACCACAACATCAGAAGCGTCGACATCAACACCGCGCTCGGCGACGACCGCCCCCCGAAGTCCCCGCCGACCGCGACCCCTTCGGCGTCCACCGCCGCCCAACCGCTGCCCAGCGGCGCCCTGAACATCCTGGTCCTCGGCTCCGACTCCCGCAGCGGCAAGGAGAACGCCGAGCTGGGCGGGGGCGGCGAGACCTCCGGCGCCCGCTCCGACACGGCGATGGTCGTCCACATCGACGAGGGCCGCACCGCGGCGACGGTCGTCAGCATCCCCCGCGACACCCTGGTCACCCGCCCGTCCTGCCCGCGGGAGTCGGGCGGTTCGACGGCGGTCGCGTACAACGCGATGTTCAACAGCGCCTACGCGGTGGGTGGCCCCGTCTGCGCCGTGAAGACCGTCGAGTCCCTGACGAACGTCCGCATGGACCACTACATCGAGATCGACTTCGCGGGCTTCGCCGAACTGGTCGACGCGCTCGGCGGCGTCACCGTCACCACGGACGAGGACATCGACGACGAGGACAGCCACCTGAAACTGGCGGCGGGCACCCATCACCTCGACGGAGAGCAGGCACTCGCCCTCGCCCGCACCCGGCACGGCATCGGCGACGGCAGCGACCTCGGCCGCATCGGGCTCCAGCAGAAGCTCGTGAAGGCCCTGCTCGACCAGATCGCCGCCACCAGCCTCCTGACCGACCCCGCCGAGCTGTACCGGGCCGCCGACGCGGTCACCCGCAGCCTCACCACCGACACCGGCCTCGACTCCCTCAACGATCTGGTGCGACTGGGCCAGAGCCTGAAGGGACTGTCGTCCGACGCGACGAGGACGGTGATGATGCCGGTCGTCCCCGCCCCCTACGACCCCAACCGTGTCGTGGCGGACGAGCCGGAGGCGAAGGAACTGTGGAAGTCACTGAGGTGATGTCACGGAGGTGACGTGACCGACGCGGAAGACCCGTCGAAAGAATTCTTCGAAGAAGTCCGGCTCGCGTGTCGATCCGGTGTCTGCTCGTTCGACGCAAGGGGTGAGAGGCGGGGAGAGACCCCGCCGCCCCTACCGAAGGAGCCACCATGCCGCGCTACCTGTCGATGGTCCGGATCGACGAGTCCACCGCCCCCGCCGAGGGCCCGAGCCCCGAGCTGATGCAGCGGATGGGCGACCTGCTGGAGGAGATCACCAAGGCCGGCGTCATGCTCGACACCGCCGGACTGCTGCCGAGCGCCCAGGGCAAGCGGGTCCACTGGGCGGGCGGCGAGCTGTCCGTCACCGACGGGCCGTTCACCGAGACCAAGGAGGTCGTCGGCGGCTACGCCCTCATGCAGTGCAAGGACATGGACGAGGCCGTCGAGTGGACCACGCGGTTCCTCAAGGTGCACGAGGAGCACTGGACGGTGACCTGCGAGGTCCGGGAGATCGCGGAGGGCTGAGGGGTCCATTCACCATGCCCGTCCGGGGCGGACGCTCATAGTGAAAGGACCCCTGAACCCGCTTGGCCGGGGCGCACCGTGGGTGTCTGATGGTGGGTTGTGACAGCACAGCCCACCACCGACGCCGACCGTGCGGGGCGTGCCCCGGCGGACCCCCGGAAGGCCATCGAGACCGTCTTCCGCATCGAGGCGCCCCGCGTCATCGCCGGGGTCGCCCGGATCGTGCGGGACGTCGGGATCGCGGAGGAACTGGCCCAGGACGCGCTGGTCGCCGCGCTGGAGCAGTGGCCGCGCGACGGTGTCCCCGACAACCCGGGCGCCTGGCTCATGACCACCGCCAAGCACCGGGCGATCGACCTGGTGCGCCGCCGGGAACGCTACGCGCGCAAGCTGGCGGAGGTCGGCCGGGACCTGGAGGCGGCGAACCCGGCGGGTCAGTACCTGGACACGCCGTCCGACCCCGACGGCATCGACGACGACCTCCTGCGCCTCGTCTTCACGGCCTGCCACCCCGTGCTCTCCGCCGAGGCCCGCATCGCCCTCACCCTCCGCCTCCTCGGCGGCCTCACCACCACGGAGATCGCGCGCGCCTTCCTCTCCCCGGAGGCCACCGTCGCCCAGCGCATCGTCCGCGCCAAACGGACCCTCGCGAAGAAAGGCGTCCCCTTCGAGGTGCCCTACGGCCTCGACCGGGAGGCCCGCCTCGCCTCCGTCCTGGAGGTCATCTACCTCATCTTCAACGAGGGGTACGCCGCCACCGCCGGCGACGACCTCTTGCGGCCCGCGCTGTGCGAGGACGCGCTGCGGCTCGCCCGCGTCCTCGCGGAGCTGATGCCCAAGGAACCCGAGGTGCACGGGCTGGTGGCGCTGCTCGAACTCCAGGAGTCACGGGCCGCCGCCCGCACGGGCCCGACCGGTGAGCCGGTGCTCCTCAAGGACCAGGACCGCCGCCGCTGGAACCGCCTGCTCATCGCCCGCGGCTTCACCGCGCTGGGCCGGGCCACCGCCGCGGCCCACGGCGGCCCGGGCCCGTACGCGCTCCAGGCCGCGATCGCCGCGTGCCACGCCCAGGCGTACACCTACGAGGAGACCGACTGGCCGCGCATCGCGACGCTCTACGCCCTCCTGGCCACCCGTTCGCCGTCCCCGGTCGTCGAGCTGAACCGCGCGGTCGCCGTCTCGATGGCCGAGGGCCCGGCCGCCGCCCTGGAGATCGTCGACCGCCTGGCCTCCGAACCGGCCCTGAGCGACTACCACCTGCTGCCGAGCGTACGAGGCGACCTCCTCACCCGCCTGGCCCGCCCGGCGGAGGCCCGCGAGGAGTTCGAACGAGCGGCCACACTGGCCCGCAACGAACGAGAACGCCGACTGCTGTTGGCACGGGCGGAGGAGGCGGGGGAGGCGGGGGAGCGGGCGGAGCCGGGGGTTGGGGAGGGCGGAGAAGGCGAGTGAGGGCGAAGGAGGCGTGAAGGGCGGAGAAGTCGGGTGAGGCGAAGGAGGCCGGAGAGCCGTCCTTGACGCGGCCCGGTGCGTGGGCCCTGGGCCGGGTCGGGCCCCGGCAGGCCCCGTCGGCCTCTCGCAAACCGTTCGGCCTCTCGCCAACCGTTCGGCCCCTCGCAGGCCGGTCGGCCTCCGCAGGCCGGATCGGCCCCCGCGGAGGGCTCGGCGCGGGTGCCTGCTCCGGTCGGCCGCCCCTGCGGGCGGTGCGGCGCAGAGGGTCGGGCGCGGTCCTGCGGCCGCGTGGGCGTCGGCGCGACTCGGTCGGCTCAGGCCGGATGGCCGAGCAGCATCGTCGGCGCGCCTGCCACCCGCGTCAGGAAGACCGTCGTCGAGGCGGTGCCGTGCGGCTTCGGCAGGGCCTTGCGGCGCAGTTCCTCCGGCTCGACGGCCGACCCGCGCTTCTTCACCGTCAGGATGCCGATCCCGCGTTCCCGCAGCAGCGCCTTGAGCTTCTTCACGTTGAAAGGCAGCACGTCGGTGATCTCGTACGCGGTCGCGTACGGCGTGACGTGGTGCTCGTCGGCGGTGATGTACGCGATCGTCGGGTCGATCAGCCCGCCCTCCAGATCCTCGGCGACCTCGGCGACCAGATGGGCGCGGATGACGGCGCCGTCCGGCTCGTACAGGTACCGCCCGACGGGCCGGACCGCCGGGTCGGGCAGCATCGTGTCGGGGGCGGCGTAAATCCCGGCCTCCGAGGGGAGCAGCACCGCCCGCCGCGCCCCCGGCGTCCCGCTCGCGCGGAACCACAGCACGGCCTCCTTCACGTCCCCGCCGTCCGAGATCCACTCGGCCTCGGCCTCGGGCGGAATCGCCTCGTGCGGGATGCCCGGTGCGATCTTGAGCGCGCCGAGCGGCGCCTTCAGCGCGGCCGACACGGCCCACGACAGGGGCGGTGAGTAGGCCTCCGGGTCGAAGATCCGGCCGCGCTTGGAGGAACGCCGGGCCGGGTCGACGAACACGGCGTCGTACCCGGTCGTGTCCACCTCCGTCACATCCGCCTCGCGGACCTCGATCAGATCGGCGAGCCCGAGCGCGTCCGCGTTGGCACGGGCCGCCGCCGCGGTCAGCGGGTCGCGGTCGACGGCCAGGACGCGGATACCGGCCCGCGCGAACGCGATCGCGTCCCCGCCGATCCCGCAGCAGAGGTCCGCGACCGACCGCACGCCGAGCGCCCGGAAGCACTCCGCCCGGTACGTCGCCACGCTCGTCCGCGTCGACTGCTCGACCCCGTTCGGCGTGAAGAACATCCGTGCCGCGTCCTCGGCCCCGAACTTCGCCACGGCCCGCTGCCGGAGCCTCGCCTGGGCGATGGCCGCCGAGACCAGTTCCGCCGGGTGCGTGCGTCGCAGACGCGTCGCCACGGCCAGCTCCCGCGCCGGTTCCACACCGCGCACCTCGTCGAGGAGGGCACGGCCCTCGGGGGTCAGCAGGGGCGCGAGGAGGGAGTCGGGGGAGAGGTCGTTCACCGGGCCATTGTGGGCCACCCGGTGGACGGCGCGCCGGTGGTGGCGGTGTCGGGCCGGGGCGCCGGGCGTGCCCTGCGAGGATGCGGCGCCATGCGACTCGTGCGACAACATGATGAAACGAGGGTGAAGCGGACGAGTCATCGGAGGCCGGCCGGCGGCCTCCGGGGCGCATGCGCCATGCCTGTGCTGACGCTCGCCGTGGTGATCGTGGCGATGGTGGTGTCCGGGTGCGCCGGGGGCGACGCCGAGGGTGCCGGGGGCGGCACCGCGGGGGACGGCACCTCCGCGACGAGATCCATGGAGAAAGGGCGGCAGACGACGGCCCCGGCCCACGGCCGCGCGGCCCCGGCGCCCGGTCATGACCCATCCGATCACCACACCGACCCGCCTCGGCGTCACGCCAACCAGCCCGGGCACCGCGCTGATCCGCCCCGGCGTCGCACCGATCCGCCCCGGCGTCACACCAACCCGCCCCACGCCCCTGCCCGTCCGCCCGCATACCGTCGCTGGGGGCTCGCCGGGCCGCTCGTCCCGGCTCCCCAGAAGCCCGACCGGCCGTCCGTGGCCGGGGCCGTGCGCCCCGGTCTGGCCCCTGTCGTCGAGCGCGTCGCGACGCGCGACAACGTCGTGTTCCTGACGTTCGACGACGGTGCGGAGAAGGACCCGGGATTCGTGCGGATGGTGCGGGAGTTGCGGCTGCCGGTCAGCATGTTCCTCACGGACAGCGTCGTCGGGCCGGGCTACGGCCGGCTCGCCCGGCTCCGCGAGGTCGGCGCCACCGTGCAGAACCACACCCTCGACCACATCGCCCTGCGCGGCCTGCCGTACGCCGGGCAGCGGGCCGAGATCTGCGGCCAGCAGGACAAGCTGAAGCAGCGCTTCGGTGTCCGCCCCACCCTGTTCCGCCCGCCGTACGGGGTCTACGACACCACCACGCTCCGCGCCGCCGCCGACTGCGGCATCGCCGCCGTCGTCCTGTGGCGCGCGTCCATGAGCGCCGACGGCTTCCGTCCCACCGCCACCGGCGCCGCGACCGCCGCCGGCGACCGGCTCCGGCCCGGCGACATCGTCCACGTCCACGTCCATGTCCAGGGCCGGGGTCCGGGTCGGCTGGACGGCGCCACGCTCACCCGGGTGACGACCGGTCTCCTGCGCCGCATCCAGGAACAGGGCCTGACGGTGGGTCGTCTGGAGGATTACCTCTGAGGGCCACCTCCGCGGGGCGGAACCTCGCGGCAACCCGGGGTCCCGCACCACGCCACGCGGCCGCAATTAGCAGTCCGCTTGACCGAGTGCTAACCACGGTCATAGTCTCAGGTCTGGCACTCCCCCCTGGAGAGTGCCAACTACGCGACGGGCAGGTCCGGCACCCGCGACGACGGATCCACCTGGTCGCCACCTCAGACAGTTAACCCCGTGAGATCTCCGAAGGGGGAGGTCGGATCGTGACGACCACCAGCTCCAAGGTTGCCATCAAGCCGCTCGAGGACCGCATCGTGGTCCAGCCGCTCGACGCCGAGCAGACCACCGCCTCTGGCCTGGTCATCCCGGACACCGCCAAGGAGAAGCCCCAGGAGGGCGTCGTCCTGGCCGTCGGTCCGGGCCGCTTCGAGAACGGCGAGCGTCTGCCGCTCGACGTCCAGACCGGCGACATCGTGCTGTACAGCAAGTACGGCGGCACCGAGGTGAAGTACAACGGCGAGGAGTACCTCGTCCTGTCGGCTCGCGACGTCCTCGCGATCATCGACAAGTAGTTCACCTCTCGCGAGGCAGCCCGCCGCCCAGCGCGGCGCGTCACTTCGCGAAACACATTGCTTTGAGCTGCGCCCCTGGCCCCCGCGACCACTAAAAGCCGGGCGCCCGGGGCGCAGCCTGCATTCACCCGAGATTTCCGAGAGGGCTCCCGCTGCCATGGCGAAGATCCTGAAGTTCGACGAGGACGCCCGTCGCGCCCTCGAGCGCGGCGTCAACAAGCTTGCCGACACGGTGAAGGTGACGATCGGCCCCAAGGGCCGCAACGTCGTCATCGACAAGAAGTTCGGCGCCCCCACCATCACCAACGACGGTGTGACCATCGCCCGCGAGGTCGAGATCGAGGACCCGTACGAGAACCTCGGCGCGCAGCTGGTGAAGGAGGTGGCGACCAAGACCAACGACATCGCTGGTGACGGCACCACCACCGCCACCGTGCTCGCCCAGGCGCTGGTGCGCGAGGGCCTGAAGAACGTCGCCGCGGGCGCCTCCCCGGCCGCCCTGAAGAAGGGCATCGACGCCGCCGTCGCCGCGGTCTCCGAGGACCTGCTCGCCTCGGCCCGCCCGATCGACGAGAAGTCCGACATCGCCGCCGTCGCCGCGCTGTCGGCCCAGGACCAGCAGGTCGGCGAGCTCATCGCCGAGGCGATGGACAAGGTCGGCAAGGACGGTGTCATCACCGTCGAGGAGTCCAACACCTTCGGTCTGGAGCTGGACTTCACCGAGGGCATGGCCTTCGACAAGGGCTACCTGTCGCCGTACTTCGTCACGGACCAGGAGCGCATGGAGGCCGTCCTCGACGAGCCCTACATCCTCATCCACCAGGGCAAGATCGGCGCCATCGCCGACCTGCTGCCCCTGCTGGAGAAGATCATCCAGGCCAACGCCTCGAAGCCGCTGCTGATCATCGCCGAGGACGTCGAGGGCGAAGCCCTCTCCACCCTCGTGGTCAACAAGATCCGCGGCACGTTCAACGCTGTCGCCGTCAAGGCCCCCGGCTTCGGCGACCGCCGCAAGGCGATGCTGCAGGACATGGCCGTCCTCACCGGCGCCACCGTCATCTCCGAGGAGGTCGGCCTCAAGCTCGACCAGGTCGGCCTCGACGTGCTCGGCACCGCCCGCCGCGTCACCGTCACCAAGGACGACACCACGATCGTCGACGGCGCCGGCAACTCCGAGGACGTCCAGGGCCGCGTCGCCCAGATCAAGTCCGAGATCGAGAACACCGACTCCGACTGGGACCGCGAGAAGCTCCAGGAGCGCCTCGCGAAGCTGGCCGGCGGCGTGTGCGTGATCAAGGTCGGCGCCGCCACCGAGGTGGAGCTGAAGGAGAAGAAGCACCGTCTGGAGGACGCCATCTCCGCGACCCGCGCCGCGGTCGAGGAGGGCATCGTCTCCGGTGGTGGCTCCGCGCTCGTCCACGCCGTGAAGGTCCTCGAGGGCAACCTCGGCAAGGACGGCGACGAGGCCACCGGTGTCTCCGTCGTCCGCAAGGCCGCCGTCGAGCCGCTGCGCTGGATCGCCGAGAACGCCGGCCTGGAGGGCTACGTCATCGTCTCCAAGGTCGCCGAGCTGGAGAAGGGCAGCGGTTACAACGCCGCCACCGGCGAGTACGGCGACCTGGTCAAGGCCGGCGTCATCGACCCGGTCAAGGTCACCCGCTCCGCCCTGGAGAACGCCGCCTCCATCGCCTCCCTCCTCCTCACGACCGAGACCCTGGTCGTCGAGAAGAAGGAAGAGGAGCCGGCCGAGGCGGGCCACGGCCACGGTCACGGCCACGCCCACTGAGGCAACGCCGCCCTCCGAGGCGACGCCGGCCCACTGAGGCCGGACACCGCCCTCCGAGGCGGACCCCTGCGAGAAGCCCCTGTTCCGCCCGCCGGAACGGGGGCTTCTCCCGTGCACGGTGCACACACGTCCTACCGGCGGTCTCCCCAGGCGCTCCCGGCCGCCGCCCTGCCCAGCGCTCGCCTACCGCTCGCTCAGCGCTCCACCCCTTCCAGGGCCCCCAACTGCGCCATCAGCGCGAGCCGGTCGTACTGCCACCACCCCTCGGCGAGCTTCCCGTCCGCCGAGCAGCGATGGATGGTCGTCCCGGTCATGGAGACCTTCCTCCCGGTGGGCGCGATACCGAGGAACTCGCCCTTGTGCGTGGCGTTCCACGTCCACCGCGTGCACACCCGGTCACCCTGCGCCAGCTGGTCCTCGATGGTGAACGAGAAGTCGAAACCCGCCCGCCACATCGCGAACTCACGCCGGGCCGCGTCCATGCCGATCACGTCCTGCGGGTTGGCCGGGTCGTGGTCGTGATAGTCCTCCACCAGCAGATCGTTCATCGGGGGCAGCTCCCCCCGCGTGCCCAGCGTCTCGAAGAACCTCCGCGCGGTGTCCGCGTTCAGCTGCTCGTCCCGCACCACGTCCAGATCCGTGAAGGTCGGCATCTCGTCGCAGAGCGCCACCATCTCGTTGAAGATCCGGTCCGTCTCCGGCAGCTGGGAGTTCCGCATGGCCTCCTCGTACGACGGGAACTCCACGATCTCGACGAAGTGCCCCTCGTCGGACCTGTCCTTCCCGATCATGTTGTGTGTCGCCGTCCGCTTTCCCTTGGTCTGCTCGATCCACCTGTCCATCAGCCGGTCCATCTCGTCGAACCGGCTCGTCCTACAGTCGATGAGCTGTACAAACGTCACAAGACCACCTCCGGCCCCCCTGGGTCCGGTCGGACAGCTCCATTCTCACCCCGCGCCGCCTCCCGCTCACCCGCTGCGCGACGAGGGTGCCTCGGCCAGCCCGGCTACTGGGGGCCGTACTTCCGCCCCGTCTTCGAGCTGACCCCGCCCAGCAGCCCCCGCGGCATCACCTTCACCACACCCATCAGGGCCTTGTAGCGCGGGTCGGGGATCGAGACCGTCCTGCCGCGGGACAGGTCGGCCAGGGCCGCCGTGACCAGCTTGTCCGCGTCGAGCCACATCCAGCCCGGGATGTTGTCCGTGCCCATGCCCGCCCGCTCGTGGAACTCCGTGCGGACGAAGCCCGGGCACAGCGCCATCAGACGGACACCGCTGCCGGCCAGGTCCCGCGCCGCGCCCTGGGTGAACTGCACCACCCACGCCTTGGACGCGCCGTACGTCCCCCGCGGCACGAACGCCGCCACCGACGCCACGTTCACGACACCGCCCCGGCCGCGCTCCCGCATGGCCTCGGTCGCCGCGGAGGTCAGCCGGAGCACCGCCTCGCAGTGCACCTTGAGCATCTTCAGCTCGTCGGCCATCGAGACGTCGAGATAGCGGCCCTTGTTGCCGAAACCCGCGTTGTTGACCAGCAGGTCGACCGGGTTCTTGCGGTCGGACAGCCGCTTCGCCGCCGCCTCGATGCCGTCGTCCGTCGCCAGATCCGCCGTCAGGACCTCCGCCTCGATGCCATGCCGGTCGTGCAACTCCGTGGCCTGCTCCCGCAGCCGCTTCGTGTCACGCGCCACCAGCACCAGGTTGTGCCCGTCCGCCGCCAGCCGCCGCGCGAAGGCTGCGCCGATGCCCGCGGTCGATCCCGTAATCAGAGCCGTTGTCATGGCGCAAGGGTAGTGACCCGGACTGCGCTGATCCGCTTGCCCACGGCGGCGGACCCGGCCCGGTCGTCCCCGCCCCTGGACGTGCCGCGCGTGTGCCGGGTGCGGCGCGGCAGCCCCAGGCCGGTGTCTTCACGGCGTCCTTGAACTCGGTGGTGCCGGCCCGCATGCGCCGATCGAGGACGCGGGTGCCGTGCTTGTCGACGGACGACTTCGCGAGCGGCGGTATCGCCAGCTTCTCGTCGAAGGCGCCCCGGCCGGTCGTGCTGACGTCGGCGCCCGTCCACAGCCATGTGAACAGGTCGCCGATCGTCAGCCCCACGCCAGTGACGACCGAGCCGAGCACGATGAGGACACGCTTGATCCGCGACATGCCTCCAGCGTTCCGCCCCGCCCGTCGGCGAACATCCGGGACCGCCCCTGGCCCCTCCCTGACCCACCCCCGGCCCGCTCCCCGGGGATCACCCCTAGGAGCCGTGCGGCGCCCGGCCTCGTGGGTCACGGGGTCTCAGATGTCCGGCGTCACCGTCGAGTTGCCGAGTCGGCGTTTCCGTCCTGTTGGGCCGCGTACGTCCGGGCCGACTCCAGGATCTCCGGGTGGAGTGCCTCGCCCGCGGCCAGCAGACGCGGCAGCAGCTCCCGCTCGTTCATCGTGGCGCGGAAGGCGAGGGCGACGGTGACGTCGTGGTCCGGGCGGTGGACGATCTCGATCGGGTCGCCCGCCCGGATCTCGCCCGGCCGCACCACCCGCAGATACGCCCCGGGCTCGCCCTTCCCCGCGAAACGCTTGACCCAGCCGCGCTCACCGAGGTGCCGCTGGAAATTCAGACAGGGGACGCGGCCGGCGGTGACCTCCAGGACGACCTCCGCGCCGATCCGCCAGCGCTCCCCGATGAGCGCGCCGGAGATGTCGAGGCCCTCGGTCGTCAGGTTCTCCCCGAAGGACCCGTTGGGCAGGTCCCGGCCGAGCTCCTGCTCCCACGCGTCGAGGTCCTCGCGGGCGAACGCGTAGACCGCCTGGTCGTTCCCGCCGTGATGCCGTCTGTTGCACACCGCGTCCCCGGCCAGTCCGCTGCCGCCCACCCCCTTCGGCCCGGGCGCGGCCACCCGCACCGGCCCGGCCACCGGCCGTTTGTCGATCCCTGTCACGCGCTTCGACTCCTCGGGGACGTCGACCGCCGCGGCCTGCCCGAGGTTCAGTGACAAAAGCTTCATACCGGCACGCTAGGCGAGCGTCGGTCAAAGCGTCGACGCAATATTCGCCGCCCCTTCCAAGCCACCCTTATGCTCGACCCGTGATCGAGGCCCGTCATCTCCGCGTCCTGCGCGCCGTAGCCACCACCGGCTCCTTCTCGGCTGCCGGGCGTGAACTCGGCTGCACCCAGCCCGCCGTGAGCCAGCAGATGAAGGCGCTGGAATCGTCCGTCGGCACGCCCCTGCTGGTACGCGGCGGCCGCGAGATGCGGCTGACCCAGGCGGGCGAGGCGCTCGTGCGGCACGCGGCCGGCATCCTCGCCGGTCTGACGGCGGCCGAGGAGGAGGTCGCCGCGATCGCGGGTCTGCGCGCCGGCCGGGTCCGGCTGGTCTCCTTTCCCAGCGGCAGCTCCACGCTCGTCCCCACCGCCCTCGCCGCCCTCCGCGCCGCCCACCCCGGAACCCGGGTCTCCCTGGAGGAGGCCGAACCGCCCCGCTCCGTCGAACTGCTCCGCGAGGGCGACTGCGACATCGCGCTCGCCTTCCGCTACGAGGGCGCGGCGAACGCCGAGGAGTGGGAGGACCTGGTCGTACGCCCCCTGCTCACCGACCGTCTCGTCGGCCTCGTCCCGCAGGGGCACCGGCTGGCCGGCGCGCGGTCCATCGGCATCGGGGAACTCGCGGGGGAACCCTGGATCGCCGGCTGCCCCCGCTGCCGGGGCCAGCTGGTGCGGGTCTGCGAGAGCGCGGGCTTCACCCCGCGGATCGACTTCGCCACCGACGACTACCCGGCGGTGGTCGGTCTGGTGGGCGCGGGCCTCGGCGTCGCGGTCCTGCCGGAACTGGCCATCGAGTCGGTGCGGCCCAAGGGGGTACGGATGATCACGGTGGAGCCGGTGGTGCACCGGGAGATCGTGGCGCTCACCCTCCCGGACCTGGCCCGGGTCCCCACGGTCGCCGCGACCCTCGACCAACTGACGAAGGCGGCGACCCGCTAGTCACCGTCGTCGGTGCGGGGCACGGCCTCCACGGAGCCGGACTCTCCCTCCGAGCGACCGCCGGGTCGTGGAGCGGTCGTACGCGCTGTTGTGGCGTCCGCCCGGGGCGGCGCCTGATGAAACGTTCCTTCAGTTGTTCGAGCCGGCGTCGCCGACGGGTGTGGACGCCGACACCAGGCGGTGCCGGGCACGTCCCATGAGCTCCTCGCGCTCGTCCTCGGTCAGCCCGCCCCACACGCCGTACGGCTCACGGACCGCGAGGGCGTGGGCCGCGCACTGGGCGCGTACCGGGCAGCGCATGCAGACCTCCTTGGCCGAGTTCTCACGAGCGCTCCGCGCCGCGCCGCGCTCTCCCTCGGGGTGGAAGAACAGCGAGCTGTCCACCCCTCGGCAGGCCGCGAGGAGCTGCCAGTCCCACAGATCAGCGTTCGGTCCGGGAAGGCGGGAGAAATCTGCCATTACGTGTCCCCTTGTTGCCGTTCTGAGAGGATATGGTGCCCATGACCGTACATGGACTATCTAAGGAGATGAAAATATGACTCATTGCGAATCTAGCTCCAGACACCGGCAAATAGGAACAAAAACGGCTGAATGGGGCATAGGTTGTGATGAAACGTTGAGGGTCTGTTGCGCATGTCTGCACCGTGTCCGTGCCCTCACGTAGAGTGCCGAAGGTGGCCAGCCATCCCGTAACTCTTTCGAGTGACCGTCGTTGAGAGGTCGGAGGCGGTTGAAGGAAGAAGCGCTCGGGCAGGCGTTCGTGTCCGCTCGTGAGTGTCGACCGCACAGGTGACGATTTCGTACCAGCCTGGAGGCTCAAGGTGACGCGCATCAGCTGCGGAGGACGGCCATGACATCCGTCCTCGTCTGCGACGACTCCCCGCTTGCCCGAGAGGCGCTGCGCCGTGCGGTGGCGACCGTGCCCGGCGTCGAGCGCGTGACCACGGCGGCCAACGGCGAGGAAGTCCTCCGCCGCTGGGGGGCCGACCGCTCGGACCTGATTCTGATGGACGTACGCATGCCCGGCCTGGGCGGCGTCGAGACCGTTCGGCGGCTGCTGTCCGCCGACCCCGGTGCGCGCATCATCATGCTCACCGTCGCCGAGGACCTGGACGGCGTGGCGCTCGCCGTCGCCGCCGGTGCCCGTGGCTATCTGCACAAGGACGCCTCCCGCGCGGAGCTGCGCGCCACCGTGACGCAGGCGCTCGCCGACCCCACCTGGCGGCTCGCCCCGCGCCGGCTGCGGTCCGCCGAGATGGGCGCCGCGCCGACACTCACCGCGCGGGAGATCCAGGTGCTGGAGGGCATGAGCCACGGCCGTTCGAACGCGGAGATCGGGCGCGAGCTGTTCCTCTCCGAGGACACCGTGAAGACCCACGCGCGGCGGCTGTTCAAGAAGCTCGGTGCCTCGGACCGCGCGCACGCCGTTGCGCTCGGCTTCCGTTGGGGTCTGGTCCGCTGAGTTGAGCCGTGACGGGGGTAGGAGAATCCCCGCTCACCACCAGGTGGGCGGGGGTGGCCGAGCGGTCCACCGGATGCCCGCTGCTCGTTTCGCCGCGGATGCCGCATCCTTGAGGTGTGGAGTTCCTCGGGGAGCAGTCGAACGAGCGGGAGGGGAGGGCGCAGGAGATGACTTCCGGCGCGCCTACTCATAACGCTTCGGTGCACAACCATGGACGTGACGCCACGGACCGGACGGCCGCAAGGCACCATGGACCGATGCGCGACGACGAGACGACAGTGATCGGTGCGCTCGTGCATCGCGCCGTCGACGGGGACGAGCAGGCGACCCACGATCTGCTCGCCCATGTCCACCCCCTTGCCCTGCGCTATTGCCGCACCCGTCTGTCCCGGCTGCCCGGTGACGCGCGGCACTTCGTGGAGGACCTGGCGCAGGAGGTCTGCGTCGCCGTCCTCCTCGCGCTGCCGCGCTACAAGGACACCGGACGGCCGTTCGAAGCCTTTGTCTTCGCCATCGCCGGCCACAAGGTCGCCGACCTCCAGCGCGCCGCGATGCGCCACCCCGGCTCGACGGCCGTGCCCTCGGACGAGATGCCCGAGCGCCCCGACGACTCCCTCGGCCCGGAGGAGCGCGCCCTGCTCAGCAGCGACGCCGAGTGGGCCAAGAAACTCCTGGCCAACCTGCCCGAGAATCAGCGGGAGCTGCTGCTGCTGCGGATCGCCGTCGGGCTGACGGCCGAGGAGACGGGACAGATGCTCGGCATGTCGCCCGGCGCGGTCCGGGTCGCGCAGCACCGGGCGCTGAGCAGACTCAGGGCCCTCGCCGAACAGTAGGACCAGTAGGAACCGCGCCGGTCGAGCAGGAGGACCGGCGTTCGTCCCGCAGTCCGGAAGGCACCCCGTATGAACAGGCGGGGTGCCTTTTCCGTATGACGTCCGTACGAACATACGAAGCCCGGGATGACTTCGTACCGTGGAATGTGTGCTCCGCGCTTCCCGTTAGCATGGACATCCGCACCGATCAAGGCCATTTGGGGAAGGTGTCATGACTGCCAACGTCGACGGAGTGCCCGAAAAATTCGCGACGCTCGGGCTGACCTACGACGACGTGCTGCTGCTGCCGGGCCCGTCGGACATGGCTCCCGACGAGATCGACACCGCCTCGTACGTCTCCAAGAACGTGCGGGTGAACATCCCGCTGCTCTCGGCCGCGATGGACAAGGTCACCGAGTCCCGCATGGCCATCGCCATGGCCCGCCAGGGCGGCGTGGGTGTCCTGCACCGCAACCTGTCCATCGAGGACCAGGCCAACCAGGTCGACCTGGTGAAGCGCTCCGAGTCCGGCATGGTGGCCGACCCGATCACCGTGCACCCGGACGCCACGCTCGCCGAGGCCGACGCGCTGTGCGCCAAGTTCCGCATCAGCGGTGTCCCGGTGACCGACGGCAACAAGAAGCTGCTGGGCATCGTCACCAACCGCGACATGGCCTTCGAGACCGACCGCTCGCGCCAGGTCCGCGAGGTCATGACGCCGATGCCGCTGGTCACCGGCAAGGTCGGCATCTCCGGCGTCGAGGCCATGGAGCTGCTGCGCAAGCACAAGATCGAGAAGCTGCCGCTGGTCGACGACTCGGGCATCCTCAAGGGCCTCATCACGGTCAAGGACTTCGTGAAGGCCGAGAAGTACCCGAACGCCGCGAAGGACGGCGAGGGTCGTCTCCTCGTCGGCGCCGCCGTCGGTGTGGCCGGTGACGCCTTCGAGCGCGCCCAGGCCCTCATCGAGGCGGGCGTCGACTTCATCGTCGTCGACACCGCGCACGGCCACTCCCGCCTGGTCGGCGACATGGTCGCCAAGATCAAGTCGAACTCGACCGGCGTCGACGTCATCGGCGGCAACATCGCCACCAAGGACGGCGCCCAGGCCCTCATCGACTCCGGCGTGGACGGCATCAAGGTCGGCGTCGGCCCCGGCTCCATCTGCACCACCCGTGTCGTCGCCGGCATCGGCGTCCCGCAGGTCACCGCGATCTACGAGGCGTCCCTCGCCGCCAAGGAGGCCGGCATCCCGGTCATCGGCGACGGTGGCCTGCAGTACTCCGGCGACATCGCCAAGGCCCTGGTCGCGGGCGCCGACACGGTGATGCTCGGCTCGCTGCTCGCGGGCTGCGAGGAGTCGCCGGGCGAGCTGATGTTCATCAACGGCAAGCAGTTCAAGTCGTACCGCGGCATGGGGTCGCTCGGCGCCATGCAGTCCCGCGGCGACCGCAAGTCGTTCTCCAAGGACCGCTACTTCCAGGAGGGCGTCGCCTCCGACGAGCAGCTCGTCCCCGAGGGCATCGAGGGCCAGGTGCCCTACCGCGGCCCGCTCTCCTCGGTCGTCCACCAGCTGGTCGGCGGCCTGCGCCAGTCGATGTTCTACGTCGGCGGCCGGACGGTCCCGGACCTCCAGGCCAACGGGCGCTTCGTCCGGATCACCTCCGCGGGACTGAAGGAGAGCCACCCGCACGACATCCAGATGACCGTCGAGGCGCCGAACTACAGCCGTAAGTAGACAGCCGTAGGCAGGCAGTGGACCTGGTGAGGGCGGTCCCGGTGCATCCGGGGCCGCCTTCGTCGTGCCCGTCGGCGATACTGGAAGACGCTGAACGCTTCAGGGAAAGGCCACACACGTGACTGAGATCGAGATCGGGCGCGGCAAGCGCGGCCGCCGGGCGTACGCCTTCGACGACATCGCCGTCGTCCCCAGCCGTCGTACGCGCGACCCGAAGGAGGTCTCGATCGCCTGGCAGATCGACGCCTACCGCTTCGAGCTGCCCTTCCTGGCCGCCCCCATGGACTCGGTCGTCTCCCCGGCCACCGCGATCCGCATCGGCGAGATGGGCGGCCTCGGCGTACTGAACCTCGAAGGTCTGTGGACGCGGTACGAGGACCCGCAGCCGCTGCTCGACGAGATCACCGGCATGCCCGACGAGGCCGCGACGCGCCGTCTCCAGGAGATCTACGCGGCTCCCATCAAGGAGGAGCTGATCGGGCAGCGCATCAAGGAGGTGCGCGACTCCGGTGTGGTCACCGCGGCGGCGCTCTCCCCGCAGCGCACGGCCCAGTTCTCCAAGGCCGTCGTGGACGCGGGCGTCGACATCTTCGTCATCCGCGGTACGACCGTGTCGGCGGAGCACGTCTCCGGCTCGCACGAGCCGCTGAACCTGAAGCAGTTCATCTACGAGCTGGACGTCCCGGTGATCGTCGGCGGCTGCGCCACGTACACGGCGGCCCTGCACCTGATGCGCACCGGCGCGGCCGGCGTCCTCGTAGGCTTCGGCGGCGGCGCCGCCCACACCACGCGGAACGTGCTGGGCATCCAGGTCCCGATGGCGACGGCGGTGGCCGACGTGGCCGCGGCCCGCCGCGACTACATGGACGAGTCCGGCGGCCGGTACGTGCACGTCATCGCCGACGGTGGTGTCGGCTGGTCCGGCGACCTCCCCAAGGCGATCGCCTGCGGCGCCGACGCGGTGATGATGGGTTCCCCGCTGGCCCGCGCCACGGACGCGCCCGGCAAGGGGCACCACTGGGGCATGGAGGCGGTGAACGAGGAGCTGCCGCGCGGCAAGAAGGTCGACCTCGGCACCGTCGGCACGATCGAGGAGGTCCTGACCGGACCCTCGCACACGCCCGACGGCTCGATGAACCTCTTCGGCGCGCTGCGCAGGGCCATGGCCACCACCGGGTACAGCGAGCTGAAGGAGTTCCAGCGCGTCGAGGTGACGATCGCCGACTCGCAGCACAAGCGGTGAACTGACACCGCGCTCGGTTTGAGCGGAGAGAGGGGCCTGGTCACCCACGGGGGCGACCGGGCCCCTCTTCGTGTGCCCAAAGGGGCTGGTGGGGGCGTGGGCTGCGGTGGGGGGGGGGTGGGGGGGCGCGCGGTTGCGTTCGGGGCGAATGTGGGCCGAACGGGCGAAGTGGGCGGAGAGCGTTCGTGATCGGCGCCCCAGTTCTTCTGGGGCCCCCTTCCAAGGACATGGTCCGGACCCCGCCCTCGGGGCCCGGCCCGATCTCCGACGAACCGTTCACCGGGCTACTGGGCGGTGTCGTGGAAGGGGGCGCCCATGGGACGTCACCGCAAGCCCACCCGCTGGGACCGGCTCCGTCTTCGGATGGTGCAGTGCCGGAGGAGGTGGATCTTGCGGCTTTACGGATGGTGAGCGGCCGCCCCCAGAAGAAGTAGGGGCGGACACTCCGTGAACCATCCAGGAGCCCTGCCGCAGTACCCGCTGCGGTGGGCTCCACCTGGGTCTGTACGGTACCCGCGCGGGGGCCCGGCTGCCACCAGTGCCGGAGTGTCGGGCGGTGGTGTGCGCCCCGTTCACAACCTGTGCGCCGCTCCCGTCGGAGTGGCTCCGCGGGTGTCCAGGAGGAGCTGGGCCTTCACCGACAGGCCCTGGAGGTCGTAGGTGCGGTGGTGCTGGAGGAGGATCGTCAGGTCGGCGTCGGCGGTGGCCTCGTAGAGGGAGTCGGCGCGGGGGACCGGGCGGTCGAGGACGCTCCACGCGGGGACGTACGGGTCGTGGTAGCTGACGTGCGCGCCGAGTTGCAGGAGCCGGCTGGCGATCTCCTCCGCGGGGGTGCCCTGTTGGTCGGGGACGTCGGGCTTGTACGTGACGCCGAGGAGGAGGACGCGGGCTCCACGGGCCGACTTGCCGTGCTCGTTGAGGAGGGTGGCGGCGCGCTGGACGACGTACTGGGGCATGCGGTGGTTGACCCGCTGGGCCAGTTCGACCATGCGGAGTGAGTGCGGGGCCTGGCCCGACAGGTCCTGCGCGAGGGCGTGACCGCCCACGCCGGGCCCCGGGCGGAACGCCTGGAAGCCGAACGGCTTGGTCTCGGCGCAGCGGATGACGTCCCACAGGTCGACGCCGAGGTCGTGGCAGAGGACGGCCATCTCGTTGGCGAGGGCGATGTTGACGTGCCGGTAGTTGGTCTCCAGCAACTGCACCGTCTCGGCCTCGCGCGGTCCACGCGCGCGTACCACCTTGTCGGTGAGCCGGCCGTAGAAGGCGGCCGCCGACTCGGTGCAGGCCGGGGTGACGCCGCCGATCACCTTGGGGATGTTCGCGGGGCCGAAGTCGCGGTTGCCCGGGTCGACGCGGGCGGGCGAGTAGGCGAGGTGGAAGTCGCGGCCCGCGCGCAGACCCGACCCCTCTTCGAGGAGCGGACGCAGGAACTCCTCGGTGGTGCCCGGGTGGACCGGTGACTCCAGGATGACCGTGGTGTGCGGGCGCAGACGGGCGGCCAGCACCCGGGCGGCCTCCTCCACCTGGGTGAGGTCCGGCGCTCCGTCGGCGCCCATGGGCACGGGGACGCAGATGACCGCCGTACGGACCCGGCCGAGTTCCGCGGGGCTGGTGCCGGGCTTGAAGCCGCTGGCGAGCATGCGGCGCAGTTCGGCGGGGGTGAGGGAGCCGCGTTCGGGGCCGGTGCGGTAACCGAGCGTGGGGATGCCGGCGGCGACGGCGGCCTGGGCCAGCGGCAGGCCGAGCTGGCCGAGTCCGATGACGGCGAGATCTGCGGGCATGGCGTGAGCCGTCCTTCCCAGTAACCGAAGCGGGACAGACGCGCAAGCCCTGTGGACTGGATGAGCGAGCGCAATGTCAGACTAGGAGTAAATATGACCGATGTGCTGGATTGGCAGGGGTATGTCGTCGCGCGTCCTGGAGAGTTGTCCACAGGCTGGGGGCGGGTGGTGGCCGATGTCGGGCAACACGGCCAGAATTCTGGGCAGGGGGATGTGAGCAGGGTCTTGCTCGACGGGCATCGACAGGTGGGACCGGCGCGACAAACAGCGGGAGGCAGCGGTGAGGACAGCGGCACTGGGACCGGCACAGCGCGCCGAGTCACTGGCGGGTATGGCCGAGCGCGAGCTGGACGTGCTGGTCGTGGGTGGTGGCGTGGTCGGTGCGGGTACGGCCCTGGACGCCGTGACACGCGGTCTGTCCACGGGTCTCGTCGAGGCGCGTGACTGGGCGTCGGGCACGTCGAGCAGGTCGAGCAAGCTCATCCACGGCGGCCTGCGCTATCTGGAGATGCTCGACTTCGCCCTCGTCAGGGAGGCATTGAAGGAGCGCGGGCTCCTCCTGGAGCGCCTCGCACCCCATCTGGTGAAGCCCGTGCCGTTCCTCTACCCCCTGCAGCACAAGGGCTGGGAGCGGTTCTACGCGGGATCCGGCGTCGCCCTGTACGACGGGATGTCGATGGCCCGCAGCCACGGCCGGGGCCTGCCCCTGCACCGCCATCTGAGCCGCCGCCGCGCCCTGCGCATAGCGCCCTGCCTCAAGAAGGACGCGCTGGTCGGAGCCCTCCAGTACTACGACGCCCAGATGGACGACGCCCGCTACGTGGCCACCCTGGTGCGCACGGCCGCCTCCTACGGCGCGAAGGTCGCCAACCGGGCGCGTGTCACGGGGTTCCTGCGCGAGGGCGAGCGGGTCGTCGGCGCCAAGGTGCGGGACGTCGAAGGGGGCGGGGAGTACGAGATCCGCGCCAAGCAGGTCGTGAACGCCACCGGGGTGTGGACCGACGACACCCAGGCGATGGTCGGGGAACGCGGCCAGTTCCATGTGCGGGCGTCCAAGGGCATCCATCTGGTCGTACCCAAGGACCGGATCCACTCCACGACCGGGCTGATCCTGCGGACCGAGAAGTCCGTGCTGTTCGTCATCCCCTGGGGCCGGCACTGGATCGTGGGCACCACCGACACCGATTGGGACCTGGACAAGGCCCATCCGGCGGCGTCCAGCGCGGACATCGACTACCTGCTGGAGCAGGTGAACTCGGTCCTCGCGGTGCCGCTCACCCGTGACGACGTGCAGGGCGTGTACGCCGGGCTGCGACCGCTGCTCGCCGGCGAGTCGGAGGCGACCAGCAAGCTCTCGCGCGAACACACCGTCGCCCACCCCGTGCCGGGCCTGGTGGTCGTGGCCGGCGGCAAGTACACGACGTACCGGGTCATGGCGAAGGACGCGGTGGACGCCGCCGTGCACGGGCTCGACCAGCGGGTCGCCGAGTGCGTCACCGAGGACGTGCCGCTGCTGGGGGCCGAGGGGTACCGGGCACTGTGGAACGCGCGGGCGCGGATCGCGGCCGGCACCGGGCTCCATGTGGTGCGCGTGGAGCACCTGTTGAACCGGTACGGGTCCGCGACCGAGGAGATCCTCGACCTCATCGCCGACGCCCCCTCCCTGGCCGAGCCGCTCCAGGCCGCCGACGACTACCTGCGGGCCGAGGTCGTCTACGCGGCCTCCCACGAGGGCGCGCGCCACCTCGACGACGTGCTCACCCGGCGCACCCGGATCTCCATCGAGACCTTCGACCGGGGGACGCGCAGTGCGCGCGAGGCGGCGGAGCTGATGGCGCCGGTGCTCGGCTGGGACAAGGACCAGATCGAGCGGGAGGTCCAGCACTACGAGAAGAGGGTGGAGGCCGAGCGGGAGTCGCAGCGCCAGCCGGACGACCTGACGGCCGACGCGGCGCGGTTGGGCGCGCCGGACATCGTGCCCCTGTAGCAACGTGCCGCTGTAGCGACTTAAAACCTTTTGAGGGTGCGGGGGCAGAACTCGGCGGTGAGCAGCGCCGGTTCCAGGTCGGGGTCCTCGGGCGCGTCCGTGTTCACGCGGTACGTGAGGACGTGACGGCCGTCGACCGTGGCCGCGGTGCGCACGTAGCTGCCGGCGATCCTGCCGTTGTGCCCCCACACCGTGGTGCCGCACGGCAGCCTCACGGGGTGGAGGCCCATGCCGTACGCGCCGTGGGCGGTCCCGGTGTCGAGCATCTCGCGGAGCTGACGGGGACGCAGGAGTTCGCCGCCGAGCAGCGCCCGGTAGAAGCGGTTCAAGTCGGGGAGCGTGGTGACGAGTTCGCCCGCCGCCCCGGCCGCGCGCGGGTCGAGGTCGGTGACGTCGGAGCCGTCGGCGGAGTAGGCGCGGCCGTGCGGCTCCGGCAGTGAGGAGCGGGCACCCGGGAAGGACGTCCCCGTCAGACGGAGGGGCGCGATGACGCGGCGCTCGGCCTCGGTGGCGTAGGAGTTACCGGTGACCTGTTCGATGACCAGGCCCAGCAGCACGTAGTTGGTGTTCGAGTAGAAGAAGCGGCCGGGGACGGCCGGGGGGAGGGCGAGCGCGAGGCGTACGGCCTGACGCGGGGTCACGGGGGTGGTTCCGCCGGTGACTGCCGTGAAGTCGGCGAGGCCGCTGGTGTGTGTGAGCAGTGCGCGCAGCGTGATGCGGCGGCCGTCGTCGGCCCGGCCCGCGCCCTCGCCTCGGACCAGGCCCGGCAGGTGGTCCTCCACCGAGTCCGACAGCGACAGCCGGTGTTCCGCGGCCAGCTGGAGCACGACGGTGGCGATGAACGTCTTGGTGATGCTGCCGGCCCGGAAGCGGTCCGTGCGGCTAAGCGGCTCGGGCCTCTGCCCGGGCGTGCCTTCTCGGCCGACTTCGGCCCAGTCCTCCGCCTCGGCGTGGGCGTAACGGGTGCCGGACGGGTCGTCGGCGAGGAGGGCGGCGGCGGGGGCGTGGCCCCGGGTGACCAGGAGGGGGAGGACGGCGTCCGTGCCCGCCGCGACCTGCGCCCGGGAGGCCGTCGGGGCCACGGCCAGGAGGAACAGGGCCACGGGGACGGCCAGGTGCGCCATGGGCTTCCTCGGTGTCATGGGCGTCCTGGTCGGTGGCATCGGTTCTTCCTGTCGCGGCACATCATGCGGGACGGCCCCGGGCGGCACCGGGGCGGGGGCGGACTTCCGGGGCAGCCCGACGTGCCGCGCCTCCGTTGGCTGGTTTTCGTCGTCCCTGTCACGGCGTCGCGACCCGCCTCCCGAGGGCGTGTCAGGGAACCCCGTCCGACGCCTCAGAAGCGCTTACCCGCACGCCGGACGGGGTGCGGGGACCGGGTCGACGGGCCGACTATGCCCGACCCGGCTGTGAAGTGTGGGTGGGCGGAGTGAGGGTCTGGGGAGATGCGGTGGCTGGTTGAGGGGCACCCTGGGCGAGGGGCGCTTGGCGGGTGGGTGACAATGGAGGCTCTGTCAGGGCGGGTTGCATGAGGGGACGCATGTCGGAGGCGGAGCGGGCTGGGGAATCCCGTCAGGACAAGGACGCACGTCTCCTCGCCGGGCGGTACCGGCTGGGAGGGGTGCTCGGTCGGGGCGGCATGGGCACGGTGTGGCGTGCCAAGGACGAGACGCTGGGCCGTACGGTCGCCATCAAGGAGCTTCGGTTCCCGTCGAGCATCGACGCGGACGAGAAGCGGCGGCTGATCACGCGCACACTGCGCGAGGCCAAGGCGATCGCACGGATCCGCAACAACGGCGCGGTGACGGTGTTCGACGTCGTCCACGAGGACGACCGGCCGTGGATCGTGATGGAACTCGTCGAGGGCAAGTCGCTCGCCGAGGTCATCCGTGAGGACGGTGTGCTCGAACCGAGGCGCGCCGCCGAGGTGGGGCTCGCGATCCTCGACGTGCTGCGCGCCGCGCACCGCGAGGGCATCCTGCACCGGGA
Source organism: Streptomyces sp. NPDC030296 (assembly GCF_055572815.1). NCBI lineage: Bacteria > Bacillati > Actinomycetota > Actinomycetes > Kitasatosporales > Streptomycetaceae > Streptomyces > Streptomyces sp. NPDC030296. The sequence goes on from NZ_JBVICQ010000003.1 coordinate 157,532, forward strand.
CGTGAAGCCGTCGAACGTGCTGATCGACAAGCATGACGGCCGGGTCGTCCTCACCGACTTCGGTATCGCGCAGGTCGAGGGCGACCCGTCCATCACCTCGACCGGCATGCTCGTGGGCGCCCCCTCGTACATCTCGCCGGAGCGGGCGCGCGGGCACAAGCCCGGCCCCGCGGCGGACCTGTGGTCGCTCGGCGGGCTGCTGTACGCGGCGGTCGAGGGCGTGCCGCCGTACGACAAGGGGTCGGCCATAGCGACGCTGACCGCCGTGATGACCGAGCCGGTCCCGGAGCCCAAGCGTGGCGGGCCGCTGAAGGACGTCATCTTCGGACTGCTCACGAAGGACCCCGAGCGGCGCCTGGACGACGCCGGCGCGCGGGCGATGCTCAACACGGTCATCCACGCGCCCGACCCGAAGGACGCCGCGCCGCTGGACGCGACGCAGCTCGTGCCGCTGCCGGTGGTGCCTCAGGAGCGGCCCAAGAAGGGCGGGTTCGGCGCGCTCGGGACCAAGCGGGGCGACGAGGCCGGGGAGCGGCCTCGCGCGCCGCGCTGGTCCATGCGCAAGGGCGCGCCCGAGACGGGGTCGGCCGCTGCCGCGTCCGCCGCGTCGAGCGCGTCCGGCGAGGCCGCCCGCGGCACCTCCGGGAACACGCGGGGCGCGGCCCCGGCCGCGACGCCGACCCCGTCCGCGCCGCCGGCCAAGCCCGCCACGCCTGCCAAGCCCGCCGAGCCGGCCACGGCCGTCACCACGAGGTCCGCGTCGGTCGGCCTCTCGTCCGGGGCCGCCGCCGGGACCGCGGCTGCCGGTGCCGCGAAGGCCGGGAGCGCTTCGGGCAAGCCGGTCGCCGGGGCGGTCGGGGCGGTCGGGGCGCGCGACGGTGGCACCGTCGCGGGCGGTGCGACCTCCTCGGGGTGGCCGCAGGTGCCGCCGCCGGACCTTCCGCCGCGGCCCGTGCCCAGGGCGCCCATCACGGATGTGGTCTCGCGGCGGACGCTCGCGGTCATCGCCGTGGCCGTGGCGCTGGTGGTCCTCGGGACCGTGCTGGCGTTCGTGTTCAACGGCGACGGCAGCGCCGACAACAGCAAGGGCGCCGGCACCAAGGCCGCCGTGTCCGGCGGGACTTCCTCGGACGACGCCGCCAAGGACGAGGACAAGAGCGGCAAGGACGAGGACGCGGGTTCGGTCCCCAGCCCGGACGGTGAGACCGCCGAGGAGCCCACGGGGTCGGACGACTCCAAGGAGAACTCGCCGTCCACCGACTCCGACACGGGTTCCGGCGGTTCCGGCGGCTCCGGGTCCTCGAAGGACATCTCCGCCCAGACGTACAAGAGCGGCCAGGGCTTCTCCATCGGACTGCCCGACGGGTGGAAGTACCAGTCCACGGGCGCGGCGGGCGCCCGGTTCGCCGGTCCCGACGGGCAGAAGCTCCTCGTGGGCTGGACGAGCACCCCGAAGGACGACCCGGTCGCCGACTGGAAGAACCAAGAGCAGTACATGACCCGCGCGCAGTACGACCGGATCCGCATAGAGGCGGTGAACTACCGGGGCTGGAACACGGCCGACTGGGAGTTCACCTATGTGGAGGGTGGGACGAAGTACCGGTCGATCGACCGCGGGTTCGTGGTCGACGGGCAGCAGGGGTACGCGCTGATGTACACGGCCAAGGCGTCCGAGTGGAGCGGCGAGCTGCGCAAGGACACCTGGCGGACATTCACCAAAACGTTCCGCCCGAAGTCCTGAGGCGCCGGGGCACCTGTCGGCGCGCGGGAGGCGCTCCGAGGCACACCGGACGCGGTCGGCGGGGTGCGTGTGATGGCGTGAGTCCGCGGCGCGCCGGGGCGGGGCGGTGCCCGTGGAGGGGCGGTTCGGGTGTACGGCGACTGCGGTCCCGGCAAGGGGGGCGCGGCTGTTGTGCGCCGGTGCCCATCTCGTTATGGAGCCGTGAGGATGCCGCTCCGGCCCGATGCGCCGTACGGGGGCGTGCGGGGGCACGGGGTGGTGTGAGCTCCTCCGATGCGAGGTCGGCTGGGGGAGTTGTGCCCGCCCGGTGAGTTCGGGGACGGGTGTTCCGGGGAAGATCGAGGGCGTTCGAGCGCATTCGAGACGGGTGAGATATCGCATCCCCTCAATGCGGGTTGCCTCCGGCACGTATCGTGAATGGCTGCGGACCGTACGCATCCAGCACGGAACGGGCCGCCGGGCGAACGAATTTGACCAACCAGAGGCTCGGGGGAGGGCATCGTGGACGAATACGCGGGACGAGTACTCGCGGACCGCTACCGCCTGCCCCTGCCGCCCACCGACGACTACGAGTTCGCCGAGAGCCGGGCCTTCGACACCTACAGCGGCCAGGAAGTCCTCGTACGGCAGGTGCCGTTGCCCGAGGTCGTCGAGGCCGAGGTACTCGACGCGGACGGCCTGCCCGAGGGGTACGTGGCCCGGGACCGCGGGGCGCGCCGGGGTGCGGCGCGCACCACGCGAGGGGCCACCGACCCGGCCGTACGGCGGGCGATCGAGGCCGCGCAGGCCGCCGCGCAGATCCCCGACCACCCGCGGCTCGACCAGGTCTTCGACGTGTTCGCCGAGGGCGGTTCGCTGTGGATAGTGAGTGAACTGGTGCCGGCGCGGCCGCTCGCGGCGCTGTTGGCGGACCAGCCGCTGACCCCGTACCGGGCGGCCGAGGTCGCCTCCGACGTGCTCACCGCGCTGCGGGCGCTGCACGCCCACGGTTGGGTGCACCGCAACATCACCGAACGGACGGTGCTCGTCTGCGACGACGGCCGGGTCATGCTCACGGGGCTCGCGGTCGGGGCCGCCGAGGAGGCCCTGTGCGGGTACGACCCGGTGCCCGTACGGGACTTCGAGGACCGTCCCGGCACGCCCGGCGATGGTCCGGGCGACGCGACGGGTGCCCGGCCGGTCGTGCCGGGCGGGCGCGGTCCGGGTGCGTCCGGGGCCGGTCAGGGCGGAGCCGCGGGAGCGGTGGGGCCCGGTGGCGTCGGCGGTGCCCGCCCGGTTCCGGGGGCGCTCGGGGGCGGCGGTGCGGGCGCGCCTGGGGTGTCCGCGCCCGGTGGCGCCCTGACGGGCGGTGCGTACGGTGGTCCCGCCCTCGGCGGCGGGACCGGTGGCGCGGTCGGCGACCCGGAGGCGGCGCGTCGGGCCGCGATCGAGGCGAGAGCGGTCACCGACCCCTCGGAAGGGCAGCGTGCCCTGGAGGCCGGCGGTGACGTCCGGGCGGCACGGGCGGGCGCCATCGCGGCGTACCGGGCGGGTGCCCGCGCGGCGGCCCGGGTCCATGACGACCGGCGAGGCGGCCCCGGCAGTGGGCTGCCCGCCCAGCGGCCGGCACCCGGCGCGGCCCACGACGGCACGGCACCCCCGGCCAGCGGCCGCGAGGACGGCCTCGCCCCCGGGCTGGCGACGAGCCCCGTACCCCCCGGCCAGATCGCCGACCCGTACGGCGTCCGCGCGGGCCGCGGCACGACGACCGCCTGGCACGGCGCACAGCCCCGCGGCGGCATGCCCGGACCCGGCCCCGACGGACGGAACCACGCGGCTCCGCGCGACGCACGCCCCGACGGCGTCATGGGCGACGGCAGCGGCGTGCCGGTGCCCGCCGGAACCACGGACGCCACACCCTGGGACCGCGCCGCTGGGGCGGCGCGCGGACGTGGGCCCGCCACGGCGCTCGCCGCCGAGCGGGCGCGGCAGGCGCGGATGGCGGTGGTGGGACCGGTCACCGAGCGCTGGGCGCCGGAACAGGCCGGGCCGGTGCACGAGAACTGGCAGCTGGCGGCCCCGATCGGACCCGCGACGGACCTGTGGGCGCTGGGCGCGCTGCTGTTCCGCGCGGTGCAGGGGCACGCCCCGTACCCGGAGGAGAACACCGCCGAGCTGGTCGAGATGGTGTGCTCGGAACCGCCCGCCTTCGCCGAGGAGTGCGGACCGCTGCGCCCCGTGGTGGAGTCGCTGCTGCGTCAGGACCCCACCGAGCGACTGGATTTCGAGGAGCTGCGCGGCTGGCTGCGCTCCCTCGTGCGGTCGGCGCCGGAGCCCGAGGCCGGCACCCACGTCGTCGCCGCGCCGCCCGTGAACGCGAGCCGGCTGCCCATCGTCCGGCGGCGCGGTGAACTCGTCCGCAGGCGCCGCGCCAAGGTGCCCGCGACCAGCGTCCACGCCCGCCACCGGCGCGCCCGCGAGGAGAAGCCCCCGCAGCCCCGCAAGCTCGGGCGCACCCTGCTCCTGCTGATCCTGCTCGCGCTGGCCGCGGCGGTCGCGTACGCCATGGTGTTCATGCCGAAGGCCGAGCCGAGCAGCGACGGCGTGAGCAACGGCGGCCGGAGCGACGCGGCCGGACAGCCGAGTGCCGGGCCGGAGGCGAGCAGCCAGTCGCGACCCGACCAGAACTCCAGTTCCCCCGACGGGGGCGAGGAAGGGGAGGGGCAGGCGAGCCCGTCGGAGTCGTCCGGTTCGGAGCAGACCCAGACCGGCGGCCCCGAGGTCGCCGCCCAGGGCTTCACCCTGCGCAAGGACGCCGAGGGCTTCCAGGTCGCCGTCGCCACCGGCTGGGACCGCAGCCCCAAGAACGGCCGCGGCCAGGTCGTCTACTCGCGGGGAAGCTTCGAGCTGATCGTCGTACCCGGCCGGGACAGCACGGCGACGTACGGCAGCGATCCGCTGAAGTACCAGCGGGAGGGCGAGCGCGAACTCCAGCCGTTCCGCGACTCGACGTGGGCCACCTCCGGGGGCATGCGGCTGGTCGAGGTCGGCGGGGTCACCATGGCCGAGGGGCAGTTCACCTGGCAGGACAGCCAGGGACGCGGCGTGTTCGTCCGGAACCTCGCGATACTCCTCGACGGCAGGTACCACGTGGTGCAGGTGCGTGGGCCGGAGGCCGAGCGGGACGAGGTGACGCGGCTGTACGAGCAGGCCGCGGACACCTACCGGGTGTCCGGCTGACCCCGCTCCACGGGGGAGCCGACCTTGTTCCACAAGGGAGTCGACCCCGCGGCCTCGGGGGAGTTGACCGTGCTCCACGGGGGAGTTGACCGTGCTCCACGGGGGAGTTGACCTTGCCGCACCGGGGATTGGGGAGTCCGAACCGCGAGGGCGGCGGAAGGTTGCGCTCCGCTCGCGGAAGCGAGAACCGTCACAGTGCTGTCTCTGTGCGGCCGTGCCGGTTTCCCGGGGGGAGCACCGCTCCTTAACCTGACCCTGTCAAGAGCATTGCGGGGCAACGTGAATCAGATGCAGGGCCGGCTCATCGCCGGGCGCTACCGGCTCGTCGACGTCATCGGCAGCGGCGGCATGGGCCGGGTGTGGCGTGCCCGGGACGAGGTGCTGCACCGGGCCGTCGCCGTCAAGGAGTTGACGGCCGCGCTGTACGTCTCGGAGAACGAGCAGGCCGTCCTCCTGGCGCGGACCCGGGCGGAGGCGCGCGCGGCGGCACGGATCAACCACTCGGCCGTCGTCACCGTGCACGACGTGCTGGAGCACGACAACCGGCCGTGGATCGTCATGGAGTTGGTCGAGGGGGTCTCGCTCGCCGACGCGGTCAGGGAACAGGGACGCGTCGAGGCGCGGGAGGCCGCCCGGATCGGCATGTGGGTGCTGCGCGCGCTGCGCGCCGCCCACCAGGCCGGTGTGCTGCACCGTGACGTGAAGCCCGGCAACGTCCTGCTCGCCGAGGACGGGCGGGTGATGCTGACCGACTTCGGCATCGCCCAGGTCGAGGGCGACACGACGATCACCCGCACCGGGGAGATCGTCGGCTCGGTCGACTACATCGCGCCCGAGCGGGTGCGCGGTCATGAACCGGGGCCCGCGTCGGACCTCTGGTCACTGGGCGCCACGCTGTACACGGCGGTGGAGGGCAAGTCGCCGTTCCGGCGCACGACCCCGCTCACCACCATGCAGGCCGTGGTGAGCGAGGAGGCCGCCGAACCGGTGGCGGCGGGCCCGCTCGGACCCGTCATCGCCGCGCTGCTGTGCAAGGACCCCGCCGTACGGCCGGGTGCGCAGGACGCCGAACTGATGCTCGCCGAGGCCGCGGAGGGCCGAAGGCCGCGCGTCGCCGAGGCGTACGTGGCCACGCGGCAGCAGGCGGCGGGCACGGCGGGGACGGAGGGCACGGCAGGCGCGATGGGCGCGGCCGGGTCGACCGGTACGGATTCCGGTCGTCGTGGCCGGGACGCGGTGAGCGAGGCGGACGGAGCGCCTGACACGGACTCCGGGTCCGCGAGCCGCTCTCGCGGGGCGGACGGCTGGGCCGGCAGCGGCTCGCACGGGACTGACGGTCGGGCCGTGAGTGTCGGTCCCCACGGGGTGCGCGAGGGGGGTGCCAGTGGCGCCCACTCCGCCCCTGCGTACGGCGGGCCCGTCGGGAACACCGGTGGGGAGGCGTACGGCGCGGGGCGTCCCGGTGGGGGTGCCGTGCCGCCCGGCGGCTTCGTGCACTCCGCCACGCCCGCGACCGGCTTCCCTCCCGGCGGCCAGATGGTCGGCCACGCACCCGGGCACGCTCCCGCCCCCGCGCCCGGCGGCACCACGCGGCGTGGACGCGGCCGTACCGTCGCGCTCGTCGCCCTGCTGGCCGCGCTCATCGGCGGCGGTGGCGCCGCCGCGATGCACTACACGGACGAGTGGCGGACGGAGAACACCTCGGCCACCGCCGGCACGACGGCCGGGACCGGCGGTACGACCACGGGCCAGGGTCGGCCGGCGACGGACGGCGTCCCCGAGGGCTGGGTTCGCGTCGAGGACCCGGAGGGGTTCAGCCTCGCCCTGCCCAAGGGGTGGAAGCGCCAGGTGGAGGGCGCGCAGATCGACTACACACCGGACGGTGGCAAGCACTTCCTCCGGGTGGCCGTCGACGACTCCCCGGACTTCGACAGCCCCTCCCACCACCAGCTCGACCTGGAGGAGCAGGTGAAGGACCGGCTCCCCGGGTACCGGCGGGTGGGCCTGGAGGACAACCTCTACCGCGACCGTCCGGGCGCGCTCTGGGAGTTCACCTGGAACGCGGCCCAGGACACCGACTTCCCCGGCCCGCGCCGGGCGATCGAGCAGACGTATCTGGCCCGCGACGGCGTCGAGTACACGATCTACATGTCCTCGCCGGCCGCCGACTGGGAGACCGCGCGCCAACAGTTCGACACGGTGCTGCGCAGCTGGCGCGAGGCACGCAAGTGACCCGAGGGGCGCCGGCGTAGGCCGACTTCAAGGGTCCTGTAGGGCCAAGTGGGCGGAGCCCCAGGGGCGAGGGTGAACGTGAAGGGGGCGTCGGCCCGGCTCCTGGGGTCGGCCCGACTCGGGGCCGGGGCCCACGCGTGGCGCGTTCGCGGCGCTCGCGCGACGCGCGTACGTCGCTTGTCGGCCAGCCCTGTCGCGCGGCACCGGAGGGTTTCGGTCCGGTGCGGCATGATGGGGCGCATGGGGACCGAGGGGGAGAACGTCCGCGTCATAGCGGGCCGGTACCGGCTGGAGGCCAGGGTCGGCCGCGGCGGTATGGGCATCGTGTGGCGTGCCACCGACGAACTCCTCGGCCGGCGTGTCGCGGTCAAGGAGCTGGCCCTCGACCCCTCGCTCCCGGAGGAGACGTCCCGGCAGCTGCGTGAACGCACCCTGCGGGAGGCCCGGGCGGTGGCCCGGCTCGGCCACCCGCACATCATCGTCGTCCACGACGTCGTCGAGCAGGACGAACGCCCCTACATCGTCATGGAGTTCATCGACGGCGGCTCCCTCGCGGAGCGGGTCGCGGCCGACGGACCGGTCGACGCGCGGGAGGCGGCCCGGATCGGGCTCGCCCTGCTGGCCGCGCTGCGGCGGGCGCACGACGCGGGTGTCCTGCACCGCGACCTCAAACCCGCGAACGTCCTGCTGGAGAAGGGCACCGACCGGGTCGTCCTCACCGACTTCGGCATCGCCCAGGTCGCGGGCGCCACCACGCTCACCGAGAACGGGTCGTTCGTCGGCTCGCCCGAGTACACCGCGCCGGAACGGATGTCCGGGGTCCGTACCGGGCCGGAGTCCGACCTGTGGTCGCTGGGCGCGCTGCTGTGCACCGTGCTCAGCGGGGAATCGCCGTTCCGCCGCGACTCGCTGGGCGGCATCCTGCACGCCGTCGTCTTCGACGAGATCCGGCCACCGGCCCAGGCCGCGCCACTGCTTCCCGTGATCCGCGGCCTGCTGGAGCGCGACCCCGACCAGCGGCTCGGTGCGGCGGAGGCGGAGCGGCTGCTGCGCGCGTTCCGGGAGACCGGCCGTACGCCGAGACCGCCCAAGGGACCGCGCACCTCGACCGGTTACACACCGACCCGGCGCGACATGCCGCGCACGCCCCCGCCGACCGCCCCCCAGGACACGCCGGAGGCCGGGCATCGGGACCACCCCGAACAGCCCGGGGAGCCCGGCGGGCCCGCGCACGACCGGGCGGCGGCCCTGCGGGAGCAGCCCGGCCGGCCCAGGGGGCCCCAGCCCACCCGGAGCGTCCTGGTCGCCGCCGCGCTGGTCGCGGCGATGGCCGGGGCCGGCGTGTCGGCGGCCGCGCTGCTGCTGGGGGAGGGCGGCGGCCCCGGGAGCGGTGGGCCGACGACATCGGCGCCCCGGACGCCCGGCACGTCGCACACGCCGTCCGGCTCGGCGGGTCAGTCGAGCGGGCGCGACACGCCGGGCACCGACGGGACGGCCTCGGGCGCGACCTCCGGTACGGCGTCCGGGACGACGGAGGGCGCGTCGTCGGGGGCGTCCTCGGGCTCGTCGGGGGGCGCCACGCCCACCGTGACGCGGTCACGGGCGGCCACGGCGCCGACGGTGCCTTCCGGGTACCGGCTCACCCGGGACGACCGGGGCTTCCGCCTCGCCGTGCCGGAGGACTTCACCCGGGAGCCGCAGGGGGAGCGGGTCTTCTACATGTCGCCGGGGCAGTCGATCCGGATCGGCATCAAGGTCGACGACCCGGAGGAGGGCGGACCGGTCGCGGTGATGCGGCGCGCCCACGAGAAGGGTCCCTCCACGAACCCCGGCTACCGCGACGGCCGGGTGGCCGGGACGACGCACCAGGGGCGGCCGGCGGCGCTCTGGGAGTTCACCTGGGACGGCTTCAGCTCGGCGGAGGGCCCCCGGCACACGTACGACCTGTGCTGGGAGCAGGACGGGAAGCTGTACGACGTGTGGGTCTCGGCGCCGGTCGGGAGGGTGAGCGAGGCGAAGGAGTACTTCGACGTCGCGGTGGACACCTTCGCGGGTCCATGAGGGGCGTGGTGGACACCTTCGCGGGTCCGTGAGAGGACGTCACCGTAGGCGAGTAAAAGGGAAATAAGGGGCTTCTCGCGTCACGGGTCTGTGACTGGAAAGCGACCGGACTGGAAGCCCGAGGGCTGTCGCGATACAGATGAGCATATGAGCAGCAACGGGGGAGCCCCTTACGGATCCGGCGAGCCGACGAGTTTCGGACTGCAACCGCCGCAGCCCGCCGTGCCGTACCCCGGCAACCCGTACGCGCAGCCGACGCCGCCGGCGCAGCCCCCGCAGCCGGCGCCGCCCGCTCAACAGTCGGCGCCGCAGCCCGCCCCGCCGTCCCACCCGGCCCCGGCCGCCCCACCCGCCCCACAGCCTCATCCCGCCCCCTCCGCCCTGCCCGGCCCGTCCGCGCCCCCCGCGCAGGAACCCGGTGCCGGACGGCTGATCGCGGGCCGCTACCGGCTGCTCGCCAAGCTCGGGCACGGCGGGATGGGCACGGTGTGGCGGGCGAAGGACGAGACGGTGGACCGGGAGGTCGCCGTCAAGGAGCCCCGTGTCCCGGACCACCTTCCCGAGCGTGAACGGGCCAACGCCTACGAGCGGATGCGCCGCGAGGCACGGGCCGCGGCCAGGCTCGATCACCCGGCGGTCGTGAACGTGCACGATGTGGCGGTCGTGGACGACCGGCCGTGGATCGTCATGGAGCTGGTGCAGGGGCGTTCCCTGGGCGACGCCCTCCAGGAGGGCACCCTCGGGGTGCGGGACGCGGCGAGGATCGGCCTGGAGGTGCTCGGCGCGCTGGAGGCCGCGCACGCGGCGGGCATCCTGCACCGCGACGTCAAACCGGACAACGTCCTGCTCGGCCGTCACGACCGGGTCGTCCTCACCGACTTCGGCATCGCCCAGATCGAGGGCGAGACCAATCTGACGGACACCGGCGGTTTCGTCGGCTCCCCCGAGTACATCGCCCCCGAGCGGGTGCTGGGCCAGCGCCCCGGCCCCGCCTCCGACCTCTGGTCGCTCGGCGTCGTCCTCTACGCCGCCACCGAAGGGGTCTCACCCTTCCGGCGCAGCAACACGCCCGCGACGCTGCAGTCCGTCCTCAACGCCGCGCCCGCCGCGCCCGCGTCGGCCACGGGCCCCCTCGCCGAGGCCATCAACGGCCTGCTGCAGAAGGACCCGGCGCGCCGCCCGAACGCCGCCCGCGTCCGTGAACTCCTGGAGGCCGCCGCGAACCCGCCGGCCCCGGCGCCCACCCAGGTGATCCAGCAGGTCGCCGCCCCCTCCGGGAAGGGCGTGCGCCTCGGCCCCAGGACCCTCGTGGGCCTCGCCGCGGTGGTGGTCGCGGCCGCGGTCACGGCGTACCTGGTCGTCGCGGACCCCTTCGCCGGACCGCTGCCGGACGGCTGGAAGCAGCGGGACCTCGGGGGCAGGGTCGCCGCGAGCGTCGGCGTGCCCGGCGATTTCACGAAGGACACGTACGAGCCGGACGAGGCGGACGACACCTACGCGTCGTACAGCGATCCGAGCGGGCTGATCCAGATCGCCGTGGACCGCGACATCAAGGCGGACGACAAGGACAACGAGATCCCGGCCACCGCGCTGGACAAGGCCTACGCCGACTGGGCCATGCTCAAGGACGGCGAGTACTCCTGGGGCATCGCCGACGACCCCGCGCCCAGGGGCAAGCCGAAGGAGGCCACGTACCAGGAGCGCGAGGCCGCCGAGAACACCATCGTGTACACGACCACCGACAGCGAGTCCCCGCGCGTGCGCGAGGCGCGGCTCCTCTACTACCGGGCGAAGAACGGCGACACGTACCGGCTCTGGATCGACTATCCGGGCAAGGGGCACTTCACCGAGCAGGGCCGCGAGATCGCCCGGACGGCCATCGAGACCCTGAAGATCGACAAGCTGTAGCCACGCCGAGGCGAGGACTCACTCCGGTCGGGACACGCTCACGGCCGGGTCGTTGGTGACGGTCACGGCCAGGTCGTTGGTGACGGTGAAGAAGTAGCGGGCCCGCACGGACGCGCCCGACCGCGCCGGCAGCGTGACCTCCGGGTACTTGTCGGTGTCCTTGCGGTCCACGATGTCGCCGAACAGCCGTCCGAGACGGACCGGTTCCGCGTCGGTGGCGGGCCGCAGGAACAGGTCCCAGACCACCTTGCCGGGCGCGGTCGGCCCCGGCAGCGACGGCAGCCTCCCGTGGAACAGGCGCCCGGCGAACGGATGTCCCTCGGGCGGGCGCCCGCCGGTGGCCTCCACCGGTGCCTCGAAGTCCGCCGCCTCCCCGCCCCGGGCGACACCCACCAGCGCCGCGCCGACGCCGATTTCGGCCCCGTGCAGCACGCCCTCCACGGCCGACGAACCCTCACCGACCGGCAGCGCGGTGACCTCGGCGTGGGCGGCGCGGCGGAAGGTCCGCAGGGCGAGGTAGCCGTCCTTCGTCGTGTACGGGATCCACCACGCGACCGGGCCCGCACCGGTGAACTCCGAGGTCAACAGGTTCCGCTGCTCCACGAGCCCGGCCCGCAACCGGCGCCGGACACCGCGCCCCGCCCACTCCGCGTACAGGTCCCAGCGGCCCTCGGCGAGGGGCGGCCGGGTCTGGCTCAGCAGCGTGGCCCAGCGGTCTCCGGTGCCGTCCGGTGCCTCCCGTTCCAGCGGCACACGGAGTTCGTCGGCGCCGAGGCGGTGGCGCAGGACGAGTACGAGGTCCCGTCCGGACGCGTCGGTCCAGCCGACCGAGAGCCGTACGTCCCGCCGGGCGTCGACCCGGCAGTCGCCCCACGGACGGGACGGCCGGTGCCCGGTCTCCGCCGCGGGCGCCGTCCCGGCCCGCCGCGCACCTCGCCCCGGAGTCGCCCACCGCGTCCACCGCCCCGGCGCCGCACGGCCCGCCCGTCGCCCCTGCCCCGGCACCGCGAAACCCGGCCATCGCCCCATCCCGGCCACCAGCCCCGGCCGGCGGGCGCCCAGTAGCTCGGTGATGAGCCGCTCGTACCGGTCCGCGATCGTGGCCGGTTCGTACCGCTGGACCGTGGCGCGCCCGGCGGTGCCGAGGGTGTGCCGCAGGCCGGGGTCGTTGATCAGGCGGAGCAGACCCGTCGCGAGGGCGTCCGGGTCGCCCGGCGGGACGAGGAGGCCGTCGGAGCCGTCGGTGATGATCTCGCCGGGGCCGTGGGGGCAGTCGGTGGCGACCACGGGCACCCCGGCGTGCATGGCCTCCAGGATGGTCATGCCGAAGGACTCCCACGAGGAGCTGACGACGGCCACCGAGGCCTTCGCCCACTCGGTCTCCAGAGTGGTGTGCGGGCCCATCAGGAACACGTGGTCGTGGAGACCGTGTGCGGCGACGGCGGCGCGCAGGTTGGCGCGCTCCGGCCCCTGGCCGTGGATCCGCAGCCGCCACTCGGGGCGCTCGGCGACGACCTTGGCGAACGCCTCGATGAGCAGGTCGTAGCGCTTGACCGGCACCAGCCGCCCGGCGGCCACCACGAGCGGGGCCCGCAGATCGGAGGGTTCGGCCCGCGGGCGGGGCGCGGCGTTGGCGATGTCCGTGATCCGGGTGCGCAGGCCGGGCAGCCGGCGGCGGTGGTCGGCGGCGTCCCGCGCGGACACGGTGACGAACGCGTCGAGGCGGGCGATCGCCTCGTTCTGCGCCGTGCGCACGCCGGGCACGTGGTTGTCGTACGACAGGTGCTCCTGACCGATGCGGATCGCGTGGCGCGGTCCGTGCTCGGCGAGGACGACGACCAGCGCGGGACGGGTCGCGACGAGGACGTCGGCGTCGGTGGTGTCGAGGAAGGCGCGCAGGCGCGCGTCGGTCAGGGCGGTGTAGCGGTGGGCGAGGACCTCGGTGGGCGGGACCAGCGCGGAGGGCCGCGCCATCAGCTCGTGGCCGCCGTCGTACGCCGCGGAGTCGGGGCGCTCGTCGACCAGCGGGACCAGGCGGACGTCACCGTGCACACCGAGCATCGGCTGCTCCGCCGTCCTGAGGACCGAGACGATCTCGACCTCGTGCCGGGCGGCCAGCGCCCCGGCGAGGTTCAGGGTCGACCGGACCGTGCCGCCGATCGCGTACGCGTTGTGCAGCAGAAAGGTGATCTTCATGGGTGTCGGGCTCCGCGTTCGTCGGCCACGCCGACTCGCCCAACACCCCGCCGCGCCGCCAGGAACCGGCCCGGACTCCGACCATGACCCCAATGGGCGTACGCGGGTCGCGGCTCCGTGCGGGACTCGCGACGGCGTTCCCGCGGATGATCGGAAGGGCATCGCCTTGGCCCGCTCCCTGGCCCTAACATGCCGTGTCAAGTGCATGATCGGCGCGGAGGGCGGGCGGGCGTGGGCATCGAACACCTGGACGTGCGGGCTCATGCGCGACAGCGATGGGCGGCGCGGGCCGCCCTCGGCTGCGCGGCGCTGGCCGTCCTGCTGCCGATCGGCTACGCGCGGGAGGCGAGCCTGCTGCTCGTCGCGGGCCTGCTGCTGGGCGCCGGTCTGACGGTGGCCGCGCTCTGGTGGGTGCTGACCCATCGGGGTGCCGTCCGGGTGGCGGCGGCCACGCTGGCGGTGGCCGCTCCGGTGGGCGTCATCTGGTGGTTCGCGGCCGTCAACCTGCTGTGGGTGGTGCTCGTGTCGGCCGCGCTGTGGGCTGCGGCCGTCTGGTCCGGGAAGTTCGCGCTCAGCCTCACCAAGTCGCACCGGGTGGACGTGCCCGAGCACCGCACACCCCCGCCGACCCGGCCCTTCCTCATCATGAACCCCAAGTCGGGGGGCGGGAAGGTCGAGCGCTTCCGGCTGAGGGAGCGGGCCGAACGGCTCGGCGCCCGGGTCCACCTGCTCGACCCGGAGCACCCCGAGGACGTCGCCGTGCTGGCCCGCGACGCGGTCCGGGAGGGCGCCGACCTGCTCGGTGTCGCCGGCGGCGACGGCACCCAGGCCCAGGTGGCCGCCATCGCCGCGGCCTACGACGTGCCCCTGCTCGTCATCTCCGCCGGCACCCGCAACCACTTCGCCATGGACCTCGGCCTCGACCGCGACAACCCCGCCGCCTGCCTCGACGCCCTCACCGACAAGGGCGTCGAGCTCCATGTCGACCTCGGGTACGCCAGCGGCCACCCCTTCGTGAACAACGCGTCCTTCGGCGCGTACGCGGCCGTCGTGCAGAGCCCCGCCTACCGCGACGACAAGGTCCGCACCACACTGGAACTGCTGCCCGAACTGCTCACGCACCAGCGTGGTCCGCGGCTCACCGCCCGGATCGGCGACGCCGTGATCGACGCGCCCCAGGCCGTGCTGGTCAGCAACAACGTCTACCGGAGTGACGACCTGGTCGGCCTCGGCCGCCGGGAGCGGCTGGACGCCGGGGTGCTGGGCGTGGTGGGCGTGCGGGTCGACAGCGCGGCCGACGCCGCGAGCCTGGTCCTCGGGCCGAACGCGCCCGGCCTGAGCCTGCTCATCGCCGACGAGATCGTGGTCGAGGCCGACCGGCCGGAGATCGAGGTCGGCGTCGACGGGGAGGCCCTCGTCCTGCCCACCCCGGTCCACTGCCGGATCTCGCCCAAGGCCCTGCGGGTCCGGGTGCCGCGCGACCGGCCCGGCGTCCCCGAGCCCAAACCGCCGCTGGACTGGCGCCGGTTGCGCAAGCTCGCCGCCGCCGTCGGCCGCACGGCCCTGCCCAAGCACCGCGAACGGTACGGCTGGGCCGAGGACCTGTGGAACCGCCGACGTCACAGGGGAGGGTGACGACCGGCAAGCCGCTCCGCCCGGCGGCGCGCCCGGCGGCCTGGCCGTACGTCGACAGGTCGGCGGCACGCCCGGCGCCTTGGCCGTACGTCGACAAGTTCCGCTTCCGCGCGGTACTGATGTCGCATGAGTGATGACGGCGAACATCAGCGCGACGCACGCCGGTTCGGCGGGCGGATCACCCAGTGCGACGATCGTCTGATCGGCGGTCGCTACCGCCTCATCGAGCGCATCGGGTCCGGAGGCATGGGTACCGTGTGGCAGGCCGTCGACGAACTGGTGGGCCGTGAGGTCGCCGTCAAGCAGCCCCGGCTGCCGGGCGACCCCGACGACCCGGAGAACGAGGAGCGCCGCCGGGCCGCCAACCGCCTCTACCGCGAGGCCCGCGCCGCCGCCCGCGTCGACCACCCCTCGGCCGTCACCATCCACGACGTCGTCATCGACGACGGCCACCCCTGGATCGTCATGGAGTGGGTCCGCGGCGAGTCCCTCCAGGAACGGCTCCGACGCGGACCCCTCACCCCCGCCGAGTCGGCCCGTATCGGCCTCGCCGTCGTCGGCGCGCTGCACGCCGCGCACGGCGTCGGCATCGTGCACCGCGACGTCAAACCGGCCAACGTCCTGCTCGGGTCGCACGGCCAGGTCGTCCTCACCGACTTCGGCATCGCCCATGTCCAGGGCGAGGAATCGCTCACCATGACCGGGGAGTTCGTCGGTTCGCTGGAGTTCGTCGCCCCCGAGCGCATGTCCGGGCACGGTGCCGCCGGGCCGCCCTCCGACCTGTGGTCGCTCGGCGTCCTCCTGTACGCCGCCGTCGAGGGCGCGTCGCCCTTCCGCCGTACGTCCCCGGAGTCCACGCTCGCCGCGATCCTCTCGACCGAGCCCCCCGAACCCGCCGGGGCGGGCCCCCTCGGCCCCCTGGTCGTCCGGCTCCTGGCCAAGGACCCGGCGGACCGCCCCGACGCCGAGGAGACGGCGCGGATCCTGGCCGACGTCGCGGCGGGCCGGACCCCGGACACACAACTGCCGTCTGAGCTGAAGCAACTGGGCGAGGACGAGGAGACCCTGCGACTCGTGGGCGAACAGCCGGGCACGGCGTTACGCGAGGAGGCCGCACCGGCTGTCGCCGCGGCCGACCCTGAGAACGACCCCGCGGTCCCCCGCACCGCCGGTCCCGAGCCGGTGTCCGGGGACTCGTCGGCGATCCCGTCGGTGACCGTCGACCTACGGCGGTCGGCGCCCGCCCGGCGGCCCGGCAGGCGTCCGTCCCGGCGGTTGGGCGCCTTGGGGGCCGTCGCCGGGGTTCTGTTCGTCGGCGGGGGAGTCTGGGCGGGCACGCTGATCGGAGCCGAGGACGACAGTCCCGCGGTCCCCGAGCCCCGCATCGGGTCGTTCCCGGGTCGCCCCGCCTCGTCCAGCCCCGAGTCCGGCGCCGCGTCGGAGTCCCCGTACGGCGCCGACACCCGCTGGGTCGCGCACCGCGAGAAGGAGATGAACGCCGTCCTGTCCCTCCCGAGTTCGTACGAACGGACCGGCGAGAAGCGCGGCGAGGGCGGCGCGTCCCGCACGGTCATCTACGACGGCGAGAAGGTCATCCGCGTACGGCTCACCCAGTGGGACAAGGCGCCCACGTCGCCCATGAAGGAGGCCAAGGACTCCTCGGACATCGTGGGCAGCGGCGTGAAGTCCACCGCGCAGTACACGAGTACCAGCTTCGACGGGCAGGAGGCGGTGCTCGCCGACACCACGCACTACGCGGACGGCATCCCCACCCGCGTCCTGGAACTGATCGTCCGCACCGACGACAGCCGGATGTTCGCACTCCGGGTGGACATGCCGAAGGGCACGCCGGACGAGAAGAAGGGCACCGCGGTCTTCAAGGGGGCACGCGAGCGGCTGAAGATCCTGACGGGGTGACACAGGCGCTCCCGCCGAGGTGACGCCGAGGTTCCGCGTGATGTGACCAAGTCGCGACCGGGGGCGCACAACGCGCTGATCAGCGTCTTCGTGCCACTGATCACTGGCACGGTGTGTGCGGCCGGTGAAAGCCTGTTACCGCCGGGTACCCAAAGTCGTCCGCTCCGGAATACCCTGCGCGTCATGACGGACTCGCAGGCCCCCGAAAAGACCGGCACGGCACGGACGACCGGCACCAACCCCCTCGCACCCGCCCCGGCGGGAGCCCGTACCGCCGCCGACGTGGTCACCCCCGAACTGGTCGCCCAGCTCACCAAGGGTGTGGTCGGCTCCGGCCGGACCGCCAACCACACGCCGTTCACCGGCGAGAAGCTCGCCGACCTGCCCGAGTCCACCCCCGAGGACGTGGAGAAGGCGTACGTGCGGGCCCGCGCCGCGCAGGCCGTGTGGGCGCAGGTGCCCGTCCGTGAGCGCGCCGCCGTCCTGCTCCGCTTCCACGACCTCGTCCTGCAGCGCCAGGCCGAGGTGCTCGACCTCATCCAGTTGGAGACCGGAAAGGCCCGGCTGCACGCCCATGAGGAGGTCCAGGCCGTCGCGGTCGCGGCCCGCCACTACGGGCGCAAGGCCCCGGCGTACCTGAAGCCGAAGCGGCACACCGGTGCCGTACCGACCCTCACCAAGGTCGTCGAACTCCGCCACCCGCGTGGCGTGGTGGGCCAGATCGCCCCCTGGAACTACCCGCTCGAACTCTCCGTCGGCGACGCGATCCCCGCCTTCGTCGCGGGCAACGCGGTCGTGATGAAGCCGGACACGGAGACCTGCCTGACCGCCCTGTGGGCGCGCGACCTCCTCGTCGAGGCCGGTCTGCCCGCCGAGGTCTTCCAGGTCGTCCTCGGCGACGGCCCGGTCATCGGACCCGAGGTCGTCAAGCACGCCGACTACGTCTCCTTCACCGGCTCCACCCGCACCGGCCGCGAGGTCGCCCAGGGCGCCGCCGCCCGCCTCGTCGGGGTCTCCCTCGAACTGGGCGGCAAGAACGCCATGCTGGTCCTGGAGGACGCCGACATAGAGAAGGCGGCCGCCGGAGCCGTCCGCGCCTGCTTCTCCTCCGCCGGCCAACTCTGCATCTCCATCGAGCGCCTGTACGTCCACGAGTCCGTCGCCGACGCCTTCCTGGAGCGCTTCGCCGCCCGCACCCGGGCGATGCGCCTCGGCACGTCCCTCGCCTACGGCGCCGACATGGGCTCCCTCGTCGGCGACCGCCAGCTGGAGACGGTCACCCGGCACGTGGACGAGGCCGTCGCGAAGGGCGCCAAGGTCGTGGCCGGCGGTGTCGCCCGCCCCGACATCGGCCCCTACTTCTACGAGCCGACCATCCTCGACGGCGTCACCGAGCCCATGGCCGTGTGCAACGAGGAGACCTTCGGCCCCGTCGTCTCCGTCTACCGTTTCAAGGACGAGGAGGCGGCCATCGACGAGGCCAACGCCACCGCGTACGGCCTCAACGCCTCCGTCTGGACCAAGGACGGCCGCCGGGGCCTCGCCGTCGCCGCCCGCCTGCGCGCCGGCACGGTCAACGTCAACGAGGGCTACGCCTCCGCGTACGGCAGCGTCCAGTCCCCGATGGGCGGCATGAAGGACTCGGGCCTCGGCCGCCGTCACGGCTCCGAGGGCATCCTCAAGTACACCGAGGCCCAGACGGTCGCCCAGCAGCGAGTCCTCCCGATGGCCCCGGCCTTCGGCATGGACGACGAGAAGTACGCGCAGTTCATGAGCACCAGCCTCAAGGTCATGAAGGCGCTCCGGCTCAGGTAACCGACCCGCCGGGACCGTTCTCAACGCAGACCAGGACCGTTCTCAACGAGGAGAACACGTGTCGTACGACTACGACGTCATCGTCGTCGGCTCCGGCTTCGGCGGCTCCGTGACCGCCCTGCGCCTCACGGAGAAGGGGTACAAGGTCGGCGTCCTGGAAGCAGGGCGCCGCTTCACCCGTGACTCCTTGCCCAAGAACTCCTGGGACCTGAGGAACTACCTCTGGGCCCCCGCCCTGGGGATGTACGGCATCCAGCGCATCCACCTGCTCGGCAACGTCATGGTGCTCGCCGGCGCCGGCGTGGGCGGCGGCTCCCTCAACTACGCCAACACCCTGTACGTCCCGCCGAAGCCCTTCTTCGAGGACCCCCAGTGGAAGGACATCACGGACTGGGAGGAGGAGCTGAAGCCGTACTACGACCAGGCGCGCCGGATGCTCGGCGTACGGCTCAACCCGACGATGACCCCGTCCGACGTGCACCTGAAGGCGGCCGCCGAGCGGATGGGCGTCGGCGACAGCTTCCACATGGCCCCGGTCGGCGTGTTCTTCGGTGACGGTGAGGACGCCGACGGCAAGGCCAAGGCGGCGCCCGGCGAGCAGGTGCCCGACCCCTACTTCGGCGGCGCGGGCCCGGCCCGCAACGCCTGCACCGAGTGCGGCGAGTGCATGACCGGCTGCCGCCACGGCGCGAAGAACACCCTCAACGAGAACTACCTCCACCTCGCCGAGAAGGCGGGCGCGGTCGTCCACCCGATGACGACGGTGGTCGCCCTCACCGAGGACTCGCAGGGCGGCTTCGCCGTGACCACCCTGCCCACCGACGAACGCCGCAAGGCGGGCCGGGGCAAGGGCAGGGGCGGTTCCGGTGGCCGTGTCTTCAAGGCCCGCCGGGTCGTCCTCGCCGCCGGCACCTACGGCACCCAGACCCTGCTGCACCGTATGAAGGCAGGCGGCCAACTGCCGCACATCTCCGACCGTCTGGGCATGCTGACCCGCACCAACTCCGAGGCCCTGGTCGGCGCCCAGACCGACAACCGCCGCTACCGCAAGGCCCATGGGGCCGACGTGGACTTCACCCGGGGCGTGGCCATCACCTCGTCCATCCACCCCGACGAGAACACCCACATCGAGCCGGTCCGCTACGGCAAGGGCTCCAACGCGATGGGCGGTCTGTCGATCCTCCAGGTCCCGTACGCGGGCGGCACGGCGTCGGGCGCGTCGCGCGTGCTCGGCTGGCTGGCCCACGCGACGAGACATCCGCTGCTGGTGGTCCGTTCGCTGTCCAACCGCCGCTGGTCCGAGCGGACCATCATCGGCCTGGTGATGCAGTCCCTCGACAACTCGCTCACGACGCATCTGAGGCCCAAGGGCCCCGGCAAGGGCCTGCTGACCGCCCGGCAGGGCCACGGCGCCCCCAACCCCAAGCAGATCGAGGCCGCCTCGGCCGCGGCCTCCACCATCGCCGCCGAGATCAACGGTTTCGCCGGCAGCAACGTGGGCGAACTGATGGGCACCCCGCTCACCGCGCACTTCCTGGGCGGCTGCCCCATCGGCGCCACCCGTGAGGAAGGCGTCATCGACCCGTACCACCGCCTGCACGGTCACCCCGGTATCTCGGTGGTCGACGGCGCCGCGGTCTCCGCCAACCTGGGCGTCAACCCGTCCCTGACGATCACGGCCCAGGCCGAGCGCGCGATGTCGTACTGGCCGAACAAGGACGAGCCCGACCACCGTCCCGCCCCCGGAGCGGCGTACGAACGCCTCCGCCCGGTGGAGCCGGTGAACCCGGCCGTCCCGGCGGACGCCTTCGGCGCGCTGCGGCTGCCGCTGATGCCGGTACCGACGGTGCCGCCGAAGAAGTAGGGCTGCCATTCGAAGTGGAGCGGAGAAGGACCCGCACCCCCCTCCGAGCGCGGGTCCTTCTCTCGTGTGCCAGGTGTGACAAGCGAGGCATGCGAAGGGTTGCCCTCCGGATCACAGTTTTCTGAAGTGACGTGAGTCACATGTGAATGTGGCGGGAGTGACGCAACGAATCCATGGGTCTGGATGTCACATACATGTTCGATGGGTCCTGTGGGGCCCTGTGTGATGCGAGAAGCGCAAGGCGTAAAGGGTGGGGGACATGAAGTCGAAGATGTCGCGGGCAGCGGTGGCCGTCTCGGTCATGGCCACGCTGGGTCTCACCGCGGCGTGCGGCGGCGGCGAGGACAAGGAGGCGGAGAAGAAGCCTTCGGCGGGCTCCTCCGCCCCGGCCGAGAAGCCGAAGGAGCCGGCGGGGCAGGGCGCCCTGACGGAGGCCCAGCTCCAGAAGGCCGCCCTGACGAAGGGCGACGTGAAGGGTTACACCATCGCCGACATGCCGGCGGAGGACATGCCCGCCGAGACCGTTCCCGCGCAGCCGGCCGCCTGCCAGCCCATCGCGAACATGTTCTTCTTCACCTCGGACCCGCAGGCCAAGGCCCGCGCCGGGCGCACGGTCACCCCGAAGGACGAGCTCTCCGGCAGCGTCATCTCCCTCGCCCTCGCCGCGCACGAGCAGAGCGACGCCGAGAAGGTGATGGCCGACCTGCGCAAGGCGACCGAGAACTGCACGAAGTACGAGCACGTCGGCAACAAGTACTCCGGCGTCGAGGCCCTCCCCGCCCCCGAGCAGGGCGACGAGGCCGTCTCGTACAAGCTGAAGGGCGACATCGAGGGCGCCAAGATCCCGATGTCCTTCACCGTCGTCCGCAGCGGCTCGACGCTCATCGGGTTCTACTCGATGAACATGCTCGACGCGGACAAGGCGAAGGTCCCGGCGGAGGTGCTGGAGGCGCAGGTCGCGAAGCTGGAGAAGGCGGCCGGCTGATCTGCCGCTGATCCGCGGCTCATCCGGGGCCGCTCAACGGCGATCTGCCTGTGGCACGCATGGCGAAGGGCCCCGTGGGACGGAACCCACGGGGCCCTTCGCCGTCAGCACCGACGTCAGGGCAGCGCCGGTGCCTCGCAGCGGCACCGGGGGGTCGCGCCGCTGGTGGGGGGGTGGATGTCGGACGCGCGCACGGGGCGCGGTACCGGATGTCGACCTTGCGATGAGGGCTGCTCCTGCATCGTGCCGGGCGGCTGACGGCCTCCGTAACCGTCCCGCCGCCCTCGGAACAATCCGCCGGTCGGCCCCGGGCGTCCCCGGAGCCGACCGTTCAGTTGAGTGACCGGGCTGCTGTCCCCTGCGGTCCGGTCACAGCTTTGGAGCGAGGTCCCACGGCGCACGGCACGATCCGGACGCCTCATCGCTCCAGTGGAGCCACGCGTGGTTCTTTCGGACCCGGACCTGGCTGGCACGGGCATCGGGACCAACGAAGCGCCTCGTGCGGCGGTCACGCGCCGTACGGGTGAGACGGCAGGCGTACGTACGTGCGCCCGGGGCGTGCGCCGTGACCGGCGACGGGGTTGCGTGGGAGGGCGGGATTGCGCGGGTGAGCGGGGTTGCGTGGGGCGGCGGGGTCCCGCTGGGCGGCGGGTCAGATGCGTCCCCGGCACAGCTCCAGCAGGGTCATCGCGAGGGCGGTGCCGGGCTTGCCGAGGGCGTCGCTGTAGTGGGCGAGGACCTCCATCTCCCGCGAGAGGTTCACCCGCCGCCCACCCGACTCGATCCGGGCGTCCTGGATCACGGCCGACACCGCCATCCGTTCCTGCACCAGCCCGATGATCCGGTCGTCCAGCGCGTCGATCCGCTCCCGGGCGCCGCTGATCACACCCGCGGCCTCCTCGGT
This sequence comes from Streptomyces sp. NPDC030296, assembly GCF_055572815.1. Classification (NCBI taxonomy): domain Bacteria; kingdom Bacillati; phylum Actinomycetota; class Actinomycetes; order Kitasatosporales; family Streptomycetaceae; genus Streptomyces; species Streptomyces sp. NPDC030296. Next base: position 180,009 of record NZ_JBVICQ010000003.1, read on the forward strand.
CCGCGCGCCGGTCCTCTCGGTGACGGTCCGTACCGAGGTGGTCCTCGTGACGGCGGTCATCTCGGCGGTGGTCTTCTCAGCGGTGGTGGTGGTCATCGTCGGAACTCCTCGTGTCCGGTTCCGCGCCCCGCTCCGACAATCCCCGGAAAACGCCAGGCGCCCCGGACCTTGTCGGCCCGGGGAGCCTGGGGAAGTCGCTTGTCAGTAGCTCAAGCAGCACGACCATGGCAGCCGGTGGGCCGGTTGCCATAGGTAAAGACGAAGGTCGAGTGCGCGAACATGGCCGCCAGTATGCCACGGCAAGCCACCGGCTCCGACGCGGCCGGCCGGCCGCACGGACTGGTCGACCCCGCGGCCCGGCCGGGCGGGGGCGTCCCTTTCCGAGGGGGCGGCAAGGGGTGCTCCGGGGGCCCGGGGGCGGAGCCCACGGTGGCCCGCACCACAAGAGCGCACCCCGGTAGACTCGGCCACACAGACCCCCGCCCGACCGCCGGAAGGCACCCCGTGTCATCAGCGCCCTCCGCTGCCGCCGCCCCCGACACCGTTCTGGTCGTCGACTTCGGCGCGCAGTACGCCCAGCTCATCGCCCGCCGTGTCCGCGAGGCCCGGGTCTACAGCGAGATCGTGCCCAGCACCATGCCGGTCGCGGAGATCCTCGCCAAGAACCCGGCGGCGATCATCCTCTCCGGCGGCCCCTCCTCGGTCTACGCCGAGGGCGCCCCCCGCCTCGACCGCGAACTCTTCGAGTCCGGCGTCCCCGTCTTCGGCATGTGCTACGGCTTCCAGCTGATGGCCACCACCCTCGGCGGCACCGTCGACAACACGGGCGCCCGCGAGTACGGCCGTACGCCGCTGCACGTCACCAAGTCCGGCTCGACCCTCTTCGAGGGCACCCCGGACGAGCAGTCGGTGTGGATGTCGCATGGCGACGCCTGCTCCGCCGCCCCCGAGGGCTTCACCGTCACCGCCTCCACCGACGTCGTACCGGTCGCCGCCTTCGAGAACGACGAGAAGAAGCTGTACGGCGTCCAGTACCACCCCGAGGTCATGCACTCCACGCACGGCCAGCAGGTGCTGGAGCACTTCCTGTACCGGGGCGCCGGACTGACCCCGTCCTGGACCACCGGCAACGTGATCGAGGAGCAGGTCGCCGCCATCCGCGAGCAGGTCGGCGACAAGCGCGCCATCTGCGGCCTCTCCGGCGGCGTGGACTCCGCGGTCGCCGCGGCCCTCGTGCAGAAGGCCATCGGCTCCCAGCTGACCTGCGTGTACGTCGACCACGGTCTGATGCGCAAGGACGAGACCGAGCAGGTCGAGAAGGACTTCGTCGCGGCCACCGGCGTCCAGTTGAAGGTCGTCGACGCGGAGGAGCGGTTCCTCAAGGCGCTCGCCGGGGTCTCCGACCCCGAGGAGAAGCGGAAGATCATCGGCCGCGAGTTCATCCGCGTGTTCGAGCAGGCGCAGGCCGAGATCATCGCGGACGAGGGCCCGGCCGTGGAGTTCCTGGTCCAGGGCACCCTGTACCCCGACGTCGTCGAGTCCGGCGGCGGCACCGGCACCGCCAACATCAAGTCCCACCACAACGTGGGCGGCCTCCCCGAGGACCTGGAGTTCCGGCTCATCGAGCCGCTCCGCAAGCTGTTCAAGGACGAGGTCCGCATGGTCGGCCAGGAGCTCGGCCTGCCCGAGGAGATCGTCCAGCGGCAGCCGTTCCCCGGCCCCGGCCTCGGCATCCGGATCGTCGGCGAGGTCACCAAGGACCGTCTCGACCTGCTCCGCGAGGCCGACGCCATCGCCCGCGAGGAGCTGACGGCGGCCGGCCTCGACCGCGACATCTGGCAGTGCCCGGTGGTGCTCCTGGCGGACGTCCGCAGCGTCGGCGTCCAGGGCGACGGCCGCACCTACGGCCACCCCATCGTCCTGCGCCCGGTCTCCTCCGAGGACGCCATGACGGCCGACTGGTCGCGCCTGCCGTACGACGTGCTGGCGAAGATCTCGACCCGCATCACCAACGAGGTGCGCGACGTCAACCGCGTGGTCCTGGACGTGACGTCCAAGCCGCCGGGCACCATCGAGTGGGAGTGACCCTCCTCGGGTGAGCACCTTTGTGAAGTGAGGGCTCAGGTCCGTTTGAGAGTGCGCACCGGCTCTCCGGGCTTCCAGACCTGGACGACCAGATACGTCTCGTCCTCGACGTAGGTCCGTACGACCTCCGTCAGCTCGGTGCGGAAGAGGTGGAACGGCTCCGGCGGTTCCACCTCTTCGCCGTACGCGGCCTTGACGGCCGGATCGTCGACCTCGACCGCCCGCCCGCTGATCCGTACGTCGCCGCCGCCCATCCCGGTGCCCGGCCCCGGGTTGGCCTGCAGCGCGAACCGGGGGTCGCGGCGCAGGTCGAGCGCCTTGAGGGAGTCCGGCATCATCCCCAGCCACAGCTCGCCGCCGACGAACCTGACCTCCAGTCCGGTCGTACGCGGCGAGCCGTCCCGGCGGAGGGTGGCGAGGACATGGTGGGTGAAGGCGCCGAAGCGTGCCTCCACGGTCTGCGCGAGACCGGGTTCGGCGGCGGAGAAGGCGGCCCAGTCGGCGGCACCCTGCGGCACGGCGCGTGGAGTATTTCGTGGCATGGGACGAGTCTCGCGCGGATACCCGACAACCACTGTCCGGTTACCCCGAGCGACTGACGACTCGTCCCTGAGTGGTGAGGCGTCAGCACGCTTCTGTGACTTGCGTAACGGTTGCACACTCTCTTCAGGGAACGGACCTGTTCTGTGAGGGAGACCGACGGTAACTTCCGCTTCGTCAAGGAAGTCAGTCTGGAGGACACATGCACGGGCCCACACCGCCCCTGCCCCTACCCACCGACCAGCTGCGGTTCGCCATGCCGCCGATGCACGAGTCGGTGGAGGACGAGCGGCGGCACCGCAAGGAACGGCTGGCCGGGGCCCTGCGGATCTTCGGACGGCTGGGGTTCGAGGACGGCGTCTCGGGGCACATCACCGCCCGCGACCCGGAGTTCAGCGACTGCTTCTGGGTCAACCCGTTCGGGATGTCGTTCAAGCACGTCACCGTCAGTGACCTCGTGCTCGCCAACCAGGACGGCCAGGTCATCGAGGGCCGCTACCACGTCAACCAGGCCGCCTTCACCGTCCATGCCCAGGTCCACGCCGCCCGCCCGGACGTCGTCGCCGTCGCGCACTGCCACTCGGTGCACGGCCGCGCTCTCGCCGCGCTCGGCGAACTGATCGAGCCGATCACCCAGGAGTCCTGCGCGTTCTACGAGGACCACGCGCTCTACGACAACTACACGGGCGTCGCCGTGGACGCGGACGAGGGGCGGCGGATCGCGGCGGTGCTCGGGAGCCGCAAGGCCCTGGTCCTGCGCAACCACGGTCTGCTGACCGTCGGCGACTCGGTGGACGCGGCGGCCTGGTGGTTCCTGTCGATGGAACGCTCCGCCCAGGTCCAGCTCACCGCGAAGGCCGCGGGCCGCCCCCTCCTCGTCGACCACCGGCTGGCCGTCGCCACCCGCGAACAGGCGGGCGGGGATCTCGTGGCGTGGATCAACTACCAGCCCCTGTGGCAGGACATCAGCCGAAGCGAGCCGGACCTGCTGAGCTGACCCGCGCGGAAGCCCCCGCCGTGTCGCTCAGAAGTCCCGCAGCACCGCCGCCTTCGTGGCCGCGAACTCCTCGTCCGTGAGGACCCCGTCGCGGTGCAGCTCACCCAACTCGCGCAGGCGGCGCAGCAGCACGTCGTGATGGTCCGAGGCCAGCGCCCGGGCAGGGGCCGGGGCCGGAGCGGGGACCAGGCGCCGTGGCCGGGCAGGGCCCGCGGCGTCGACCGGCCGGGGGCGGTCCGCGTGGCCGTCCGCTCTGGTCGACGGGTGCGGAAGCCGCGCGGTGACGGCCGTGGCGACCAGCGCCGTCAGCAGATCACGGCGGGCGTTGCCCCACAGATCGAGGGCGTACGGGTCCTTCTCGGGCGGCAGCTTGGAGAACACCGTCTCGTGGGTCACGAACCGCAGGAACCCGTCCTCGTAACCGGAGTTCGGCAACCACTCCACCTGCGCCAGATCGCCGAGGGCGACGATCCGCGGCCCGGTCGCCCGCTTCACCCGGTCGGACGTGTCGTTCCAGTCGATCCTGACCTGCGTGCCGTCGAAGGACACGGTGCCGTCGCTGGACCGTACCGACACCGGCACAGGGGGCCCCGGCAGCAGATACGCCGTGGCGGGCTCCTTAGGGATTTGTTCGAGCAGCAGGGCCTGCCGTATCTCCTCGGCCACGTACTCGGCGACACCCGACCGGTCGAGGTCGACCGTCAGCCGGTAGGGGTCGGCCTCGTCCGGCAGCCGCCCGCCGGTGGCCTGGAGCAGCGGATCACTGCCCTCACGGAGCCGCAACCGCAGCCGGCCCCGCTTGCGTTCGGGCTCGTAGACGACACCCGACACCGCTTCCAGCGGAACCGCGACCTCCCCGTACGTCTGCCGGAACAGCGCCACGGAACGGTGCGGTCCCGGCGTGATCCGGACCGTGCTCCCGTCGAAGGCCCAGGACCCGTCCCGCTGGATGATCTCGGCCATAGGGAGATTCTCGCAGCCGGGTCAACAGGACGACCCGAACTTCACCCCGCGCTCTCCTTGCACTCGACGCCCCTGCCCGGCACGGCCCGCCTTCCGTACGGCACAATTCGCTGTCATCGCGGGGCACGTGTCCGGCCGCACGGCTGTGGTAGTGAGCGGCTGTACGGACGGCGCCCCGCGAGGCGGTGACGGCGTCGATGACGGTGACGGCGTCGATGACGGTGACGGCGTCGATGACGGTGACGGCGAATGCCGAGGACAGCGCACGCAGAGGCGTGCGCGGCGCGGGAAGGCGGGCTCGGGCGTGGCGGTGCAGGAGGCCAGAGGGGGCATGGGCTCGGCTGCCCATGACGGCGGATGCACGTGCGGGGACTGCCCGCACGGCGCGCGCACGGGACACCGGCGCGCGGTCGCCGAGTTCCTGTCGAAACGCGAGGAGTTCGCCGCCGGACAGGGCCTGCCCGCCGCTGTCGCCCACTCCGCGTCGGCCTCCCGCCAATGGGTCTCCGACGAGCTCACCCAGTCCGCCGCCGTCGTCGCCGAACGCGGCCGCGTCGAGGGCGAGGCCTGGCTCGGCCGGCTCTGGCTGCGCACGGCGATCGTCGTCTGGGCCGCCGTCGTCACCCTGCTCCTCGTCCAGGCGCTCACCGCGATCGGCGCGGGCTGGACCGTCGCCCGCACGGCCGGCCTGATCGCCGCCCTTCTCGTCGCCGCGGCACTCACCGGCGCCGGCTGTCTGCACCGTGCGCGCGGCGGCGCCCTCGCCCCGGTCATCGGCGAGGACAACCGCCTCTCCACGTCCCGCGCGATCGCCGCGAGCTGGGTCCTCTTCGTCGTCTTCTGCGTCCTCGTCCTGGTCGGCCGCCTGGCCGCCGCCTCCGACCACCGCGAACGCGACGCCCTCATCGCCGGCTTCGAACTCGCCCGCGGCGCCGGGATCGTCACCGTCCTCGCCGTGGTCTGCGGCATCGCCGTCCTGGTACGCCGCGTCGTCGGCCTCCGCGTCCTCGGCCAGCGCCTCCAGAAGGTCCCCGCCCACCGCCCCCGCGCCGCCGACCTCCTCACCGACGACGCCGGCCGGGGCAGCTTCACCGACATCCAGTACGTGACCATCTGCGCCGTCGCCCTGGTCTTCGCGGCGGTACGGCTGGCCCGCCGCCCCGACCAGCTCCCCGACCTCCCCTGGGGCCTGGCCCTCCTCGTCCTCGTCTCCGCGGCCACCTACGTCGCCGGCAAGTACGCCGAGGGCGGCCGCCCCGTCATCCTCTCCGTCGTCCGCGCCCGCGAGGCCGGTGACCTCGACGCGCCCATCCGCAACGGCGACGACATCGAGATCCGCGGCGCCGGCTTCGTCCCGCCCGGCGCGCAGACCGCCGACCGCCTCTCCCGCATGGTCGTCCGCATCGGCCCCGTCCACGTCCACGTTCCCCTCGTCCCCGTGACCGGCGGCTTCAGCAACCCCACCGACGCGGTCCTCACCGTGCCGGTCCCCGCCGACGTCGAACCCGGCAAGGTCGACGTCCAGGTCGTCACCGCGGCCGGAGTGGAGACCAACCGCTACGCCATCGAGGTCTCAGCCGACTGATCCGAGGCGGGGGCGGCCTTGCAGCCGGGGGGCGGGGCAGCGGCCTCCGCCGTGGCCGCGCTCGCGCTAGGCCGTCGCGGATCAGAAACATCACCGGATACGTCCAGCAGGATGCGTCCACCAGGACGCGTCAGCCGGATGGGCGGGCCGGCGGCCCTCGCGGCCACCCGGGTGGTTCTGTCGAGAGGCGAAGCCGTGTGGCGCGGTCTCCGGGCGTTGGTGGCGGCTCCGACCCCCGGGTGACTCTCTGCCGGAGCGGTGCGGGGCGGAGCGGAAGCCGGGTCAGGGCGTAAGCGGGGAGGGGCGGGGCGGAAGCGCGTCCGCGATGGCCGCTGCGGCGGAACCCTGGTCGGGCAGGCCCTCCCCGGCGGACGTGGGCGCCGGGACGCGGCCGATATGGGCCCGTAGGCAGACCCTCGGGACGAGACCACCCAAGACGGAAAAAGGGTGCCGCACCATTGAGCGCCCCCACCCCTCCGAACGTATCGTCTGTTGAGGGGTCAACGGCACGGCGGACAAGAGGCGGCGCAGACTGATGGCTCACGGTACTCGCACGGATTCCCACACCCCCTACCTCGACGGCGGCCACGACTGGCGGGACGCGGCCACCCGGTACGCACTTCTTCCCCTGCGGGTCTTCCTGGGCGTCACCTTCATCTACGCGGGCCTGGACAAACTCACCGACAGCGCGTTCATGGCCGCGTCCGGCTCCGGCTCGATCGGCGACATGATGAGCGCCGCGCGAGACGCCTCAGCCATCCCCGCGATGATCGACACGGCCCTGAAGAACCCCGTCGGCTTCGGCTACGCCATCGCCATCGGTGAACTGGCCGTCGGGATCGGCACCCTCATCGGTCTCCTCGCCCGCCTGGCCGCCCTGGGCGGCGCCCTCATCTCCCTCAGCCTGTGGCTGACGGTCAGCTGGTCGTCCAGCCCGTACTACTACGGCAACGACCTCCCCTACCTCATGGCCTGGATCCCCCTGATCCTCGCCGGCGCCCCCATCCTCTCCGTGGACGCGGTCTTCCGCTCCCGACGCAACAGGCGCCGAGCCGACAGCTACCGCTGACTCGCACGCTGTCCTCGCGGCCGAAATAGAGCGCCGTGCAGGGCGTCGACGACGAGCTCGGGCTTGGCCTTCACCTGCCTCAACGCGTCACCCGGGTTGGCCGCGCGCAGGGCGTTCACGCCGAGGTCGGCCGCCCTGGGGGCCGGCACCTTCGGTGTGGTGCTCGGCAGCGAGATCTCCGCCCTCGCCGCCCGGTCAGCGCCGCGGTAGGTACCGTCGGGCGCCATGTGTACGACGAAGTCGCCGCCGAGCACCGGGAGTTGCCGGTACGTACGGTCGTAGCGAACGTGCTGTGAACCGTCCTTGTCCACGATCACGTCACGCACGGAGGTGTCCTGCGCGGAGGTGAGGCCGAGCGACGCGGCCTGGTCGGCGAGGACCGTCGACGCGTTGTCGAGGGCGGCGGCACGGCTCGGCCTCTCGGCCGCGTCGGCGGCCGGGGAGAGTACACCGGCCAGAAGTGTGGCTGTGGTCGCTAAGCCGGCGGTGGCGCGACGGGAACCTCGGACGTGCTGCCGAATCCAACGCATCAGTGTCTTCTGTCTCCTGGAGAAGGCGCCGCATGGGGGAGCGCCTGTGGCGGTGGGCGTCGGGGGGGGCACACAAGGGGGCACTGGGGCAACGGCACAGAGGGCGCCGTGCCGGCCGCCTTCTTCAACTCCAGGTCGCGGCGACGCCGTCGGGCGAGCACCACCCGGCGCTCCGCCGCGGTCAGGCCGCCCCAGACGCCGTACGGCTCCGGTTGCAGATCTTGCCCTGCATTTAAGAGCCCACGAGACTGTCATGTCCACATCCGCCGCATGGGCGGACGAAGGGCGGCAACGGGGAACGACCTGTTTCGCCACCGCTCCGGGCGCCCCCGCACTACCGCTCGGCTCCGCGCGCACGGAACCCACCGCCCCGGGAGGCTGACCGAGACCTCATGCTGAGCAACGGCGCCTCCACGAGGAGCAAGCGCGGCTGCCGTGCGCGCGCCGCCTACGGCCCGACTTTCAACGGCCAACGCCCTGATCAGCACGGAGTGCGGCGAGCTGAACGCGCTGAATGGCGCGCAGCCGCCGCAGCGCGGGTTGGCCTCCCCGGCTTGGACGGCTGCTTTGTGTGCGCAGCTCTCATGGCCTGCGCCCGAGGCCATGAGGCCACCGAGGCCGCATGCCCCGGACCATGGGGCCGCCCTCGGCCCCACGAGGTAGCCCTTGCCGCGGGCTGGGCTCCGCCACCGCTGGGGCGCCATCGGCAAGGTAGCGCCCTGGCGATCCCCGATCCGCTCGCGAGGCGCCCAGCCCTGCCTGCTCGCGCCTGCGCCGGTCAGCCCAGACCCTTACTCGGCGATTGCCCGTCTCGGGGGCACTGCCCTGTCAACCCTGCCGACCCGGGTTTCCCCCGCCCCCGTGCCCTCCGCCGCCGCGTAGGCCGCCTCGGCCTCGTCGACCCCGTCGGCCCCCTCGGTCCCGGCCCCTCGGCGCCGTCGGCCCCGCTCGTTCCGTCGGCGCCGCCCTCTTCCTCAGCGGTCCAGCCGTCCCAACGGTCCAGTCCGTCACATGGCCCCTGTTACGCCCGGTGACTCGGCTGGTCCTGTCGGCCCCGCCGCGTCCGCGTGCCCTCCCCTCCCGTCCGGCAAGACGCCCGGTGGCCCCGTATCGCGTGGTGTACGGAGGCCACCGCGCCCGCCAGGCACAGGCCGCCGAAGGTGAGCGGCAGGACGACGAACCACGGTGTCTGCCAGGCACCGGCCGCATCGCCGAGGTAGAGGACACCGGCGGCGGTCACGAAGAGGCCGCCGACCAGCTTCCCGGGCTGGAACTCATGCCGCAGCACGGGCCACCTCCGCCTGTCCCAGACCGACCTCCAGGTCGAGGGTGATCGTCCCGCCACTCCCCGAGCCCTCGGGCGGGGGCAGTGTCAGACGATCGCTCTTGTCCGGTGCCACGTCCACGTCCTCCTTGCCCTCGCCCGGCAGCTGGATGTCACCGAAGCCCACCTGGACGTCGAGCCGCACCGTCACGTCCGGAGGGACGACGACCTTCACCTTGCCCGCCCCCACTTCCACACTCGTGGACAGCGTCCGGCCCTTCGCCAGGTCCACCCGCGTCAGATCCAACGTGCCCACTCCCGTCCCCAACTCGTACCGCGCCGCCACGTCCGCGGCCTTCCCCGGTGCCCACTCGGTGCGGGCCCAGTCCGTCGTGATGTTCGACGGGAGCGCCGCCGCGCCCGCCAGGAGCCCCGCGGTGACCAGGGCCAGGAAGATCGACCCGGCTCCCGTCCGGCCCAGGAAGGCGCTCACCGCTATGCCCAGGCCGAACACCACCAGCGCACAGGCCAGCCCTGTTTGCAGGCTGGCGGCCAGCGTGCGGTCCTCCCACGTCGTGGTGGTCCCGAGAGCGCCAACGAGCAGCGCGAGCAGGAAGACCCAGCCGCCTATCCAGCGCGGCCCGCGCGGCTTCGGTCCGCGCGCGGTGCGTATGTCGTGCTGCGAGGAGGTGCCGCGAGCGATGTTGACCGCCGCGGAGATGTCCCGCCCACGGGTCTCCCAGGGGCCCCACAGGTAACCGGTGCTGCCCACGTGGGTGCCGTCCTTGACTATCGGGTCCCGCCACCACGACGGGTAGGAGGCGGCCACGGGGGGTGCCTGGGCCTCCGGCGGCGCGTCGGCGACGGCCTGGGCTGCCAACGGGTCGGGGTCGGGGGTGCCTCGCTGCCGTGACCAGTAGCCCGCGCCGGCCAGGAGGAGGGAGACGAGCACAGAGAACGTCAGGACGGTGCTGTTGCCCAGCATCGTCAGGAACACGCCGCAGCCGACCAGTGCGAAGAGCACGGCCGCCAGCGCCTGACCGTCGACACGGCCGGTGAGCAGCTTCCGTACCTCGTTCTCCTCCTCGTCGTCGTACGGCACGAACAGCCAGGCGAAGCCGTAGAAGATGAGGCCGAGGCCGCCGGTCGCGGAGAGCACCGCGAGCACGATCCGGAAGATCACCGGGTCCATGTCGCACTGCCGCCCGAGGCCGGCGCAGACACCGCCCAACATCTTGTACCGCCGGTCACGGCGGAACCCCTGAGGAGTGAGCGGGGCGCCGACGGGATCACCGGCAGCGGCCTGCCCCGCCGGATCAGCAGAGCCGCCGGCAGCGGCTCGGTCCTTCGGATCACCCCCACCCGAGCCGCCCGCCCCCCCTGAGGCGCCCGGGCCAGCCGAACCGCCCGAACCAGCCGGGCCGGCAGCATGCGCGCCGTAGGCCGCTTGATCCGCGGGCGCACCCGCATGCGCACCGGCACTCATGCCCGCACCCCCGTGCATGTCCGTGCCCGGGCGCGTGCCCGGGCCCGCCTGCGGGTCCTTCGCCGTGCCCCGGCCCTCGTGCGCGCGCGGCTCCTCCGCCGTACCCGGTGGGGGCACGGCGTCCTGCGGCTCGGTGGTCGGCCGCTGGGAGTCGGGGCCGGAGGTGGGTCCCGACTCCGATGCCGCGTGCTGGTGATCCGTCATGCGTCCATCGTGACCGCCGTGCCGGTTCGATGGCAGTCGGGATGACCCTGGTCGAACCCTGATATCCACCCGGGGATGCGTTCGATCATGGCTTCGCCGAAGATCAGGGGCGTCTCGGGGATCGACCCTGATGCCTCGATCGGCCGTGCGTGTGAACATCGATGGCATGCCGGAAGCCGCAGCACTGCCCATCGACACTCCGCGGCCCCCGCGCAAGCTCTACCGCAGCAGCGACGGTCGCTGGCTCGGCGGAGTGGCGCGAGGGCTCGCGGGGCATCTAGGGCTGCCGGTGATCTGGGTCCGGCTCGTGTTCGTCGGCCTGTTCACGGCAGACGGCCTGGGCGCCCTGGTGTACGCGGCGTTCTGGTTCTTCGTGCCGCTCGGCGTCGGCGGGGTCGACAACCAGCGGCCCTCCGCCATCACGACCGAGACGTCACCCGACGGCCGCCGCAGACTCGTGGCCCGTCGGCCCGACCGGGGCCAGATCGTCGCCCTCCTCCTCATGGTCGTCGTGGCCATGGTCTTCGTCGGCAATGTGAATCTGGGGGACGGCGCCCGAGCGTATCTCTGGCCGACGGTGCTGGTCGCCGCCGGTGTGGCCTTGGTCTGGCGTCAGGCGGACAATGCCCGGCGGGCACGCTGGGCCGAGGTCGGCCGCCGCCGGCGCACCATCACCCTGCTCCGCTCGGTGGCCGGAGTCCTGCTCGTCACCGCCGGCGTCTCCGGGATATTCGTCCTGCAAGGCTCCGCCGCCCACCTCGGCTCGGTGCTGCAGGCAGCGCTCGCGGTCCTCGTGGGGATAGCGCTGCTGGCGGGCCCCTACCTCGTCAGGATGACCCAGGACCTCTCCGAGGAGCGCCTGATGCGCATCCGCGCCCAGGAACGCGCGGAGGTCGCGGCCCATGTCCACGACTCGGTGCTCCACACCCTGACGCTGATACAGCGCAACGCGGACAACCCCAACGAGGTCCGCCGCCTGGCCCGCGCCCAGGAGCGCGACCTGCGCAACTGGCTGTACAAACCCGAGGGCACCGGAAAGGACGAGGACGACGAGCCCGACACCCTCGCCGAGGCTGTGCGGCGCAACGCCGCGGAGGTGGAGGACAAGCATGGAGTGCCCATAGAAGTGGTCGTCGTCGGCGACTGCCCCCTCGACGAGGGACTGACCGCACAGATGCAGGCCGCGCGCGAGGCGATGGTGAACGCCGCCAAGTACGGTGGCGAGGGCGGTGCCGTACAGGTCTTCGCCGAGGTCGAGGGAAGGACGGTCTTCGTGTCCGTGCGTGACCGCGGTCCCGGCTTCGATCTCGACGCGATACCCGCCGACCGCATGGGCGTCAGAGAATCGATCATCGGCCGCATGGAACGGAACGGCGGTACGGCACGGCTCCGCGCCGTACCGGGCGGCGGCACGGAGGTCGAGCTGGAGATGGAGAGGGCGGAGACGACGTCATGAGTGACGCGAACGAGCCGAACGACCCTGCCGGGCAGAGCGGTTCGGGCACGGAACCGACCGTGGGCCGGGGAGGCGACCGGGCCGCGCAGGACCCCGGCCCCGTGCCCGCTGGTGGCCGGCAGGGTGAGGTCGCGGGTCAGGGGGAGTTCGGGGACGCCGGTGTCTCCGACGCGTCGACTTCCGACGGGTCCGCTTCCGGGGCTTCCGGTGCGTCCGGCGGGCTCGTGGCCGGGGGAGAGCCGGAGGCCGCGGTGTCCGGTCCGGGGCGGCATGTTCGGGTCGTGCTCGTCGACGATCACCGTATGTTCCGTACGGGAGTGCAGGCCGAGATCGGGCAGACGGAGCGAACGGGGGTCGAGGTCGTCGGGGAGGCTCCTGACGTCGACCAGGCGGTCTCGGTGATCACGAGCACTCGCCCCGAGGTGGTGCTCCTGGACGTCCATCTCCCCGGCGGCGGTGGGGTGGAAGTCCTGCGCCGCTGCTCGGCGTTGATGGCGGACACCGAACGGCCCGTTCGTTTCCTCGCGCTGTCCGTGTCGGACGCGGCGGAGGACGTCATCGGGGTGATCCGGGGCGGTGCGCGGGGCTATGTCACCAAGACGATCACCGGCACCGACCTCGTCGACTCCATCTTCCGGGTCCAGGACGGGGACGCCGTGTTCTCCCCACGGCTGGCCGGCTTCGTCCTCGACGCCTTCGCCTCCACCGATGCCCCGCCCGTCGACGAGGACCTCGACCGCCTCACCCAGCGTGAGCGTGAGGTGTTGCGTCTCATCGCCCGCGGCTATGCGTACAAGGAGATCGCCAAGCAGCTCTACATCTCGGTGAAGACCGTGGAGTCCCATGTCTCCGCGGTGCTCCGCAAATTGCAGCTCTCCAACCGGCATGAGCTGACGAGATGGGCGACGGCACGACGGCTGGTGTAAGGCTGAGCGACCAAGGGGGCCGGGGCCGCGTTCCCGGCCGCGCCCGACGGACCGACCAGCCTCTCGACTCCGGCCTGCCCCCGGACCTCCGACCCCCGCTGCCCTGCCGCCCCGCCGCCAGGCCCTTGCCGTCACGCCACCGACTGACGCGGCTCTGACGGCCCCGACGCTGCCCCGCTCAGGCCACCCGCGTGGCCCCGGCGAACGGCATTTCGTCGAGGGGGGCCACGCGTACCGGCGCGGAGGGGTTCGGGGCGTGGATCATCTGGCCGTTGCCCACGTAGATGCCCACGTGGCTGATGCCGGAGTAGAAGAAGACCAGGTCGCCGGGGAGCAGTTCCGCGCGGGAGACGCGGCGGCCGGCGCCGATCTGGCCGTAGGTGGTGCGGGGGAGGGAGACACCGGCGGAGCGGTAGGCGGCCTGGGTGAGGCCGGAGCAGTCGAAGGCGTTGGGGCCTGTGGCACCCCAGACGTACGGGCTGCCGAGCTTGGAGTACGCGTAGGAAACGGCTGAGGCGGCACGGGGATTGGGGGCGGCGGAGGCGGAGGAGGCCGGTGAGACCGGGCCGGTGAAGGTGCGCGGGGAGGAGAGGGCGGAGCGCGAGGCGTGACCGGTGCCGGAGCCGGGGCTGCTCAGACGGGTCCGGTCCTCGGGCGTCAGGCGGTCGAGGAGCCGCCGTGCCTCGGTCAACTTCGAGGTGACCGTCTTCTTGTGCCGCTTGACCTCCTGCTGCTTGGTCCTGAGGGTGCCCAGTTCGACACGGGCGGCCCCGCGGAGCCGTTCGATCTCCAGCAGCTGCTGCCGTACGCCGGCCACATCGGCCGCCTGCCGGTGGCCGACGCGTTCGGCCAGGGCGGCGTTGTCGAGGTACTGGTCCGGGTCACCGGAGAGCGCCAGCTGCCACGACGGGTCGATGCCGCCGGTCCTGTACTGCGCGGTGGCCAGCGAACCCAACTGCTCGCGGGCGGAGTTGAGCCGGTCGGTGCGGCGGGCCGCCTGGTCGCGCAGTTCCTCCAGTTTCATCTGCGCCTTGTCAGCCTTCTCCTTGGCTCCGTTGTACTTGTCGGTGGCGACTTCCGCCTCCTCGTACAGCTTGTCCACCTTCGCCTTGAGCTGCTCGGGCGTGAGGTGAGGGTCGGCGTGCCCGGTACCGTCGAAACCGGTCGCGGTCGCCGCGCCGGCGAGCGCGAGGGTCGCGGCCGTGCGGACCGTCGGGCCGCCGAGCGAGCGCTGTCTGGGCTTGCGGTGCGCTGCCACGTGGGACTCCAAGTCCTCTCGTACGACCGCCGTCCGTACGTCGGAGCGCACGGACCGCCTGGGGGAGCGGTGACGCATCCGGCGGCGGCCCGCACAGGGGGGAGCGGGACGCCGCCGGACTTTCTCGGCGGTGGTGTCCGACTGCCGCCCCTGGCCCGGGCGGCGGTGGGGAGCCGGTCACCTGAAGGAGGACGCTAAACCTGACTGTGTCGGGCCGGTAACGCGTTGTACGGAAGTGGCGCGCACCGACCGCGAGGTGACCGTATGTGACCGCGATCTCGCCCTGGCGCCGTCGTAATCACACTGCGCGATGACCGATGCGGCGATTCCCGGCCGGGACGGGGCGAGACGGTGCTATGGGGCGCATATATGCAAGATCGATTCCATCGCCACCACTTGCGGCGCAGGGTCTTGGATTCGAAAAGCAAGGCTTGGGGTCGATCGCGCTGCCGTCGTCGATCATGCCACGCGCCGACGAAGCGGCACCGCCGCTGTCCCGCCACGGGGTACATCGCCCCGCGCCGCCCCTCCGGCGACGCCGGCCACTCGAGTGACGCGCTGAACTGCGCACGCATCGATGCGTACGCGCTTCGCCACGCCCTGGCGGTGCTGCCGCAGCCCAAGGCGGCCAACGACCGCTTCGTCCTCGCGGTCGACGTCACCCACTGGCCGCGCCCGGAAGCTCCCGGCAGCCCGGAGCGGCTGTTCTGCCACGTTTACGGACGTCGTGGACGCTCCAGCGACCCAGTCTCGGCCCTGGCGACGTCGCCGAGGTGACCGCTTGAAGCCCCCGCCTCCGGGAGCCTCCCGCGCCCGGAAGTCCTCCGCGTCCGGAAGTCCTCCGCGTCCGGAAGCGCCTCACGCCAGTGAAGCACCCCGCCCCCGGTGCCCGGCCGGTCGTCGCCTCCTCATTAGGCTCCGGCCATGGACGTACTCATCCACCTCTTCGTCGCGCTCCACATCATCGGGATCGCCGCTCTCCTGGGCGGTTTCCTCACCCAGATGAAGGCCATGGGCCAGGGCACCGCCCTCTTCGTCCCCGCCATGCTGCACGGCGCGCTCACCATGTTGATCACCGGAGCGATCCTCGTCGGCCTCAACCAGGCGGACGACCAGCCCGTCAACAACATCAAGATCGGCGTCAAGATGGCGCTGCTGGTCGTGATCCTGGGGCTGGTGTACGTCAAGCGCGACGAGGAGACCGTGGACAAGTCGCTGTTCGGGCTGGTGGGCGCACTCACCATGGCGAACGTCTTCATCGCGGTGCTCTGGACCTGAGCCGGCACGCCTCCCCGCGAACCGGCCGCTCGACGGTTACGCCGGCCGCACCACGCTGTGGATGGAGGACTCGCCGTCGTAGAAGATCGACTCCTCGCGGACGTAGGTGCCCGGCTTCGGGGCGTGGATCATCATGCCGTTGCCGATGTAGAGGCCGACGTGGCCGATGTTGTCGTAGAAGAAGATCAGGTCTCCGGGACGGGCGGCGGGGAGTGAGACGGTCGTACCGGCGTTGACCTGGTCGTAGGTGGTGCGGGGGAGGTCGACGCCGGCGGCCTTCCAGGCGGCCTGGGTGAGGCCGGAGCAGTCGTAGGAGCCGGGACCGGTGGCGCCCCAGACGTACGGCTTGCCGATCTGCGCACGGGCGAAGGCGAGGGCCTTGGCGGCCTTCGTGGCGTAGGTCGAGTCCTCGACCGTCGTCGTGGTCCGGGTGGATGTGGACGGGGAGGTTGAGGCGGAGGTGTCCTGAGGGGCCTCCTGCGTCTCCTGGGGTGACTCGGCCCGTGACTCGGCCGCCGCCTGCTGCCGCGCCAGCTCCTCCGCCTTGCGGTCGGCCTCCTCCTGCTTCCGCTGCTCGATGTCCGCGAGCCTGGCCTTCTCCTCGGCGGTGAGCTGGGAGAGCAGTTCGCGGGCCGCGGCGAGCTTCGCCTGGACCTTGGCCTTGCTGGACTTGAGGGCGTTCTGCGACTCGGTGAGCTGTTCCAGGCCCTCGGACGCCTCCTGGCGCCGCTGCGAGGTCTCCGCCTGCTGCGCGACGTACTCGTCGACGGACTCCTGCTGGCGGTCCGTCAGCCGGTCCATCAACTGGTTCTGGGCGAAGTACTCCTGCGGGTCGTCCGCCAGGAGCAGGGCCGCCGTGTCGGGGGCGGCCGCGCCCGTCCGGTACTGGGCGGCCGCGTACGAACCCAGTTCGCCGCGCGCTTCGTTGAGCTTTTCCGTCCGCTTCGCGACGTCGTCGAGGAGGTTGTCGACCTGTTTCTTCTGCTTTGCGGTCTTCTCCTTGACCGCGTTGTACTTCTCGGTCGCCGTCTCCGCCTGGCGGTAGAGATCGCCTACCTTCTTCTCGATCTCCTCCAGACTCGGCTTGTCGTCGGTCGAAGGGGCGGCGGTGGCCGTCTGGGAGAGCAGGGCCACGGAGGTGAGGGCGGCGGTGGCGAGAGCGGGGGTGCGGATGCCCGCGCGCGTCCGGCCGGCCGGACGCGGCTTGCGGTGCGGCGCCATGGTTCGGCGACTCCTTCCGTAGTCCGCCTACCGAGTTAGCTGTCGGGTTCGGGCGCAAGCTTTCGGAAGGTTTGCCCTACGGCCCTCGCCGCGTACGGCGGTCGGGTCGATTCACCCCAGAGGTCGGTGGGTCCCCGGCTCCGGCTGCCGTGGAGGGGCGCACCGGACTCGGCGGAGGCCGTGCGGCCCGGCGACGTTCGCCGGTTGGGTCGTACGGCCTGACCCAAGACGCTAGCCAACTGGTGTGGTCCGTGTGAAGGTTGATGTTCGATATGCCCGATACGTTTTCGTGACCTTGGCCTCGCGGACACGATAGGTGCTACGTTCGGTCGCTCACCGTGATGGGGTGCGTGCGACCGATGGCCCACGGCTCCACGGGGCGCGGCCCGGAGCGTGCCCACGGACTTCCCGGGGCGGCCCCTCGCTGTCAGTGGGGGCGCCTAGACTCGGAGAGCGATGAGCAGCCTCTTTGACGACAGCTTCCTGGCGGACCTCCAGGCCCCCCGCGGCCGTGACGAGGAGCCCCCGCCGCCGCCCGAGGACGATCATGTGCCGGAGTCGATTCCGGACGATCTGTTCGGCGGGAAGTTCGACGTGCCGCCGGACCGGGACGCCTACTACCGCGACGGCGCCCCACGCCCCGCGATCGACGCGGCCGCCCTCCTGGACGGGCTGAACGAGAACCAGCGCGCGGCCGTCGTGCACGCCGGCTCCCCCCTGCTCATCGTGGCCGGCGCCGGCTCAGGCAAGACCCGCGTGCTCACCCACCGCATCGCCCACCTGCTCGGCGAGCGGAACGTCCATCCGGGCCAGATCCTCGCGATCACCTTCACCAACAAGGCCGCGGGTGAGATGAAGGAGCGTGTCGAGCAGCTCGTCGGGCCGCGGGCGAACGCGATGTGGGTCATGACCTTCCACAGCGCCTGCGTCCGCATCCTGCGCCGCGAGAGCAAGAAGCTGGGCTTCACCTCATCCTTCTCGATCTACGACGCCGCCGACAGCAAGCGCCTGATGGCCCTGGTCTGCCGTGATCTGGACCTCGACCCCAAGCGCTTCCCGCCCAAGTCCTTCAGCGCCAAGATCAGCAACCTGAAGAACGAGCTGATCGACGAGGAGGACTTCGCCGCCCAGGCCACCGACGGCTTCGAGAAGACCCTCGCGCAGGCCTACGCGCTCTACCAGTCCCGCCTCCGCGAGGCGAACGCGCTCGACTTCGACGACCTGATCATGACGACGGTCAATCTGCTGCGCGCCTTCCCGGATGTCGCCGAGCACTACCGCCGTCGTTTCCGTCACGTCCTCGTCGACGAGTACCAGGACACCAACCACGCCCAGTACGCCCTGGTCAGGGAGCTGGTCGGCACCTCCGAGCACCCCGTCGACGTGCCCCCCAGCGAGTACGACATCCAGCCCGCCGAGCTGTGCGTCGTCGGTGACGCCGACCAGTCGATCTACGCCTTCCGCGGCGCGACGATCCGCAACATCCTCCAATTCGAGGAGGACTACCCGAACGCGACGACGATCCTGCTCGAACAGAACTACCGCTCGACGCAGACGATCCTCTCCGCCGCCAACGCCGTCATCGAGCGCAACGAGTCCCGCCGCCCCAAGAACCTGTGGACCAACGCGGGCGCCGGCGCGCAGATCACCGGGTACGTCGCCGACACCGAGCACGACGAGGCCCAGTTCGTCGCCGACGAGATAGACCGCCTCACGGACGCGGGCCACGCGAAGGCCGGGGACGTCGCCGTCTTCTACCGGACCAACGCCCAGTCCCGTGTGTTCGAAGAAGTCTTCATCCGCGTCGGCCTGCCCTACAAGGTCGTCGGCGGCGTCCGCTTCTACGAGCGCAAGGAGGTCCGGGACGTCCTGGCCTACCTGCGTGTTCTCGCCAACCCGGAGGACTCGGTCCCGCTGCGCCGCATCCTGAACGTCCCCAAGCGGGGCATCGGTGACCGTGCCGAGGCGATGATCGACGCCCTCTCCCAGCGCGAGAAGATCAGCTTCCCGCAGGCGCTGAAGCGCGTCGACGAGGCATACGGCATGGCCGCCCGGTCGACGAACGCGGTCAAGCGGTTCAACACGCTGATGGAGGACCTGCGGACCGTCGTCGAGTCCGGCGCAGGTCCCGCGACCGTCCTGGAGGCGGTCCTCGAGCGCACGGGCTATCTGGCCGAGTTGCAGGCGTCCACCGACCCGCAGGACGAGACCCGCATCGAGAACCTCCAGGAACTCGCGGCCGTGGCCCTGGAGTTCGAGCAGGAGGCCGGCGCGGCGGAAGGCGAGGGCGCGACCCCGGCCAGTCTCGCCGAGTTCCTGGAGCGGGTCGCCCTGGTCGCCGACTCCGACCAGATCCCCGACGAGGACGAGGACGGCTCGGGCGTCATCACGCTCATGACCCTCCACACCGCCAAGGGCCTGGAGTTCCCCGTCGTCTTCCTGACGGGCATGGAGGACGGGGTCTTCCCGCACATGCGTGCCCTGGGCCAGACCAAGGAGCTGGAGGAGGAGCGCCGCCTCGCCTACGTCGGCATCACCCGCGCGCGGGAGCGGCTCTATCTCACCCGGTCGTCGATGCGCAGCGCCTGGGGGCAGCCGTCGTACAACCCGCCGTCCCGCTTCCTGGAGGAGATCCCGGCGAGCTACCTGGAGTGGAAGCGCAAGGGCGGCTCCGCGCCGATGTCCTCGGGGCCGGTCGGCGGGATCGCGTCGTCGTTGTCGTCGTCGCGCTCCCGTTCCTCCGCCTCGGGCGCGTCCGGCTTCGCCACCCGTCGCACCAACGAGAAGCCGGTGGTCTCCCTCGCCGTCGGCGACCGCGTCACCCACGACCAGTTCGGCCTCGGCACGGTCATCGCGGTCAAGGGCACGGGGGCCAACGGGGAGGCGACGATCGACTTCGGTGACGCCAAGCCGAAGCGGCTGCTGCTGCGGTACGCGCCGGTGGAGAAGCTGTAGCGACCCGAGGCTCGGTGACGAGCCTCCGCCTCCGGTGACATGACTCGGGCCCCTGCTCAGCAGGGGCCCGGTTGTCGTGTTGGTGCCGGTCGGTGACGGTTACGTCGGGTCCAGTCCGTGGCTGCGCAGCCACGGCAGGGGGTCTATGGCCGAGCCGCCCGCGGGGTGGACCTCGAAGTGCAGGTGCGGGCCGGTCGAGTTGCCCGAGTTGCCCGAGTAGGCGATGACATCGCCGGCCTTGACCGTCGCACCGGAGGCGACCTTGTACGTGGAGAGGTGGCAGTACCAGGTCTCGGTGCCGTCCTTGGCGGTCACGATGACCATGTTGCCGTAGGCCGGGTTCCACTGCGTGCGCACGGTGCCGTCGGTCGCGGCCATCACCGGCGTGCCGTATGAGACGGGGAAGTCGATACCGGTGTGCAGCGACATCCAGTTGACGCCGGACTGCCCGTAGTACGCGCTGAGCCCGTGCTTGGCGACGGGCAGCGCGAACTTCGGCCGCAGCCGCTCCTTGCGGGCCGCCTCGGCCGCCGCCTTCTTCTGCTCCAGCTCCTGCTGGGCCTTCAGGTCGATGCGCTCCTGCGTACGGCTCGCCCGGTCGGCGAAGTCGTCCGCCTCGGCGGACAGGCTCTCCAGCTGGGTGTCGAGCTGGTTGTTGGCGGCGGACGGCTTCACGGCGGTGGCGTCCGACTTGGTGGCCGCCGTCGTCTCCGTCTCGCCTCCACCGATGCCGACCGAGGCCGCCGCGATACCGGCGACACCCATGACGCATGCCGAGGGCACGGCCACCGTCAGCAGGGCGGAACGTTTGGCCGGAGCGCGACGACGTGACCGCGAGGCCGCGCGAGTGGCCGCCCGGCCCGGGCTCGCCGCGGCGGTCGGGGCGGCCTCCTCCTGGTCGTCGAGGAGCGCGGCCCGGCCGTGCTCGAACTCGCCGTCATCGGAGAGGGCTTGATCGTCGTCGTACGGGGCGAGGTGCTCGAAGGTGGCGGTCGCCTGCTGGGCGAACTCCACGGCCTCCGGGGAGGGGTGCTCGTGCGCTTCGGGCACCTCGGGGGCACTGTCGCCGTGGTCGTACGACTCGGCGGCGCCGCCGTCGTGCTCGTCGGCGGCCTGCGCGCCGTCGGTGTTCCACTGCGTGGCGTCGAACACGCCCGTCGCGAAGTGCTGCACCCCGACCCATTGCTGGGTCTGGTCGGCGTCCAACTGATCGTTCTGGCCGAGCTGTTCGGCCTGCAGCCAGCCGCTCGCGTCCCACTGGCCGCTGGCGTCCGGGCCCTGCGACTGGCCCGGGACCTGGGCGAGATGCACGTAACCGGCGGACCAGGACGTCGAGTCGTAGTTGCCCGTGTCGTACGCGGCCTGGTGCTGCGCGGCATACGGGTCGTAGTTCAGCGTCTGGTGGCTGCCCGTGGACCACTGGGAGGCGTCGTAGGAGCCGGTGCCCTCGTCATTGCCGGGAAGGTCACCGAAAAGAGGGTCGGTCTCGAAGGTTCCGGTGGCGTTCGCCTGGGCACCCGTGCCGGAGTCAAAACCAGTGGCGGAGTAATCGCCGTAGGTGGTGAAGTCGCCGTAACCGGCTCCTTGGTGGCCGTACGACGCGTAGTGCGCCGGGTCGGCATCGGAGGCCGGAGCCGGGGATGTTGCGGTCCCCGACGGGTGACGATCGTTCACCAACTTCTCTTTCGCCTCGACGACAGGGGCTGGCAGAGCAGTGCGGTGACTGTACCCGGCGGTATGCGCGCGCGACAATCTTCAACGGGTTTCGCGGTCGTAGGAAACGGGCATTCGAGCGTCTTTCGGCGATCTGTGGGTACGAGTTTGGCTTTGCGTTCGAAGCTTGTTCGATAGTCGGCGGCTGTGCGGGGCCCTGTGGGGCGGCCGAGTTTCGGGGTTTCGGGCGCTCCTCGATGCGCGGGTGGGTCGTCCGTGGGGCGCGCGGATACTGAGCGGAAGGGTGTCGTGGGTCCGGCGCACGGCGGGGGCGTGCGGAAGTGTGCCGGGTTTACGCCGATGTGTCCCGTGTTGTCACGCCACAGTCAGGCCGCCCGGCTGGGCGGCGGGGCGGGTTGCCGTCGGGGCCGCGTCCAGCGCCTGGCGGATCTCGTGGGCGACGGTGGGGTGTACGGGCAGGGCGAGGTGACCGATGCCGGTGACCTGGACGTTGCGCACCATGAGGTCGGGGTGGTCGACACAAGCGGTCTCCACCGGAACCATCACATGGTCGAAATCGCTCCAGAACGCCACGAAATGCGTACGGCAGCCCGGCGCCGGCAGACGCAACTCCTCCAGTACGTCCGATCCCGGCCGCATCTGCCGGACGATCGGGTGCGCGTTCGCGAGGGGTGCGACCTGGGTGCCGCCGTGCGGGGTGCCGAGGGTGACGAGCGTGCGTATGCGGTGGTCGCCGCCGAGCCGCTGCACGTAGTACCGCGCGATCAGCCCGCCCAGGCTGTGCCCGACGACGTCGACCCGCTCCCGGCCCGTGCGCTCGCAGATGTCCTCGATGTGTCGGCCGAGCAACTCTGCGGCGGTACGGATGTCGAAGGTCAGAGGCGAGTAGTTGAGGGACTCCAGGTGCCGGCCGCCGTCCTGGGCGAGGGCGCGGCGCAGCAGGACGAACACGGAGCGGTTGTCGATGAATCCGTGCAGGAGTACGACCGGAGGCTTGTCCTCCGTCGGCAGGCGGGGCGCGTCCGCCGAAGGGGGCGCGGGTGTGGTCCGGCGCTCCTGGATGATCCCGGACGGGTAGAGCAGCAGGTGTCCGGCGAGGATCGCCAGTTCCAGGGCGGTCGCTTTGAGGAGGGCGACCGAGAGGCCGGCCAGTCGTGGGGGCAGGAGTCGCTCGCAGAGCGGAAGAAGGGGCGCTGCCGCCCTGGTGACCTTCAATGCCCGACCCTCCCGTCGGCAGACGGTCGGACGGCCGGCGCCCCCCGTATGCCCTAGTGGAAGGCCCGCGGCGCGGTCGGCGGGCGGCGTGGACGCGAATCCTGATCATCTGCGGCGCCTGGTGCGTCCGCGCACATCCGGGGTGTCCGGATGCCTCCGATCCCTGCAACGCGTGGTGCGCCAGCGACGCCTGAGGCGTCGGTGACGCTACGGGAAGCCGTCGATTCTCCTTCTGGCCCCCGCTGTCCTGCCGTCCACCGTCCGCCGGTGTCGATCCTCCGTCGCCGTGGCTCCCGTGAACGGCGAGGGTGGTGCGGCACCTTGCTGACGGCCTTCCTGTGCGCCCGCTCCCGTTCGTGGCGCGCGCGGCACGGGGGCTGAGGTGCCCGGCACGGCTGCCGTGGCACCTCGATCCCCGCGACGCGTGAGCCGCGAGAACCGGGAACGGTGCGCGGCGAACGTGTCCCATCGTGTGATTTCCCCCTCGGTCTCCACCGCGAAACGGCCGGTTGCGGGATGCTGGGGATAACGTTCGTTCACTTCCCCGGTATGTGGTGCGGATAGCTGTTCTGCGGAACGGATGGCATGCGGACATGCCCGGTGCGGCGGGTAGTGATATGTGCGGTTTTCGCGGTACGTGCGGTACTGACGGCCGTGCTCTGTTACGGATGGGTGTAGTCGTTTCATGGAGGCAGTGATGGGTGTGGCAGCCGGTCCGATCCGCGTGGTGGTGGCCAAGCCGGGACTCGACGGCCACGATCGTGGGGCCAAGGTGATCGCGCGGGCGCTGCGCGACGCCGGTATGGAGGTCATCTACACCGGCCTTCACCAGACACCGGAGCAGATCGTCGACACCGCGATCCAGGAGGACGCCGACGCGATCGGCCTGTCCATCCTCTCGGGCGCCCACAACACGCTCTTCGCGGCCGTCATCGATCTCCTCAAGCAGCGTGACGCCGAGGACATCCTCGTCTTCGGCGGCGGCATCATCCCCGAGGCCGACATCGCGCCCCTCAAGGAGAAGGGTGTCGCAGAGATCTTCACGCCCGGGGCGACGACGGCGTCGATCGTGGACTGGGTCCGGGCGAACGTCCGACAGCCGGCGGGCGCGTAACCGCCCCGCAGGGTCTGCCGCCCCCAGGACCCACTCGGGATCAGGGCCCTCTGGGGATGGGGGCGGCTTTGCGGTAGCGGGGAAAGCAGCGGGGAAAAGCGTGGGGCGCGGCCCCCGCTTTTCAGGGGCGCGGGGAACTGCGCGAGATACCCCCATTCCACCCGCACCCGCCAACGAACCCCGCGGCCCCGAGCTACGAGGCGCCGACCATGCCCGGCGGAGCCAACTCCGCTCTCATCGTCGCGCGCAACCGCAACGTCGTCGCCAGGCGCTGGAACGCCTCGGCCCAGTAACCCCCGGCGCCGGGCGCCGCGCCCTCCGGTTCCTCCGTGGCCGCGGTGAGCGGTTCGAGCCGGGCGGCCTCGTCGGGGTCCAGGCATCGCTCCGCCAGGCCCATCACCCCGCTGAAGCTCCAGGGGTAACTGCCGGCGTCGCGCGCGATGTCGAGGGCGTCCACCACGGCCCGGCCCAGAGGCGGAGCCCACGGGACGTCGCACACTCCGAGCAGCTGGAACGCCTCCGACAGGCCGTGCGTCCCGATGAACCCGGCGACCCACTCGGCCCGCTCGTCGGCGTCCAAAGTGGCGAGCAGTTTCGCCCGCTCGGCCAACGACACCGCCCCCGGCCCGCCCGCTTCCGGCGTGACGGGTGCCCCCAGCAGGGCCCTCGACCAGCTCGGATCGCGCTGGCGTACCGCCGCCCGGCACCAGGCGCCGTGCAGCTCCGCCTGCCAGTCGTCCGCGACCGGCAGAGCCACCACCTCCTCCGGTGAACGGCCGCCGAGCCGCGCCGACCAGGCGTCGAGCGGGGCCGCCTCCACCAACTGACCCAGCCACCACGACCGTTCGCCCCGACCGGCCGGAGCCTTCGGCTGGACGCCGTCGCGTTCCATGCCCGGATCGCACTCGTGCGGCGCCTCGACCACGATCGTGGGCGTGTCGCCCGTACAGTCCACGGCCACGCACGCCGTCGCCCGCCGCGCCATCCGGCCCGCCAGCGCCGAGGTGGGCAGCGCGGACAGCAACTCGGCTGCGGTGGAACGCACGTTGCGGCTGCGGTCGGACAACGCCCCTTCCAGGAACGGCTCGTCCGTCGCCTCCAGTCCCGTCCGGAGGGAGTCGAGGAACATCAGCCGGTCCTCCGCCCGTTCCGTCGACCAGGTGGAGGCCAGCAACTCCCGTGCGGCGGACGCGTCCTGGGCGCGCAGGGCGGTGAGGAGCGCCACCCGCTCGGCGAACAGGCCCTCCCCCCACAGGCGTCGCACCCGCTCCGGCTCGTCCGGGCCCGGCAGCGCCGAACCGCCGCCCGGCGCGGCACGCAACGCGAAACGCCAGTCCGTGTTCAACCGGGCCAGCCACAACGCGCGCGTGCCCGCGAAAGTCAGGGCGGCTGTCCGTAGATCGGTACGGCCGCGCGCCGCGTCGAGCAGCGCGGGCAGGCTCTCCGGCGGAGCCGCGTACCCATGCGCGTTGGCCAGCGCCAGCCACTGGGGCAGCAGCTCCATCAGGTCCGGCGCCGTCCCCCGGCGGCCGCCGCCCGTGCCGGGCCGGTCCGTCAGCAACGTCGCCAGGCGGCGAGCCGCGGCCGGCGGCAGCGGAGGCCGTCCGTCCGGTGCGGCGGGCCGCAGTCCCGCCGCCGCCCGTACGGGCCGTAGCCCCGCCCTGCGCCGGACGGTCTCCACCGCCGCCGCGTCCAGCAGGGCCATGGGGGCCTCCCGGCCGGACACCGACACCGGAGGCGTACGGCGATCCGTCCCGAGGAGCGCCGCCGTGACGAGTTCCTCCCAGGCGTGCCCCGTCTGTCCGGTCGACGTGCTGGTCATGAGGGTTCCTTCCGTACGGGGACGGCCGGGTGGGCCGAGCCGGTCGGTCGGCTGTTGCCAGTGCCGGTGCCAGCGCTTGAATCGGGGCCGGTGCCGGTGAGCGCGGTGTCGGCTTCTCTCAGCACAGGGCCACCGCCTGTCCCGTCGGGTCCTCCGGCCATGCCGTCAGCGGAGTGAAGCCCCGGTGGCCGCATTCGCCGAAGACCGTGACGGGGGCGCCGCCGGACAGGGCGACGAGGCGCCACAGGCCGGGGCGTGAGCGGGCGGACGGCGTGAGGGGCAGGGCCAAGCCGCTCTCCGGGTCCGCCAATTGCCAGGAGTCGCCGTCCGGCGTGGGTGTCACCCGGGCGAGCGTGACCGGGTACGAGTCGAGCCATGGGTCGTCCCGCAGGGCCTCGCCGTAACGGGCCGCGGCCTCGGCCGGAGTGATTCCGGGAGGCCGAACGTCCGCGGGCGCGGGCGCGGTGAACCGCTGCCCCAGGGCCGCTCGGAGCTGCCCGCCGCCCGGGTACGCCGCCACCTCCGCCTCGAACGCCAGGCCCACCGGCAGCGACAGCTCGGGCACGCGGCCGGCGGCCCCGTACGACAGCAGCAGCGCCGTACGGCCCGACTCGGCGCCGTGGAGCCAGATACGGCGGGTGGTGAGGCGGGAGTCGGACGTGTCGTACTGGGCCAGGGCCAGCCAACGGTCACGGACCGGCGGTCCGTCCGCCGAGCCCGGCAGGCCGACACGGGAGCGGACCGTCGCCGCGAGTCCTTCCGGGAGGCTCTCGCGGCGCAGCCAGCCCTGGTCGAGAAGGTGGAGGAGGGCGCACTCCTCCAGGAGCCGGACCGGCCAGCCCGCGCCCGATCCCGGTATGGCCCCCAACTCCCGGACGCGTGCGGCCAGTCCGGGTGCCTGCGCGTCGACCATGCGGGCGGCCGTCTCCTCCCACAGCCCGTACCCCGCCTGCTCCGCGGCGGCGAGGCCGCCACGGAGCAGGTCGGTCAGGCGCTGTTCGAGCTCGGTCGCGCCCGCGGTGATCCGCTCCGCGCGCCGCTCGGCCCGGCGCCGGGCGCCCTCGGGGTCAGCGGACGTGGCCCCAGATGCCGCGCCCGTCCTCGTCGTCCTCTCCGCTGCGCGCCTGCGGCGGCCTTCCAGCCACTGCTCCGCCCAGTCCGGCGCCTGCCCGGGCGGCACCGCACCGGCGTCGCCCGCCCAGAGCAGCAGCAGTCCCAGCGCGTGCTTGCACGGGAATTTGCGGCTCGGACAACTGCACTTGTACGCGGGCCCGGATGAGTCCGCGACGTCGACCACAGTCTGATACGGCTTGCTGCCACTGCCTTTGCACAGTCCCCACACCGTCCCCTCGTCCGAAGTGCCCGCCTGCGACCACGGTCCGGCCGCGGCGAGTTTGCTTCCGGCTTTGCGCGAGGCTGCGTCAGGTGCCAGTGCCAGCACCTGCTCAGCCGTCCAGCGCACCCCCTGCTGAGTCATGTTCCGAAGGTAGATCCCACCACTGACAATTGGCTTGCGCCAATGGATTTCCGCAGGTCAGACTGGATTGTCAGTGGCGTGGTGCATCGTGGTCAGCAGATCCGAACCGGCCGAGCTGGAGGGGGACTCAGCCATGCCTGCGTCCGTAGAAACGACCGCTGTCGACCCGAGCCACGACCAGTCCGCGCCCGCGAACGCGCACACGGATGCGCGCGTGCCGGGCGCGCCCGCGGGCGGCGAGGAACTGCGCCCGCACGCCGAGCACGCCTTCGCGGGAGAACTCGCCGCGCTCGCGGCCCAGGACGACCGGCCCCGCCCGGTCCGCTGGAAGCTGTCGCCGTGGGCGGTCGCCACCTATCTGCTCGGCGGGACGCTCCCCGACGGCACGGTGATCACACCGAAGTACGTCGGCCCGCGCCGCATCGTCGAGGTCGCCGTCACCACCCTCGCCACCGACCGCGCCCTGCTTCTGCTCGGTGTGCCCGGCACCGCCAAGACCTGGGTCTCCGAGCACCTCGCGGCGGCCGTCAGCGGCGACTCGACCCTCCTCGTGCAGGGCACCGCCGGCACCCCGGAGGAGGCCATCCGCTACGGGTGGAACTACGCGCAGCTCCTCGCCCACGGCCCGAGCCGCGACGCCCTCGTGCCCAGCCCCGTCATGCGCGCCATGTCCGAGGGCATGACCGCCCGCGTCGAGGAACTGACCCGCATCCCGGCGGACGTCCAGGACACCCTGATCACGATCCTGTCCGAGAAGACCCTGCCCATCCCGGAGTTGGGGCAGGAAGTACAGGCCGTGCGCGGCTTCAACCTCATCGCCACCGCGAACGACCGCGACCGCGGGGTCAACGACCTGTCGAGCGCCCTCCGCCGCCGCTTCAACACCGTCGTGCTGCCGCTGCCGGAGAGCGCCGACGCCGAGGTCGAGATCGTCTCGCGCCGCGTCGACCAGATCGGCCGCTCCCTCGATTTGCCGACCGCGCCCGACGGCATCGACGAGATCCGCCGCGTCGTCACCGTCTTCCGCGAGCTGCGCGACGGCGTCACCACCGACGGCCGTACGAAGCTGAAGTCGCCCAGCGGCACGCTCTCCACCGCCGAGGCGATCTCCGTCGTCACCAACGGACTCGCACTCGCCGCCCACTTCGGCGACGGCGTGCTGCGCCCCTCCGACGTGGCCGCGGGCATCCTCGGCGCCGTCGTCCGCGACCCGGCCGCCGACCGCGTCATCTGGCAGGAGTACCTGGAGGCGGTCGTGCGCGAGCGCGACGGCTGGACCGACTTCTACCGCGCCTGCCGCGAGGTGAGCGCGTGACGGCCCAGGACGAGCGCCCGGACAGCCCACGGCCGTCCGGCGCCGGACCACTGCTCCTCGGCGTACGGCACCACGGGCCCGGCTCGGCGCGGGCGGTGCGGGCCGCGCTGGATGCGGCCCGGCCCCGGGTCGTGCTGATCGAGGGGCCACCGGAGGCGGACACCCTCATCCCGCTCGCCGCCGACGAGGACATGCGGCCCCCGGTCGCCCTCCTCGCCCACGCGGTCGACGAGCCCGGCCGCTCCGCGTTCTGGCCCCTCGCCGAGTTCTCCCCCGAATGGGTGGCCATCCGCTGGTCCCTGGAGCACGAGGTCCCCGCCCGCTTCATCGACCTCCCGGCGACGCACACGCTGGCCTGGGGGCGGGAGAACACCGCGGCAGCCGAGCCGGAAGGACCGACCTCGGCGGCGGAGGAACCGGCCGGGCAGGCGCAGGGGGAGACCGTCCCGGACGCGGCAGGGGAGCGGACCGGGGAAGACGCCGGCGAGGCGGCCGACGAGAACGCCGGGGACGACGGCCGGGGGTCAGCGGCGGACACGGTTCGGGTCGACCCTCTGGCCGCGCTCGCGGAAGCCGCCGGTTACGACGATCCGGAGCGCTGGTGGGAGGACGTGGTCGAGCACCGGGGCACCGGTGGGGACGCGTTCGCGCCGTTCACCGTGCTGGAGGAGGCCATGGGTGCGCTCCGCGAGGTGGAGGTGACCGGCGGGCACGACCGCGACTCCGTGCGCGAGGCGTACATGCGGTTGCAGATGCGGGCCGCGCAGAAGGAGTTCGGGGACGACCTGGTGGCCGTCGTGTGCGGGGCCTGGCACGTGCCCGCGCTGCGCGAGAAGCGGACCATGGCCGCCGACCGGGCCTTGCTCAAGGGGCTGGCCAAGGTCAAGGCCGACATGACCTGGGTGCCGTGGACGCACCGGCGGCTGGCCCGGGCCAGCGGCTACGGCGCGGGGATCGACTCACCGGGCTGGTACGGGCACCTGTTCGGCGCGCCCGACCGTCCCGTGGAGCGATGGCTGACCAAGGTGGCCGGCCTGCTGCGCGAGGAGGACCGCATCGTGTCCTCCGCGCATGTCATCGAGGCGGTGCGGCTGGCCGAGACGCTCGCCGCGATGCGCGGGCGCCCCCTGCCGGGCCTCACCGAGACCACCGACGCCGTACGGGCCGTGATGTGCGAGGGCTCGGACGTGCCGCTGTCCCTGGTGCACGACCGGCTGGTGGTGGGGGATGTGCTGGGGGAGGTGCCCGAGGCGGCTCCGGCCGTGCCGCTCCAGCGGGACCTGGCAAAGCTCCAGCGGCGCCTGCGGCTCAAGCCGGAGGCGCTGGAACGGGAACTGGAACTCGACCTGCGCAAGGAGAACGACGCCGAGCGCAGCCGCCTCCTGCACCGGCTGCGACTGCTCGGCGTCGCCTGGGGCGAGCCCACCGTGTCACGGAGCAGCACGGGGACGTTCCGGGAGACCTGGCGACTGCGCTGGGAGCCGGAGCTCGCCGTGCGGGTCGCCGAGGCCGGGGTGTGGGGGACCACGGTGCTCGCGGCGGCGACCGCGAAGGCCGAGGCGGACGCCGTCTCCGCCCGGTCGCTCGCCGACATCACCGCGCTCGCCGAGCACTGCCTGCTGGCCGAACTGACCGACGCGCTCCCCGTGGTGATGCGGGTCCTCGCCGACCGGGCCGCGCTCGACGCCGACGTCGCCCACCTCGCGCAGGCGCTCCCGGCCCTGGTCCGGTCCCTGCGCTACGGCGACGTCCGCGCCACCGACACCCGGGCGCTCACCGAGGTCGCCGCCGGGCTCGCCGAGCGGATCTTCGTCGGACTGCCGCCGGCCTGCGCCGCGCTCGACGCGGAGGCGGCACAGGAGATGTGCGGCCATGTGGACGCCGTGCACGGAGCGGTGGGGCTGCTGGGCGATGCCGTCGGCGCCGGGCACGGTGACCTGCGGGTCCGCTGGCACTCCGTCCTGCGGACGCTCTCCGGGCGGGACACCGCACCGGGCGTCATCCGGGGCCGGGCCGTCCGGCTCCTGCTGGACGACGGGGAGTTGGCGCAGGACGAGGCGGCCCGGCTCATGGGGCTCGTCCTGTCACCGGGCACGGCGCCCGCCGACGCGGCGGCATGGATCGAGGGGTTCGTCGGCGGCGGCTCGGGCGGCGGCATGCTGCTGGTCCACGACGAACGGCTCCTCGGGCTGGTGGACACCTGGCTGACCGGGGTGCCGGGGGACGCGTTCACGGACGTACTGCCGCTGCTGCGGCGGACGTTCTCGGCGTACGAGCCGGGGGTGCGCAGGACGCTCGGCGAGCTGGTCCGGCGCGGACCCGGGCGGGGCAGCGCGGTGGCCGCCGGCGGAGCCGGCGCACCGGGCTTCGCGGCCGACCTCGACCATGGCCGCGCGGACGCGGTGCTGCCGGTGGTGCGGCTGCTGCTGGGCCTGGACGACGACCGGGCCCGCATCGACGACAACGACCTTGCGGGGGTGGCGGGATGACGAGGGACGGGCTGAGGCGGACGAGGCGGGCCGCGGAAGTCGTGGCCGCCGGGGACGGTCACGGCCAAGCGCCGGGGCCCCGGTCGGATGACCGGCCGACGACGACGGTGCCGGTGATGCCGCTGTGGGCCCGGCCTCGTACGGGGGTGCGCGGATGACGGTGCAGGGGATCGCGGACGGGACGAAGAGCATCGCGGACGAGGTGAAGGGGACCACGGACGCGGTGATCGGGGCCGTGGAGGGGGCGAAGGGACCGGTGAAGGGGACGGAGGTGGCCGTGGAGGGCGTGCGTGGGGGTGCGGCCGACGAACGGTTGCGGCGCTGGCGGCTGGTGCTCGGCGGGGACTCGGCCGACGGCACCGGATGCGCGCTCGGCGGCCGGGACGCGGCGATGGACCAGGCGCTGACAGCGCTGTACGGCAAGGGGGACAAGCCGCAGACGGGGAGGGACCGTTCGGCCGGGCTCGGGGCGTCGGCGCCGTCGGTGGCGCGGTGGCTCGGGGACATCCGGACGTACTTCCCCTCCTCCGTGGTCCAGGTCATGCAGCGCGACGCGATCGACCGGCTCGGGCTGTCCACGCTGCTGCTGGAGCCGGAGATGCTCGAGGCGGTGGAGGCCGACGTCCACCTCGTCGGGACCCTGCTCTCCCTCAACAAGGCCATGCCGGAGACGACGAAGGAGACGGCGCGGGCCGTCGTGCGGAAGGTCGTCGAGGACCTGGAGAAGCGGCTCACGACCCGCACCCGGGCCACCCTCACCGGTGCGCTCGACCGCAGCGCCCGTGTCAGCCGGCCGCGCCACCACGACATCGACTGGAACCGCACGATCGCGGCCAACCTGAAGAACTACCTGCCCGAGTACCGCACGGTCGTGCCGGAGCGGCTCATCGGGTACGGGCGGGCCTCGCAGTCGGTGAAGAAGGAGGTCGTCCTCTGCATCGACCAGTCGGGGTCGATGGCGGCCTCGGTCGTCTACGCGTCCGTGTTCGGGGCGGTGCTCGCGTCGATGCGGTCCATCAGCACCCGGCTCGTCGTCTTCGACACGGCGGTCGTCGACCTCACCGACCAGCTCGACGACCCCGTCGACGTTCTCTTCGGCACCCAGCTCGGCGGCGGCACGGACATCAACAGGGCGCTCGCCTACTGCCAGTCGCAGATCACCCGGCCCGCGGAGACGGTGGTCGTGCTGATCAGCGACCTCTACGAGGGCGGGATCCGCAACGAGATGCTGAAGCGGGTGGCGGCGATGAAGGCGTCGGGGGTGCAGTTCGTGACGCTGCTGGCGCTCTCCGACGAGGGGGCGCCCGCGTACGACCGGGAGCACGCGGCGGCCCTCTCCGCCCTGGGCGCACCGGCGTTCGCCTGTACGCCCGATCTGTTCCCGGAGGTGATGGCGGCGGCGATCGAGAAGCGGCCGTTGCCGATACCGGACAGCGCCTAGGCGAGGAACCGGACAGGGGAGGTTGAAAAGGGGACATGACAGTGCATCGGTGACGTGGGGCTTGCGCGACGGCGGGCGGTCCGTGCGAGGATCGACAGCGCTTCACAGCCTTCACACGGGTGTTCCCATCTCCACCCCGTACTCCGTAGTACCGCCGCACGGGAGGAACCTCCCCGTCTTGACTCCAGCAGCCGCACTTCCCGGTGCCGGTGCCGCGCCGCGCCTGTTGCGCGGAGCCACCGGGCGCAGTGTGGTGCGGCTGTTGCTGGTGGTGGGTGGGCTGTTCGTCCTCGGGATTCTCTGCGGGGGGCGGGCGAACGCGGCGGAAGAGGTGACGGCTTCGGCCGAGGTCGGCATGAGCGCCCTCGATACGGGCCCTGGGGACACGGGGCCTGTCGAGACGACCGGCTTGGTCGATGACGTGGTGACGTCGGCGGGCGGGCAGATCGTCGAGCCGGCGACACGGGATGCGGTGCGGCCGGTCACGCGGGAAGCGGTGCGCTCCGTCGAGCGGGATGCGGAGCGGCCCGTCGAGCGGGATGCGGTGCGGCCCGTCATGCGGGAAGCGGTGCGATCCGTCGCGCGGGAAGTGGTGCGGCCGGTCGAGCGAGTTGCAGTGCGGCCCGTGGCGCAGCGCGTCGTGCGGCCGGTCGGCCGGGACGTCGTGCATCCGGATCCGGTCGTTGACGAAACCCTGCGGCCCGTCACTGGTGACGTGTTGCGGCCGGTCGGTGATGTCGTGGGGGCCGTCGCCGGGGGGTTGGGGGACGCGGCGTCGTTCCCGCCCGAGGCTCAGATGCCGTCGTGGTCCGAGGGCTCCGGATGGCCGGGGGTTCCTGAGTGGCCGGACGCGCCCGACTGGCCGGGCCTGCCTGAGCTGCCCCGGTTGCCCGGCGTGCCCTCGTGGCCCGCGTTGCCGGGGGAGACGTTGCCCGTCGAGGTGACGCCTCGGGAGCCGGGCGGGGTGCGGCCCGACGAGGCCGGCCAAACCGTGGACGGCGGCCGTGAGCGGCACGTCGGTCCGGTTCGCGTCGTGCACGGACCGTTCGCCGGGGACGGTGACGTGGCAGCCGTGGCGGCGCCCCACCGTGACGCGGGGGCCGGGGACGTGCGTGTCGGGCGGACGGTCGAGCCGCAGGCCCCCGGCGGTGTACCCACGCGCGCCCTCGCTGGTCACTCCGCGGTCGACAACGGCGGGCCGCGTCACGCCGAGCCCCACGCCGTCACTTCTCCTCACCGGGCGCCGCTGAGTCTCGCGCCCGGCGCCGCCGCGGCCGATGCCGCGGACGGGACCCGGGACAGGCACCGGGACATCCCCGAGTTCCCCGGGTAGGGCAGGCCGTCCTCCCCCGCCGCACTCGTCGAGCGGGGGCGTGACAGCTCCGCCCTCCGTCCGGAACGTCCCTCCCTTTCGCGGAGGCCCGGACGAAACCCCTCGGAACCGGTACCGCGGCCCCGTCACAGCGACGGAGGCGACGACGCCGGGTGCTCGGCCGCCGGTCCCACTCACGGGACCGCAACGAAAGCGGTGGCACCGGTCGCGGATCCCACCCGGTTCCCACGACTCGGAATCCCGAAGGAACTGACGTACGCATGAACAAGAACATCCGCCGCTCCATCGTCATAGCCGCCGGTGTCACCGGCGCGTGGGCGCTCGGCTCCACCGCCGCCGGCGCGGACGAACTGCACACGCCGACGGTCACCGTGCCCGACGTGAGCGTGGACACCGCCGACACGGACACCGCCGACAGCAACGCCGACGACACGGTCGCGGACACCCTGGGTACGGTCACCGGCACGGTGGACCGCGCCCTCACCGGGGCCACCGGCGGCGTCTCGGACGTCACCTCGTCCGACGAGGTCAGCGGCGTGACCGGGACGGTCGCCGACACCACGGTCGGGGCGAAGGCCCAGGCCGACGACGAGGCGGGGGCCGTCACCGGCCACATCTCCGCGCACGCGGAGCGGACCGCCGCAGGCGCGCCCGGCACGCCCGTCGGGGCCGCCGACCAGGCGCGCCGCTACGTCGACGGCGAGGTCCCGCACACCGTGGGCAAGGCTTCGGGCCGCGTCGCGGCAACCATCGCGACCGCGGAGTCAGGCGTCGGCGCCGCCCGCGCGACCGCCGCCGACCTCCACCACCCCGGCGACGAGATCGACTACCTATTCGGCCCGCTGGCCGCTTTCGCCCCCGAACTGGAGCAGGCGCTCGCCGCCGCTCAGACCCGGCTCCACGGCAGCACCGGCAACGTCGCCCGTGGCACGGCACGGCAGAAGGTGGTCGCCGTGACCACCGGCGCGGACCGCACGGCGGCCGCCGCCCGCACCTCGGCCCACGGCACCGCCGACGGCGCCCGGACCCGCCTCAAGGCGCCGATCGGCCAGGCCCAGTCGCAGGCCACCACGACCACGAACGCCGCCCAGTCCGCGGTCTCCTCTGTCCCGGCTCACATCACGGGCAGGGTCGGGGACATCCGCACGACGGCCGTCGGCACGGTCGCGGGTGTCCGTGGCACCGCCACCGGAACCGTCGAGGGCCTCCCCGCAACCGTCACCCACACGGTCGCCCCGGTCGTCGACGAGACGGTCACCGCCGTCACGCCCCCGGTCGTCGGTACCGCCGTCGACGGTGTGACCCCGGTGGCAGGTCGCGCGGCCGGCGACGTCACGGCGCTGACCGGCACAACCACCACCCACACCGCCGCCGTGGCGCACGGGACGGTCGCCGACACCACGAACGTGGCGCGCGGCACGGTCGCCCACGCCACCGCCGTGGCGCGGGGAACCCTCGCCGGTACCGGCGCACTCGCCGACCAGGCGCTGGCCGGTGCCCACGGGATCGGGCACGGGATCACGGGTGACGGGTCCGCGCTCGCCGGACAGGTCGTGGCCGACGTACCGCCGTACGCGTCCGGTGTCGCCGAGTACGCCGTCGACGGCACGACCGACGCGGTGCTTCCGCCGGTCGTGGGCACCGCCGTGGACGGAGCGCTGCCCGTCGCCGGGCAGGCGGTCCGGGATGCGGGCGGGGTGGCGTACGGGGTCGCCGGGGACGTGACGCCGTTCGCGGAGGGTGTCGTCGGCGGGGCGGGTCCGCTGGCGACGGGCCTGGCCGGGGAGCAGATCGCACCCTTCGCGGAACAGGTGGTCGCGCACGACGCGGGCACCTTCGCGAAGGAGCAGGTCATCGACAGCGCCGCGGTCTTCGCCGGGCGGCTGGTCACCGAGGACGCGGCGCCGTTCGCGGGTCGGCTGGTCGCGGAGGAGGCGAGGCCGCTCGTGGACGGCACGGCCGATGCCGCGTACCCGTTCGCCGAGGGCACGGCCGGTGCCGCGCATCCGTTCGCCGAGGGCACGGCCGACGCCGCGCAGCGTTTCGCGGACGGCACGGTCGGCGCCGTACAGCCCGTCGCGGACACGGTCGTCGGCTACGTCCGCCCCGTGGCCGACGACGTCGCCCGCGGCGCGACCGGCCTGGCCGACGGTGTGGCGGGCAACGCCGCGCCCTTCGCGTACGGCGTCGCGCATGACGTCACTCCCGTCGCGTACGGCGTCGTGCACGACGCCACTCCCCTCGCCCACGGCGTCGCGCATGACGTCACCCCCTTCGCGTCCGGCGTCACGGACGACGTGCCGCCCTTCGCGTACGGCGTGACCGAGGGCGTGGCGCCCTTCACGCACGGCGTGGTGGAGGACCTCACCCCCTTCGCGCACGGGGTCGCGGGCGAGGCCGGCCCGGTCGTCGGGCAGGGCGCCCCGTTCGCCGAGGACGTCACCGGGACCGTCCGGGCGACCGGTACGCCGCTCGCCGGCAACGCCGTCACCGGCGTCGAGACCCTCGCCGACGCGACCGCGCCCGGCTACATCCCGCGCGGCCCGCGCGGCCTGTGACCGTGCCCCGCGCATCGTCCCGCTCGGCCGGTGCGCGGGAGGGCCGGGTGAACGCGTCCGGCCCGTAGTGCTGCTCCAGTGCTGCTCCAGTGCTGCTCTCCGTCGGTGGAGACCCGGACGGCCGAAAGCCGTCGGTCGGGCTCGGGTGGATGCCGACGGAGAGGAGCGGGTGGTCCTCATTGGGGAGACGATCACCCGCCGCGGGCCCTTCCCCGAGTCGAGGAAGGGCCCGGAAAGGGGTCTCACCGGGCGCACCCCAGCCCGGTGAGACCCCGCAATCCGGCGCACATGCGGCTCACATCCGGCACGCCGTGCCAGTGAGTGCGACATCATGTGACAGGTATCACCGCTCAGGTGTGACGCGCGATTTAGAGGGCTCCCGGTAGCAGCGATAACCTGCGAGACGGACATGCCGCGCGCTCGGACACCGTGTGCGCCTCCCTTGTGACTCTCGGCGGACGTCACGTTGCCCTTCGCGGCACGCCCACGCATCCAACGAACCGCGATCACTGATAGGGACGGAAGCGCGTGGACCTGTTCGAGTACCAGGCGAGGGACCTCTTCGCCAAGCACGGTGTACCGGTGCTGGCCGGTGAAGTCATCGACACGCCTGAGGCGGCGCGCGAGATCACCGAGCGGCTGGGCGGCAAGTCTGTCGTCAAGGCTCAGGTGAAGGTCGGTGGTCGAGGCAAGGCCGGCGGCGTGAAGCTCGCCGCCACCCCGGACGAGGCCGTCGCCCGTTCGACGGACATTCTCGGCATGGACATCAAGGGCCACACGGTCCACAAGGTGATGATCGCCGAGACCGCCCCGGAGATCGTCGAGGAGTACTACGTCTCCTTCCTCCTCGACCGCACCAACCGCACCTTCCTCTCCATCGCCTCCGTCGAGGGCGGCATGGAGATCGAGGAGGTGGCGGCCACCCGCCCCGAGGCCGTCGCCAAGACCCCGATCGACGCCAACGAGGGTGTGACCCCCGAGGTCGCCCGCCGGATCGTCGAGGCCGCGAAGTTCCCGGCCGAGGTCGCCGACAAGGTCGCCGACATCCTCGTCACCCTGTGGAAGACCTTCGTCGCCGAGGACGCGCTCCTCGTCGAGGTCAACCCGCTGGCGAAGGTCGCCTCCGGCGATGTCATCGCCCTCGACGGCAAGGTCTCCCTGGACGAGAACGCCGAGTTCCGTCAGCCCTCGCACGAGGAGCTCCAGGACAAGGCGTCGGCCAACCCGCTGGAGGCCGCCGCCAAGGAGAAGGGCCTCAACTACGTCAAGCTCGACGGCGAGGTCGGCATCATCGGCAACGGCGCGGGTCTCGTCATGAGCACCCTGGACGTCGTCGCGTACGCCGGTGAGAACCACGGTGGCGTCAAGCCCGCCAACTTCCTCGACATCGGCGGTGGCGCCTCCGCCGCCGTCATGGCGAACGGCCTGGAGATCATCCTCGGCGACCCGGACGTCAAGTCCGTCTTCGTCAACGTCTTCGGCGGCATCACCGCGTGCGACGAGGTCGCCAACGGCATCGTGCAGGCGCTGCAGCTCCTGAAGGACAAGGGCGAGGAAGTCACCAAGCCCCTCGTCGTCCGTCTCGACGGCAACAACGCCGAGCTGGGTCGCAAGATCCTCTCCGACGCCAACCACCCGCTGGTCCAGCGAGTGGACACCATGGACGGCGCGGCCGACAAGGCCGCCGAGCTCGCGGCTGCGAAGTAAGGGACGAGGACACACAGCCATGGCTATCTTCCTCAACAAGGACAGCAAGGTCATCGTCCAGGGCATGACCGGTGCCACGGGCATGAAGCACACCAAGCTCATGCTGGCCGACGGCACGAACATCGTCGGTGGCGTGAACCCCCGCAAGGCGGGCACGACCGTCGACGTCGACGGCACCGAGATCCCGGTCTTCGGCACCGTCGCCGAGGCGATCGAGAAGACGGGCGCGAACGTATCCGTCCTCTTCGTGCCGCCGGCCTTCGCCAAGGCCGCCGTCGTCGAGGCCATCGACGCGGAGATCCCCCTCGCGGTCGTCATCACCGAGGGCATCGCGGTGCACGACTCCGCCGCGTTCTACGCGTACGCGGTCGAGAAGGGCAACAAGACCCGCATCATCGGTCCCAACTGCCCCGGTCTGATCACCCCCGGTCAGTCGAACGCCGGCATCATCCCCGGTGACATCACCAAGCCGGGCCGCATCGGTCTCGTCTCGAAGTCCGGCACGCTGACGTACCAGATGATGTACGAGCTCCGTGACATCGGCTTCTCGTCGGCCGTCGGCATCGGTGGCGACCCGGTCATCGGCACCACGCACATCGACGCGCTCGCCGCGTTCGAGGCCGACCCCGACACCGACCTCATCGTGATGATCGGTGAGATCGGTGGCGACGCCGAGGAGCGTGCCGCCGACTTCATCAAGGCGAACGTGAAGAAGCCGGTCGTCGGCTACGTCGCGGGCTTCACCGCGCCCGAGGGCAAGACCATGGGCCACGCCGGCGCCATCGTCTCCGGTTCCTCCGGTACGGCCGCCGCGAAGAAGGAGGCCCTCGAGGCCGCCGGCGTCAAGGTCGGCAAGACCCCGACCGAGACGGCGAAGCTGGCGCGCGAGATCCTCGGCGGCTGAAGGCTGAAGGCTGAACGCCGAGTGCTGAGCACTCGCTCCGGCTGAACGTCGAGCGGGCCCGTACCCCTGCGTGGGGTACGGGCCCGTCGCGTTGTCCACGTCCGACTCGCGGCCGGCCTCACCTGGCCTCCGGGTGCAGGCGTTCGGGCCCCGCGGCCGTCGCCGCTCTGAGCTTGGACCGCAGCTTGAGCTGCTTGTGGGAGAGGGGGCCGGGGACCGCCTGCGGGGGGACGCCGCTCACGGGGGCGCCCGGGGGGACCGGGGGTTCGTAGTGGTCGGGGGCCGTGCGAAGGGTCAGGGCGGTGGTGGTGAGGAGGGCGCTGGCGAAGACGACGACGGCGTGGATCCAGCGCCTGGCCCGCAGCTCGGCCCTGGTGCGCAGGACGATCGGCCGCGTGGGCCGGGGCCGGACGTCCGCCGCCAGCTCATTCAGCAGCCGATGTAGCTCCTCGTGCGGTGCCGGTTCCGGGAGGATGGCGGTGACGACCGCTCGCGCGTACTGCACACGTCCCGCCGTCGCCGGGGTGCTCGCCTCCGTCTCGGCGGCCGTTTCCGGCAGGTCCAGGCCCACACCGTCGTAGAGGACGAGAGCGCGCCGGTACGGGGGCCGCAGTCTCTGGAGTTCGGTGAGCAGGGCGCGATGGGTCGGATCCGGTGGCGCGGACGCGGGTGCCGGTCCCGGCTCCGGGCCGCGGAAGGGGAGGGGGAGGCGGTGACACAGCCGGTGCCAGGGCGAGAGGGCGCAGTCGTGGGCCACCGCCCGCATCCACCCGGCCGGGTCCCGGTCAACGGCCACCTCCGGCCAACGCTGCCAAGCCTGCTGAAAGGCCCGCTCGACCGCGTCGCGGGCCTGCCGAAGGCTCCCGGTGAGCAGATACGTCTGCTGTACGAGGGTGGGGGCGCAGTACGAGTAGAGGGCGTCGAAGGCCTGTTCGGGCGTCAGCGGCGGGGGCGCGAGCGCCGGATCGGCGGCGGCCTCGGCGTCCGTGGGGAGCGGCTGCCGATACCACTCGACCTCTCCGGCGGAGCCGGCGTCACACGCGGCCCCGTTCGCGAGGTCGGCGGCACACGTGGCTTCGGCGTCGGTGTCGGGGGTGGGGGCGGCGGCATCGGCGGCGGGCCCGGCTTCGGCGTCGGTGGGCCCCTGCGTCTCGGTCATCGGTGGCACTCGCGTGGTGCGGAACCCCGCCGGAAACCCTGCCGTGCCGCCCGCCCCGGCCTCCGCACCCTGGGGAGAACCGTTCCGCGTACGAGAAACCACATAAGCACATAGTGGGCGACACGTGCGCGAATCCCCTGTTACCCGGGTAAAGCGCGTGTCGTTGGGAGCATGGCGGACGTGACGCACGTGACCGACCCGAACGACCCGTCCACCGCCTCGGACCAGCCCTCCCCGCATGGCCGGTCGGCGCCGCCCCCGCCCTCCCCGGCCGGCCTGCCGCCGCTGTCCGCGCTGTCGCCGTCGCTCGGCCGGATCCGCCGTCGGTCGTCCGAACTGGTCACCGGGATGCTGGGCGGAATCCTCGCGGCGGGGCTCGGTCTCGGGGCGTTCTCGGCGCTGGTGATGGTGCTGTGGATCAGCTCGCCGTACCCGGACAGCGGGCCCGGCGGGGCCCTGCACGTGGCGGCGGCCCTGTGGCTGCTGTCCCACGGCGTTGAACTGATCCGGACGGACACGCTCTCCGGCGACCCCGCCCCTGTCGGTCTCGTCCCGCTCCTGTTGCTCGCCCTGCCGTTGGTGTTGCTGCACCGCTCGGCCCGCGATCACGCGGGGGGCAGCCTCGGCGCCGGCGCGCGTGCGACCTGGGCCGGGCTCGTCGCGGGCTACACGGCCGTCGGCGGGGCGGTCACGCTGTACGCGTCGGGTGGTGTGCTGCGCCCCTCGTGGTGGTGGGCGGTGGTGTGCGTACCGGCGCTGGCGGCGCTCGCGGCGGGCACAGGGGTGTGGGCGGCACACGGGCGCCCCCGCCTGCCCCTGCCCGCGCCCCTCGGCGGCGCGCTGGAGACGGAAGGCCGACGGGAGGTACTGACCGCCGCGGGGAGGGCCGCTGGGGCGGGGGCGCTGACGCTGGTCGGCGGCGGGGTGCTGCTGGTCGCGGTGTCCCTGGTGGGGCACGGCGACGCGCTCCGCGCGTCGTTCCCGCAGCTCACCGAGGGTTGGTCGGGTCGTTTCGCCGTACTGATGCTCTGTGTGGCCCTGCTGCCGAACGCGGCCGTGTGGGCGGCGGCCTATGCGCTGGGCCCCGGCTTCGTCCTGGGCGCCGGGCACGTCGTGGCGCCCCTGTCGGCGACGGCGCCGACCGCTCTGCTGCCCCCGTTCCCGTTGTTGGCGGCGGTGCCGACGGGGGGCGGTACGGCGCTGACCTGGGCGGTGGGGGTGGTACCGCTGGCCGCCGGGGTGACGGTGGGGTGGTTCACGGGGGCGCGAGCCGCAGCCGAACGGGGCGCTCCGTGGTCCGTGCGCCGCACCGCGGCCGCCGCCCTCGTCGCCGCCGCCCTGTGCGCCGTAGCCGTAGCCCTGCTGACCGTCCTCGCGAGCGGCTCCCTCGGAGTGGCCGCGCTGAGCCACTTCGGCCCCCTCTGGTGGCAGACCGGTGGAGCGGCCGGCGCCTGGGTGGCCACCGTCGCCCTGCCCGTCGCCCTCTCGTCACGCTGGTGGCGCGCCCGCGCCCACGGGAAGCCCCAGGGCGCGGACCGGGGCGCGGGCCCCGTCATCACGACCGTGCGGCTGCCCTCAGCGGAAGGACGCTCGGGGGAGCGGACCCGAACGAGAGGTGGCCTCTTCCGCCGCAAGGAGGCGAGAGCGGAACGGGCGCGGTCGATGAGGAAGCCGGGCGGGGCGGAGCGGAAGCGAGGGGCGGTGGTCGCGAGGCCGGGTTCGGCGGTGCCGACCGTGTTTCCACGTGAGTTGGAGGAGGCGTTGGACGCGGCGGCACCGCGTGAGCGCTTCTCGGACCTGCCGTTGGCCGCCCTGGTCTCCACGGCCGAGGCTCACGCGGACCGCGCTCCGGACCGCCCCCTCCACGAAGGGGGTGCCGGGGACCGTACCGAGGTGGCGGATCACCCGGACCAGCCTCTCAAGGACGCCACTGCGGCCGCCTCACCGCGGACGGAACCGAGCCGCTCCCCGCGACCGGATCCGAGCCGCTCCCCGCGACCGGGCCGACGACGGCTCCGAACTAGGGCTCTGCAGTTGCCCTCGTGGTTCTCCAAGCCGACGCGGAGGCCGGTGGCAGCGCAGCCCCCCACACCCCTCGGCCCCGGCGAGCCGACGAGGGCGAAGGCACCCGACCAAACCTCTTGATCCCCGCCTCACCGCCGTTCGGCCGCCCCGCTGTCCACCGCCTACTGCGCGCTGCCCAGCATGTCCCGTACCGGGCCCTCCGGGAGGAGTTCCTTGCAGGACTTCTCGGAGGCTGTGGTGAGGGCGTCGTTCACGCAGGTGTAGTAGTCCCGGTACACGAACTGGGTCGTGAACGTGGCGATCACGACGGTCAGGGCGAGCGAGGCCGTCACGAGGCCGCTGATGGCCGCCGTCCGCTGGGGGCGGCCGCTCACCTCGGGGCGGGCCGGAGCCTCGGGGTCCGGCGTCCGCGGCTTGGCGCGCAACGCGCTGATCGCCCAGTACAGGGCCAGCGAGCCGAGCAGCAGGGCCACGTACGGCCAGGCGAAGAGGGCGAAGAAGAAGGCCCACATCCCGGAGAGCAGCGCGTACCGCGCGCGACGCTGGGCGGGGTCGGTCGGGTCCCAGCGCATTCCGGCGCCCGGACCACCCTCCTGGCCCTGACCCGGACCGCCGGGACCGCCCTGGCCCTGGCCACCGGGTCGCTCACCGAAATGCCCACCGGTGGAGCGGCCGGGCTGCCG
Organism: Streptomyces sp. NPDC030296; assembly: GCF_055572815.1. Taxonomy (NCBI): domain Bacteria; kingdom Bacillati; phylum Actinomycetota; class Actinomycetes; order Kitasatosporales; family Streptomycetaceae; genus Streptomyces; species Streptomyces sp. NPDC030296. The sequence goes on from NZ_JBVICQ010000003.1 coordinate 222,742, forward strand.
GTCGCTCCACTGACTGCCCCACGGCGAGTGACCACCCCCGCCGGGACCGCCACCGTGACCGCCGTCGGAACCCTGGCCGCCCGCGGGCCGCCGAGGCTGCCACGGCCGATCGGGCGCACCCTCAGGAGGCGGCGCGAACGGATTGTCCTCGGAGGAACCGGAGGAACCGGAAGGACCGGCGGAACCCGAGGAACCGGAGGAGCCACCGGACCCAGACGACCCCGGCTGCCCGGGCCGCTCGGCGGCGTCCTCGCTCTCGCGCGGAGGCGTGGGAGAGGAGCTCCGCTCGCGCAGCAGGAGCGAAGGAAGGCGGAGGCTGCGGTCCGGCATCAGGAGTGCGTCTTCCCCTTGGTGAAAAGGCGGCGGCGGTAGGGCTGTCGGTCGGGCGGTGAGTCGGCGGTGGACACAGCGGTGAACAGGTCGGTGTCGACGGCGTCGACGGCGTCGGCTGAACACGATGCTGAGCGTGCCGGGTCCGGCGGTGGACTCGGCCGGTACGGCATGAGCTGTCACTTCGTGAACGCCCCGCACACCGGCCGCGTTCCCGACCGCCTTCCCGGGCCCGCTCCTCGCAGACGCTACCTTCCGGCCACGCCCCCGTCCCACGGGGGCCGCCGGGTGTGCCGGTATCGTTGCTGACGGTCGGCCGGTTCGTAGACTTCCCCGTATCGGGGGACGTGAAGCATTCGTATGAATGTACAAGTACGGGTCCGGCGGGCCGGATCGCTCCGCACGACCGTGGAGCGGCCCCCCAGGAACCCGTGCGCACCCGCACGGGACCAGAACCGCAGAAAGGGTCCCACCGTGGCCGCCAAGCCCGTGGCCAAGCGCCTCGTCGTGCTGGTATCCGGATCCGGCACCAACCTCCAGGCGCTGCTCGACGCCATCGCGGCGACCGGCGTCGAGGCCTACGGCGCCGAGATCGTGGCCGTCGGGGCCGACCGCGGCGGCATCGAAGGGCTCGCCCGGGCCGAGCGCGCCGGGCTGCCGACGTTCGTCTGCCGCGTCAAGGACCACGGCACACGTGAGGAGTGGGACGCGGCGCTCGCCGAGGCCGTCGCCGCGTACGAGCCGGATCTGGTCGTCTCCGCCGGGTTCATGAAGATCGTGGGCAAGGAGTTCCTCGCCCGGTTCGGCGGGCGGTTCGTCAATACGCACCCCGCCCTCCTGCCCAGTTTTCCCGGAGCCCACGGTGTGCGTGACGCGCTCGCGTACGGCGCCAAGGTCACCGGCTGCACCGTCCACTTCGTCGACGACGGCGTCGACACCGGGCCGATCATCGCGCAGGGCGTGGTGGAGGTCCGGGACGAGGACGACGAGAGCGCTCTGCACGAGCGCATCAAGGAAGTCGAGCGAAGGCTGCTCGTCGATGTCGTGGGGCGGCTCGCCCGCAACGGCTATCGCATTGAGGGACGAAAGGTAGTTATCCAGTGACCGCCGACAGCACTGTCACGGCCGAGAGCGGCAAGCGGGCCATCCGTCGCGCGCTCGTCAGCGTCTACGACAAGACCGGGCTCGAGGAGCTCGCCCGTGGCCTGCACGAGGCGGGCGTGGAGCTCGTCTCCACCGGGTCGACCGCCGGGCGCATCGCCGGCGCCGGCGTCCCCGTCACCAAGGTCGAGGAGCTGACCGGCTTCCCCGAGTGCCTGGACGGCCGGGTCAAGACGCTGCACCCCAAGGTGCACGCGGGCATCCTCGCCGACCTCCGTCTGGAGGACCACCGGCGTCAGCTCGCCGAGCTGGGCGTGGAGCCGTTCGACCTGGTCGTCGTGAACCTGTACCCGTTCCGTGAGACCGTCGCCTCGGGCGCCACCCCGGACGAGTGCGTGGAGCAGATCGACATCGGCGGCCCGTCGATGGTGCGCGCGGCGGCCAAGAACCACCCGTCGGTCGCGGTGGTCACGAGCCCGGCCCGGTACGCGGACGTCCTGACGGCCGTCAAGGACGGCGGCTTCGACCTCGCCGCCCGCAAGCGGCTGGCCGCCGAGGCGTTCCGCCACACCGCCGAGTACGACATCGCCGTCTCCTCCTGGTTCGCCTCGGCCTACGCGCCCGCCGACGACTCGCCGTTCCCCGAGTTCATCGCCGCCGCCCTGGAGCGCAAGAGCACCCTGCGCTACGGCGAGAACCCGCACCAGCCCGCGGCCCTCTACGTCGACGGCACCGGCAGCGGTCTCGCCGAGGCCGAGCAGCTGCACGGCAAGGAGATGTCGTACAACAACTACACGGACACGGACGCCGCCCGCCGTGCCGCGTACGACCACGACGAGCCCTGTGTCGCGATCATCAAGCACGCCAACCCCTGTGGCATCGCGATCGGCGCGGACGTCGCCGAGGCGCACCGCAAGGCGCACGCCTGCGACCCGCTGTCCGCGTTCGGCGGGGTCATCGCCGTCAACCGGCCGGTGAGCAAGGAGATGGCCGAGCAGGTCGCCGAGATCTTCACCGAGGTCATCGTCGCGCCGGACTACGAGGAGGGCGCCCTCGACGCCCTCGCCAAGAAGAAGAACATCCGTGTGCTGAAGGCCCCGGCCGCGCCCTCCCACCCCGCCGAGGTCAAGCCGATCGACGGCGGTGCCCTCCTCCAGGTGACGGACCGGCTCCAGGCCGACGGCGACGACCCGGCGAACTGGACGCTCGCCACCGGCGAGGCCCTCTCCGCCGAGGAGCTGGCCGAGCTGGCCTTCGCGTGGCGGGCCTGCCGCGCGGTCAAGTCCAACGCGATCCTCCTCGCCAAGGACGGCGCCTCGGTCGGCGTCGGCATGGGCCAGGTCAACCGTGTGGACTCCGCGAAGCTCGCCGTCGAGCGGGCGGGCGCCGAGCGGGCGCAGGGCTCGTACGCCGCCTCCGACGCCTTCTTCCCGTTCCCGGACGGGCTGGAGATCCTCACCGAGGCCGGTGTCAAGGCCGTCGTCCAGCCCGGCGGCTCGGTCCGCGACGAACTGGTCGTCGAGGCCGCGCAGAAGGCGGGCGTCACCATGTACTTCACGGGGACGCGGCACTTCTTCCACTGACACGGACACTGACCGCCGGACGGCGGAGCAGAAGGGGCGTGCCGCTCGACGCGGCGCGCCCCCGCGCGTTCTCGGACCCCTGTGCGGCCTGTGCGGCCTGTGCGGCCGGTCTGTCACCTCGTCCGACCGGCGGGCCTGCCCGTTCTGATCGCTGGGAAGGCCGTAGTCGTACGTCTCCGCTGTCTCCGTGTCTCCGGTGTCTCCGGAAGCGCCGAAGGGCCGTACCCCTCCGACGGGGTACGGCCCTCCGTGGGCTCGGCGGCTCAGTAGCGCGGGCGGTTGAACCACGCCTTGCCGTTGGCGTTGCCGGTGAAGACGGCTATCAGGATGCCCAGCACCAGGTGGACCAGGCCGATCAGGAAGAACGGGTAGATGCTCAGGACGGCGGTGATGATGCCGAAGACCAGCGCGGCGACGCGTACGCCGTTGCCGCCGCTCTTGAACTTCACCGCGAGCATGATCGCGTAGACGAGCCAGCCCACGGCGAACACGGCGATCGCCCACATCATGCCGACCGGGACGTCACCGAGCGCGTCCTTCAGCGCCGGGTCCTCGGCGCTGTCGCTCGCCGCGCTGATGGCCACCGCGCCGATCGCGTACAGCAGCACGCCGATCACCTGGAGACCGGCGATGACCCAGAGCATCACACGGGCCGCGTTGACCGTGCTGGGCATGGTCGTGGGCGCGCCGCCCGGGAACCCGCCGCCGTACCCCTGGGAGACCGGCGGGGCGGTCGGGTAGCCGTAGCCGGGCTGCTGGGGCTGGTTCTGCTGCGGGTAGCCGTAGCCCGGGGACGGCTGCTGCTGGGGCTGGCCGTAGGGGTTGTTCGGGTCACCGAAGCTCATGGCGGGTCTCCTCCGTTGCCTTGTGCGGGGACGCGCGGCACGGGTCGGAGGAATGCCCTGCTCTGTTGTGGTCACGCCCCCCGGCAGTGCCCGCGGCACTGTGCCCCAATCGTTTTATATGCCCGCTCGGATGTCCAGCCGGATTCCGGGGCGTTGTGCAAGTGCAACACATCCGATCTTGTCGGGCGGCTGGCAGGTGGCGGACCGGCGGGGCGGCTGACCTGGCGACAGACCGGCGGCTGACCTGGCGGCGGACCGGCCGCGGGTGTCCGAGGGGCGGCCGGATTGGAACCGGGAGGCCGTCATCCGCGAAGATTGGGCCCATGACCGCCCAGATTCTCGATGGCAAGGCCACCGCAGCCGCGATCAAGTCCGATCTGACCGCCCGCGTGGCGGCGCTGAAGGAGAAGGGCGTCACGCCCGGCCTCGGCACGATCCTCGTCGGGGAGGACCCCGGAAGCCAGAAGTACGTCGCCGGCAAGCACCGCGACTGCGCGCAGGTCGGCATCGCCTCCATCCAGCGCGAACTGCCCGCGACCGCCACCCAGGAAGAGATCGAGGCGGTGGTGCGGGAGCTCAACGAGGACCCCGCCTGCACCGGCTACATCGTCCAGCTGCCCCTTCCCCGGGGCATCGACGAGAACCGCATCCTCGAACTGATGGACCCCGACAAGGACGCCGACGGCCTCCACCCGATGAACCTCGGGCGCCTCGTCCTGAACGAGCCCGCCCCGCTGCCCTGCACCCCGAACGGCATCCTCACCCTGCTCCGCCACTACGGCGTGGAGATCAAGGGCGCCGAGGTCGTCGTCGTCGGCCGCGGTGTGACCATCGGTCGCCCGATGCCGCTGCTGCTGACCCGGCGCAGCGAGAACGCGACGGTCACGCAGTGCCACACCGGTACGCGTGATCTGGCCGCCCACCTCAAGCGCGCCGACATCATCGTCGCCGCCGCCGGCTCCGCGCACCTGGTCCGTCCCGAGGACGTGAAGCCGGGCGCCGCCGTTCTCGACGTCGGTGTCTCCCGCTCCGCCGAGGGCAAGATCGTCGGCGACGTGCACCCCGGCGTCGCCGAGGTCGCCGGCTGGATCTCCCCCAACCCCGGTGGCGTCGGCCCCATGACCCGGGCCCAGTTGCTCGTCAACGTGGTCGAGGCGGCGGAGCGCAGTGCCGGCTGACGACAAGGCGTCGGGGAAGGCCGAGGTCCGGGGAACGCCCCGGGCATCGGCGAAGCCGAGCACGCCACGGACACCGACCGGGTCGGGGACGTCGGGTACGTCGGGTGCGTCGAGTACGCCGGACGCACCTGGTACGTCGGAGAAGTCGGCCGGATCGGCGACGCCGGGTATGCCGCAGGCGTCGGCCACGTCGGGCGCGTCGGCCGGGGCGGACGCGTCCGACGAGCCGGGTGCGTCGGCCGCGTCGAGGAGTGCGTCGGCGACGTCGGGCGCGCCCAGGACGCCGGGCTCGTCCGGAGGGGCGGGAAGCTCCGAGAGCCCCGGTGCGTCCGCGAAGTCGGCCGGGGACGCCGTGGCGTCGGGTGGGTCGGAGAGGGTGGAGATGTCGGGACGTGCAGGGGAGACGGAGAAGCGTGGAGCGGCGGTGACGGGTGGCGCGCCGGACGAGATCGAGGTGCGCGATCCCATCAGCGCGCCCGACGCGGACGGCAAGCCCGTCCGGGCCACCCGGCGCTTCCCGATGTTCACCCGCGACACCGCGCGGCCCGAGGGCGGCGGCCGGGCCGCCCCTCGGGACGCGCCCGCGCCCGCCCGGCAGTGGCCGATCCTCGCCGTGCTCTGCACCGTGGGCCTCGGCCTGCTGCTCACCGCGTTCGACGCGTTCCGGCTCGGCACGATCCTGATCGGCTCCGCGCTGCTCGCCGGGGCGCTGCTGCGCTGGCTGGTCCCGGACGTCGGCATGCTCGCCGTCCGCTCACGCTTCACCGACATGGTCACCTTCATCGCGCTGGGCTCCGTCATCGTGCTCCTCGCGCTGATGGCACAGCCGAAGCCGCTGCTGGAGATCCCCTTCCTCAAGGACACCCTGCACTTCACCGTCGGCGACGAGACCGGCTGACGGACGCGCGACGGCGGCCCGTCCCCTCCCCCGAGTCAGGACGGACCGCCGCCGCGATCCACCCTCGTGCACGGCGAACGCCCTGTTCAACAGCTGCCGACCCGCTGTGGCACGGAAGTGACAATTCCGCCGAGGTGTCCCCACCCGGCCACGACGCCGGCACCCGCAGGTCATCTCCGTGTGCGTTCCGCCCCCGAACCGCGCCGCGCGCCCTTCGCGCTCCGGCACGCCCCGCCGTCGCCCCACGCGCCCGAGCTGATGACCGCGCTGACGGGAACCGGTCCGCCCACGGCCGTCGTCACTTGCTCAGACCCCGACCGAGCCCAGGAGGCAGTCGATGAGCGCCTGGCAGCCGCTGCCGGACGGACTCCCCCCGGAGGTGCAGCACTTCGTCGAGCAGATGCGGCTGCTGAAGGACCGTACGGGGCTCAGCCTGGTCGCCCTCGGCGCGCGCACCGCCTACAGCAAGTCCTCCTGGCAGCGTTACCTCAACGCGACCCAGCCCCCGCCCCGCCAGGCCGTCGTCGCCCTCTGCGAGGTCGCCGGGGAGGACGCCGAACGCTTCGGGGTGCGCTGGGAGCTGGCCGTACGGGTCTGGCCGCGCCCGCCGGTACCGGCGATGACCCCGGACCCGTCGTCGGCGGGGGCGGGGGCGGGGGCAGCGCAGGCGGAGGCGTACGAGGACGACCCCACGCTGCCCTGGTGGGACGCCCCCGCCGAGGATCCGGCGGCACGCCGGCCGGGCCGTCTCGCGCTCTACGCCGCGCTCGCCGTCCTCGCCGTCCTGGCCCTCGTCGGGGCCGCGCTGCTGGGGGCCGCCACACTGTCGTGACGGCCCCTCGGCCTGGGCGGGCGGCAGCCCGGCGGCCCCCTGGCGGCAGCCGAGTGGCATTGTGCGGCGCGCCGCCGCCCGCCCCGACCTCAGCTGCGCCAGTCGTACGCGGCGAGCTTCCACTTCGAACCGACCCGGACGTAGTACTTCCCGGCGAGCCGCTTGAAGGTCACCTGGTTCACGGTGCCCGTGTACGTGACCAGGCCGTCGGCGTACGGCCCGTCGAGGAAGCCGTCCGCCTGCCCGAAGGTCTCCTGGCCGACGATGCCGTCGATGTCCTCCAGCTCCTCCTGCACCTGCCAGTACTTCGTCGCCGAGCGCGTCTTCCAGCCGAAGACCCCGTCGATGTCCCACGGGGTGAAGGTGTGGAGATTGCCGCCGGAGTCCTTCCACTTGGCGCCGTCGGCGTAGAGCACGCTCTGCCACAGCCGGGTCGCGTTGCTCCTGGAGTGGCTGTTCACGGACAGCGTGCCCTCGTCGCCCCAGTCGTTGTACGCGGCGCCCGAACCGTCGACGACATGCGGCCCGGAGGCCGTGGCGAGCGGAGCGGCGGCACCGAGCGCGAGCCCGGTCGAGGCCGTCACGGCGGCGGCCGCGAGCAGCAGCCTGGCCTTGAGTTGCATGTGATCCCCCTGGTTCCCCGTATGACCTTCCGACCGTCACCGGTGCACAGGACGCCGGTACCACTCCCGTCATCCTGTTCGACACGGGTGGCCGTGCCTGTGCGGTGGTCGGGCCGATGTGCTGACGAGTTCGAGGATTTACCGACGATCGGCTCGGCACCAGGGCTAACGTGAGCTTTTGGGACGGTCCGGGACGGCCCGCGCGGGGATCTGTCATTCCGCCCGGAAAGCCGGGATGGCGGTGGGACACTGGACCGCGGACCGGCAGGGGGCGCGCGAGGGGGTGCGCCCGGCCCGAAATGCTCCCGCACGCCCCTTTTCCGGGAACTGACATGCAGGCCGGGCGCATCCCAATGGGTAGGCCGGAACGGGGTGCGGAAGGGGGCCTCGGGCTCGGTCACGGACCAGGATTCAGCGAGGGCATCATGCGCGGCACACGGATAGTCGGCACAGGGGGCATGGACAGAGACGCTCAGGGGGAAGAGGGGGGAATCAATGCCTCGTTGGAGGGCCTTGCCGGATGAACTCGATCCACAGGTAAAGGAGTTCGCGAGTCAGCTGCGCAGACTCGTCGACCGCGGTGGACTGAGCATCGCCGCGGTGGCCGACCGTACGGGCTACAGCAAGACGTCATGGGAGAGGTATCTCAACGGCAGACTGCTCGCGCCGAAGGGCGCGATCGTCGCGTTGGCCGAGGTGACCGGCACCAACCCCGTTCACCTGACGACCATGTGGGAGCTGGCCGAGCGTGCCTGGAGCCGCTCGGAGATGCGCCACGACATGACCATGGAGGCCATCCGTATCTCCCAGGCGCGCGCCGCGCTGGGTGAGACCGGGGGCCAGGCGATCGTCAAGGGCGGCCAGAACGCCAGGGCGGGCCGGAGCGTGACGGCGACACCGGGCATCGCGGGACCCGCGGGCGTCTCGCCGACGGTTCCGCCGCAGCCGCGTGGGCCGGCGGAGGAGCGCACGTCCCGTCCGTCGTACGGGAGTTCGTCCTCGTCCTCATCCTCGTCTTCCTCCTCGTCGTCCTCGTCGTCGCGGTACGGCGGCGGCGGGCCGGGGGCGGCAGCGAGTGCCCCCCGTGTCAACTGGGGGGCCACCTCGCCCTCGTCCGCCTCGGGTCCGGTCGGAACGCCGTCCACCCCGGCGACCCCGGCGGCCTCGGTCTCGTCGGCGTCCTCGGCGTCGGCAGCGTCGGCGGCCCGCGCGGGCGGTGGCGCGGCGGCTCCGTCCGGTGTCTTCGGCCCGCCTCCCGGCGGCACGGGTCGTCCCGACGGTGGCGATTCGGCGCCCGGGCGGCGCGTGACGATGTTCCTCGCGGGAGCCGTGGGGGCGCTCGTCGTGATCGCGGCGGCGTTCTTCCTCACCCAGGGGGACGGCGGGAGCGAGGCCGAGAACAAGCAGCCGGCGAACGCCTCGACCGGGGCCGGCACGGAACCCGACCTCCCGTCCGGCGTCAAGTGCGCGGGCGCCGACTGCACCGGCAAGGACCCCGAGACCATGGGGTGCACGACGGGTGTCGTGAAGACCGCGGACGAGGCCACCGTCGGCACGGCCCGGGTCGAGGTCCGCTACAGCGAGAACTGCCGCGCGGCCTGGGCCCGCGTCACGCTGGCGGGCCAGGGCGACAAGGTGCGTGTGACGGCCGGCAAGGCCAAGCAGACAGCGGCGGTCGAGGAGGCCGGCGACAACATCGCGTACACGTCGATGGTCGCGGTCAAGGACGCGGGCGACGCCACGGCATGCGTGACGCTGGCAACGGGCGAGGAGGGCTGCACGAACTGAGGGCCGACGGGGCCGACCGGGCTGGCGGGCTGACGGGCTGACGGGCCAAGGGTGCTGGCGGGCCGAGGGGCTGACGGGCCGAAGGGCTCAGGGGCCGAAGGGGCTGACGGGCCGGAAGGACTGGCGCGCAGGGTGAGCCGGGCGGCGGAGGGTGCTGCCCGGCTCAGGCGTGGGGCGGCTGACGTGCCGCGCCGACGGCGGGGGCGGGCGGCTGACGCTGTCACCGACGAGCCCCAGAGCGGCCGTTCCGGACGGCTGTTGAGGGCAGTTCCGGACGGCCGGGCTGCCCTCGGGCGGGCCGCATACACGCGGCCCGGCGGCAGAGGGGCCGAAGGGTTGACGGGCCGGACGGTTGACTGGCCGGGCGGGCGGCGGGCGGCAGGTGATGGTCTGACGGGCCGCCGTGCCTGACGGGCTGACAGGTCGTGCCGCCACACGTCGTGCCGCCAAACGGGTCCGATCGGCTCATGCGCGGCACGCCTCGGCCGGGGGCCCACGCCTCGCCGGCCCGCCCTCCCGCCGCACCGCAGGACCCACCCCCTTCACTCGGCCGAAGGGGCGGCCGTACTCATCGCCCTCGAACGGGCAACCCCCTCCGGGGGTGCCACCGTGACCGATAGTGATCGCAGTCGCCCGCAAAGTAGTTGGAAATTGGAGGGCATGCCTTCCGGTTGCCTGGGCAGGCGGAAGGTACCCCCACGGGAGTCCGGCCCGCCCGGGAGATTGGTCTCTCCCGGCCCGGCACCCCCACCGGCGGCCGCCATGGTCCACCCCCCCTCGGACCCGGCGGCCGCCTTTTCTTGTGGGTCGGCGCGCCAGGGGCGGGCCGTGTGTGGTGGGCCACACGAACCCGGCCGTCGGGGATCCTGGATGCGCGATAGCCTGACCACCGATCTCTCTTGACGCCAAGAGATCGATCAAACGTCCGGGGCAGGGACGCCCCACCGCCAGCTGTCATACGGAGAACGCCATGACCCGCACTCCCGTGAACGTCACCGTCACCGGCGCGGCCGGCCAGATCGGTTACGCCCTGCTCTTCCGCATCGCCTCCGGCCAGCTGCTCGGCGCGGACGTGCCGGTCAAGCTCCGCCTGCTGGAGATCACGCCGGCGCTGAAGGCGGCCGAGGGCACCGCCATGGAGCTCGACGACTGCGCCTTCCCGCTCCTCGCCGGCATCGACATCACGGACGACCCGAACGTCGCCTTCGACGGCGCCAACGTCGGCCTGCTCGTCGGCGCCCGCCCCCGTACCAAGGGCATGGAGCGCGGCGACCTGCTGGAGGCCAACGGCGGCATCTTCAAGCCGCAGGGCAAGGCCATCAACGACCACGCCGCGGACGACATCCGCGTCCTCGTCGTCGGCAACCCGGCCAACACCAACGCCCTCATCGCCCAGGCCGCCGCGCCGGACGTACCGGCCGAGCGCTTCACCGCGATGACCCGCCTGGACCACAACCGCGCGCTGACCCAGCTGTCGAAGAAGACGGGCGTCCCGGTCTCCGAGATCAAGAAGCTCACGATCTGGGGCAACCACTCCGCCACCCAGTACCCGGACATCTTCCACGCCACGGTCGCCGGCAAGAACGCCGCCGAGGTCGTGAACGACGAGAAGTGGCTCGCCGAGGACTTCATCCCGACCGTCGCCAAGCGCGGCGCCGCCATCATCGAGGCCCGCGGCGCCTCCTCGGCCGCCTCCGCCGCCAACGCCGCCATCGACCACATCTACACCTGGGTCAACGGCACCGCCGACGGCGACTGGGCCTCCATGGGCATCCCGTCCGACGGTTCGTACGGTGTGGCCGAGGGCCTCATCTCCTCCTTCCCGGTCACCGTGAAGGACGGCAAGTACGAGATCGTCCAGGGCCTGGAGATCAACGAGTTCTCCCGCGCCCGTATCGACGCCTCCGTCAAGGAGCTCGAGGAGGAGCGCGAGGCGGTCCGCGCGCTCGGCCTCATCTGAGCGGTTTCCCCACGCCGTTGCCCCCGTCGTCGCCCATGAGGCGGGGCGTCACGGTCCCATAGCGGGCTCGCACAGGCTCTGTCCCGGTTTCGCCCGGGACGGGGCCTGTCGGCGTTTACGCCGCTATCGTCGTCAAACGCGGTCACGCGCACGCGCGTCGACGCAGTCGTGAACGCCCGCGACGGCAAGGGGGACTTGATGGCGCGCTGGGATCCGACAACCGGACGCTGGGTGGACGACCCACCCGCACCCGTCAACGTATGGCGCATGGCCCTGGTGATCGCCCTCGCGGCCCTGCTCGGCGGGGGCGCCGGCCTCGGCGTATGGACCCTGGTGGGACCGGACGGCGACACGAAGAACCGTACGACCGCCGCACACCCGTCCTCGCCGCCCCCGTCACCCTCCGCCCCGGAGGCGGGCGCGAAGGGCGGCAGCGACCCCGGGCAGGACTCGTCCGGAGGCGCGGACGGGGGGACGGGCGGCTTCACGGGCGGGGGCGCGGGCGGAAGCGGTGACGGGAGTGGTGACGTTGGCGGTGGCGGGGGCACGTCCGGGGCGTCCGGCGGGACCTCGGCCGACGCCGCACCCGGCTACGTGCGCTCCGAGGACCCCGCAGGCTTCACCGTCGACGTCCCCTCCGGCTGGACCCGCACGGCGAAGCAGCCCGAGGGCAAGCCGACGGTCGTGACGTACGAGTCCCCGGACGGCACCCGGGTCCTCCAGCTGTTCGAGGTCATGGAGGAGAGCCCCGCCGCCTCCATGGACGACGCCGAGAACGCGAACTACGGCTTCGCCCGCCTCCCCGGCTACCGCGTCCTCGACCGCTCCGAGGAGGACGTCTACTCCGAGGTCGTCTACCGCTTCGACGGCGAGAGCGGCGCCGGCCCCCGCCGGGTCATCGACCACCGGTTCCTGGCCCCCGACGGCAAGCCCTACGGCGTCCGCTTCAGCGCCCCCGAGTCGACCTCCCTCACCGACCTCCGCGAGCCGGTCACCAACGCGGTGACCTCCCTGTGCCCGACGGGCACGACCTGCGTACGGGGCTGAACCGCACCGGGCCTGCTCAGCCCCGCCCGCCCTTCTCGTGCTCCAGGAAGGCCCGCAGGAGCCAGGGGGCCGTGTTGTTCTCGGAGTCGATCTTGTGCAGATCGGCTCCCTCGAAGGTGGGCACCTCGGCGCTGCGCGTGAACATGGCCTGCTCGTACTCGGTGAGCGCGGCCTCGGTGTCGTCGGGGTGCGCGGCGAGGGCCTTGCCGAGTTCGGCGCCGTCGAGCATGGCCAGGTTGGCGCCCTCGCCGTTCGGGGCCGTGAGGTGGGCGGCGTCGCCGAGCAGGGTCACGCCCGGCACCCGCTCCCAGCGGTGGCCCCTCGGCAGGGCGTGGTGGGAGCGCAGGACCGGCGCGGTGTCGCTCTCGGTGATCAGTGCGACGAGTTCGGGTGCCCAGCCCGCGAACTCCCGCGCGATGCGCGCGAGGGCGGCGTCGCCCTCGCTGAAGTCGATGGCCGCGAACCAGTCCTGAGGCCTGCTCAGCGCCACATAGGCGTGGAGGGTGTCGCCGCCCTCCCGGTGGGCGAAGATCTCCAGGCCCGGCGCGGGCGCCATCATGAACCCGCCGCCCACCGCTTTCGCTGCGGCCGGATGCCGGGTGTCGGCCTCGAACAGGTAGGTCTCGACGAACGAGGTGCCCACGTACTCCGGTTCGGCGGGGGAGAGCAGGGGCCGGACCCGTGACCACGCGCCGTCCGCCCCGACCAGCAGACCGGTGGTGACGGTGTCGCCGTCGGCGAACACCACCTCGAAACGCCCCTCGCCGAGGGCGCGGGTGCCGCTCACCTTGCGGCCCCACCGGACGGTGCCGGCCGGCAGCGCGTCGAGCAGGATCCGCCGCAGCTCGCCGCGCTGCACCTCGGGACGGCCACCGGTGCCGTCGTCGGGCCTGTCCAGCAGGACGGTCCCGTCCGTGTCGAGCAGCCGCATCGCCTGGCGGCCCTCCAGGACGATCGCGCGGAACTCGTCCGTCAGCCCGGCCGCGTCGAGGGCGAGCTGCCCGTCGTGCTCGTGGATGTCGAGCAGCCCGCCCTGTGCGCGGGCCGAGGGAGAGGGCTCGGCCTCGTGGACGGTGGCCGGGATGCCGTGGAGGTGCAGGACACGGGCCAGGGTGAGGCCGCCTAACCCGGCGCCGACGATCGTGACCGGGCTGGGCGTGGTGGTCGTCATGGTGGTTCCTCCGCACGCGAGTCGGCCGATTGTGAGGTGGCGATCGGCTCTGGTACGCCGTTCCATGATGGAGCGGCGTTCCAACTTTGGAACGGCGCTCCAGCCGTGTCAAGATGACGGCATGGCAACGCGGACGCGCCGGTCGCAGCGGCGCACAGAGGCGCTCTCCCGTGAACGCATCGTCGAGGCGGCGATCGAACTGCTCGACGCGGCGGGTGAGGGCGGACTGACGTTCCGGGCACTGAGCGAGCGCCTCGCCACCGGACCGGGGGCGATCTACTGGCATGTGGAGAACAAGGGGGAACTGCTCGACGCCGTGACGGACGCGGTCGTCGCCGACGCCGTGGCGGTCGAGGCCGGCGGGACGGGCGGGGCGGCCTCGGCCTCGGGGTCGGCTGGGGCCGGCGGGGCAGGAGAAGAGGCCTCTGGGGCCGCTGGGTCTGCTGGGACGGACGGGGCCGGTGGGCTTCCCGGGGCGGCTCGCGACGGGATCCAGGCTGTCGCGCTCGGGCTGTTCGACGCGATCGAGGAGCACCCGTGGCTCGCCACGCAGTTGGCGACCCAGCTCTCCCGCAGCCCTTGGGGAACGGTGGCGCCACGCCTCTTCGAGAGCATCGGCCGGCAGGTCCGCGCGCTGGGCGTACCCGAGGACAGCTGGTTCACGGCGACCTCGGCCCTGATGCACTACATCCTCGGCGCCGCCGGCCAGAACGCCGCGAACAGCGCGAGCGCCCGCGCACTCCCGCCCGACGTGGACCGCGACCGGTTCCTCGACACCGTGTCGACGGCGTGGCAGGAGCTCGACCCCGACGAGTACCCGTTCACCCGGTCCCTCGCCCCCCAGTTGCGCGGGCACGACGACCGTGAGCAGTTCCTCGCCGGGATCACCCTCATCCTCGCCGGCATCACCGTGGTCCACCCGCCCGCCGGATAACGGCCTTCACCCCCTCCTCGCCTCATCGGACGACCGGCGGTACCTCCGTCTCCTCCCCGCGCACCGCCCGGAAGAACGCCCGGACATCGGCGACCAGCGCCTCCGGCGCCTCCAGGGCGAGGAAATGACCACCTCGGTCCAGCTCCGTCCACCGCACGATGTGATGGTCACGCTCGGCCCAGCGCCGGACCGTCACATCGTGCGCGGAGACGAGCACGCCGGTGGGCGCGCGATGACCACCGGCAGCCTCCGCCCACTGGCTCGCCCCGTCCGCTTCCCACGCCGCCCCGTCCCCAGAGCCCTTCGACTCCCAGGCGTTCGCGGAGATCTCCTCGTAGTACACCTGGGCGGCGGAGGCGGCGGTGCCGGTGAACCAGTACAGCGAGACGTTCGTCAGCATCCGGTCCCGGTCGACGCTGTCCTCGGGCAGCCCGTCCTCCGGGTCGGTGAGTTCCTTGAACTTCTCGACGATCCAGGTGAGCTGGCCCACGGGTGAGTCGGTGAGGCCGTACGCCACGGTCTGCGGGCGCTTGGAGTTGCACTGCAGGTAGCCGTCGTTGAAGTCCTGCATGGTCTGCCAGCGCCGCTGCTCCACCTCGCTGAGGCCGTCCGTCTCGCCCTCCGCGCCCACCGGGAAGGCGATCATGGCGTTCACATGGACGCCGATCACCCGGTCCGGGGCCTGCTTGCCGATCTCGGGGGCCACCCAGGAACCGGTGTCGTAGCCCTGCACGCCGTAACGGCCATAGCCGAGACGGGACATCAGCCCGGCGAGGACACCGGCCATCCGGGCCGCGTTCATCCCGGGGCCCGCCAGCGGCGTGGAGAAACCGAACCCCGGCAGCGACGGGACGACCAGATGGAACGCGTCCGCCGGGTCGCCACCGTGCGCCCGCGGATCGGACAACGGCCCGATGACATCCAGGAAGTCCACGACGGAGCCGGGCCAGCCGTGCAGCAACAGCAGCGGCGTGGCGTCCGGCTCCGGCGAACGCACATGGAGGAAGTGCAGGTTCTGCCCGTCCACCGTCGTCGTCCACTGTTCGTACGAGTTCAGCAGCGCCTCCTGGGCCCGCCAGTCGAACCCGGTACGCCAGTACTCCGCGAGTTCCTTCGCGTAGCCCACCGGCACGCCACGACTCCATCCCACATCGGGCAACTCGTCGGGCCACCGCGCGCCCGCGAGTCGCGCGCGGAGATCGTCCAGCTGGGGTTGGGGGATGTCGACGCGGAAGGGCCGCAGGGCTTGACCGGTGGGGTGCGCGGGCGTGGCGGGGGTGTCCTGAACGGCGTGTCCGCCGGGGGTGGGCTTCGTCATGGCAGCGACGCTAGGGGCCGGTTAGGTCACCTACGGGCCTAAGGGCGCGGCAGTCTCGTGTCCATGCTGGAGACCTCCGGGCGGCTGCTGAGACTGCTCGCCCTGCTGCAGACCCACCGAGAGCGAGACCGTTCCGGGGCGGAACTCGCCGAGCACCTGGGCGTCAGCCGCCGCACCCTGCGCCGCGACATCGAACGGCTGCGTGACCTCGGCTATCCCGTGCACGCCGCCCGGGGCGCCGCGGGCTACCGGCTCGGCGCCGGGGCGAGTCTGCCGCCACTGCTGCTGGACGACGAGGAGGCCGTCGCGGTGGTCGTCGGGCTGCGCACAGCCGCCGACGGTACGGTCGCGGGCATCGAGGAGGCCTCGCTGCGCGCCCTCACCAAGTTGGAACAGGTACTGCCCTCCCGGCTGCGGCACCGGGTCACCACCCTCCACACCGCCACAGTGCGGGCCGGGGCCGCGCCGGCCCCGAAGGTCTCGCCGGACACCCTCATGACCATCGCCGAAGCCTGCCGCCGCCGCGAACAGCTCCGCTTCACCTACCCGACCCCGCACGTGACCGGCCCCCACACCGTCGAGCCGCCGATGCCGCCGACGGCCGCGGGGGTGGGGGACGACGCGGGCGATTGGGACGGGTGGGCCGACGCCGACGGGGCCGTCAAGGGCGCGCCCGACGGGGGCGGGCCCGGTGGCGGCGGATCCGTCGCCGGTAGGGCGGTTGGCGGCGGCTCGGGGTACGACGGGTCCGACCCAGGGGTGCCTAGCGCGGACCGGGGCGGGGCTCGTGGGGCGGACTCAGCCTGGTCCGGCGACACACGCGCCGTCCGCTGCGTCGAGCCGTACAACCTGGTCAGCTTTGACCGGCGCTGGTATCTGGTCGCCTGGGACCTCGACCGGGCCGACTGGCGGACCTTCCGGGTCGACCGGCTCGTCCCGCGCACCCAGACCGGGCCCCGGTTCGCGCCCAGGCCGATCCCAGAGGGCGACGCGGCGACGTATCTGGCACACCGCCTCTCCTCGCGGACCTGGCCCGTCCGCACCACCGTCACCCTCCACGAACCCGTGTCCGCGGTCGCGGACCGGGTGTGGCCCGGCATGGGGGTCCTCGAACGCCTCGACGACCACAGCTGCCTGCTCCACCTGGGGGCCGACACCCCACGGGACCTCGCCTGGATGATCACCTCGGTGGACGCGGACTTCAGCCTCTCCCCGGACGCGCCGCCGCAACTCACCGAGGCGCTCCGCACCCAGGCGATCCGCTGTCTGTCCGGGTCCGCGTCCGCGTCCGCGTCCGCGTCCCGCCCCGCATCGCAGCGCCGGAAGGACACCCGGTGACCCGGCGGTTCCGCGTGGGAGGGCCCCAGCCCTCCGGCTCCCCCGGCCCTCCCACCGCCTCCCCGCACGCCCGGACCCTCCCCCCGGCCCCTCCCCCCGGTACCCACCCCGCGCCGTTTGGCTGTGGCCTGAACCGATCACTAGTCTGAGCGCCGATAAAGCCCGGATGAACCGGGTGCCGAGTGCCGGGCGCTTCGGGGGGTGGTCCCCGCGTACCGGCCCCGCTCGGCCGAGCACACCAGCCCGACGGGGGAGCACATGGGAGAACAGCGCAGGCGACTGCGGTCCAGCACGGTCGTACTCGGTGGGATGGGTGTGGTCGCCGCGGCCCTCACGTCCTGCGGATCCGACCCGGACCGCCGGTGCGTGGACCGCGACAGCTACGACGTCGCCAACGGCTACAAGATCATCGCCGACAAGAACTGCAATTCCGACTCCGACTCCGGCTCCTCCTTCTCGTCGTACGGCAAGAACCGCAAGACCAACAGCAGCGGCAACCGCAGCCAGCCCGGCACGGTCGACGCCGCCTGGTACTACGACGCCGACGTCACCGGCAAAAGGGCCGACTACGGCACTTTCAGCCGTAGCGAGGCCGTCGACCGGGACGGCTTCGGCTGCTCCGGATCCGGCTCCGGCGGCGGCTGACCCCGCCCGGGAGACAGAGCCATGGAACGCCGCACGATCGAACCCCGGACCGGATGGCAACAGACGGTCGAGGAGCAGGGGCTCATCTACCCCCTGACCCGGTATCCGGACGACACGCTGCGCCCCTACTGGGACGAGAGCGCCTACTACGTCTTCACGCTGCCCGAGGTGGAGGCGCTGGAGGAGGTCGTCGAGGAACTGCACGCCATGTGCCTGGCCGCCGCGGCGCACATCGTCGAGCACGACCGCTTCGCCGACCTCGGCATCACCGACCCGCGCCTCGCCCGTCTCGTCGCAGAGGCGTGGCGCCGCCGCGCCGAACTGCCGTCCGTCTACGGCCGCTTCGACCTGCGCTACGACGGCACCGGCCCCGCCAAGCTGCTGGAGTACAACGCCGACACCCCGACCTCGCTCGTCGAGGCGGCCAGCCCCCAGTGGTTCTGGATGGAGGAACGCTTCCCGGGCGCCGACCAGTGGAACTCCCTCCACGAACGCCTCGTCGACGCCTGGAAGAAGCAGGCCCACCTCCTCCCGCCGGGCAGCCCCCTGTACTTCGCGCACACCGCGGGCGACGAACTCGGCGAGGACCTGATGACCGTCGCCTATCTGAAGGAGACCGCCGAGCAGGCCGGGCTCGACACCGACTGGATCTCCATGGAGGACATCGGCTGGGACCGCCTCTCCGGGCGCTTCGTCGACAAGAAGCTCCGCTTCATCCGCAGCATCTTCAAGCTGTACCCCTGGGAGTGGCTCACCACGGACCGCTTCGCCCCGCACGTCCTCGCCACCCTCGACAACGGGGGCGGCACCGGCACCACCCTCTGGATCGAGCCCGCCTGGAAGATGCTGCTCAGCAACAAGGCGCTGCTCGCCGTCCTCTGGGAGCTCTACCCCGGCCACCCCAACCTCCTCCCCGCCTATCTCGACGGCCCCCGCGAACTGGCCGCCACCGACGGCTACGTCTCCAAGCCCCTCCTCGGCCGCGAGGGCGCCGGTGTCACCGTCCACGAGCCCGGCAGCGCCCCGGTCCTGCGCGAGGAACCCTGCTGCTACCAGGGGTTGGCGCCGCTGCCGGCCTTCGACGGCAACCATGTCGTCCTTGGCGCCTGGGTCGTCGAGAACGAGTCGGCCGGCCTCGGCATCCGGGAGTCCTCCGGCCTGGTGACCGACGAGTACGCCCGCTTCCTGCCGCACGTCATCCTGTGACGCCCGCGGCGCCCGGCCCGTCGGTCTCCGCGTCGTTCGAATGGTGGACGTCCGGGTCTGCCGCTCGTCGCCGCCCGATAAGGTGATCGACGGGCCGTGACTGGCGCGCTGGGATGGGACGGACCATCGGGGAGCGGCCCGGGAAGATGAGTGCCGTGCGCCTGGGCCGTACCGTGAACGCTGAACGCAACGTCCGGAGGTCCCCATGTCAGCCGAGCCCCTCTCCACCGAGTCCACCGCCTTCCGCTCCGCCCTCGACGTGATCCGCGCCGTCGAGCCGCGCGTGGCCGACGCCATCGGCCAGGAGGTCGCCGACCAGCGCGAGATGCTCAAGCTGATCGCCTCCGAGAACTACGCCTCCCCGGCCACCCTCCTGGCCATGGGCAACTGGTTCAGCGACAAGTACGCCGAGGGCACCGTCGGCCGCCGCTTCTACGCCGGCTGCCGCAACGTCGACACCGTCGAGGCCCTCGCCGCCGAGCACGCCCGGGAGCTGTTCGGGGCCCGCCACGCCTACGTCCAGCCGCACTCCGGCATCGACGCCAACCTCGTGGCCTTCTGGGCCGTCCTCGCCGACCGCGTCGAGGCCCCCTTCCTGGAGAAGGCCGGCGCCCGCCAGGTCAACGACCTCTCCGAGGCCGACTGGGCCGAACTGCGCCAGGCCTTCGGCAACCAGCGCATGCTCGGCATGTCCCTGGACGCCGGCGGGCACCTCACCCACGGCTTCCGCCCGAACATCTCCGGCAAGATGTTCGACCAGCGTTCCTACGGCACCGACCCCGCCACCGGCCTCATCGACTACGAGGCCCTGCGCGCATCCGCCCGTGAGTTCAAGCCGATGATCATCGTCGCCGGCTACTCCGCCTACCCCCGTCTCGTGAACTTCCGGATCATGCGCGAGATCGCCGACGAGGTCGGCGCCACGCTCATGGTGGACATGGCGCACTTCGCGGGCCTCGTCGCCGGCAAGGTCCTCACCGGCGACTTCGACCCGGTGCCGCACGCCCAGATCGTCACCACGACCACCCACAAGTCGCTGCGCGGCCCGCGCGGCGGCATGGTCCTGTGCGACGACTCCCTCAAGGACCAGGTCGACCGCGGCTGCCCGATGGTCCTCGGCGGCCCGCTCCCGCACGTCATGGCCGCCAAGGCCGTCGCCCTCGCCGAGGCCCGCCAGCCGGCCTTCCAGGACTACGCGCAGCGCATCGTCGACAACTCCCGCGCCCTCGCCGAGGGCCTGATGCGCCGCGGCGCCACCCTGGTCACCGGCGGCACCGACAACCACCTCAACCTGATCGACGTCGCCACCTCCTACGGCCTCACCGGCCGCCAGGCCGAGGCCGCGCTGCTCGACTCCGGCATCGTCACCAACCGCAACGCCATCCCGGCCGACCCGAACGGCGCCTGGTACACCTCCGGCATCCGCATCGGCACGCCCGCCCTGACCACCCGTGGTCTGGGCACCGCCGAGATGGACGAGGTCGCCGGCCTCATCGACCGCGTCCTCACCACCGCGACGCCCGGCACCACCAAGTCGGGCGCCCCGTCCAAGGCACAGCACGTGCTCGACGCGAAGGTCTCGGACGAGATCTCCCGCCGCGCCACCGACCTCGTGGCCGGCTTCCCGCTGTACCCGGAGATCGACCTCGGCTGACCCTGCCGGAAGCCGGAAGCCGGAAGCCGGAAGCCGGAAGCCGGAAGCCGGAAGCCGGAAGCCGGACCCCGGAAGCTTCCCGCAGGACCCCGGACGCCCTACGCAGGAGGCCGCTCGTCGTGACCGCGACGGGCGGCCGCCTTCGTCGGTCAGGCGTCCAGCAGTTCCTGACGGGGCCCTCGCGGTCCGGTGTCCCGCCGGGCCGCCGTGCGGCGCAGCACCAGCGTGACGGTGGAGCCGAGGGCCGCGCCCAGCGCCAGCGCGGGTATCGCCCACCGGGCCTGGTCCGCCAGGCCCGGTTCGCTCGCGCTCCCCTCATCGCCCTCGCCATCGCTTGTCGCGCCGGTGTCGGCACCGGCCGTGACCGGTGCGGGGAGCGACGGCAGCTCGCCCCGCGCCGTACCGTCCGACTCCTTGCCCAGGACCCCGAGCCGGGTCAGCACCTGCCGCAGCTCCTCGGAGTCCTTCGCCTTGTGCCAGACGCCGCGGCTCTCCGCGGCGGCGTCCGTCCCCAGGCCGCCGACGCTCACCGTCGTATGGATCCAGACGTCCTTCGTGCTGGGCAGGCTCGGATAGACCCGGTCCACACGCCATGGGCTCACGTCATGGATCATCCAGGTGACATTGATCATCTCGCCCGATGTCTCCGCCAGCTCCTCCTCCGACATCGGAGGCTTGCCCCGGCCGCCGTCGAGCCCGGAGCCGACCAGGCCCACCAACTCCTGAAGGCGTATGTACGCCTTGTCCGTGCCGTAGAGCGAAGCCGTCCGCTGGCTGGTCGGCGAGGCCAGCAGCACGCTGGTCGGCCCGCCCGCCGCCGAGGGCTGCGCCCCCAGCAACACCAGGCCGAAGCCGGTCAGTAACGCCGTCAGCAGCGCGCCCATGGTCGCCACCGGTTGTCGCGGTCCACGCATCCGACACCCCCCGATCGGAAGCGGTGCGGTCCGTCCGCACGCGCAGTGTCATTCCTGGTACACCGCTCGCGCCGCCGGGGTTCCCACTCAGGCCGGACCGATTCCCACAGCCTGATCACCCCACCGACCGGTCACCCCATCGACCCATCACTTCACCGACCCATCACTTCACCGACCGGGCGATCTTCTCGGCCCGTGCCCTGGAGTCCACGCCCTCCAACCTGAGGGTGAAGTCGCCCTCGTGCACCCACAGCAGCGTCGGACCCGCCGTGCGTTCGGAGCGGGTGAAGCGGGATCCGTCCTCGGAGCGCATCCAGAAGCGCAGCCGATGCGCCCTGGGGAACCACAGCACCTCGTACCAGCCGGGGCCCAGCTCGACCCACTGCACGTCCTGCTCCCCGGCCACGGTCTTGGCGTACTCGGGCGCCAGCCGGGCCGCGTACTCGTCGAGCCGGATCACACGCCCCCGCTCCCGCCAGCACAGGGTGATCACGGTGCGGCCCTTCGGAGCCACGGTCACGGACACCGCGTCCGGCGCGCCCAGCGCCTCCGGCACGAGCGGAGTGAACCCGGCGCGCCGCCCGGCCTCGGCGAGCGGCACCGGGTCCGGGCAGCCCGGCACCCTCGCGCCGGTCGAAGGCGTCGCCGACGGGTCGTACCGCACCTCGACCCCGCCGAACCGGAACCAGTCGGCCACGGCCGCCCGCACCGGGGGAGTGAGGACCAAGACGGTGAGCAGCCCGCACAGCGCGGCGGTCAGCGCACGCCCCCTGAGCCGCAGCCACCGGCGCACCGCCGACAGCCGTCCACGGGCCACCGGCGGCTCGGCCACCGGCGTCGGCACCTGCTCGGCGAGTATCTGCCGCAGGACCCGCTCGACCATGGTCTCGTCCGGGTCGTCCCCGCCGTCCCGGCCGCCGGCCGGCCGGTCCAGCGACCGCCCGAGCGCCCGCAGCTCCGCGGGCAGCCCGACCACCGGACGATCACGCAGCCCGCCGTCGCCGCCACGGGTACGGTCGCCGTCGTCGCCACGGGCACCGGCCCCGTCTCCGCCCCGAGGCCCCTCGCCCTGCCTGCGCGCCCGCTCCGGCTCTCGCTCCTCGTCCCCGGTCCGCTCACTCACCCCCATCACCCCCTCTCCTGCGTCCCCTCCGGTCGAGGGACTCGCCCGGATCGAACTCCGGCAGTAAACGCCCCAGCTTCCGCAGGGCCCGGCTCAGGCGGGACTTGACCGTGCCCCGGGGCCAGCCGAGGGCGGCGGCCGTCTCCGGTTCGTCCATCTCCAGCAGGTAGCGGTAGGTGACGACCAGTCGGTGCTCCTCGCTGAGCTGCTCCAGCGCGCCCAGCAGGGCGACCCGGCGCTCTATCTCCAGCGCGGCGACCGCCGGATCGGCCGCCGGTGGTATCAGCGGCTCGGCCTCCACGAGGGCCGCCTCACGGTCGGCCAGGGACCGCTGACGTCCGGCTGTCCGCACTGTGTTCCTCGTCTCATTGGCCACGATCGACAGCAGCCACGGCCGGAACGCCGCCCCGTCCCGGAAGCGGCCGAGCGAGCAGTACGCCTTGAAGAAGGCCTGCTGCACCACGTCCTCCGCGTCCGGACCGGCGCCGAGCGCCCGGGCCGCCCTCAGCGCGATGCCCGTGTGGGCGCGCACCAGGTCCGCGTACGCCTCCGGCTCTCCGGCGCGTACGCGTGCGATCACCGCGGCCTCATCGACGATGCGGCCCCCCTCCCGCGTTCTCACAACAGGGGTACACCGCCCGCGGCCGATCGGTTCCCAGCTGTGCCCCATCTGTTTCCGGTAGGTTCCGGAGCGGGCCCCGATACCTGAGAGAATGGTGGGCATGGCCTCTGACCGACCCCGTGTGCTCTCCGGAATCCAGCCCACCGCAGGCTCGTTCCACCTCGGCAACTACCTCGGCGCCGTGCGCCAATGGGTGGCTCTGCAGGAGTCCCACGACGCGTTCTACATGGTCGTCGACCTGCACGCGATCACCGTTCCGCAGGACCCCGCGGACCTGCGGTCGAACACCCGGCTCGCCGCCGCGCAGCTGCTCGCCGCCGGTCTCGACCCCGAGCGGTGCACCCTCTTCGTCCAGAGCCATGTCCCCGAGCACGCCCAGCTCGGCTGGGTCATGAACTGCCTCACCGGCTTCGGCGAGGCCTCCCGGATGACCCAGTTCAAGGACAAGTCCGCCAAGCAGGGCGCCGAACGCGCGAGCGTGGGCCTCTTCACGTACCCGATCCTCCAGGTCGCCGACATCCTGCTCTACCAGGCGAACGAGGTCCCGGTCGGCGAGGACCAGCGCCAGCACATCGAGCTCACCCGTGACCTCGCCGAGCGCTTCAACGGCCGCTTCGGCGAGACCTTCGCGATCCCGAAGCCGTACATCCTCAAGGAGACGGCGAAGATCTACGACCTCCAGGACCCGGCGATCAAGATGAGCAAGTCGGCGTCGACCCCCAAGGGGTTGATCAACCTGCTCGACGACCCGAAGGCCACCGCCAAGAAGGTCAAGAGCGCGGTCACCGACACCGACACCGTGATCCGCTACGACGCCGTCGAGAAGCCGGGTGTCAGCAACCTGCTGACCATCTACTCCACGCTCACGGGGACGGGTATCGCGGAACTGGAGCAGAAGTACGTCGGCAAGGGCTACGGTGCGCTCAAGACGGACCTCGCCGAGGTCATGGTCGACTTCGTGACGCCCTTCCGGGAGCGCACCCAGCAGTACCTGGACGACCCGGAGACGCTCGACTCGATCCTGGCCAAGGGCGCGGAGAAGGCACGCGCCGTCGCCGCGGAGACGCTCTCCCAGGCGTACGACAGGGTGGGATTCCTGCCCGCCAAGCACTGAGCCGCACCACCCCGGTCGGCCGCGCGCCGATCGCGCCACCGGCAGCGCTGTACATCACTCCGGCCGCGCCTGCCCGGAACACCGCCGTGGCCGTACAGTCGATAGCCGGTGGCGCGTCACGACAGACGAAGACACGGACGCATGACACGACGACAGGAGACGACGTGGGGACCGTAACGATCGGTGTGTCGATCGCGGTCCCGGAGCCCCACGGCAGCCAGCTCCAGGAGCGGCGCGCGGGCTTCGGCGACGCCGCTGCTCACGGCATCCCCACGCATGTCACGTTGCTGCCGCCGACGGAGGTCGAGGAGACCGAGCTGCCGGCGATCGAGGCGCATCTCGTCGAGGTCGCGGCCGCCGGCCGGGCCTTCCCGATGCGGCTGGCCGGCACGGGCACCTTCCGGCCGCTGTCGCCCGTGGTGTTCGTCAAGGTCGTCGAGGGCGCCGAGGCGTGCACCTGGCTGCAGAAGCAGGTCAGGGACGCCTCCGGGCCGGTGGCGCGCGAGCTGAACTTCCCGTACCACCCGCACGTCACCGTGGCCCACGGCATCGCCGAGGAGGCGATGGACCGGGCGTTCGAGGAACTCGCCGGGTACGAGGCCGAATGGCCCTGCACCGGCTTCGCGCTCTACGAGCAGGGCGCCGACGGGGTCTGGCGCAAGCTCCGCGAGTTCGCCTTCGGCGGTACGGTCGTCCCCCCGCAGGCGGGCGCCCCGGTCGGCGACACCACGCTCCCCACCCACTGAGGCCGGGCGCCCCCGGTTCTTCAGCGGTAGTCGGCCCCGTGCCATGCCGGGTCAGCCGGTGTCCTACAGCGGCAGCCGGCGGAACAGCGGCCTCGGCACATGACGCAGCGCCGCCATCACCAGTCGCAGCGTCCCCGGCACCCACACCGTCTCCGAGCGGCGCCGCAGTCCCAGCTCGATCGCCGTCGCCACCGCCTCCGGAGTGGTGGCGAAGGGCGTCTCCGGGCGGCCCGCGGTCATGCTCGTGCGCACGAAACCGGGCCGTACGACCATCACATGGACGCCGGTGCCGTGGAGGGCGTCGCCGAGGCCCTGGGTGAAGACGTCGAGGCCGGCCTTGGCGGAGCCGTAGATGAAGTTTGAGCGGAGGGCGCGCTCGGCGGCCACCGACGACAGGACGACGAGCGAGCCGTGGCCCTGCGCCTGGAGGGCCCGCGCGCAGACCAGGCCGGCCGACACGGCACCCGTGTAGTTGGTCTGGGCGACGCGGACGGCGGCCGCCGGGTCGCGTTCGTCGTGCGCCTGGTCGCCGAGCACCCCGAAGGCGAGGAGCACCATGTCGATGTCACCCTCGGCGAAGACCTTGCCGAGGATCGTCTCGTGCGAGTCGGGGGCGAGGGCGTCGAAGGCGATGGTGTGCGTCTCGGCTCCGAGACCCCGCAGATGGGCGGCGGCCTTCTCCAGGTCCGGCGAGGGGCGTCCGGCGAGCCAGACGGCGCGGGTACGGCGGGCGATCAGCCGGCGGGCGGTGGCGAGCGCGATCTCCGACGTACCGCCGAGGATCAGCAGCGACTGGGGGGTGCCGAACGCGTCCTTCATGACAGCTCCTGAACGACTGGGAAACGGGGGGCAGGGCGCGGTACGGGCGTTACAGGCCCAGGCGGCGGGCCAGGTCCGACACGAACACGCCGTCGGGGTCCAACTCGCGGCGCAGCGCTTGGAACTCGGGCAGACGGGGGTACATCACGGCCAGCAGCTCAGGGCGCAGCCGGGCGTCCTTGGCCAGGTACACGCGCCCGTCGGCCGCCGCGACCTCCTCGTCCAGCCGGTCGAGGAAGGCGCCGAGACCGGGCAGGCCCGCCGGGATGTCGAGGGCGAGCGTCCAGCCGGGCATCGGGAACGACAGCCAGCCGGGGTCGCCCTCCCCGAACCGCTTCAGCACGGCGAGGAAGGAGGGGCAGCGGCGCGCGGAGATCAGCGTCACGATCCGCCGCAGGGCCTCCTCGTGGCCGTGCCCGACGACGAACTGGTACTGCACGAACCCGGAACGCCCGTAGAGCCGGTTCCAGTGCGGGACTCCGTCCAGGGGATGGAAGAACGTGGAGATCCGCTGGAGCTGGTCGGCGCGGGCCCGGGGGGCCTTGCGGTACCACAGCTCGTTGAACAGCCCCACGGTCGACTGGCCGAGCAACCCCTCGGGGACGAACGCGGGGGCGGCCGGGAAACGCGAGGTCCGGAACTCCAACGGACGGCCGAGCGGACCCCGTCGGCCGAAACGTGCCCCACGCGCGCGTGCCGACGAGGACTCCAGCGTCTCCAGGGACGCGTGCTCGCCGCGGGTCAGGACCGCGCGGCCGGTCGCCGAGCCCCGGGCGAGGAGATCGATCCAGGCGACGGAGTAGTGGTAGTACCGGTCGGTGGCCGTGAGCCGGGCCAGCAGGTCGTCCAGATCGCGGGCCCGTTCCGTGTCGACCGACATCCAGGACGTCTCGACGGGCAGCAGCCGTACGGTCGCGGTGAGGATCACGCCCGTCAGGCCCATGCCGCCGGCCGTGGCGTCGAACAGCGGGGTGCCGGGGGCAACCGTGCGGATCTCGCCGTCCGCGGTGAGCAGTTCCAGCGACAGCACATGGCGGGCGAACGCCCCGGAGACATGGTGGTTCTTGCCGTGGATGTCCGCCGCGATCGCGCCGCCCACGGTCACCTGGCGGGTCCCCGGCGTCACCGGAACGAACCAGCCCAGCGGCAGCAGCACCTCCAGCAGCCGGTGCAGCGACACCCCCGCGTCGCACAGGACCGTGCCGCCGTCCGCGTCGATGGCGTGGATCCGGTCCAGTCCCGTCATGTCGAGCACGGCGCCGCCCGCGTTCTGCGCCGCGTCCCCGTACGCCCGCCCCAGCCCCCGGGCGATCCCGCCGCGCGCCCCGCACGCCCGCACGGCGGCCGAGGCCTCCTCGTACGTACGGGGGCGGATCAGCCGGGCGGCGGTCGGGGCGGTGCGGCCCCAGCCCGTGACGGGGGTGATGCGACCGGGGAAGGGGACGGCGTTGGCTGGCATGCGCGCGACCGTATCGCCGTGAATGCCAAGGAAACCGGCGTATCGGCCCGCCTTCCCAGGTGCCTCACCGAAATGGGTGATTAATGGGATGTCGTTCAAGATTGCCGGAGTTCTCGAGTGGTCGCCCAGAAGAGTGGCATCGCATGGACGAAGTCGACGCTGTCGGGGGTGTGCGCCGCCTGGACCGGCGGCTGCTCTCCGCGTGCCGGGCCCGGGGCGCCGATCCGCGCGTCGCGGCCGCCGCGCGCGGACTGTCCCGGGCCGGGGACACGGCGCTCTGGCTCGCGGCCGGACTCACGGGCGCCGTCGCCGACCGGGAGCGGCGGGCCGTCTGGCCGCGCGGCACGGCGGTCACGGCCGGGGCGCACCTGATCGGCATGGGCGTCAAACGGCTCGTACGCCGCGCCCGCCCCGCCCACGTCGAACCGCTCGTCCGCACCGCCGGACGGCACTCCTTCCCCAGCTCGCACGCCACCTCGTCGGCGGCGGCGGTCGTCGCGTACGGCACGCTCGGCGTCGTCCCGCTCGTCGCGCCGCTCGGCACCGCGACGTGTCTGTCGCGGCTCGTGGTCGGCGTGCACCATCCCCCGGACGTGGCCGCCGGAGTGGCGCTGGGCGCCGCCACGTGGCGTGGACCGCCGCCCTGCTGACCGCATACCTCGGGCTCCAACTCGCCTACTGCGTCAGCTTCAAGCGCGTCCTCGTCGTCGATCTCGCGGTCGTCACCGCCGGGTTCGTGATGCGGGCGGTGATCGGCGGGCTCGCACCGGGCATCCCGCTGTCCCGCTGGTTCCTCATCACCACCGGGTACGGCGCGCTGTTCATGGTCGCCGCCAAGCGGTACTCGGAAGCCGTGCAGCTCGCCGGCCGGGCCGGCGCCCCGGGCGCTGCTCACCGAGTACACCGCCGGAACCTGCGCTTCGTCTGGCAGATGGCCGCCGGGCTCGCCGTCCTCGGCTACTGCCTGTGGGCCCTCGAAGAGGGCGGCGCCCCGAGCACCAGTGTGCTGCCGTGGCGTCAGCTCTCCATGGTCGCCTTCGTCCTGGCCGTCCTGCGCGACCGGGCCCTCGCCTGCATCGCGCTGGTGTGGCTGGTGACGTACGGACTGGCCGTCGCCGACTGGTGATCAGCGCTCATGTGGGTACTCCGGCATCGGGTGACCACGACGAGGGCAGAGTCGGATCATGGACTGGCTGAAAAAGCTCCCCGGGATCGGCCCGCTGGCCGAGCGCCTGATGATCACGCACGCGTGGCGCTCGTACGAACGGCTGGAGCGGGTCACATGGACGCGGCTGGCCGCGGCCATGACGTTCCTCAGCTTCCTCGCGCTGTTCCCGCTGCTGACCATGGGCGCGGCCATCGCCGCGGCGACGCTCGACGAGAACCGGCGGCGCGAGCTGGAGGACCGGCTCGCCGAACAGGTGCCCGGCATCTCCGACCAGCTCGACATCGCCGGGCTCGTCCAGAACGCCGGCACCGTCGGGATCATCGCCGGCGCGGTGCTGCTGTTCACCGGCATCGGCTGGGTCGGGGAGATGCGGGGCTGTCTGCGGGCGGTGTGGGAGAAGCCGGAGCCCGAGGAGAACCCCGTCCTCGCCAAGGCCAAGGACGCGGGCATCCTCGTCGGACTCGGCGGCGCGGTGCTCGTCTCCCTCGCGGCGTCCACGGTGGCGTCGGCGACCGTCGGCTGGACCGCGGACCGGCTCGGCGTCGACCGGGACGGGTGGGGTGGGGTGGTGCTCCAGATCGCCGCGTTCGCCGTGGCCGTACTGGCCGACTTCCTGCTCCTGCTGTACGTCCTGACGCTTCTGCCGGGCGTCCACCCGCCGCGGCGGCGGCTCGTGGTGGCCGCGTTCATGGGGGCGATCGGCTTCGAACTGCTGAAGCTGCTGCTCAGCGGGTACATGCAGGGGGTCGCGTCGAAGAGCATGTACGGGGCGTTCGGGGTGCCGATCGCGTTGTTGCTGTGGATCAACTTCACGTCGAAGTTGCTGCTGTACTGCGCGGCTTGGACGGCTGAGGGGCGGGAGGAGGCCGAGGGCGCCTCATAGCTCGGGGGTGCGCGGTTCGTCGGCGGGTGCGGGTGGTGTGTGGTTTCTCGCGCAGTTCCACGCGGGGAACTGCGCGAGAAACCACGACGCGCCCGCGGACCGCGATGCACGGCAACCCCGCAGACGTGCCCGGAGCAGCGCCCTACTTCCCGCGCCGCAGAGGCCACTTCCGGTTGACCAGGAACACCCCGGCGGCCACCAGGGCGAGCACCCCGCCCGTGATCCCCAGCGCGATCCCGATGCCGCTCGTTCTGTCGGACGCCGCGGAGGCCACCGCCTTGCCGCCCGCGCCGCCGGAGGCCGGCGCGGGGGAGGTGGCCGATGCCGTACCCCCCGGCGGCGTGCTGGGGTCGGTGCCGCCACCGGAGGTCTCCGCACCCTTCGGCGGCACCAGTTCACCCACCGGCCGCACCTTGCCCGCCGCCGCGAACCCCCAGTCGAAGAGCTTCGCGGTCTCCTTGTAGACCTGGTTGTGCTCCTCCTTCTCGGGGTGCATGACGGTGACGAGGAGCACCCGGCCGTCCCGCTCGGCGACCCCCGTGAACGTCGCGCCCGCGTTCGTCGTGTTGCCGTTCTTCACACCCGCGATGCCCTGGTAGGCGTCCAGACCGCTGTCGCCCGTCAGGAGCCGGTTGGTGTTCTGGATCTCGAAGGACGACCGGGTCTTCTTGCCCTTCTTGCCCTTCTTCGTCTCGCCGGGGAACTTGGCGCGCACGGTGGAGCAGTACTCCCGGAAGTCCTTCTTCTGCAGCCCCGACCTGGCGATCAGCGTCAGGTCGTAGGCCGACGACACCTGCCCCTTGGCGTCGTAGCCGTCCGGGCTGACCGCGTGCGTGTCGAGGGCCTGGAGCTCCTCGGCGTGAGCGTTCATGTCGGCGACGGTCTGCTTGACACCGCCGTTCATCGCGGACAGGACATGCACCGCGTCGTTGCCGGAGCGAAGGAAGACGCCGAGCCACAGATCGTGGACGGTGTACGTCTCGTTCTCCTTTATGCCGACCATGCTGGAGCCCGCGCCGACCCCGGCGAGGTCGCTGAGGGCGACCTTGTGCTTGTCGTCCTTGTTGAACTTCGGCAGCACCGTGTCCGCGAACAGCATCTTCAGCGTGCTCGCCGGCGCCAGCCGCCAGTGCGCGTTGTGCGCGGCCAGCACCTCGCCCGACTCCGCGTCCGCCACGATCCACGAGCGGGCGCTGATGTCCTTGGGCACGACCGGCGCGTCACCGTCCAGGTTGGCCTGCGTCCCCGGCCTGCCCAGCTGTTCGCCTCCGACGCTCGACATCGTCGCCGGGGGAGTCGCCGACGGGGAGGCGCTGCCGCTCGGGCTCGGGTCGGCGGCATGGGCGGCCGGGGCGAGCGCCGGGGAGAACAGCGACGTCAGCGAGAGGGACACGGCGAGGGCGGAGGTGACCGGCAGGGAGCGCCTGGCGGTCTTCTTGGAGGCGGGCACGATCGAGAAAGTACATGGCTCCGCCCGGTGAGTCCCACCGCGGTTCTCGGCCACCGCGCCGCCCACGCCCCCGCTCGCACCCCGGCGCGAAGCCCCGGCGGTTGGCGGTGATACTGAACCCATGAAGCTCAGCCGCCCCCTCTCCTGGTTCCTGCTCGCCTTCGGGGTGTGGAGCTGGGTCATCTGGGTCACTTTCATCCGGAATCTCTGGAAGGACGGCAGCGGCCTCGCGTTCGACGACGCGGGCGATCCGACCGCGTACTTCTGGGTGCATCTGACGCTCGCCGTCGTCTCCTTTGTCCTTGGGACGGCCATCGGTGTCATCGGGTTGCGTGGTCTGCGCGCACTTCGTCGGACGACGTGACGGGGAGTACGACGTGATGGTGATCGTCTTCGTTCTCGTGGCGCTGCTGGTGCTGGCCGCCTTCGGTGTCCTGCACTGGTATGCCTGGCGCCGGCTGGTGCGGGACACGACCCGGGGGCCGGGCCTGGCCAGACGCGTGGGCGCCGGTGTGTTCATCGCCGGGCCGGTGCTGCTGTTCGCGGCCTTCGGCGCCGAGCGCGGCGGCGCCCCCTTCTGGCTCCAGCAGACGCTGGGCTGGCCGGGCTTCCTGTGGCTCGCTCTCTCGCTGTACCTGCTGCTGGCCCTCCTGGCGGGGGAGGCCGTACGCCCCCTGCTGAACCGTCTGCTCGCGCGGCGCGCCCCGGCCCCGGCCGAGCGGCCCGAAC
Organism: Streptomyces sp. NPDC030296; assembly: GCF_055572815.1. Classification (NCBI taxonomy): domain Bacteria; kingdom Bacillati; phylum Actinomycetota; class Actinomycetes; order Kitasatosporales; family Streptomycetaceae; genus Streptomyces; species Streptomyces sp. NPDC030296. The sequence goes on from NZ_JBVICQ010000003.1 coordinate 254,220, forward strand.
CGGCGGTGCGCGAACCGGAGCCGGTACCGGCGGGCGCGAAGCCCACGGCTGCCGCCGAGTCCGCCGACCCGGCCTCCGCCGACGGCGCCGTACCCGGCGCAGGCTCCCCCGTCCAGCCCGCCGGGGCGTCCCCCTCGGGGGTCTCCCGGCGTCTCTTCGTCTCCCGTGTGGTCGGTGGGGCCGTCGCCGCGACCGCCGTCGGGACGGTCGGCTACGGCACGTACGGCGTCGTACGCGGTCCCCGGGTCAAGCGGGTCACCGTGCCGCTGGCCAAGCTGCCGCGCGCGGCGCACGGTTTCCGGATCGCCGTGGTCAGCGACATCCACCTCGGGCCGATGCTGGGCCGGGGTTTCGCGCGGAAGGTCGTCGACACCATCAACGCGACCCAGCCCGACCTGATCGCCGTGGTCGGCGACCTGGTCGACGGCAGCGTGAAGGACCTGGGCCCGGCGGCGGCGCCGCTCGCGGGTCTGGAGGCGCGGCACGGCACGTACTTCGTCACCGGGAACCACGAGTACTTCTCCGGCGCCGAGCAGTGGGTGGAGGAGGTGCGGCGCCTGGGGATGACCCCCCTGGAGAACGACCGCCGGGAGCTGCCGCACCTCGACCTCGCCGGGGTGAACGACATCGCGGGGGAGGACGACGGGCAGGGCCCCGACTTCGCCAGGGCGCTCGGCGACCGGGACACCTCGCGGGCCGTCGTGCTCCTCGCCCACCAGCCCGTCCAGATCCATGACGCCGTCGACCACGGCGTCGACCTCCAGCTCTCCGGGCACACCCACGGCGGCCAGCTGTGGCCCATGAACTACGTCGCCGAGGCCGCCAACCCGACCCTCGCGGGCCTGGAGCGCTACGGCGACACCCAGCTGTACGTCAGCCGTGGCGCGGGCGCGTGGGGGCCTCCGGTGCGGGTGGGGGCGCCGTCGGACGTCACCGTCGTGGAGCTGGCGTCGAAGCAGGCGTGACGGTTCGTCAGGATCTCGTGGGAAGCGCGTAGTTCACGCGCTCCCCGTGCTTACCAAGTTCGGCCGACTTCCCCGACCCCGACACCTTCAGCGGGCCCCTGGTGGGCACCGACGGCTCCCTGAAGAACGGGTACAGCAGCAAGGAGGCCGACCGGCTCGTCCGGGACGGCCGGCGCTACGAGGACCGCAGCCGGGCGGTGGACGACTTCAAGAGCCTCCAGGACGTCGTCGCGCAGGACGTCCCGCTGATCCCGCTGTGGCAGCGCAAGGAGTACGTGCTCAGCACGGAGGACGTCGGCGGGGCGCAGTACCTGTCCGACGCGACCGGGGTGTTCCGGTTGTGGCGGCTGGACTGGATCTGACGGCGTTATCCGGTTGCGGCGGCGGACTGGATCTGAGGGTGTTTCCCGGTTGCGGCGGCCGGACCGGATCCGACGGCGAGCGGGGGCCGCGGAGGTCTCAGCGCGGCGGCAGCGTCACCGTCACCTCCAGGCCCAACCCCGGGGACGTGGTCACCGTGACCTCCCCGCCGTGGGCCTCCGCCACGCCCTGCACGATGGCCATGCCCAGGCCGCTGCCTGCGCCCCCGCCCGCCCGGAAGAAGCGGTCGAAGATCCTGGCCGCGTCCTCCTCCGGCAGCCCCGGCCCCTCGTCCGCGACGGACAGCCGCACGGTGCCGTCCTCCCGTGCCACGCGGAGGCGGACCGGCACGTCGGCGGGGGTGTGGGTGCGTACGTTGCTCACCAGGTTGCCCAGGATCTGCCGTAGCCCCGACTCGTCGGCGTGCACGAGGAGGGCGCCCTCCGCGGCGACCGTCACGGGGCGTTCGGGCTGCTGGGCGCGGAGATCGGCGGCGGCGTCCCGGACCAGGCAGGCCAGGTCCACGTTCCGCAGCCGGAGTTCGGGGTGCTGGTCGAGGCGGGCGAGGGTGAGGAGTTCGTCCACGAGGTGGCCCATGCGGTCGACCTCGCCGTTCATGCGGTCCCAGGCGCGACGGCGTTCGGCGGGATCGGTGAGCATGCCCTTCTCGTGGAGCTGGAGGTAGCCGCGGATCGCCGACAGCGGGGTGCGCAGCTCGTGGGAGGCGTCGCCGACGAAGCGGCGCAGCTGGGCGGCGCTGCGTTCACGGGTGCGGTAGGCCGACTCGACCTGCTGGAGCATCGAGTTGAGGGCGAGGCGCAGCTGCTCGACCTCCAGCGTCGCCTCGGAGCTGGAGGGGATGCGGCGGGTCAGATCACCCTCGGCGATCGCCGACGACGTCTCGACCATGTCCTCCAGGGGCCGCATCCGGCGGCGCACACTGAACAGCGTCAGGCAGGCCAGGAGCGCGAGGAGCAGGCCGCCGACGCCGAAGTCCAGTCTGAGGGCCTTGGCGATGACCTTGTGGAGCGACTCGGTGGAGGTGGCGAGCAGCACGGTCGTGCCGTCGCCGAGGCGGGCCGCGGTGACCCGGTGCGGGGCGCCGGACACGTCGACGTCGTGGGGTTCGTCGTCGGCGACGAGGGCCGCCGGGTCGTCGACGGCGGCGGCGAGCGCCCGCTGGCCGGCCGTGGGCGCGAAACCGGCGATGCTCAGCGGCTCGCCCCGGTCGTCCAGGGCGGTGAAGACGGCGCCCTGCACGAGGGAGTCGGCGTCCTCGGCGGCCGGGTCGGCGGACGCCTTGTGGCTGACGGCGACCAGCGCGCTCAGCGCGTCGATCTGCTCCATGCTGACCCGCGTCCGGCCGATCGAGTCGCGGGTCGTCATCAGCTCCGTGTCGACGCTGTCCAGCAGGTACAGCCGCATGCCCATCGCGCTGACCGTGGTCGCCGCAGTGATCGCCACGGCCAGCAGCACCACGTTGGCGAGGGTGAGCTTGGCGCGCAGGGAGTAGTGGGCGCGCCCCTGCCGTGGTCCGCCGAGGAGCCGCCGGGGCCCGCCGGGAAGCCGTCGGGGGAGTGTCATGCCAGTCCGTATCCGACGCCCCGCCGGGTGGTGATCAGCGGCGGGCCGAGGGCGTCCAGCTTGCGGCGCAGATAGCTGATGTAGGTCTCCACGACGGTCGACTCGGCCGGCGTGTGCTCGTACTGCCAGACATGGCGAAGGAGTTGCTCCTTCGGCACGATCCGCCCGCCGTTGCGCACCAGGAACCGCAGCAGGGCGTACTCCGTCGGCGTCAGCTCCACCGTGCGGCCCGCCCGGTGCACCGAGTACGTCGTCTCGTCCAGCTCCAGGTCGCCGTAGCGCAGCGGCGGGCGCTGGGGGAGGACGTCGGCGGGCCGGGTGCGGCGCAGCACGGCGGTGACGCGGGCGACCACCTCGTCGATGTGGAACGGCTTGGTGATGTAGTCGTCGCCGAAGCCGAGCGCGCCGACGATCTCTGCGGGCGAGTCCCGCGCGGTCAGGAAGACCAGCGCCAGCTCCGGCCGCCGGACGCGCAGTTCACGGCCGAGGGCCCGGCCGTCGCCGTCCGGGAGCATCACGTCCAGCAGGGCCGCGTCGGGCCGGGTGCGCTCGGCGAGCGCGAGCGCCTCCCGGACCGTACCGGCGGTCATCACCTCGAAGCGGTGGTAGCGCAGGGCGATGGCGAGGACGTCCGCGATGCTCGGCTCGTCCTCGACGACGAGCACGGTGGCCGTCGTCCCGTGCTGCCCGGCCCCGGCGTGGCCCACGGCCTCGTCGACTCCCTCGTGTCGGGTCATGTCCTCAGTATCCGCACGGGTGTTCCGCGGTGGGGCCGCTTCCTCTTTGGAGTTCCTTGAGAGTCATGGGCGGGCCATGTCGTCCCGGCCGCCCGGCCGTCGAAGGTGATCCGAGGACCTGGGGGACCCATCGACCGCCGCAGAAGGAGAGTTGATCGTGGCGACACTGGCACGGTGGTGCTATCGGCACCGACTGGTGGTCCTGTTGCTGTGGGTGGGGACGGTGTTCGGCGTCGGCTTCGCCGGCTCGGCCGCGGGCACCGACTACGCGAACGTCTTCTCGCTCCCGGACACGGACTCCAAGCGCGCGTACGACCTGATGGACAGGGCCTTCCCGGAACGCGCGGGCGACGTCGACACGGTGGTGTGGAAGGTCGACGAGGGGTCGGTCAGGGACGCGTCCGTACGGTCCCGGATCGAGCCCGCGCTAGAACGGATCGGGCGGATGGACGGCGTCGGCGAGGTCACCGGCCCCTACGGCGAGGGCGGCGCCGCGGGCGGCGGCGCGGGCGTCAGCCGGGACGGGACGATCGCCTACGCCCAGGTGACCTTCACCGAGCAGGCGAACTCCGTACCGAAGGCGCTGATCGACGACGTCATCGAGGCGGCGCGGGACGCCGAACGGGACGGACTCCAGGTGGAGCTGGGCGGTCAGGCGATCGCCCGGGCGCAGGAGGCCACCCAGGGCACGTCCGAGGCGGTCGGCATCCTCGCGGCGGCCGTCGTCCTCTTCCTGGCCTTCGGCTCGCTCTTCGCGATGCTGCTGCCGATCGTCGTGGCGATCGCGGGCGTCGGCACCGGCATGATGGCCACGGCCCTGCTCAGCCACACCACGAACATCCCGGACGTGGCCCCGCTGCTCGGCTCGCTCATCGGTCTCGGCGTCGGCATCGACTACGCCCTGTTCATCGTCACCCGGCACCGGCGCGGCATCCTGCGCGGCATGAAACCGGAGGAGGCGGCAGTGACCGCCCTCAACACCTCCGGCCGTGCGGTGCTGTTCGCGGGCGGCACCGTGTGCATCGCCCTCGCCGGCATGCTGGTGATGAACCTCCGCTTCCTGGACGGCGTCGTCATCGCGACCTCGCTGACCGTGGTGCTGAGCGTGCTCGCGGCGGTCACCCTGTTGCCGGCCCTGCTCGGGCTGCTGGGCCCGCGCGTCCTCAGCCGCCGCCAGCGGCGCCGGCTCGCGGCCGCCGGGCCCGAGCCGGAGGTGACCAGCGGTCTGGCCGCCCGCTGGTCGGCGTACGTCGAGCGGCGCCCCCGCTCGACCGCGGTGCTCGCCCTCGTCGTGATGGTGGTCCTCGCGGTGCCGGTCCTGTCGATCCGGCTCGGCACCTCCGACCAGGGCAACCACCGGGACACGACGACCACCCGGCAGGCGTACGACCTCCTGGCGGAGGGCTTCGGCCCCGGCTTCAACGGGCCCCTCCAGGTGGTCGTGGACGGCACGGACGCGAAGGGTCTCGTCGCGCGGATCGAGTCCACGCCGGGTGTGGCCCAGGTCGCCGCCGTACCGCCCGCGAACGGTGTCACCGTGATCCAGGTGGTCCCGACGACCTCGCCCCAGGACGAGCGGACCGACCGGCTCATCGACCGGCTGCGGGACGACGTGATCCCGGCGTCCGGGACGGAGGCCCATGTGGGCGGGGTGACGGCGGTGTCGAAGGACTTCGCGTCGGTCACCGGCGACCGGCTGCCCTACTTCATCGCGACGATCATCGCGCTGGGCTTCCTGCTGCTGATGATCGCCTTCCGCTCCCTGGTGGTGCCGCTGACGGCCGCGCTGATGAACCTCGTCGCGGCGGCCGCGTCCTTCGGCGTCCTGGTGGCGATCTTCCAGTGGGGCTGGGGCACGGAACTGCTCGGCGTCGGCAAGGAGGGCCCGATCGCCGCGTTCCTGCCGGTCATCATGCTCTCCCTCCTCTTCGGGCTCTCCATGGACTACCAGGTGTTCCTGGTGAGCCGGATGCACGAGGAGTGGGTCCACACCAAGGACAACGCCCGCGCCGTGCGGGTCGGCCTCGCCGAGACCAGCCGGGTCATCAACTGCGCGGCCCTCATCATGATCTGCGTCTTCAGCGCGTTCGTGCTGAGCGGTGAGCTGGAGGCCGCGATGGCCGGCATCGGCCTCGCGGCGGCCGTCGCCCTGGACGCGTTCATCCTGCGGACGGCGCTCGTGCCGGCCGCGATGCATCTGCTGGGGAAGGCGAACTGGTGGCTGCCGGCGGGGCTGGAGAAGCGGTTGCCGCATCTGGCGGTGGAGCCGAAGGAGGAGCCGGCGGCCGTCGAACCGGCGACCGGGTCGGAGGGCGGCGGACCCGCCTCCGTGATCCACGGCTTCATCCGCACGGCGGACGGTGAGCCGGTGGGCGACGCCGACGTGACCCTGCTGACCCGGGGCGGCCGCCGACTGGACCGGGTGACGTCCCTGGCGGACGGCTCGTACATCGTCGCGGTGCCCGGCCCGGGGACGTACCTCCTGGCGGCGACATCCCCGGCGCACACGTCCCGCGCACGACAGGTGGACGTGGGGGAGGCCCCACTGGTGTACGACGTGGAGCTGGCGGGGGCGGAGGGGGAGGTGGACGCGGTCGGCTAGTGGGTCGGCCGACCGGCTCGGAGGATCCGTTCCACATCGAGGGTGACCTCGGCGCCGACGGAGTCGGGCAGGGTGACGATCTCACCGGGGGCGTGGACGCGGTGGACCGCGTAGTCGTCCCCGGAGGGGTCCGTGAGGACATGGAGCCGCCCGTGGTGGCGGTCGACCACCACATGGAACGGCACCCCGGCGCCGGCGTAGGCCGAGGTCTTCGAGCCCAGCTCCGGCGGGATACCGCTGTGGGCGATGTCCACCACGAGCCGGAAGCAGTCCGGGGCGTAGTGGGTGGCCCCAACGAGGTGTTCGCGGTAGTCGGCGGTGACCACGGAGAGGTGCGGCACCGCATAGGCGTCCTGGCCGCCCGGACCGTCCGGCAGCCGCAGGCCGATGCCCGGGAGCACCCTGCTCGCACCGCGGTGCAGACCGGCCTCCACGCAGCTGAGGAGGACCTCGGTCAGGATCTCCGCATGGGGGCCGTCCCGCAGCGGTACGACGACGATCTGACCGTGGTGGACCTCGGCGCGCCACCCCGGCCGGGACTCCTCGATCTCCTCGGCGATGGAACCGAGCGAGGACCACTTGCCCAACCCCTGTGCCATTCCGTGCCCCTCCCACTGCCCGCCCCGTGCGGTGCCGGAGGCATCATCTCCGTCCAGTGGCGCCGGTGGCGGCGGGTGGGGGCGCCGTCCCTCGATCGTGTCAGCCCGTCGGCTTCCTGCCCCCCGGGTCCGGCAGGACCTTCGTCATCCCCGGCAGGAAGTCCGTGAACAGTTCGTGGACCTCGTGGACGAGGGGGCGCAGGACGCGGAAGCGGGCCAGGGAGACCCCTCTGGTCGTCAGGCGGGCCCCTCGTTCCGCGAGGCGGTAGCTGCGTTCGCGGCCCTCCGTGCGGTCGAAGACCCAGTAGAGGACGAGACCCATCTGGGACAGCCACATCAACTCGGGCAGGACCTCGCGGAGTTCCTCCGGGACCTTCGCCTTCGCACCGGCGAGGACCTCGCGGTGGACCGCGATGGACTCCTCGCGCGCCCCCGCCGACTCCGGCGAGAAGGGGCTGAGCGGGCTGTCCGGGTCGGCCGCGTTCTTGAAGAACTGCGCCGCGAACTCGTGGTACGGCTCCGCCACGTCCAGCCAGGTCGTCAGGACCCCGGCGATCCGCGCCTGCAGATCCGTCTCCCGCTCCAGCACCGGCCGAACCGCCGCCCGGTGCTCCGCGCCGATCCGGTCGTAGAACCCCTGGATCAGGTGCTCCTTGCCGGCGAAGTAGTAGTACGCGTTGCCGACGGAGACCCCGGCCTCCTTGGCGATCGCCCGCATCGTCGTCTTGTCGTACCCGCGCTCCTGGAACAGCCGCAGCGCGGTCTCCAGGATGAGCGCGCGGGTCTGCTCGGACTTGGCGGAGCCGCCCCGGGGGCCGCCGGGTGCCCCGTCGTCGTCGGCGGCCGGTGGCTCCGCCACGGGAAGCTCGGGGCCGGTCTCTGCGCTGGGTTCGTCGTTCACTGCGGGCACGGGCAGAGCCTAACCAGTCGGGCAGGTACCGCTGTCGCAGCCGCCGGGGAGGGCGGGGGAGGGACCGGCGGGGCCGGCGGCCGGGGAGGGAACGCCGGGCGCGGCCCCCGCCGGGGCGGCGGGCTGGGGCGCGGTGTACGTCCACCCGTGCCGGGGGTCGTACGTCCAGCCGTCCGCGCTGGAGTAGATCCCGCCGCCCCACTGCGGCCGGGCGCCCGCCCCGCGCGTACCGCTTCCCTGCTCGACGCCCCGCCACTTCGCGGCGGCGAGCACCGCGCCGCGGGCGAGCCGTGCCCCGGCGGGGGTGCTCAGCCGGTGGGCCAGCGGCCGGTGCTCGCGCAGTGCCCACAGGCAGACGACCCAGGCGGCGGAGCCCCGGTAGACCTGCCCGGCGTCCCCGACGACGGTGATCTCCGCGAGGGTCGCCCGGTGGTCGAGTGCGGGGAAGCGCCGCCGGGCCTCGTCGGACCCCGCCGCGACGAAGTCGAGCGGCACCAGCTGCCGCTGCCGGCCCAGCCACTCCCTCACGAAGACGCAGAGGGTGCACCGGGCGTCGTAGAGCACGGTGAGCCCGTGGACCGGGACGCGCTCGGCGCCCCGGTCCACGGTGGCCTCGATCGCCGTCATCGGGGTCACGCCCCGGCCGGCGGGACCGAGGGCGCCGCGTGCGTGGTCCAGCCCTGCGGCGCGACCGGCGGCACCTGCTCCCGCTCCATGGCGCCCCGCCGCCGGAACTTGTTGAGCACGAACACATTGCCGAGGTGCAGCGCCCCCAGCACCAGCAGCACCACGCCGAGCTTCGCCGACACCGCCTCGAACACCTCGCGGGGGCTCTCGATGGCGCCGTCCGCGTTCAGGTAGAGGGCCACGAAGCCCAGGTTCACGAGGTAGAAGCCGACGACCAGCAGGTGGTTCACCGCGTCCGCGAGCTTGTCGTTCCCGTGGAGCACGTCTCCGAGGAAGATCCGCCCGTTCCTGCTCAGCGTCCTCGCCACCCAGACCGTCAGACCCACGCTGACCAGCAGATAGATGACGTACGCGACGACCGTGAGGTCCATGCCCCCACCCCTTCCGGCTTACTTGAACACGTTCAAAACGTGCTGTCGGTGAGACAGTAGCCCTGTTTTTGAACATGTTCAAGCGGAGATTCGGAGGGGGTGGGGAGAGGGGGAACCCGGGGAGGGGTCAGGAGGTGCGGGCCAGTTCGGGCCGCTTGGTGTAGTCCGTGAGGCCGATGACGTTCCCCCATGGATCGGCGAACTCCACGGTCCAGCCGGTGGCGACGGAGAACGGCGGGTCGATCGGCTGGACGCCCGCCGCCGTGAGGGCGCGGGCGGCGGACCGTGCGTCCCGCACCTCCAGCCACACCCGGGCGGCGGCCCACCCCGGCGGCCGGTGCCGCAGCTCGTCCTCCGTGCGGAGCAGCAGTCCGGGGGTCTCCTTGCCCACCTTCAGCAGGGCGATCCCGGCCTCGTCGAGGTGGAAGGCGACGTCGAATCCTGCCCGCCCGTAGAAGGCGACGGCCTCGTCGAGGTCGCCGACGGGCAGGAGGATGTTGTCGAAACCGAGCAGTTCGTACGACTCATCATCTGACATGCCGTCAGGTTAGAACGCGGTCCGGCGGAACCCCGGGAGCGACGGCGGGCGGCGCGACAGGGTCGACGGAACGGGCGAAGCGGGCGGTGAGAGGCGGGGCGGGGGAGAACGGCGAGGGGCCGACCGCAGACGTTCGCGGTCGGCCCCTCCCGGGCTGGGGTCAGCCGATGGCGATGCGGGTCTTCCAGTAGCTCGCCGAGCCGATGATCTCCGTGCCCGAACCGGACATCGCCGTGCGGCTGCCGGTGTAGAAGCGGACGGTGCCGTTGGTGTGGACCGTCCAGATGTCCGGGATCCCGTCACCGTTGGCGTCCGGCGTGCCGGCCAGCAGATAGATGTTGCCGCTGCCCCAGCCGGAGGCACCGTAGATCCCGTCCTCCCCGTCGGCCGAGTTGGCGGCGGCGGCCAGGGAGTTCAGGTCGGTGCCCGTACCGCTGCTCGCCTTGACGCCCTTGCGGGACAGCAGGCGGCCGGAGACGTCACTGCGGTAGATCAGGTCCGTCACGCCGTCGCCGCTGAAGTCCGCCACGCTGACGATGTCCCGCTCGGTCCAGGGCGAGGACGACAGCCGGATCGCCTGGTCGATCGTGGCGCCGTGGTACCCGGTGAACGCCCACAGCTCGTCACCCATGGTGGCGAAGAAGTCGGTGCGGCCGTCCCCGGTGGCGTCGCCCGCCGAGACGATCTGGGTCAGGGTGGACGGGTTCGGCGCGTTGGACGGGAGCAGGATCTCCACCCGGCGGTCGATGTTGACCGCGCCGTAGCCGTCGCCCGGGTACACCCACAGCTTGTCGCCGAGCCGGACGACCAGGTCCTGGAGGCCGTCACCGCCGTAGATGTCGCCGTTGTGGGTGATGAGCGCGCCCTTGAAGTGGCCGGCGGGCGCGGCGACGAACGCCGGAAGGTCGTCGCCGTTCGGATCCTTGTCGGGATTCGCCCGGTAGGCGCCGGACATCGAGTAGTCGAGGTCGCCGGTGCCCTTGGTCAGGTCGTTGGTGGCCTGGGAGGGGTACATCACCAGGTTGCCGGCGTCGGAGACCACCATCAGGTCGGGCAGCTTGTCCCCGGTGAAGTCGCCGGGGGAGTCGGCCTGGTCGCGCGGGGTGACGTAGAAGAAGTACTTCGTCGGCTGCGAGGGGTTGCCCGCGGCGTCCACCGTGCGCACGTACAGCACGTTGGGTCCCGCCGTCGGCGGCTTCGCGTTCGCGAGGGTCGCGCTGACCGTGGTGGCCGTGCCGCTGGTGCGGTTCACGCTGAACGGGTAGCTCGGCGCGTTGAAGCCGTACTCGTAGCGGACGACGTCCGTGTTGAGCGCGCGCACGGTGAAGGAGCCGGGCGTGCCGAACTTCTTCGTGGACCAGTTGGCGTCCTCGGCGTCGTTGCCGAAGCCGTTCTCGGCGCCGTCCGCGTTCGGGAAGTCCGTCGAACTGACCTTCGGCGGCTTGGGTGCGGTGGTGTCGAGGACGAAGCGGCACGGGGTGCTGGCCGGGGCGTACCCGGAGCTGGCGTTCGCGTCGTCCACGGCCCGCACCCGCCAGGAGTACAGGGTGCCGTTGGTGAGTTTGCTGGTGGAGAAGCCGCTGGTGGTGCGCAGCGCGACGTCCTTGTCGCCGCCCACCGACACCTTGCCGGTGGAGCCCAGCAGATCATGCGTGGAGTCCCACTTGCCGGTCGGCCACAGGTCGAAGTCGAGGAAGTCGAGGTTCTTGTCCTTGTCGGCTCCCCGCGCGGTGAACGTCAGACTGCCCGAGCCCATGCGGACGTATGGCTCGGTGGTGGTGCACTTGGCGTCCGGGCCGAGGTCGAGCGACTTGGCGTCGATGGTCGGTTTGCGGTTGTAGACGAGTTCGAGTACCGGGGCGTTGTCGCCGTTGGCCTGGAACTTCTTCCACGAGTACTGGGAGTGCTCGTCCCGTGCCCGCAGACCGAACGTGATGGTGTCCTTGCCCTCGTCGGCCCGCTTCTGCGCGGCCCGGCGCACGTCGAAGGTCTCGTACGCGTCCCGGCAGCCGGACTTGTAGCCGTGCGCGAAGCTCTTGGTCGCGAACTTGTTGCCGTCGCTCAGCTTGGGCGCGTTCTTCCAGTTGGTCTTGCCGTTCACCGGGCCCGTCAGGTGCACGCTCATCGAGCGGGAGCTGCACGACCAGGAGTACGTCTCCAGCATGCGCAGCTTCGCACTTGTGATCTTCGTGCCCTTGAGGTCCTTGTCGAAGGCGATGTTGAAGTAGGAGCGCGAGGTGCCCCAGGTGTCCGACTCGAAGCCGACGCGGGCCTCGTGCGTGCCGCCCTTGTTGAAGCCCTTGCCGTTGTAGAACGTGGCGTTGGGGTGCCGGCTGTAGGCGGTCGTCCAGTTCTGGGTGTGCTTCTTCACCGACGGGTCGACGAACACCGGGTACTTGGTGGCCGGGTCGGTCAGGAACTCCGTGTTCGGGGTGAGCACCCAGTTCGCCCCCGACAGATCGGCCTCGACCAGCTCACCGCGCGAGTCGGGCGAGGGCCCGTCCAGGCCGGGCAGGCTGAGCGTGGCCGCCGAGCCGCCCTGCGTGGGCGCGGGTGTCGGCTCGGCCGGGGCGGACGGCAGCGGGGATTCCGACACCGTCGGAGCGGGACCGTCGGTGGCCGGCGGCAGCGTCTCCGGGTTGGTGTCGCCCTGCTCGTCGGTCTCGATCAGCCCCTCGGTGGGGCTCGGGCTGTCGCCCGGCTCGTCGGACGCCGACGCGGTGGGCTCCGGGCTCTCCTCCGTGGTCGGCTGCGCGGTGGCCCCGACCTGGCCGTCGGTCACCGCCGGGGAGCCGGAGCTGTCCCACATCAGCGGGGTCGGCGAGACGGCCACCTCGTTGCCGTACGCGTTCTCCGCGCTCAGCACACTGGTCACCGGGTCGAGCCGGAACGTCAGATCGGCGGCGGTGATGCCGTACGACAGCTGCTGGGCCCGAGGGTCGGCGGCGGCCGTGCGGTTCTTCAGCACGAGGAGCTGGGCGAAGCCGTCGTCGTCGGCGGTCAGCACCAGGTCGGCGCCCGGGAGGATCTCCGGGTACAGCGCGCGGGAGCCGTCGATGATCGGGGCGGGGACCGGGCCCGGCCAGGTCAGCTGGATGGTGTAGCCGTCGACGGTGAGGCTGACCAGGGGGCTCGCGTCCGCGGCGGCGGCCGTGCGCACGCCCTTGACCAGGGAGATCCGCCGCACGCCGGAGCCGGCGCGGGAGGCGCGCTCGTCGTCCCGCCCGTCCTCGCCGCGCGCGGCCCTCGACCCGGCCGAGAACACCATTCTCGCGTTCGTGGCCTTCGGTTCCCAGCCCTTGGCGGTGCGGCGCAGGTCGTAGTCGATCGGCTTCCACTCGCCGCCCACCTTGGCCCGGATCGGCGACGAGTACAGCCTCTTCGCCATCTGGCCGTCGGGGCGCGCCCACGTCGTGGACCTCGCCGTACGTGCCGCCGTGACCTCGACGGGCCTGCCGGTCTCGGCCGCCCGCGCGAGCGCGGCGGCCTCCCCGACCGGCTTCTTCCGACCCGCGCCGTCCGAGCCGCCGCGCGAACCGGGCTCGTCCAGACCGAGACCGATGAAGGTGATGCCGGTCGCGGCCAGCGCCGCGGTGAGTACGGCGGCCGTGGTGCGTCTGCCGGGCAGACGACGCCAGTTGCGCTCCTTGCGCGTCATCGGGCGAGTTCCCCCTTCCCCCCTTGGAACCGGCACGGGCAGGGCTCGGCCGGGCGAGCCGATGATGACCTATGCACGGGCCGTCGTCACGCTTCGCAGCCGCCGCGGGGGATTGAGCGGATCAAGGCGGCGGCCCGTAAAGGTGGTTGCGGCAGACGGTGGACAAGACGCCTACCGGCCACAACGGTTGCCATCAAAAGCCGCGAAACATTCCTGAACTCCCGTGTTTCGATGGTTATTTGCCAGGGGAACTGGTGAATTACGCGATTGATCGCGGAGGGGCGGGGCTTTCCCTTACCTCGGCAAATCCCGTATCTGGTCCCCCCTGGCCGCTATCCATGTTTACGCACCGTGACGGTCATCACATACGTACAGATGATCTAGCGAAACTTCACATGAGCCCCACAGAATCCTCGGCATCTGATACGCCATCACGCGTGGTCTGTTCCTGGCCCGCCTCGAGTGGTCCGGGGGGACCTCGCCGTGTTCGGTCGCTACTCGAATGTCCGTCGTGCCCGTGTGCGCAGAGCCGTCGTGCCCGCGATCGGCGCGGCGCTGCTCGTGGGCCTCGTGCCCGCCCAGTCCCTGGCCCTGCCGCCCGATCCGGCCGTCGCGGAGAAGGGCCGCGAGACCCTCGACCTGGAGGCGCTCGACCAGGACAAGCCCCTGACGGGCGAGACGTTCGAACGGGATTTGGAGACCCTGAAGGTCGAGGTCCCCGAGGACCTGGAGCAGGCCCCGGCAGGCACCGCCACCGCACCGCTCGCCGACACCGGCACGGTCAGCTTCGGCGGCACCGCGACCACGACCCCCGCCTCGGCACGCACGGCCTCGGATCGCACGGCCTCGACCCGAACGCCTTCTGCCCGCACGGCCTCGACGGCCCAGCAGGTCGACCTCAAGCCCGTCGAGGACCTCCCCGTCAGCCTCGGCCAGGCCCCCGACCAGGCTGCCCCCACCGGCACATGGGCCGTCCAGGTCTACGACCGCGCCTCCACCGTCGCCCAGGGCGTCGACGGCGCCGTGGTCAAGGTCCAGGCGCCCGCCACCGGGTCCGTCCCGGTCTCCGTCAAGCTCGACTACGCCAAGTTCAAGAACCTGTACGGCGCCGACTGGGCCTCCCGGCTGCGCTTCGTCCAGTTCCCCGAGTGCTACCTGACGACGCCGGACGTCGAGGCGTGCCAGGAGTACGAGGAACTGGAGACCGTCAACGACACCAAGACCCAGTCGATCACCGCCACGGTCGACACCGCCGCCGACGGCACGGTCACCCCGGCGGCCGCCGCGAAGGTCGCCGAGTCCGGCGGACCCACCCTCGCGCAGGCCGCGTACCGCAAGGCGGGCGCGTCCGCCACGCCGGTCGCCGCGACCGGTGACGCCGCCGTCGTCGGCGCGGTCGACTCGGGCGGCGGGGCGGGCGGCACCTTCAAGGCCACCCCGCTCGTCTCCAACGGCAAGTGGGCGGCCGGCGGTTCCTCCGGCGCCTTCACCTGGTCGTACCCGCTGTCGATCCCGGCGGCTCCGGCGGGGCCGGTGCCGGGTGTCTCGTTCACCTACAACTCCCAGACGGTGGACGGCCGTACCGCCGTCACCTCGCCCCAGCCGTCCTGGATCGGCGAGGGCTGGGACTACGACCCCGGACACATCGAACGCCGGTACCGCACCTGCCAGGACGACCGGAAGACCCTCAACTCCGGCACGCCGAACAACACCGCCAAGAAGGACAAGACGTCCGACCTGTGCTGGGCGTCGTACAACGCGGTGATGTACCTCATGGGCAAGACCACCGAACTCGTGCGGGACGCCGCGTCCGGCAGTGACCCCGAGACCGACACGGAGGTGTACCGCCCCCTCCAGGACGACGGCACCCGTGTCGAGCGCCGGACCGGCGGCAGCAACGGCGACAACAACGGCGAGTACTGGGTCGTCACGACCACGGACGGCACGAAGTACTACTACGGCCTCAACCAGGTCGGCGGCGGCCATGCCGACACCCACTCGGTCTCCACCGTTCCCGTCTTCGGCAACCACCCGGGCGAGCCCTGCCACGCGACCGCGTTCGCCGACTCCCGCTGTGGCGCCGGCAAGAAGCAGGCCTGGCGCTGGGGCCTGGACAAGGTCGTCGACACCCACGGCAACACGATGGTCGTCAGCTGGAAGCAGGAGACCAACTACTACGCGGTAAAGAAGAAGTTCAAGAGCCCCGAGCAGTACGACCGCTTCGCCTACCCGACCCTCATCGAGTACGGCATGCGCGCGGACCTCACCAAGCCCTCGGCGAGCGTCGAGTTCGGCGTCAGGCAGCGCTGCCTCAAGTCCGACGCGGCGTGCACCGCGGACAACTTCAACAAGACCGACGACCCGGGCGCCTACCGCCCCTGGTGGGACACGCCCGGCAACCTGAACTGCAAGTCCTCCTCGAAGCTCTGCCCGCCCTTCCCTTCCTTCTGGACGCAGATGCGCCTGGACACGGTGACGACGAAGGGCGCCCGCGCCGGCCAGACCGGCCTCGGCAAGGTCGACACCTACGAGCTGCACCAGTCGTTCCCCGAGGACTGGTACGACACCTCCCCGGGCCTGTGGCTGAACTCGATCACCCGCCGTGGCTTCGCCCCCGGTGACACCACCGGCACCCTCCAGCACAAGGACGGCGTCAGCTTCGCCGAGTACTCCGTCGGCTCCACGTCGCCGCTGCGCACCCGGCTCCAGGACCGCCAGCTGCCGAACCTCGTCCGCACCGGCCCCAACGACCAGCGCCCCGCCTTCACCCGGCCCCGCATCGGCACCGTCGCCACCGAGTACGGCGGTGACATCGAGGTCGAGTACAAGGGCGGCTGCGCCACCGAGCCGGCCGAGGACAAGGGCCGCAGCAACGGCACCTGCTACCCGGTGCGCTGGTCGCCCGACGGTGACGAGAAGACGCCCGCGAAGTCCTGGTTCAACAAGTACGTCGTCCACTCGGTGACCGAGACCGACAAGATCACCTCGCACGGCAAGCCCGTCGTCACCCGGTACGACTACAGCGGTCCCGGCTGGGCCAAGAGCGTCGACGAGTTCACCCGCCCGGCACTGCAGACCTACAGCGACTGGCACGGCTACCGGCAGGTGGCCGTCACCAAGGGCAGCAAGTCCACCTCCCAGCAGGGCGACCCGCAGTCCCAGTCGTACTCCGTGACTCGCTACTTCCAGGGCGTCGGCGGCGCGGTCAAGGACTCCACCGGTACTTACACGCTGGTGGACGACGACGCCCAGCAGTTCACGGGCCTGCTCGCGGAGTCCATCACCTACCTCAACTCCGACAAGAAGGTCCAAAAGCGCGTCCTGAACTACCCCTGGTCGAAGCAGACCGCCTCCCGTACCCGTGAGGCCGAGAACGGCACCGACCTGGAACCGCTGCGCGCCCACCAGGGCGGCATCAAGCGCACGGACGAGATCCAGACGGTCGACTCCAGCTGGCGGGGCGTCCGCACCCTGACCTCGTTCGACGACACCTACGGCCTGCCCGAGCAGGTCGAGACGGCCGTGGTGAAGCCGAACGGTTCCGGCGAGACCCTCTCCGACCAGACCTGCACGAGGACGACGTACGTCCACAACACCTCGGCCTGGCTGATCGGCCTGACCAAGGAGAAGCGCACCACCGGCACCTCCTGCGCGGGCTACGACGCGGCCGACCCCGCCAAGCAGCTCAAGAGCGCTGTCCGGTACAGCTACGACAAGCTGAACCACGGGGCCACCCCCACCAAGGGCGACCTCACCTCCGTCGCGGAGATCGACGGCGCCGGCACGTCCTACTCGAAGGTCACCACGACGACCTACGACGACCTGGGCCGCAAGCGCCTCGTCACCGCGCCCGGTGAGGGCACCACCGAGACGCAGTACGTCCCGGCGGACGGCGGCCCGGTCACCTCGATCAAGGTGATCAACGCCAAGGGGCACGCCACCACCACGGCCTTCGACCCCGGCCGCAGCCTCGCGCTCACGGTCACCGACCCCAACGGCCGGGTGCTGAAGACCGAGTACGACGCGCTCGGACGGTCGGTGAAGGGCTGGTCGGCCTCCCGGTCGTCCGGCGGGAAGTCCCCGGACGTCCTGTTCGAGTACCAGAGCGCCATCGCCACCTCCCAGACGACGCGGCCCGCCGCGGTCACCGTCAGGATGCTCAAGGACGACGGCACCTACAGCAAGCAGGTCACCGTCTACGACGGCCTGATGCGCAAGGTCCAGACCCAGGAAGAGGCCCACGGACCGGGCCGGATCGTCACCGACACGTCGTACAACGACCACGGACTCGTCGACGAGCAGACCGCCGGCTACCTCGCCAAGGGCGATCCCGCGCCGGAGCTGTTCACCCCGAAGTCGACCACCGCCATCCCGAGCTGGACCAAGACCCGGTACGACGGTCTGGAGCGCCCGGTCCGCCACTCGACCTACTTCGACGGCGACTACCGGTACGCCACCTACACCAGCTACTCCGACACCAGCACCTATGTGAACCCGGCCGGCGGGACCGCCCCCCGGACCCGGACCTACACCGACGCCCTCGGCCGGATCACCCTGGTCAAGCACTACAGCCGGGACGACTCCAGTGACGCCGGGCGCACGACGGCCTACCACTACGATGCCCGCGGCAACCGCACCAAGGTCACCGACTCGGCCGGCAACATCTGGTCGTACACCCATGACGCGCGCGGCCGGGTGACCTCGGCCACCGACCCGGACACCGGCAAGACGGAGACCTGGTACGACGCCGCCGACCGGCCCAACAAGTCGACCAACTCCCGGGGGAAGACCTCCTACACGGAGTACGACGAGCTGGGCCGCCCCACCAAGGTCCGCGAAGGGTCCGAGACGGCCACCCCGGTCAAGGAGTTCACCTACGACTCCCTGCCCGGCGGGCTCGGCAGGCCCGTGGCCTCGACCCGGCACACCGCGAACGGCGACTACATCAGCCGGGTCACGGGCTACGACGCCGAGTACCGGGTCACCGGCCGCGAGACGGTCATCCCGTCCAACACGATGACCACGGGCGTCGCCGGTACCTACACCTACGGGTACACGTACACGCCGGTCACCGGGAAGCCGCTCTCGTACACCATGCCCGCCGTCGGCGGACTCCCCGCCGAGAAGGTCGTCACCCGCTACAACAGCGACGGCCTCGCCGAGTCCACCTCGGGCCGCGCCTGGTACACCTCCGACGTCACCTACTCGCCCTTCGGTGAGCCCCTGCGCACGGTCTCCGGCTCCCAGCCGGCCCGGGTGTGGACGACGAACTTCATCGACCCGCACACCGGACGCCTCCAGCGCTCGGTCGCCGACCGCGAGACCGCGGGCCCCCACCGCGTCAGCGACAACTACTACTCCTACGACGCCTCCGGCACCATCACCTCCAACGCCCGCAGCCTCACCGAAGCCTCGGGCACCACGTGGGACACCCAGTGCTTCACCTACGACGCCATGGGCGAGATGGTGAACGCCTGGACGTCGAAGATCACCCCCGACGGCAAGGCGACCGGCTGCAAGGCGTCGAACGGCACGACCTGGGGCTACCGCACCGACTACGAGGCCTCGACCGGTCCGCTCGCCGACGCCCCCGACGCGGCGGACGACGTCACCAGCCCGGACACCTCGCTGGCGTCCACCCTGGCCGCCGCCGCCCCCGACGCGGCCACCGTCGCCACGGGCGCCACCGCCTACCGCCAGTCGTTCACCTTCGACTGGCTCGGCAACCGCGCCACCATGACGGAGCACAACCCGGCCGACGCCACCAAGAACGTCGCCTACACCTACGGCTACGACACCAAGCAGCCCCACACCGTGGACTGGATCAGCTCCAGCCCGTCCGGCAAGGGCAGCTCGTACACCTACGACGCGGCCGGCAACACCGAGCTCCGCGATCTCGCCGCCACCACCCAGAACCTGACGTGGACCGCGGAGAACCGCCTCGACACGATCACCGACGACGGCGTCAGGACGGCCTACGTCTACGACGCCGACGGCAACCGGGTCCTGGAGAACTCGCCGACCGGCTCGACCCTGTACCTGGGCGAGACCGAGATCACCACCAACGCGAGCGGCACCATCACCAAGGCCGCCCGGTCCTACGCCCAGGCGGGCGCCCCCACCGTCATCCGCAGCACGGCGAACGGCGCGACCACCGGCCACAAGCTGAACGTGCTGCTCGCCGACCACCTCGGCACGGCCAATACCGCGGTCGAACTGGCCGGCACCCAGCCGGTGGCCCGCCGCGCGTACAAGCCGTACGGCGAGATCCGCGGCATCCAGCCGTCGACCTGGCCCAACAAGCGCGGCTACCTCGGCGTCGGCATCGACGACGCCGCGACCGGCCTGACCCACATCGGCGCCCGCGAGTACGACCAGGCGTCCGGCCGCTTCCTCTCCGCCGACCCGGTCATCGACATCGCCGACCCGCTGCAGATGAACGGGTATGCGTACGGAAACAACAGCCCGGTCAGCAAGGCCGACCCGAGCGGTCTGTTC
Organism: Streptomyces sp. NPDC030296; assembly: GCF_055572815.1. Taxonomy (NCBI): domain Bacteria; kingdom Bacillati; phylum Actinomycetota; class Actinomycetes; order Kitasatosporales; family Streptomycetaceae; genus Streptomyces; species Streptomyces sp. NPDC030296. Next base: position 273,729 of record NZ_JBVICQ010000003.1, read on the forward strand.
CCGATCCTGATCCCGGGCGGCATCATCGGGGGCGGCGGGGGCGGCAAACCCGTCCCGTCCGGTCCCAAACTGACGCAGAAGAAGCTCTCCGACGGTCGCACGGCGATCTACGACGAGTACGGAATCGGGCACGTCGTCGGCGGCACGCCGGACAACGACGCCGCGGTCCGAGCGCTCAAGTACCTCAACGACGACCTCAAGGCGGCCGGGCTCTACACCGACGGGTCGAACAAGGGCACCGGCGAGATCTACCTGTCGCAGATCGACAAGGACGTCCTGGTGGACAAGGGGCACTTCATCGACAAGGACGGGAACCGGCGGTTCAACGGCACGACGTCCGACTTCATCAAGGTCACGTACGAGAACGGCAAGATCGTCGACGTGATCGACTTCGACGCGACCAGCGCCAAGTCCCCCACCAAGAGACTCGACTACATCAAGGGTGACATCGACGGCAAGATGACCCCGAAGGAGCTCGACGGCAAGGGGCAGGCCAACAACGTGGTCTTCGTCGCCGCGAGCGAGGCCCAGGCCAATCAGGTCGCCAACGAGTACACCAACGACTCCCGTGTCCGGGTGATCCATCCGGACAGCGGCTTCGACTCGCGCAGGGTGTTCAACATCGCGACCGGGGCGAACGCGGCGCGCGTCAGCCCGAGGATCCGAGGCCGCGTCCTGGGTGTCGCCGGATCGCTGATGCCGTTCGCCCAGACCAACAGCTATGTCCGGAGCTTCGGGTTCTGGGGCGGCATGGCGGAGATGGGCAAGGACTTCTTCGATCCGTTCGGATTCCACGAGGCCGTGGAACCCTCGGACGAGGTGAACCCGCCGATCTAGGAGGACCGGGCCGCACGAGGTCCAGTTCCGTGGGTGTGCCCCGCCGGGAAGTCCCGGCGGGGCACACCCGTGTGCGGGCGCAAGCTCAGTACGGGGCCATCTCCAGATCGCCGATCACGGTCAGGCCGACCTGGGCCGCGAGCCAGGGAGCGCGCTCGGCCTCGACCTGCTTGACGTGGACGAAGACCGTGTGATCGGCCGCGGGCTCCTCCAGCTCGAGGTCGCGGACATTGACGCACAGTGTCACGAACGCACCCCTCTCGCCGCCGGCACCCAGTCCCACCTCGGGGGCCTCGGGCCAGCCGCTGAAGTCCCAGCGCACCGTGGCGGGGCTGTCCCCCACCAGGTCGAGGAACGGCCCCACCGTCTCCGGCGGCCGGCCCAGGGCCCTCAGCCGGACGGGAAGATGCGCCGAGGGGTCGTCCCCCTTCGCCGACGAGCCCCCCGAGCTCCCCTCGGCGTACCACTTGGCGTGCGGCAGCAGTTCCAGCATCGACGCGAGCACGTCCACCGAGGGGATGACCGCTTCGTAGTCGATCTCGAGGCCCCGCAGATCGGCGATCGCGAGCAACCGCTCGACGATGCGCAGGCCCTCCGGGAGGTCGGTCGTCCTCAGGACGGGCTGTGCGTAGGAATTGGACATGGCGGCCAGTGTGCCACCGGCGGTTCTCCCGCCCGCATCCCGGCCACCCGCCCCCGGCTCAGGACCCGCAACCCCCCACCCGCCGCGTGCTCAGCGCGATGTCGTCCATCCGTACGTCGTACGACGACGGGCTGGGGTTCGCCTGGTACAGCTGCCAGCCCAGCTTCAGCTTGTCGAACGTCGGGAAGACGAAGTCGTCCGCCGTGCCGCCGTGCTGCTTCGTCGAGACGGTCAGGTCGGGCTGCTCGACGCCGTTGAGGTACACGGTGACTCGGTTGTCCATGGCGTCGAGGTGGAACTCCGCGCAGGTCCACGCCCCGTCGGCGGCCGGCGCGGACGTGCGCCAGTTCGTCCAGTCGCCCGTGGGGCCGAGGTCGGAGCCGACGCCGTAGAAGTTGCCGTTGTCGGTGGGGGCGAACTGGCCGCCGAGCGGGCGCACCAGGGTGGGGGAGTCGGCGCCGGACGCCTCCGCGAGGGTCCAGTGGGCCCAGGGGGGCCCTTCCGGGAAGCGGTCGACCCGCAGCCGTATCCGCGCCCAGAAGCTGTTGCCGGGCGGGGCGAGGTCGGGGAAGACCATGAAGGCACGGCCGTTGCCCTCGGTGTGGATCCGGAGTTCCCGGCCGCGCCCGTCGGCGGCGCGCTCGACGGTCAGCGAGCCGTTCGCGGTGTCGGTGGTCCAGCCACGGCCGCCGGTGACGGGGCCGAGGGGGAGCCGGTTGAAGTTCTCCTTTGCGAAGGTCCCGCCGTACACGTCGTGCGGGGCGGGGGTCGCCGAGGCAGTGGGGGGTGTCGCGATCAGCATCGCGGCCGCGACCGACAACGCGGCGGCGGCTTTCCTCAGGGAGTTCATGAGCGAAGTCTGTGTTCAACTCCCCCATCCGTCACAGCAGTTACGCAACATTTCGGCCACCCGACGCCGCGCGTGAGGAGATCGCCGTACCGGCCTACGGACTGGCCGAGGTCGGCTCCGCCGAGCACCGGCTGGGCGACGCCACGGCCCTGGTCGGCGTCCACGGTGGCCGAGCGTCCTCGGCCGGCGCAACGCCGCCGGCAGGGCGGTGCAGAGCGTCCCGGCCGCCGTCCGCGCCGCACATGCCGACGAGTTGAAGGAACTCAGCTGCCCGAGTGGGGGCTGTGCGCCGAGTACTGGATCGAGGGCGACGGCCACGCCTACGGCGAGGACATCACCGAGTCCGGCAGCCGTCTGCGGCCGTCCACCGACCAAGTGCGCTTCTATCCGCTCGACGCCCCCGAGAACCTCGCCCCCTGCCACGGGCGCGAATACACCATGTGGCTGCGGGACGGGCGGGATCCGGTCGACCCCGTGCGCTCGTGGGCGTCGCCAGCGTCGGCAACGACCCGACCTGGCAGGACGGTGGCCCCGAGGGCCGGTTCCGCGAGTACCGGACGTCGTCCCTGCACGTCCGAGGCGAGCGGCACACCTACAAGATCCACCTGGGGTCCGGCGACATCCTGCGGACGCCCCACGACCAGTACCTGTGCATCGGGCCGAAATCGGCCACCGGTGGCACGGACGGGAACCGAACCGCGCAGACTGGCTATCTCCCCTATGAGGGGGACCGCATCCGCGCGGTGATCCTCAGCAAAGCGATGCTGCTCGCCAAGGACACGGAGATCACGGACCCGACGATCCTCAGCCAGCTGTGACCACGAGGTAACAACTTCTCTCCGGGGCCCTCTCTCCTGCAATATGACGGACAGCCCATATTCAGCCGCTCAAGCAATCAACACGCAGGAGTCAGTACCGTGACCGAGCAGCCCCAGCAGCCCGCTCAGCCCCCGCAGCCGCCCCAGCCCGGCTACGGGTACCCGAACCAGGCTCCTGGCCAGGCGCCGGGCGCCAACCCCTACGGCGCTCCGCAGGGCGGCTACCCGCAGGACGCGTACCAGCAGCCGGGCGCCGCTCCGGGCTACGGCTACCCCCAGCAGGGCGCCCAGCCGGGCTACGGCTACCAGGCGCCCCCGGTCGGCGGCGCGTACACGGGCGACCCCAACGCCCCGTACGGGTACGACCCGTACGGCCGCCCGTACTCCGACAAGTCGAAGATCGTCGCCGGCATCCTGTCGCTGTTCCTCGGCTCGTTCGGCGTCGGCCGCTTCTACATCGGCCACGTCGGCCTCGGCCTCGGCCAGCTGTTCACCTGCGGCGGCTTCGGCATCTGGGCGCTGGTCGACGGCATCATCCTGCTGACGAGCAGCAACACCACGGACTCCAACGGGCGGGTCCTGCGTGGCTGAGCGCGGCCCCGCCGTCCTGCGACACCCGGCGGCGGCCCCCCTCGCGGTGGCCGCCGCCGGGCTGGCGGGCGCCGCCTATGTGTACGGCACCAATCCGCACGAGCCCGGCCATCTGCTGCCCCAGTGCCCGTTCCGCTATGTCACGGGGCTGCTCTGCCCCGCCTGCGGCGGCACCCGCATGGTGTACGACCTGATGCACGGCCAGTTCACCGCCGCCTGGCACGACAACCGGGTGCTGCTGCTCGCCGCGCCCTTCGCGTTCGTCCTGCTCGGACGCTGGTTCGTCGAGGGGCTGCGCGGACGCCGCTGGCGCCCCGGACTGAAGCCCCGCACCCAGGCCTTGATCCTGGGCGTCGCGGTGACCTGGACGGTCGTCCGCAATGTGCGCTGAACGGTCGTCCGCAATCCACTGAACGGTCGGCACATCCGCGCCGAATCGCTGCTTCTTCCCTTCCCGGGCCGCCGTAAATCCCTTACGCCCGCTTTATGTCGCGCAGTTGTCGCAACTTGGCTGGAACCGGATCACGGAATCGGAACGATCGGCTGTTTCCCCTCCCACCGGCCCCATGCGCCTCACTACGCTGCAACGGCGACAGGGGGGATGACGGGGGATTACGTCGTGCTCGATCGTCGGTCGGCGTTCGCCGTGCCCGACGGCTGCCGGTTTTCGCCGCGCCTTCCCTCCTGGACTCTTCCCGAGGCAATCCGCTTCGGCCTTCTCAGTCAGTACATCCAGGAGTTACTTCGATGACCGTCCCCACCCCTGACGCTCCCTTCGGCTACGACCCGCAGGGCCGTCCCTACTCCGACAAGTCGAAGATCGTCGCCGGCATCCTGCAGCTGTTCCTCGGCACGCTCGGCATCGGCCGCTTCTACGTCGGTTCCGTGGGCGTGGGCGTCGCCCAGCTGCTCACCTGCGGTGGTCTGGGCTTCTGGGCCCTGATCGACGGCATCCTGTTCCTCACGAGCAACGACCGCACCGACTCGCAGGGCCGCGTCCTGCGCGGCTGACACTCCGACCGGGCCCCTCGGGCCCGGTGAGGTACGGCGACAACGCTGAGGGCCCCGCTCCGATCCCGGAGCGGGGCCCTCAGCGTCGTACGGCCGGGAACGGCCGCGGAGTCCTAGAAGCGGCGCGTGATCAGCGCCCGCTTCACCTCCTGGATCGCCTTGGTGACCTCGATACCGCGCGGGCAGGCGTCCGTGCAGTTGAAGGTCGTGCGGCAACGCCACACGCCGTCCTTGTCGTTGAGGATCTCCAGCCGCTGCTCGCCGGCCTCGTCACGCGAGTCGAAGATGAAGCGGTGGGCGTTGACGATCGCGGCCGGACCGAAGTACTGGCCGTCGTTCCAGAACACCGGGCACGAGGACGTGCAGGCGGCGCACAGGATGCACTTGGTCGTGTCGTCGAACCGCTCGCGGTCCTCCGCCGTCTGAAGCCGCTCACGCGTGGGCTCGTTGGTGTCCTTCGTGATCAGGAAGGGCATCACGTCCCGGTACGCCTGGAAGAACGGCTCCATGTCCACGACCAGGTCCTTGAGGACCGTGAGGCCCTTGATGGGCTCGACCGTGATCGGCTTCTCGGGGTTGATGTCCTTGATCAGCGTCTTGCACGCCAGACGGTTCTTGCCGTTGATCCGCATGGCGTCCGAACCGCAGATGCCGTGCGCGCAGGAGCGGCGGAAGGTCAGCGTCCCGTCCAGGTCCCACTTGATCTTGTGCAGACCGTCGAGGACACGCTCCTTGGGGTCGATCTCCAGCTGGAAGTCTTCCCACACCGCCTCGGCCGCGACCTCCGGGTTGAACCGGCGGATCCGGAAGGTGACGGTGATGTACGGGGACGCGGCGGAGGCTGCCTCGGCCTTGTCCAGAACAGGGGTAGCCATCAGTACTTACGCTCCATCGGCTGGTAGCGGGTCTGGACGACCGGCTTGTAGTCGAGGCGGACGGTCTCGGAGCCGTCGTCGCCGACCTCGCGGTACGCCATGGTGTGACGCATGAAGTTGACGTCGTCGCGGTTCGGGTAGTCCTCGCGGTAGTGACCGCCGCGGGACTCCTTGCGGGCGAGCGCGGAGACGGCCATGACCTCGGCCAGGTCGAGCAGGTTGCCCAGCTCGATGGCCTCCAGCAGGTCGGTGTTGAACCGCTTGCCCTTGTCCTGGATCGCCACGTTCTTGTAGCGCTCGCGCAGCTCGGCGATCTTCTCGACGGCCGTCTTGATCGTCTGCTCGGTGCGGAACACCATGACGTTCGCGTCCATGGTCTCCTGCAGCTCACGGCGCAGGTCCGCCACGCGCTCGTTGCCCGTGGAGGAGCGCAGCCGCTCGATCTGCTCGACGACCAGGGACTGCGGGTTCTCCGGCAGCTCGACGAAGTCGGCCTTCTGCGCGTACTCGGCGGCCGCGATGCCCGCCCGGCGCCCGAACACGTTGATGTCGAGCAGCGAGTTCGTGCCGAGGCGGTTGGCGCCGTGCACGGAGACACAGGCGACCTCACCGGCGGCGTACAGACCCGGCACGACGGTGGTGTTGTCCGCCAGGACCTCACCCTCGACGTTGGTGGGGATGCCGCCCATGGCGTAGTGCGCGGTCGGCTGGATCGGGATCGGGTCCGTGTAGGGCTCGATGCCGAGGTAGGTCCGCGCGAACTCGGTGATGTCCGGGAGCTTGGCGTCCAGCTGCTCCGGCGGGAGGTGCGTCAGGTCCAGGTAGACGTGGTCGCCCTCGGGACCGCAGCCGCGGCCCTCGCGGATCTCCGTGTAGATGGAGCGGGAGACGACGTCACGGGACGCGAGGTCCTTCATGACCGGCGCGTACTTCTCCATGAAGCGCTCGCCGTCCTTGTTGCGGAGGATGCCGCCCTCACCGCGGGCGCCCTCCGTCAGCAGGATGCCCATGCGCCAGATGCCGGTCGGGTGGAACTGGAAGAACTCCATGTCCTCCAGCGGCAGGCCCCGGCGGTAGACGGCCGCCTGGCCGTCACCGGTGAGGGTGTGCGCGTTGGACGTCACCTTGAAGAACTTGCCGCAGCCGCCGGACGCGTAGATCACGGACTTCGCCTGGAAGACGTGGATCTCGCCGGTCGCCAGCTCGTAGGCCACGACACCGGCGGACTTCTTGACGCCGTCGACCTCGGTGATCAGCTGGTCGAGGACGTAGAACTCGTTGAAGAACTCCACGCCGTGCTTGACGCAGTTCTGGTACAGCGTCTGGAGGATCATGTGGCCGGTGCGGTCGGCCGCGTAGCAGGACCGGCGGACCGGGGCCTCGCCGTGGTTGCGGCTGTGACCGCCGAAGCGGCGCTGGTCGATCGTGCCGTTCGGGGTCCGGTTGAACGGCAGGCCCATCTTCTCCAGGTCGAGGACGGAGTCGATGGCCTCCTTCGCCAGGATCTCGGCGGCGTCCTGGTCGACCAGGTAGTCACCGCCCTTGACCGTGTCGAAGGTGTGCCACTCCCAGTTGTCCTCCTCCACGTTGGCGAGCGCGGCGGCCATGCCGCCCTGCGCGGCGCCCGTGTGGGAGCGGGTCGGGTACAGCTTGGTCAGCACGGCGGTGCGGCTGCGCTTCGTCGACTCGATCGCGGCGCGCATACCGGCGCCGCCGGCGCCGACGATGACGGTGTCGTACTTGTGGATCTTCATGATCGGTTGCCTCAGCCCCGTGCCTAGCGGATGTTCGGGTCGAAGGTGAAGATCACCAGCGTGCCCAGCAGGATGGTGAACACCGTGGCGGTGTACAGCAGGCCCTTCAGCCACAGCCGCGTGTTCGCACGCTCGGCGTAGTCGTTGATGACCGTGCGCAGGCCGTTGGCGCCGTGCAGCATCGCCAGCCACAGCATGAGCAGGTCCCAGACCTGCCAGAACGGGGACGCCCAGCGGCCCGCGACGAACGCGAAGCCGATCTTGGAGACGCCGCCGTCCAGGACGAGCTGGATCAGCAGGTGGCCGATGACCAGGACGACCAGGACGATGCCGGACAGCCGCATGAACAGCCACGCGGCCATCTCGAAGTTGCCGCGGGTCGACTTCGGGGTCTTCTTGGTGCGCTTGCGGGGCGGCTCGATGAGCGGCGCCGGGTTCTCCGGGCTGTAGCCCGACAGGTTGCCCGAGCCCTCGACGGGGCCGATGCCGGAGGCGGTGGTCTCAGTGGTGGACATGGCTGTCAGCTCCCCCACAGTTCACGGACGGCGTGACCGAGGACGGGGTACAGGGCCCCGATCATCAGCACGGCCCAGACGCCGAGGACGATCCACAGCATCTTCTTGTGGTGACGCGGGCCGTTCGACCAGAAGTCGACGGCGATCACCCGAAGGCCGTTGAGCGCGTGGAAGAGGATGGCGGCGACGAGGCCGTACTCCAGCAGCGCGACGATCGGCGTCTTGTACGTGGCCACGACCGTGTCGTAGGCCTCGGGGGAGACACGGACGAGAGCGGTGTCCAGCACGTGTACGAACAGGAAGAAGAAGATGAGGACGCCGGTGACTCGATGAGCCACCCAGGACCACATTCCTTCCCGGCCGCGGTACAGCGTTCCAGCCGGCACGGAAGAACCCTCCGGGAGCGGGATTGGGGCCGGCCGGCTTGTCTGTCGGTCTGACCCGGCCGGGTACGGTCCACCGGCCCTGGCCATCGTAGCGACGTGTGCGTGCGGCGCTTAAGCCGGGTATGGCGGTGTGATCAAACTGGCATCGAAGGCTGCACGTAAGGGTGAGTATCGGGCGGCGTCCGGGGTGCGGGTCGCCGGCCCGCCGCCCGGTGGGGGTCCGTCGTGGCCGGTTCCGCCCGTGCGGCCGGGCCGTACGGGGTCAGTGCGGCGCGCCCCGGAGGAAGCCGATCAGCCTTTCCGCGGCGAGGCGCCGGAGTTCCTCCGCCACGACGACCCGTTCCTCCTCCGGGTCGTGGGCCAGACGTGAGCGGATGCCCTCCAGGGTGCGGTCCAGGCGCTCCACCGGAGGGGTGCCGTCCAGGCAGATGACGAACACATGCCCGAAGCGGGCCTCGTAGGCGGCGTGGGCGGCGCTCAGGGCCGTGTGCGCCACGTCGTACGTGTCCGAGGGCAGGGAGGGGAGGGTCTCGCCGGCCAGTGCCTCGGCGAGGTCGGTCGCCGTGAGGTCGTACGCGGCCTCGTCGGAGGCGGCCAGCAGGGAGTCCAGGTCCGGGTAGGGGCGGTGGTCGGTGAGCCGGTGGGCCCAGCGGAGGCTGCGCAGACAGCCGAGGAGGGACTGACGCAGGGTGTCCTCGGGGGCGTGGTTGAACCACTCCACGGCCGTGGGACCCGGGGCGTGCGCCTGCTCCGGAAGGGTGACCCGGCCGGGGAGGTGGGGGAGACGGTGCGGAGGCAGCGTGGTTCCTCGGCGATGTGTAGGGGCCGGCAGAGCAGGCTGAGCGAGATGTGCCACCACGTTATCGAGGTGGGTCATGGGCTGTCCGTTCGATGCCCGAAATTCACCCGGTCGGGCAAGTTTCGGACCCTGTGGTGGACTGGTGGGGTGGTCGGACGTCGTAGGTTCGAGGGGGAGGTACGGGGAGAGGACGGCAGAGAGGTGTGCGAGATGTGGCGGATGAGGACCGGGGCCGGGGGCGCGTCGTGAGCGGTGGCCGGCGCCGGGCTCCCCGCAGGAGGACGGCGGTCACGACGAAAGGGTTGCTCCTGGGTTCCGGGGTCGTCCTGGCGGGTGGCGCCGTCGCCGTGGCGGTGACCGTGTGGCCGGGCGGTGACACCCGGACGGCGGGCGGCTCGGGGCCCTCGCGGGAGCCGTCGTCCGTGAGTGCCGCGAAGGGATCCCCCACGCCGTCCCCCTCGCCGTCGCCCTCGCGCTCGTACGCCCTGTCGCAGAAGCCGCGCACCATTCCGGCGGTACGGCAGCACCAGGCCGCCCGCGGGCCGGGCTGGCGCCCCTCCGGCGGCGGACGGGTCGTCGTGCGCAGCGGGGCGCTCGCCGACGAGGGACGGCTGACCGCCGGGGAGCTGGGTCTGACGTACGCCGGGGACACCGAGCCCCGCGAGGGCGATGTGGAGCTGGCGCTCAGCGGATCGGGGAAGTCCGCCTCGGAGGCGTACACACTGACGGTGAAGGACCGGAGGGTGCGGATCGCGGCGCCGGCCGAGGCCGGGGTCTTCTACGGCACCCGCACCCTGAAGCAGACGGTGCGCGGCGGCGGTACGGCACCGGAGGGCGTGATCAACGACCAGCCCGCCAAGCCGCAGCGCGGGTTCATGCTCGACATCGCGCGCAAGCACTTCACGGCCGGCTGGATCGAGGACCGCGTCCGGGAGCTGGGCGACCTCAAGTACAACCAGCTCGGCCTGCACTTCTCCGACGACCAGGGCTTCCGGATCGAGTCCTCCACCCATCCCGAGGTGGTGTCGGGCCAGCACCTCACCAAGGCGCAGGTGCGGAAGATCGTGGCGCTCGCCGAGAGCCGCCACATCGAGGTCGTCCCCGAGATCGACTCGCCCGGCCACCTGGGGGCCGTGATCGCCGGGAACCCGGGGTTGCAACTGGTCAACGCGCAGGGTGTGGCCGCGCGCGGGGCCGTCGACATCTCCAAGCCGGCCGCCGCGAAGATCGTCGACGAACTCCTCAACGAGTACGCGGGCCTCTTCCCCGGCGCGCGCTGGCACCTCGGTGGCGACGAGTACCGGGCGCTCTTCGCGTCGAACCCGGAGGCGTCCTACCCGCAGCTGGCGGCGGCCGCGCGGGCGAAGTACGGCGCGGGCGCCACCGTCGCCGACCTGGCGACCGGCTGGCTCAACGACCGGGCCAGGGTGATGCGCGGCCACGACCGGACGGTGCGGGCGTGGAACGACGGGTTCTTCCGGGGCGGCCGCGTCCAGGCGGACAAGCGGATCCAGGTCGCCTACTGGACGGGCAAGGAGATCGGGGCACGGCAGCCGGTCGAGTACCTCAGCGCCGGGCGGCAGGTCGTCAACTACAACGACGAGTACCTCTACTACGTGCTCGGTGAGCCCAACCAGTTCTTCTACCCGACCGGGCAGCGCATCTACGAGTCGTGGACCCCGCGGGTGCTGCGCGGCACGACCGCCGTGCCCGCGCAGTACGACAAGCAGATCCTCGGCGGTGTCTTCGCGGTCTGGTGCGACCTCGCGAACCGGCAGACCGAGGCCCAGGTGGCGGCCGGGGTGCGCATGCCGCTGCGGGCGCTGTCGCAGAAGCTGTGGGACCCGGCGAAGCCGACGCTGACGTGGGCGCAGTTCCGGGCGCTGGCGGCAAAGGTGAGCTGAGCGCGCCGGGGAGGGAGCCGAACGGGCCGCGCCGGGGGCTGAACGCGCCGGAGCGGGGCGGGAGCCGAGCGCGCCGTGGAAAGGGGTGGACGGGCGGGGCCGGTGAACCGTATGTTCCGCGTGTTCTGATCGCCGAGCGTGAAGGTCTGGGGAGGACCGGGCTCGGCTCCTTCACCGCATTCGCTTTCTTCCGCGTCCCGGGGACGCGGTCGCACGGGGGGCTTTGGCATGACCTGTACACGCTGTCGGCAGTTCGACGTGGCGCCGGGAGGAGAACTCTGCCGGGCCTGCGAGGCCGAGGACCTGCATCCGGACGTGGGTCCGAGCCTGCCGCAGGCCCCGCCGCTCCCGCACGCCGCCGGGGCGCCGCAGTTCGGTCCGGGGGCCCCGGCGTCCTGGCTGCGGTCGCCGGTGGGGCTCGGGCGGGCCGTGGCGATCCTGCTCGGCGTGGTCGCCCTCACGGACCTGGTCGCCGTGTGGGCGGACGTCACGATGCTCGACGTCCTCGGCCGGATGGCGGACGGCGCGTACGGGTCGGCGATCGAGGCCGACGCGGACCGGGCCGACCAGCTGTACGCCATGACCGGTGCGGCGCAGTCGGTCGCCTTCCTCGCCACCGTGGTCGTGTTCCTCGTCTGGTTCCACCGGGTGCGCGTCAACGCCGAGGTGTTCGAGCCGTTCGGCCACAGCAAGAAGCGGGGCTGGGCGATCGGCGGATGGTTCGTGCCCGTCGTGAACCTCTGGTTCCCGCGCCGGATCGCGATCGACGCCTGGGACGCGAGCAGCCCCTGGGCGAAGCCCCGGTCGCACGCGCTCGTCAACGCCTGGTGGACGTTCTGGCTGATCGGCAACGGCGTCAGCCAGGCCGGCACCCGGGCCTACGCGAGGGCCGAGACCGCGGACGAGCTCCACTCGGCCACGCAGATGGTGCTGTTCGCCGACGCCTTCGAGATCCTGACCGCCGGGCTCGCCATCCTCTTCGTCCTCGCGCTCACCCGGATGCAGGACGACAAGGCCCGCAGCGGGCCGCGTGCAGCGGAGCCGGAGCCGGCGACGGCCTGACCGACGCCAGGCCGGCTTCCGACAATCGTGCGGATTGCCCGATTCCGGGGGCGGACCGCCGTGCGGCTGTGGTGTATTCCCGACATGGGGTACTGGGGGTACTACGTCGTGGCCCGCAGCGAGCGGCCGCTCGCGGAGCTGGACGCGCTCGCCGGGGCGCGGGGGATGACGCTGCGCACGGCGGCGGCCGACGGGTGGCAGGTCTGGGCCTGCCCGAGAGGCGCCGATCGCGATGGTGCGGCGGGCGACGGCGGCGACAGTGGCGCTGACGGTGACATCGGGAACATGAACGCGCTGGCGGGGGAGACGGGTTCGCCCGCGCTGTTCGGCTACGTCATGGACAGCGACTGCGTCGTGGTGGAGGCCGCCGCGCCGGAGAGCGGGGCGTGGACGACCTGTCTGGCTCGGACCGCCATGGCCGACTACCTCGGGGACGGCGGCCAAGGGCTCACCGTCGACGACTACTTCCTCGAACCGCGTGACGCGGCCGAGCGGGCCGTGGCCTGGGCGGCGGAGGCGGGACGGGTCGCCGCTGAGGAGGCTTTGGCCGACGTACTGGCCTCGGAGCCTGGACCGGTGGACCCTCTGGCTGAAAATATCCTCTTCCGGTTGCTCGACCGGCTCGGGGTCGTCCCGCTGTGACACTCCCGGGCCGTTGCACGCAGTAAGGGGAAGTGCGGGTTCCGTTAACGGGTGTTGGAGGGAACGCCCGGAAGTTCTGGAATACGGAGCCCTGTCGAGCGAGGACGAGCAGGATCGAGGGAGGCGTGATGAGCCTGGTGGAGCTGATCGCCCAGGCCGACGAACGCGGTCTGGCAGCAAGCGGACTGGCTTGTTTGGACCGTTGCGTACCGCTTCTCGGCGGGGACGACGAGGTCCTGCGCCCGCTGTGGGCGGGGCTGGTGGACGACGGGGACGGCTGGGGCGAACGGATAGCGAAGATACGCGGTGAGCTGGGGGCCGGCACCGCACCCGACGGCGCCGACGAGGGGGAGGACGTCGTCGGCCTCGCCCGTCGCATGCTCGACGCGGTGCCCGACGAACGGTCCGGCGCGGAGCTGAGGCAGTGGGCGGAGGTGTGCTCCGTCGCCGCGCTGCGCATCCATCAACTGCTCGATCCGCTGGACCGCGGGGGAACGGAGGCCGTCGCCGCGTGCCGGGAGGGCCGCACCGACGGCGCGTCCCATCTCGTCGCCGCCGAACTCCGGCGCCAGGTCGCCGTCCTGGAGCTGATCGCCGGGCACGGCGCGGGGGCCGTTCGGCAGGCGCTCGACGTCTCCACGGAGGGACGGCGCGTCCTGCGCGCGGTCGTGTCGCGCCGGGCACGCGGGGTACGCGGCTGAGGGCGCGGAACCACGGAGGGGGAGGCGGGGGCGCTGCCGCACAGCCCGTAAACCGGGCTTTCCGAGCGGGTTCTGTGGGTGTCCTGCGGGCGGGTGTGGGGGTCCTGCGCCGGTGTCGCCGAAGGAGCCCGGATCGTGTGACGCGAGGCGTGGGACGAGCGCTTGTACGGGTGTGAGCGCACAGCAGACATTCGGTTCGGTCAGGTCGGTCGGTTCGTTCGGTTCGTTCGGTGAGAGCAGCGGGCCCGCGCGACGGTCGCCGAGCGCGGCCAAGCCCCTGCGATGGGCGGCCGACGCGGTGGCGGTCATGCGGGAAGGGGCGCGGGTGCGCCTCGACTACTCGCCGCAGAGCCTGTGGCGGGTGGACCGGATGATCGAGGAGATACGGCAGGAGGGCGCGCCGTACGCCGCCGTGCAGGGCGTCCTGCGGGGGTTCGGCGCGTACGGCGGCGAGGTCGTCGTGCGGTGGGCCGGCGGTGAGTGGGTCGAGGAGGCGGGCGGCCACTGGGTCCGCACCTGGGACGGCAGCTACTGGGACCCCTTCGAGGAGGCCCGCCGCTGCTATACGGGGGAGGGGGCGCTGCGGTTGCTGTGCCGCGACGCGATGCGCTTGAGGCCGGGCGCCTGACAGCTCGGGGGCGCGGGGTGCGTTGGCGGGTGCGGGTGCGCCGTGGTTTCTCGCGCAGTTCCCCGCGCCCCTGAAGGAACGGGCCTGCGGCCCGCCCCTTCATGAAAAGCACGGGGCGCAGTCCCGGTCGCCTTTCAGGGGCGCGGGGAAGCCCGCCCTCACGGTGTCAGATGCCGCCCGAGTCGCGCCCCCGAAGCCGTACCCAGTTGCGTCACGCCGTAGTACGTCGACCTCGTCGTCGTCGGTGTGCCTCCAGGCGACGGCACGTACAGGATCGTGCCGGTGCCCGCGTCCTCGCCCTCCGCCCCGATGAGCAGGTCGGCGTGTCCGTCGCCCGTGACGTCCGTCAGGGAGACGGCGGAGCCCAGTTTGTCGTCCTTCTCCGTGGAACCGGGGACGTCGGGCGCGTCCTGGGAGAGGGCGAGGGAGCCGGTGCCGGTCGGCCCGGAGGCCGTGCCCTTCAGCAGCCACACCGAGCCCGCGTTCGCGCGGTTCGTCCCGGCACGGGTGATGTCCTCGTTGGGCGCGCCGGTGAGGACGTCCGCGTAGCCGTCCGCGTCCACGTCCCCGACGGACACCGACGCCCCGAACCCGTCGGACGTCTCCGACGCGCCCTCCACGTTCGCCGTGCCCTGGTGGACCGTCCGCACGCCGGTCGTGGTGGGGCCCGTGGCCGAGCCGGGGACCATGGTGATCTGGCCGCCCGCGTCGCCGCCCGACTCACCCGTGTACGGCTGGCCGACCACGATGTCGTCGTAGCCGTTGCCGTCGACGTCGCCCGTGGCGACGGCACGGCCGCCCTTCACCGTCAGTGTCGCCACCTTGGTGAGCCCCAGCGACCGGGACCCCTTGAACCAGTTCACCTTGCCGATCCCGGACGCGTCCCGGTAGTTGAGGACCACGTCGGCGTACCCGTCACGGTTGAAGTCGCCGCTCGCGGCGTCCGCGTACGCCAACGGGCCCGTCGCCGTGGTGAGATCACCGGCGACCTCGTGGCCGTCGTTGAACCGGGCCGCCCAGTTGCCGCCCGTGCCGGTGGCGGCGGTGAACACGTCCGCCCTGCCGTCGGCGTTGAAGTCGCCGACCGCGACGGTCGCCCCGAACCGCGCGCCCTTCGGCTCGTAGTCGTCGCCGAGGGCCATCGTGTCGGCGTCGGCGGTGAAGGAGGGCCCGTAGAGGATCGTCACCGCGCCGCGGTCCGCGTGCCCGGTGGTGTCGTCCTCGCCGGGCGCGCCGACCGCGAGGTCCGCGTACCCGTCGCCGTTGATGTCGCCCCACGCGGTGGCCGAGCCCCACTGGTCGCCGGACTCGGCGGCGCCGGGGACGCCCGCGCTCGCCTGGTCCAGGCGGAGCCTGGCGGAGGAGACGGGGCCGCCGGTCCCGCCCGGCACGAGGGTGAGCACTCCGCTGCCGGTTCCCGGCGTGGCGGCGACCAGGTCGCTGACGCCGTCCCCGGTGTAGTCGGCGGTGGGGATCGCGGAGTTGCGGGCGGGGGAGGCGGCGTAGCGACGGATCTCGGGGAGTTCGGCGTACAGGTTCGCGCCGGGCGAGGTGGTCGACGCCGCGTCCTTGCCTCCGGAGATCACCGGCAGTTCGGCCGGCTCGTCCTGCCCGTACGTGCCGCTGTCCTCGGACGCGGTCAGCGTGACCGTGCCGTTCGGGTCGCCGCCGTACTGGCCGAGCTTCCAGGCCGCGAGGCGGGCCACGGACTCCACGGCGGCCCGGGTCGGCGTGGCGCCGTCGTAGTCGCCGAGAACCGCGACACCCGTCGAGGCGCGGTCGAAGCCAGGAGTGTGCGCGCCACGTACGGGCAGGTCGGCGCCGCCCGCGCGGCCCTCGTGGATCCGGCCGCACTTGTCGACGACGAAGTTGTACCGGAGGTCGCCGAGGCCGGCCGTCCCGGTGTCGTACGCCATGAGCGCGCGGATCAGCGCCGGGGACTCGGCGCAGCTGTAGGCGTCGCTGCCGCCCGTGTGGTGCACGAACACCGCGCCGACCTTGTCGTTGTACTGCGGCGACCCGGTCACCGTCGCCTCGTTCGCGCCCCACCGGGCCCGGCCGACGATCGGGGGCCGGGTGACGGTGGAGGTGACGGCGACCGGCGGATCGTCGGTGACGAACGCCGCGTTGCGCATGCCGTCGGCGCCCGTCGCGCTCCGCGTACCGGCCGTCGCGGCGGTGTGCCCGGCCGTGCCGTCCGTCGTCCCCGGGTCGACGAGGTCGACCCGCAGCCCCTTCGGAAGCCCCGCCCGTGACCCGTCGGCGGTGACGACCCGGGCCTCGACGCCGTCGCTGGGGCCGACCCACAGCGGCTCGGAGGCACCGCGGGTGCCGCCGGGCAGGGCGGCGGACGGGCGCAGGGCGCGCCAGGCGCTCCACCGGCCGGTCGCGGCGTCACGGGTGCGCACCTGGGCCCTGCCGTCCAGCCGGGCGGCGGCATCGGTCCAGGAGACACCGAGGAGGGAGAAGGGAGCGGTGCGGGTGCGGGCCAGAGCGGGCCGCCCGCCGACGGCGGACGTGAGCGCCACCTCGTGCACCGACGCGGGGCGTTGGGCCCCGGCGGACCGGGCAGTGCCCACCGTGCCGGCCGTCGAGTCCTGGGGGCCGGCCACTGCGTACGACACCACGCTCGCGCCACCCGCGACGGCGGCGCCGAGCGTCAGCCACGCCCTTCGCTTCGCACTCATCGGCCGGTACGCATGGCTCCTACGGCGAATCAAATGCCCCACCCCTACACGAACAACGCGAAGACACCACCCGGCACAAGGGCGGCCTTCTATTCAGAGCACAAGCCGCCGCGAACATCACCATCGGGCGGCACGCGTGTGACCCAAGTCATGCGAACGGCCAAAGCTCCCCCGCAAGGGTGATCTTCGGCGGATCCGTCCCGTGCTCAGTGACACTTCCGCGGGGCACGACGCAGATGACCGTGGGGCCCGGTGACGATCCCGAGGGGGTCGGGGGCGGGTCCCGGGACCGCGACGTCGTACTGACTAGGACAGCTCTTGGGCCAGGGAGGCGAACCTCGCCGCGTGCAGGCGTTCGACGGGGAACTGGGCGTGGCCGTCGCGCGGGCACAGGAGGGCGACGAGGCCGCGTTCGCGGTCGCGTACCGGCTGGTGCAGCCGGGGCTCCTCGGGTACCTGCGCGGCATCGTCGGGGACGACGCGGAGGACGTCGCCTCGGACGCCTGGCTGGAGATCGCGCGGGACCTCGGGCGGTTCAAGGGCGACGGGGCCGGGTTCCGCGGCTGGACCGCGACCATCGCCCGGCACCGGGCCCTCGACCATCTGCGGCGCCAGAAGGTCAGGCCCCGGGGGACCGCCCTGGAGAACGACCTGCTGGAGCTGCCCGGCGTCCACGACACCCATGACCAGGCGCTGGAGTCGCTCTCCACCGCGCAGGCCCTCGCGCTCGTCGCCCGGCTGCCCCGTGACCAGGCGGAGGCCGTGCTGCTGCGGGTGGTCGTCGGCCTCGACGGCCCCGCCGCGGCCCGTGTCCTCGGCAAACGCCCCGGCGCGGTGCGCACCGCCACGCACCGGGGGCTGAAGCGGCTGGCCCAGCTGCTCCGCGCGGAGGGTGTGACGGAAGACGGCGCCCGGACGCTGGGGGAGTCGGGATGAACG
Organism: Streptomyces sp. NPDC030296; assembly: GCF_055572815.1. Classification (NCBI taxonomy): domain Bacteria; kingdom Bacillati; phylum Actinomycetota; class Actinomycetes; order Kitasatosporales; family Streptomycetaceae; genus Streptomyces; species Streptomyces sp. NPDC030296. Next base: position 291,371 of record NZ_JBVICQ010000003.1, read on the forward strand.
GCAGCGGCGGCAGCCGCCGCGGCCACGGCAGCGACGGGCGGCACGGCGACAGTGAAGGGCGCGCGATGCCGCCGGGCAGGGCGGAGTCGGACATGGGCGAACGACGACACGGCGAGGCGGGCCAGGACGGCCGCCCCGCCCGAAGCGACGCCCCGGCTCCCGCCCCGGAGAGGCCGACCGACTCGCCGTCCGACCGCACTGACGCCGGTCCCTGTTCCGGTGGCGACGCCGGCCTCACCCATGCCGGCCTCTCCGACATCGGCGTGCCCGCGGCCGACGCTTCCTCCGTCGATCTCCTGCTCGCCGTCGCCGTGCGGGGCCGGGCCGAGGTGGACAGCGCGGGGGAGGCGCGGGCCGTGGCGGCGTTCCGGGCGGCGCGGGAGCAGGGGGCGCGGACCGCGCGGACCCGGCGGCGCGACGACTGGCGCCCCAACCCGCGGCGTCGGGTGCAGCTCTCCGTCCGCACCACCCTGGCCGTGCTGCTGTCCAGCCTCACCCTCGGCGGTGTCGCCTTCGCGGCGATCGGCTCGGCCACCCGCGACGACGCCGCCGCGCCGGGGCACGGGGAGGACGGTCGTACGGGGACCGCGCGCAGCGCCCCCGCCGCACCCGGCTCCTCCGGAACGCCGGGCGCCGGTTCCTCGACGGGCGACCGGCCCGCGAGCGCGCGGGACACCGAGGCCCACTGCCGGGCGTACGAGGAGAAGGCCGAGGGGCGGGGCAGGGCCCTGGACGCCACCGCCTGGCGGCGGCTGGCCGACGCGGCCGGCGGCACGGAGAAGGTCGCCGCGTACTGCGCCGCCCGGCTCGGCGACGCCGACGACGCCGGGGGCCGGAAGCAGCGGGCCGGGGACTCCGCCGGGAAGCGGGACGGGACCGAGCGGTCCACGGGGGCCGAGGCCGGGCGGAAGTCCGACGACGCGGGCGTACCGGCCGGGGCCGCCACCGGGAAACCGGACGGGGCGGACCGGCAGGGCCGGGCGGGCCAGGGGGAAGAGAAGGACCTGGGGAGCCAGGCGGACCAGGGGGGCCGCGAGGACGAGCCGAAGGGCGCGGACGCGCCCGGCCGGGGCGACGGGGCGGACAGGGCCCCGGGAACGAAGTAAGGCCGGCGTGCTCGCGAGACCCCCGTACTCGCAAGACACCCGGCCGACTCCGCCGATGGCAACGGCCGGGGCCGCCACCCCCCACAGGAGAGGCCCCGACCGTCGCGCGGCACGGGCCGCGCGGCGGCCCGTACTACCTACAGCGCCGCGCCCCCGATTTGTGTCACACCCCGCCGGATCACGAGTTAGTTGCATGTTCTACGGACATGGACGGGCAGCGGTTTCAGGCCGTAACGTGCCATTCGCGCCGGATCGCGGAGGACGACCACAGCTCTGACCGCCGGTGAGGTTGAGACCGCAACCATTGATCGGAACCACGACGGAGAGAACCCGGGCCGCGAGAGCGGCGCCGGCTCAGGCGCAAGAGGGGCGCGGTGCTGGGGGACGACGCGGAGCTGACCGCCGCGGTACTTGCGGCACAGGACGGGGACGAGACCGCGTTCCGGACTGTGTACCGCGCCGTGCATCCACGGCTGCTCGGGTATGTACGGACGCTCGTCGGTGATCCGGACGCGGAGGACGTCACCTCCGAGGCGTGGCTCCAGATTGCCCGCGATCTGGAGCGGTTCACCGGTGACGCCGACCGGTTCCGGGGCTGGGCCGCCCGGATCGCCCGCAACCGCGCCCTGGACCACATACGCATGCGTGGCCGCCGCCCCGCGATAGGCGGCGACGAGACCGAGCTGACCGGGCGGGCGGCCGAGTCCGACACGGCGGGCGAGGCGATGGAGGCACTCGCCACCGGCCACACCCTGTCCCTCATAGCCCAGCTGCCCCAGGACCAGGCCGAGGCCGTGGTGCTGCGTGTCGTGGTCGGCCTCGACGCCAAGACGGCCGCCGAGACGCTCGGCAAGCGCGCGGGCGCCGTACGGACGGCCGCGCACCGGGGCCTGAAACGGCTCGCGGAGCTGATCGGGGAGAATCCGGAGACGGCCGCGGAGGCCGATCCGGAATCCGGCGACTCGCTGGACGCGGTGCCCCCACCAAGAGAACCGCGTACCCGCGCGGCTACGTCCGCCGGTGTGACGCATATGCGTTCGCGGACGCAGAAGGACATGTGATGGCCGACGAGCAGTACAAGTGGCTGAACCGCGATATGGCGGAGCGGCTGCTGCGTGGCGAGCCGCTCGACGCCGTCGACCCCGACACCCGCTCTCGGGCCGACCGGCTCGCCGAGACGCTCGGCGCACTGGCCGCCGAAGCCGCCCCCAAGCCCGCGCCGGGCTCCGAACTTCCGGGTGAGGAAGCCGCGTTGGCCGCCTTCCGCACCGCCAGGACCGCCCGCGCCGGGCAGCGGGACGAGGCCGTCGCGCCCGCGGGGAGCAGCCGTACCCACAGGTCGGCGCCGGTCGCCGACGCCGGGCTCGTCCGTCTCGGGCGGCCCGCCCCGGACGGCCGGCGGGCCCGCTGGGGCCGGCCCGTGCGGTTCGGGCTCGTCGCGTCGCTCGCCGGCGGGATGTTCGGCGGTGCCGTCCTGGCGGCGGGCAGCGGTGCCCTGGTGGGCTCCATCGGGGACGAGCAACCGGAACCCCCCGTCTCCGTCACCTCTCCCGCCGAGTCGCCGGACCAGCCGCTGATGTCGCCGTCGCCGCGCGAGTTCGTGCCAGGGGGCGACACCGGCGGCGGGACGCGGGGCGAACCCACGCCGCGCGGTGACGGCTCCGGCGGGAACACCCCCGGCAGCGGGAAGTCCGGTGGCGGGACCGACGACGACACCTCGGACGACCGCGGCGGGAACCAGGGCGGCCTCACCCCGGAGTGGTGGAACAGCGTCCTGTCCGCGTGCCGCGACGTCCGCAACGGCAAGGATCTGGACGACGACCGCCGGCGCAGCCTGGAGGGCGCGTCCGGCGGCAAGGGCGGCGGCCGGCTGAAGAAGTACTGCGACGGCGTCCTCGCGGGCGGCGGCAGGAACTTCGGCGACGGCCACGGCAAGGGCCGGGGCACCGGTGGCGCGTCGGGTTCCGCCGGTTCCACCGGCACCGGGTCGAAGGACCGCTCCGGGCTCGACCCCGACGAGGACGACGACTCCGACCGCGGCCGGGGCAACGGGCACGGCAACGGCAATGGCAACGGCAAGAGCCACGGCCGGGGCGGCGGCAAGGGCAAGGGACAGGGCTACGGCCGGGGCAACGGCAAGAGCCACGGCGGCAAGGGCGGCGGTCAGGGCAAGGGTGGCGGCCACGGCTCCGGCCAGGGCGGCAACCAGCACCGGGGCCAGGGCGGTACGGCGGCGATGATCGCCGCCGACCTGCGCACGAGCCCGGCCGACGCACCCTCTCGCCGCGTCTGACCTGCGGTTTCCCGTCCCTTCAGAAATTCCTTCCCGTAACGGGTAACACTTTCGGCCGCCCCGCCGCAGTAATGAGTGAGCCGACTGGTCATCGGCCGTCGCACAGAGCCGGGGTTCCCCCCGTACCTACGGCTCGTGCACCTAGGCGCGGGCGGGACACGTTCCCCCGGTCCCGCCCGCGCCCCAATCCCCCGTGGCAATCCCCCGTGGTCACCCCGTACTCCCAGCGACGCTTCCGGCGCCCTCCCGCTATGCGTCCTGTGACGCACATCACTTCTCAACCGGCCCTCGCGGCCCCGGCGTCCGACCCGGCGACCCGCCCCCTCACCAATGGACGACCACCTTGTCGCCATTCCTGACCTGCGCGAACAGCCGCGCGATCGCCGCCTCGTCGCGGACGTTGACGCAGCCGTGCGAGGCGCCGTAGTAGCCGCGGGCCGCGAAGTCGGACGAGTAGTGGACGGCCTGGCCGCCGCTGAAGAACATCGCGTACGGCATCGCCGTGTCGTACAGGGTCGACCAGTGGTCGCGCGACTTGAAGTAGACGCTGAAGACGCCTTCGCGGGTGGGCGTGTACTGCGAGCCGAACCGCACCTCGACCGTCGTCAGCGTGGTGCCGTTCACCATCCAGCGCAGGGTGCGGCTCGTCTTGCTGATGCACAGCACCCGGCCCGTGAGGCAGCGCGGGTCCGGCTCCGCCGCCGGCTGGCCCCCGAACGCGTACAGGTCCCACTTGCCGGGCTCCCGTGTCATCCCCACCAGCCGCGCCCAGGTGACGGTGTCCGTCCGCCCCGTCCGCGGCAGCCCCCGCTTGCCCTGGAAGCCCTTCACGGCCTGGACGGTCAGCTCGTCGTACGTCCCCGTCGGCCCGACGTGCAGCCACGCGACCTGCCGGAGGCGGGCCTGGAGTTCGCGCACCTCGAACCCCTCGTCGCCACGGGACCACAGGACCTTCGCCGGGGCCGCCGGGGTGGGATCGCCGCCGGACGGCGCGGTCGTCGGGGCGGCCCCGCCACCGGACCCCTGCCCGCCCGGCCCCCCGCCCTTCTCGTAGCCGTCGCCGTCGCCGGCCGCCGTGTCGCCGTCGTCCTTCAGGGAGCCGCCGCCCGGCGCGGCCGTCCCGTCGACGCGGACCGGCTGCCGCTGGTCGCCGTCCACCCGTACCACCGGGCCCGTACAGGCGCCGGCCACCACGATCACCGCGAGTGCGGCCGCGGATCTCCGCATGTCCTTCGTACGCATCCGGCTCCCCGACGTCTCATGGCCGCGGTCTCGTGGGCGCGCGGGCCCGGCCGTCCTCCCGGCCGGGTCTGCCGAAAGGTTGCCCGGGCGTGACCCGTCGCGAACAACGGGGCATGGTTGTGAGCAAGGTCCCAGCGGGTGCCCCTCCACCGGGCGCACGGCCGCCGCTACAGTCCGTCGCGAGGGTCGTCTGTACTAGCGAGTAACCACCGAGTAACAAGCAACGCGGAGGCACACACCATGGCGCGCGAGTCGGAGTCCGGACTGCCCATCGAGCCGGTGTACGGACCGGACGCCCTCGAGGGCTGGGATCCGGCGGACAAGCTGGGTGCCCCCGGGAAGTACCCCTTCACCCGTGGTGTGTACCCGTCCATGTACACGGGGCGGCCGTGGACGATGCGGCAGTACGCCGGTTTCGGCACGGCGGTGGAGTCCAACGCCCGCTACAAGCAGCTCATCGCCAACGGCACGATGGGCCTGTCCGTCGCGTTCGACCTGCCGACCCAGATGGGCCACGACTCCGACGCGCCGATCGCGCACGGCGAGGTCGGCAAGGTGGGTGTGGCGATCGACTCGATCGACGACATGCGGGTCCTGTTCGGCGGCATCCCGTTGGACAAGGTCTCCACGTCGATGACGATCAACGCCCCCGCCTCGTTGCTGCTCCTGCTGTACCAACTCGTCGCCGAGGAGCAGGGCGTCAGTGCCGACCAGCTGACCGGCACGATCCAGAACGACGTGCTGAAGGAGTACATCGCCCGCGGCACGTACATCTTCCCGCCCAAGCCCTCGCTGCGGCTGATCGCGGACATCTTCAAGTACTGCAAGGCCGAGATCCCGAAGTGGAACACCATCTCGATCTCCGGCTACCACATGGCCGAGGCCGGTGCCTCGCCCGCGCAGGAGATCGCGTTCACCCTCGCCGACGGCATCGAGTACGTGCGCACGGCGGTCGCGGCCGGCATGGACGTCGACGACTTCGCACCCCGGCTGTCGTTCTTCTTCGTCGCCCGGACGACGATCCTGGAGGAGGTCGCCAAGTTCCGTGCCGCGCGCCGGATCTGGGCGCGGGTGATGAAGGACGAGTTCGGGGCGAAGAACCCCAAGTCGCTGATGCTGCGCTTCCACACGCAGACCGCGGGCGTCCAGCTGACCGCCCAGCAGCCCGAGGTGAACCTCGTGCGCGTGGCCGTCCAGGGCCTCGCGGCGGTGCTCGGCGGCACGCAGTCGCTGCACACCAACTCCTTCGACGAGGCCATCGCGCTGCCCACGGACAAGTCGGCCCGCCTGGCGCTGCGCACCCAGCAGGTCCTGGCCTACGAGACGGACGTGACCGCGACCGTCGACCCCTTCGCGGGCTCCTACGTCATCGAGAAGATGACCGACGACGTCGAGGCCGCCGCGGTCGAGCTGATGCGGAAGGTCGAGGACCTCGGCGGCGCGGTCTCCGCGATCGAGCACGGCTTCCAGAAGAACGAGATCGAGCGCAGCGCCTACCGGATCGCCCAGGAGACCGACTCCGGTGAGCGCGTCGTCGTCGGCGTCAACCGCTTCCAGCTCGACGAGGAGGAGCCCTACGAGCCGCTGCGCGTCGACCCGGCCATCGAGGCCCAGCAGGCGCAGCGCCTCGCGAAGCTGCGCGCCGAGCGGGACCAGACGGCCGTCGACAGCGCCCTCGCCGACCTGAAGAAGGCCGCCGAGGGCACCGACAACGTCCTCTACCCGATGCGGGAGGCGCTGAAGGCCCGCGCCACGGTGGGCGAGGTCTGCAACGCGCTCCGCGACGTGTGGGGCACGTACGTGCCCTCGGACGCCTTCTGACGGTTCGCCGTCCGGAGCCGTCCGGACTTCGGGGCGGATTGTCGTACCCCCGTGCCAGAATGCGGCCCATGTTCGGAGTCGTCGACCTTCCCACCTATCTGGCGGGCCTCGTCCTGATCGTCCTGCTGCCCGGTCCCAACTCCCTGTACGTGCTGTCCGTCGCCGCCCGGCGGGGGATACGGACGGGGTACCGGGCCGCGGCGGGCGTGTGGTGCGGGGACGCCGTGCTCATGACCCTGTCGGCGGCGGGGGTGGCCTCGCTGCTCCAGGCCAACGCCGTGCTGTTCGGGATCGTGAAGTACGCGGGCGCCGGCTATCTGACGTGGCTCGCGGTCGGCATGCTGCGGGCCGCGTGGGGCATGTGGCGCAGCCGCCGGCAGACGGTGGCCGAGGTGGCGGGCGGAGAGGTCGTGGAAGGAGAGCGGCCCTTCCGGCGGGCGCTGGTCATCAGCCTGCTCAACCCCAAGGCGATCCTGTTCTTCGTCGCCTTCTTCGTGCAGTTCGTGGACCCGGCGTACGCCTACCCCGCCCTCTCCTTCGTGGTGCTCGGCGCCTTCGCCCAGCTCGCGAGCGTGCTGTATCTGACCGCGCTGATATTCGGCGGGACCAAGCTGGCCGCCGCGTTCCGCCGCCGCAAGCGGCTGTCGGCCGGGGCGACCTCGGCGGCGGGCGCGCTGTTCCTCGGCTTCGCCGTCAAGCTGTCCCTGGCGAGCGGCGCGTAGCGGTGCACGCCGGCGGTCGGCGTCCGGCAGCTCACGGCGTGGCCTCGGCGAGGCCCACGCGGGCCGCGTACCGGCGCAGACTGCTCGCCGTTCCGCCCGTCACGCTCGCCGTCCCGCCCGCCCAGCCCACGTAGCCGTCGGGGCGGACCAGGAAGACGCCGGTGCCGTACGCCTCGTGGGCCGGGATGCGGACCCGTCGCACGTCCCACGGCTCCGGGAGGTCCGCGGCCCCGGCGCCGACCGTGAGCAGCGTCCAGTGCGGCCCGCGGAAGGCGTCGAAGAGACGTACGCCGCCGCGCCGTCCGTCGGGCGCGCGGTCCCCGGCGCGGAGAGCGTCCGGGGGCAGGTTCTCGCGGGTGTCGACGCAGAGGGAGGCGCCCCGGTAGCCGAGGTCGAGCTGGCGGGTGGCGCGGCCCCGGCGCTCCTCGCCCCGGTGGACCCGCGTGGACAGGCCCAGGACGTCCGCCGCCACCGGGCGCCGCTCCTCCTCGTAGGTGTCCAGCAGCGTCGCGTCCGCGCCGTCGCGCAGTACCGCGCCCAGCTTCCATCCCAGGTTGTAGGCGTCCTGCACGCTGGTGTTGAGGCCCTGGCCCCCGGCGGGCGAGTGGACGTGCGCCGCGTCCCCGGCGAGGAACACGCGTCCCTCGCGGAAGCGGTCGGCGAGCGCGGCCCGGGGCCGGAAGTCCGACGCCCAGCGCACCTCGGTCACCTCCCCGGGCGCGAGGTGCGAGCGGGCGGCGACCACCTTGCGGATGCCGTCGGCGGACAGGTCCACCACGGTCTCGGCGTCGGGGAAGTTGGCGACCAGCTGGAAGTCGTCGGTGCCGGGGAGCGGGCAGATCGCCAGGAAGCCGCCGGTCAGGGAGTCGGGCCGGGCGGGTCGCGCCGCCCCCGCGGCCACCGTGCCGGGGGCGTCCTCCGGGTCGGCCGCGGGCGGGAACACATGCCAGTGGTCGCGGTCCAGGGCCGGGATGCGCACGTCCGCCACCAGGGTCGGGCCCGGATCGACGGTCTCGCCGGTCATACCGATGCCGAGGAGGCGGCGGACGGTGGACCGGCCCCCGTCGGCGGCGACGGCGTAGCGGGCGCGGACCCCGGGGCCCCGGTCGAAGGACGCCGTGACGCCGTCGGCGTCCTGGACCAGCCCCACCAGCTCACGGTCGAACACCACGTCACCCCCCAGCTCCCGCAGCCGGTCCAGCAGGATCTCCTGCGTACGCCACTGCGGGATCAGCCAGGGTCCCGGATAGGGCTCGGTCTCGGTCGCCTCCACCTCGTCGAACATCCGGTGCTCGCCCTGCGGGCGTCCGAGGCCCCAGATCATCCCGACGGGCGCGGGGCCACCGGCGGCGTGAATCCTGTCCAGCACGCCGAGGTCGTCCATGACCTCCAACGTGCGCGGCTGCATGCCCTTGCCGCGCGACCCCGGGAACAGGCCACCGGCCCGTTCCACGAGCAGGGCGCGGACGCCGCGCCGGGCGAGGTCGACGGCGAGGGCGAGACCGGTGGGGCCCGCGCCGACGATCAGGACGTCCGTGGTCTGCGTGTCCGTACTCATTCAAGAATCTCCTTAACAGTGTTAAGTTCCGATGGGCGACAGCATGCGCTTAACGCCGTTAAGCTGTCAACGTGGTTCCCAGGAAATCCCCGAAGCTGGACAAGAGGCAGGTCGCCGAGACGGCCCTGCGGTTGCTGAACGAGGTCGGTCTCGAAGGGCTGAGCCTCCGGGCGATCGCCAAGGAACTCGACGTCCAGGCACCCGCGCTGTACTGGCACTTCAAGAACAAGCAGGACCTGCTCGACGAGATGGCGACCGAGATGGTCCGCCGGATGGCGGCGGACTGGGCGCGACTGTCGCCGGCCGGGGAAGAGGGCGCCGACTGGCAGGAGGGGCTACGGGCGCGGATGCGGGGGATGCGGGAGCATCTGCTGCGCTACCGCGACGGCGCGAAGGTGTACAGCGGGACCCGCTTCACCGACCTGTCGTACGCGGAGCCCATGGAGGCGCACCTGCGGATGCTCACGGCGGCGGGCTTCACCCCGGCGGGAGCCGCGCGGGCCTGGCTGACGGCGTACAGCTACACGATCGGCTACGTGATCGAGGAACAGGCGATGGGCCCGGATCCGGCGGCCGGCACGGAGGGCTACGACCTCACGGCACGCGCCGAGCGCCTGGAGGCGTTCCCCTTGGCGGCGGAGGCGGGCTGGGAGATCTTCCAGGACCACGAACGAGGCTTCGAGGAGGGCCTGGAGGCGGTCCTGGCGGGTATCGGGACGACGATGAGACCCCACCGGCCCTGAGGGGGCGAAGCCCCCAAAGGGGCGCGGGGAACTGCGCGACCAGCCACACTCGACCCGCAGTTCACCCGCGCACGCAACCGCCCCCCACAGAAGATCCACCCGCCGAAGAACCGCCCCCTACCTCCCCGGCATCCTGCCCGCCCGCGCCTTCCGGATCGCCCTGGTCACCACCGGCGGCAGCAGATCAACGGCCAGCCGACGGGCCCCGCTCAGCGGTGGCCGGGGCCGAGGCCGCGACCGCACGGCGGCGACCGGCGACCCAGCCGGTCCGACCGGCCCGGTCGGCGTCGGCTCGGGCTCCGCCCAGTGCCGGGACTTGGGAAAGTCCGGCGCCTTCATGCCCTTGGACTTGAGGCGGAGCACCCGGTGCCCGGCGGCCCGCTGATTGCTGAGGTGGCAGTCGTCGCGCCCGGCGACCATCTCCAGCAGGGCCTCCTGGAGCGGCTCGGGATCGCCCCAGGTGCCGTAGAGCTTCTGGGTGCTCAGGCAGACGGGGTTGAGGCCCCGGTTGAGCACGGCCTCCCACGCGGCGATCGACACACCGGGCGTGTGCTCGGAGCGGAAGTCGTCGAGGACGACGACGCCGCCGGGGAGCAGGATGTCGCGGGCGGCGGTGATGTCGCCCTGGACGTGCTCGTAGAGGTGCGACGCGTCGATGTGCACGAAACGACACGAGCGCGGCTTCACCTCACCGGGGACGATCGAGCTGGGGCCTTGCAGGACGCGGGGCAGTTCGTCGTGGAAGGCGAGGTAGTTCGCCTCGAAGGCCCGCCGGGTCAGGGTGCTGCGGTACGACTTGGTGGCCTCCGCCGCGTTGGCGTCGTCGGGGGCGTCGCTCTCGAAGAGGTCGCAGACCGTGTAGGACTCGCCCTCCTGGAGGTGCCGGCCGAGGAAGATGGCGCTCTTGCCCATGTAGACGCCGACCTCCAGGAGGTCGCCCCGCTCACCGGCGGCCTCCTGCCGGTCGAGGAACCAGTTGAAGAGGAGCTGGTCGAGCACCGGGAACCAGCCGGGTACGTCGTCGAGTTCACGGGGGAGCCGGATCGTGCCTTGTTCAGAGGTCATGTCAGAGGTCATGAGGACGGAAGACTCTCTTGCGTCGACGAGGCGAACAGGCGAACGGGCCAGGAACCTACGAGAAGCCCCCGACCCGGTCAAGGATGCTGCGGAGCCTCTCCGCGGAGCCCGTTTCGAACCCCTGACCTGGGTGAACACTGGGACAATTTCGGGTTCAACTACGGCGTCCCTGAAGTGACGCGCGCAGCCGCGGTTGCAGCGGCCGTTCGACCCCGTGGTGCAGCAGCCACGCGAGCAGCAGCATCAGCGCCACGGTGAGCGCGAGCGTCAGGGAGGACGGCAGCCCCAGGCCCTGGTGCAGCGCCTGCACCACCGGCCAGCCGAGGTGCTCGTGGACCAGGTAGAAGGGGTACGTCAGCGCGCCGGCGGTGGTCAGCCAGCGCCAGTTCACCCGGTCGAGGAAGCCCAGAGCGACCGCGCCGACGGCCACGAAGCCGACGACGACGGCGAGGACGATGGCCGGCTGGGGGCGGTACGAGAAGAACGCGTCGTTCGGCGCGTGCCACATGTCCCGGACCGTGTGGTACTGGCTCAGCAGCAGACTGAACCCCACGATCAGCCAGGCGGCGGTGTCCCGGCGGTCCCGGTGCACCAGGTAGAGGCCGATGCCGCCGATGAACAGCGACGCGTACTCCGGCATCAGCACCAGCTGCAGGAACGGTTCCCCTGATGCCTCGGCCAGGGTCGCGGCCAGCGTCCAGCCCCCGCAGAACCAGATGACCCGTCTCCGGGTCACCCCGGGCAGGACGACGCACAGCGCGAACAGGACGTAGAAGCGGACCTCCGCCCACAGCGTCCAGCACACCCCGAGGACACGGTCCGCGCCCAGCGGCATCTGGAGCATGGTCAGGTTGACCAGGAACTCGCTGGCCGACACCCGTGCGAAGGCGATCCCCGGCAGGGCCAGCACCGCCGCGACGAGGACGACCGCCGCCCAGTACGCCGGCAGCAGCCGGGCCGCGCGGGACGCGAGGAACGACTGGACCGAACGGCCCCAGCCGCTCGCGCAGATGACGAACCCGCTGATCACGAAGAAGGCCTGGACGCCCGCCCAGCCGTACGCGAACCAGCTGTGGGCGGTCGGGAACTGCACGGCGGGCGAGGCCCCCCACGCCTTTTCGATCTCACCGTCGCGGCCTCCGTAGTGGTAGGCCGCGACCGAGAGGGCGGCGAGGAGCCGCAGCCCGTCGAGGGCGTACAGCCGGGGCGCGGGGCGGGCCCCGCCGCGAGCGGCGGAGGGCCCGGGGGTCGCGGCGGGGGCGGTGCGGGGGGTCGTGCTCGGGGTGGTGCCCGCTTCCGGTGAGAGCGTCGGAAGCGTCGTGCTCTTCGCGGTCACGCCGCGCTCACCCCAGGGTCGCTCGCTTGAGGGACCTGGCCCGGCGCGCGACTCTTCGTACGGTCGCGTTGCGCGGGATGAACGCGAGCTGGACCGGGATACCGCCGGGCAGCCCCAGCGAGGTGAGCCGGCGGCGCTTGAAGTACCGCAGGGTGTGCGTGCTCAGATGCCTCGCCAGATACGACTCGGCCTCCCCGCGCAGCGACGGGTAGATCTTGGACTGCATGGCGTACCCCACCGCGCGGACCAGCCGGTTGAGGTCGGCCACGCTCATCCCCGGCTTCCGCGCCTCCACCGCCGCCCGGTCGCCCAGATCCGGCAGCAGCGCGTCCACGACGGTGACCGGCACCCGGTTGCTGTTCTCGTACGGCGCGAGCCGTTCCAGCAGGGTCCCGGTGCCCACGCGGGCCACGGGCAGGTCGTACAGCGCGGAGGCGGTGAGCAGGGCCGTGGAGAAGCAGCCGACCACCAGCGCCGGACGCATCCGCTGGTAGAGCACCTCGGCGAGGACCGGCGTGTCGAGCACCGTGAGGTCGGCGCCGAGCCGCTCGGCCTCCTTCTCCAGCCCGCGCGACCAGCGCGCCGGGGCGCTGGGGTGCGGCTTGAACACCACCCGCGTGTGCCCGAGCGCCACCGCGCCCTTCAGCATCCGTACGTGGAGGTCCTCCTCCTCCTCGGCGGTGAGGATGCCGAGCGCGGAGAGGTACTGGCCGAGCAGCAGCGCCGGTTCCTCGACGGCGGGCAGCGTGTCACCGGTGTCGACCAGCTCCGCGAGGACCTTCACGAAGGCGTCCGTCGGCACGATCTCCGCCGGGACCCCGAACTCGGTGAGCAGCAGCGGCTCCAGACCCGGCACCAGGTCCAGGTGGAGGAGCCGGTCGATCCGGGTGCCGACCAGCGGGTCGATCTTGTTGCGGGTGGGGCCGTAGCTCATCAGGCCGTCGGCGTACACGGTGACGGGCGCGCCGGTGAAGATCTGGGTGAAACCCAGCGCCGGGTGGACCTGGATGGACTCCACCGCCAGCTCGACGTCGTCGTCGCCGAGCCCCCACAGCAGCCGCAGATGCCGTTCCCACAGGGGCACGTCGTCCATGCGGGGGGACCAGCCGCCGGGGTGGAACGGGGAGATGGTCTCGTTCCAGGAGATGACGTCGTCGAAGCGGGTCCGCAGCAGCTCGAAGCCGGGCATCTCGTCCAGGGCGGGGGCCGTCTCCGGCGTCGCCGCGTTGTTCGAGATCAGCAGGATGCGCCGGTCCGCCGGGCGGAAGCACTCGGTGTCCAGGGCGGCCGCCAGGGTGGCCGTGCCGTACAGCGTGGACGCCATGAAGATCTGCGTGGTCACGCGGCGGCCCCCGTCGCGGCGGGACGGCGGCGCAGCCGGCGCAGCCGCGAGGCGCGCTGGATGTCCATGGAGTCGAGCGCCTCGTCCAGGACGTCCTGCGGCATTCGGCGCAACGCGACCGCGCTCATCGACTTGAGTTTCCGTGCCACCGCCGGCTCGAACCTTTCGATGGATCCCAAATGGTGGGAGATAATCGCGCAATATGTGCGCACGGCCTTGGGGAGGAGTTTGTCCGCGTCCCGGTCCTGCGCTGTTTCCGCGATGACCTGGTCGAATGCGCGAATGAAATCGAGCTGGCGTACGTCACCGATCTGGGTCAGCGAAGAGGCGACTCCGCGCCGGTAGAACACGCCCAGCAGCCCCACGGTCGCGAAGGATTCCGCCTCCCGGTGCAGCTTCCAGATCCAGGGCCGGTCCTCCGCCGTACGCAGCCCGTGGGTGAAGTGCAGCAGCCCCCGATCGACCAGCCGGCGGTGGTAGACACCGGCCCACGCGTACGCGTAGTCGACGGAGGTGGAGCGGTCCGCCGGCAGGATCGCGTCACGCGGGTTCATCACCACGCCCCGCCGCCCGTTGGGCACCCGGTGGACCGAACGGGCCCGCGCGGTGCACTGGACATGGTCCGCGCGGACGAAGTCGCATCCCAACTCCTCGATCGCGGAGACGAGTCGTGGGTAGTAGCCGGGGGCGAGCCAGTCGTCCCCGTCGAGGAACGTCAGGTACTCGCCGCGGGCCTTGTCGATGCCGGTGTTGCGCGCGGTCGCCAGTCCTCCGTTCTGCTCGTGTCTGACATACACGGCGCCCGGCAACTCGCGCTCCGCGCGCGCGAGGATGTCCGGTGTCTCGTCGCGCGAGCAGTCGTCGACGAGAATGAATTCGAAGTCCTCACGCGCGTTCGCTCTGAGGCTCTTCAGGGTGTCGGGCGCGTATTGCTGCACGTTGTAGAACGGCACGATGACGGAGAGCTTGACCACCCCTGTGACGTTAGGCGGCCCTCCGGCATTCGTCTTGACCACCCGCTTGATGTCAGGTGAACGACGCGTGGCGGTACCGTGAACCAGGCGCATTTCCCGCCGTTCCACGGCCCGATTCGCCATTCGTCGACGCGCTGTTAACCCTTTGTTGCATTCGGGTTGGGCCGATCAACGGAATCCCTTCCTAGCGTCTTCGACGTGCCAGCAAGTGCTACGAACAGCCTGCGAGTCGCCGTCCTCGCCGATTCCGACACCCGGTGGAAATGGGGTGCGCTCACCGCGAGCCGCCTCGCCCCCGAGGGCGCGGACATCCACCTGGACGGCTTCCTCCTGCGCGGCCGTGCCACCCCCACCGCCCGCCAGCTCCAGGAGGTCGGCGTCCGCCCCGACTCCCTGCGCGAGGTGACGGGCGTCGAGTTCCTGCGCGCCCTGGGCACGCCGGAGGCGGCCGAGTCGTACGACGTCCTCGTGCTCGCCCTCGTGGGCGGCGGCGTCCAGGCGATGCTGCACGGACTGCGGCACGCCTGGGGCGCCCGGAGCAGGCGGCCCGTGGTCGTCACCGGCTATGTCGGTGTCGTCTACGAGAAGCTCGCCGACGGTCTGCTGCTGCGGCACGGCGCGGACCTCGTCCTCGCCAACTCCCGCCAGGACGCGGAGCGTTTCCGCGCCGTGTACGAGGGGGTCGGCGCCGACGCCGGCTCGGTCACCGAGGTCGCGCTGCCCTTCCTCGGCGGCACGCCGTACAAGGGCGCCGAAGAGCAGGGGGGCCGGCCCTACACGGTCGTCTTCGCCGTCCAGCCGTCCGTCCCGGACAACCGCAAGGACCGTACGTACCTGCTGAACCGGCTCATCCAGCACGCCCGGCTGCACCCGGACCGCCAGGTCCTGCTGAAGCTGCGCTCCAAGCCGGGCGAGCACACCACGCACATCGAGGAGCTGCCCTACCAGAAGCTGGCGCAGAAGACCGATCTGCCGTCCAACTTCCGCCTGGTCTACGGGCACATGGGCGAGGTCCTCGACACCACCGACCTGCTCGTCACCGTCAGCTCCACGGCCGCCCTGGAGTCGCTGCACCGCCGGATCCCCACCGTGGTCCTCACCGACCTCGGGATCCGGGAGGCGCTCGGCAACCACCACTTCGTGGGCTCCGGATGCCTGGCCTCCTGGGACCAGCTGGACGCCGGGCACGAGCCGGCGCCCGACCCCGAGTGGGTGGCCCGGCAGGGCGTCGCCGCCGCGGGCACCGTCACCGGGACAGGCTCCTACGCCACCGCCTTCGACGCCGCGCGCGACCGTCTCGCCAAGCTGATCGCCGCCGAACTCCCGCCCCTCACGCCGTACTACACCACCGTCACCGCGCCCGGCTATCTGCCCGGCATCCTCGCCCGCCACCACCTCGGCCCCGACGGCAGCCCGCTGCCGGGGGCGCCCGCCGCCGACCGGCAGGCAGGGCCCGTACGGCAGATCGTGCGCCGGGCGGCGCGCGGCGCCTACCGGCACGGGGTGCAGCGCGTGGCACCCGTCATCCGGCGGATGGGGGAGCTGTGAGCCGCCACCCGTCGCCCTCGCAAGGAGCTCCACTGATGTCCCACCCGGAAGCGGACCGAGCGGCCTCCGTCCGCCGCGTCCTCGCCGTCATCCCCGCACGCGGTGGCTCCAAGGGCGTCCCCGCGAAGAACCTCGCCCCCGTCGGCGGTGTGCCGCTGGTGGCCCGCGCGGTGCGCGAGTGCAGGGCTGCCCGGCTGGTGACCGACGTCGTGGTCTCCACCGACGACCACGCCATCGCCGCCGCCGCCCGCGAGTCCGGCGCCGAGGTCGTCCTGCGGCCCGCCGCCATCGCCGGCGACACCGCCACCTCCGAGGCCGCCGTCCTGCACGCCCTCGACGCCCACGAGGCGCTCCACGGCGCCGCCGTCGACGTGGTCCTCCTCGTCCAGTGCACCAGCCCGTTCATCCTCCGCGAGGACATCGACGGCGTGGCCCGCGCCGTGGTGGAACACGGAGCCGACACGGCCCTCACCGTGGCCCCGTTCCACGGGTTCGTCTGGCGGGACACGGCGGACGAGCTCGCCGACGGCGACGAGGCGAACCGCGTGGGCGCCGCGGCGGTCGGCGGCGCGGCGGCGCGCGGCGCGATGGTGCACGGCGCGCCCACGACGCTCGCCGGCGGCACGCGGAACGGAGCCGACGCCGCCACCGGGCTCGGCGTGGCACCGGCGGGCGACGGCCCCGCCGACCCCGGCCCGACCGCCGGAGGCTACGGCGTCAACCACGACAAGTCGTTCCGCCCCCGCCGCCAGGACCGCCCCCAGGACCTGCTGGAGACCGGTGCCGCGTACGCCATGGACGCCGCCGGACTCCGCAAGCACCGGCACCGCTTCTTCGGCCGTACGGAACTCGTCCGCACCGACCCCGCCCGGGTTTTGGAGATCGACGACCCGCACGACCTCGCCCGCGCCCAGGCCCTCGCGCCCCTCTTCGACGCGAACCGGCCCGGCGCCCTCCCCACCTACGACGACATCGACGCCGTAGTCCTCGACTTCGACGGCACCCAGACCGATGACCGGGTGCTGATCGACTCCGACGGACGGGAGTTCGTCTCCGTGCACCGCGGCGACGGACTCGGCATCGCGGCCCTCCGCAGGAGCGGCCTGAAGATGCTGATCCTGTCCACGGAACAGAACCCGGTCGTGGCCGCCCGGGCCCGGAAGCTGCAGATCCCGGTGCTCCACGGCATCGACCGGAAGGACCTCGCCCTGAAGCAGTGGTGCGAGGAACAGGGCATCGCGCCCGAGCGCGTGCTCTACGTCGGCAACGACGTCAACGACCTCCCGTGCTTCGCCCTCGTGGGCTGGCCCGTGGCGGTCGGCAGCGCCCACGACGTCGTGCGCGGCGCCGCACGCGCGGTCACCACCGTCCCCGGTGGTGAAGGCGCGATCCGAGAGATCGCCGGCTGGATCCTCGGTCCCTCTCTCGACTCTCTCGACCCCCTCGACAAGTAAGGAACGTTCCACCATGTCTGCGACCAACTCCCGCCTGCGCACCTTCGGTACCGAGCGCATCGCCGGCCCCGGCCAGCCCGTCTACATCTGCGGCGAGATCGGCATCAACCACAACGGCGAGCTGGAGAACGCCTTCAAGCTGATCGACGTCGCCGCCGAGGCCGGCTGCGACGCCGTCAAGTTCCAGAAGCGCACCCCGGAGATCTGCACCCCCCGCGACCAGTGGGACATCGAGCGCGACACCCCCTGGGGCCGCATGACCTACATCGACTACCGCCACCGCGTGGAGTTCGGTGAGGACGAGTACCGCCAGATCGACGCGTACTGCAAGGAGAAGGGCATCGCCTGGTTCGCCTCCCCGTGGGACACCGAGGCCGTCGCCTTCCTGGAGAAGTTCGACGTCCCCGCCCACAAGGTGGCCTCCGCCTCCCTGACCGACGACGAGCTGCTGCGCGCGCTCCGCGCCACCGGCCGCACGGTCATCCTCTCCACCGGTATGTCCACCCCGAAGCAGATCCGCCACGCGGTCGAGGTCCTCGGCTCGGACAACATCCTGCTCTGCCACGCCACCTCGACGTACCCGGCGAAGGCCGAGGAGCTGAACCTCCGCGTCATCAACACCCTCCAGGCCGAGTACCCGAACGTCCCGATCGGCTACTCCGGCCACGAGACGGGGCTGCAGACCACGCTCGCCGCGGTCGCCCTCGGCGCCACCTTCGTCGAGCGCCACATCACCCTCGACCGCGCGATGTGGGGCTCCGACCAGGCCGCCTCCGTCGAGCCCCAGGGCCTCACCCGCCTGGTCCGCGACATCCGCACCATCGAGGCCTCCCTCGGCGACGGCGTCAAGAAGGTCTACGACTCCGAGCTCGGCCCCATGAAGAAGCTGCGCCGTGTCTCCGGCGTCGTCGCCGAGGCGGAGATCGCGGCGGCGGCGGGCGAGCCGGTCGGCGTCTGACACCCCACCTCCCATCCACCAAGGGAAGCGACGGTCGTACGTCGATGAGCCCCCGCGCCGGAACCACCGGCCCCCACACTCTCGCCTTCGTCGAGAGCCCGGTACAGCTCCTGAACGTGCTGGAGTGGGCTCACGCCCACGCCCTCGGCACGCGACAGGCCCCCGGCGCGGGGCCGGCCTCCGAGCCGGGGGCGCCCTCCGGCCTCGCCGCCTCCTACGGCGTGCGACCGTCGCCCGGGGCGTCCGGCACGGGGCTCACCCTGGTCGTCCTGTCGCCCAACGACCCCATGACCCGGGGACAGTTGCGCCGCATGACGGAGCTGGCGCGGGACGAGGGCCACGAGGTGCGCTGGGAGGAGGCCCGCGGCGGCGCGGCGGCCCCGTTCCGCACCGTCGGCGGGCTCGCCCCGCTGCTGCGCGCCGCGCGCCGCGTCGTCCTGGGCGACCCCTTCTCCCGCTACGTCCAGCTCCTGTTGACGATCACCAGGGCACCGGACGTCGTCGTGGTCGACGACGGCACCGCCACCATGGAGTTCGTCTCCCAGCTGGCCCGCGGCGAACGCCTGGTCCGCTGGCACCGCAAGGGCGGCCGTCCCGGCCCCCGTGACCTGGTCTTCGCCCCGGTCTCCGCGAAGGCCCGCAGACGGCTGACCCCGACCGCCGGCCGGCGCGTCGAGGTCTTCTCCTCCATGCCGATCGACGAGACCCCCGAGGGTGTCACCGTCACCGCCAACGACTTCGCCTGGACCCGGGACCGCTTCGGCCCGCCCCGCATCACCAAGGGCGCGGACCTCGTCGGCACCTCCCTGGTGGAGACCGGCGTGGTGGACGGCGACCGCTACCTCGAAGCCGTCCGTTCCCTCGCCAAGGCCCACGGCGCGACCCGCTACTTCGCCCACCGCCGCGAGAGCTCCGACAAGCTCCACGCCCTCGCGGCGGAGACGGGCCTGGAGATCGTCCGCCCCGACCTCCCGCTGGAACTGATCGCCCGCCGCGGTCCCATCGGCCGCACCATCCTCAGCTTCCCGTCGACCGTGGTCCACACCCTGCCGCTGGCCCTGGCGGGCACGGACGTACGCGTCGCCGTCTGCGACATCGACCCCAGCTGGCTGACCGAGACCGCCTCCCCCCGCGCCCAGGGCTTCCTCTCCGGAGTCACCGGCACGGCGAGGGACGTGCACCGCCTGTCGTCGGTGGCGCCGATCTAGCTCGCCTGTCGTCGGTGGCGTCGATCTGGCCGCGTGCCGGGGCAGGCCCGGTGGCGTGACCACCCACGGCTTCGCCGTCCATGCGGCGTTCCGGATCTACCTGTGAGCACGTACGTACGTGCCCTGCGCCGGACCGCCCCGGCCCGCCAGGGGCCCCTCCAGGGGCGACCATCGGACAGACCGGCCACCACCCCACCGTGCGGCTCCCTCCGCCTCCCGTGCGACTCCAGCCGGCCTCAGGCGCGACGCAAGGGGCGCGGCCGACCCTCACAGTCGGGTGTCCACCCGCCCCGCAGCGTCACCGCACCACCCCCGTCCGGCCCCCGCGCCCTTGGGTGACCCTGGTCACCTTCGGCCCCTGAATCCTCACCTCACAGCCCCACCCCGTACCTGGTGAGTCTCGCCCGCGGTAGTCAAACAGTCACCCAAGGGCGCCAGCTTCGGCACATCACGGTGCCCGGAACGTGGTATCCGTGGAACGTGGGAATCGTTCGGGTACCCCCGGACGTTTGGACGAAGGGATTCGCGGGCAACCCCCGGCGTTCCCGGAGGGACGCCCCGGTCATCCCGGTGGGTCGCGCCGTCGGCGCCGCGTCGATCGCGTCCCGTCCATGAGGTCTGCCCGCCACGAAAGGCGGACGGGTATACCCATCCCTGCCCATACGTATGCGTCGTGCGGCCAGAAATCTTCCCCTTACGGGCTGATTTTTTGTTGATCGAGGGTTAGAAGGTCGCTCGATCGCCCTACCCTTCAGAGGGTGAACCAACTGATGTCCCGAGAGTCCGAGGCCGATCTGCCCGGGGAAGCCGAAGCCGCCCTCCCCGGCACCCTGCCCGAAGCCCTGCGTGCCGAACTCGTCGCGTTCCGCCGCGACTTGCACATGCACCCCGAGCTCGGGAACCAGGAGTTCCGCACGACCGCCGCGATCAAGGCCCGCCTGGAGAGGGCAGGGCTCCGACCGCGCGTGCTCGAGAGCGGAACCGGACTCATCTGTGACATCGGCGACTGGGACGGCGGCCGGCCCCGCCTCGCGATGCGCGCCGACATCGACGCGCTGCCCATCCCGGACACCAAGGTGGACTGCGAGTACCGCTCCACCGTCCCGGACCGCGCCCACGCCTGCGGCCACGACGTGCACACCACCGTCGTGCTCGGCGCCGGGCTCGTCCTCGCCGACCTGCATCGCAAGGGGCAGCTGCCGCGCCCCGTCCGGCTGATCTTCCAGCCCGCCGAGGAGGTCCTCCCCGGCGGTGCCGGCGACGTGATCAAGAGCGGCGCCCTCGAAGGCGTCGGGCGGATCATCGCCGTGCACTGCGACCCGAGGGTCGACGCCGGCCGTATCGGTCTGCGCCACGGCCCCATCACGTCGGCCTGCGACCGCCTGGAGATCGCCCTCGACGGCCCCGGCGGCCACACCGCGCGGCCCCACCTGACCACCGACCTCGTCACGGCCGCCGCCCGCGTCGTCACCGACGTGCCGGCGCTGGTCGCCCGCCGGGTCGACGCCCGCAGCGGACTGTCCGTGACCTGGGGCCGCGTCGAGTCGGGCCACGCCCCGAACGTGATCCCGCAGCACGCCGAGTTGTCCGGCACCGTGCGCTGCCTCGACATCAACGCCTGGAGGCAGGCGCCCGACCTGGTGCACGAGGCGATCGCCGAGGTCGCGACCCTGCACCGCGCCAAGTCCGAGATCAACTACGTCCGGGGCGTCCCGCCGGTCGTCAACGACCCCGTCGTCACCGAGCTGATCCACGACGCCATGGTGGCCCGCCGCGGCGCCACGGCCGTCGAGGACACCGAGCAGAGCCTCGGTGGCGAGGACTTCTCCTGGTACCTGGAGCACGTCCCCGGCGCCATGGCCCGCCTGGGCGTCCGCCGCGCGGGCGACCTCACGGTCCGCGACCTCCACCAGGGCGACTTCGACGCGGACGAGCACGCCATCACCGTGGGTGTCGAGCTGTTCACCGCCGCCGCCCTGCTGGACGCCCGGATGCAGGTCCTCGACACCGCCGCCACCTCCTAGGGCACGGCCTTCACGGATCCGGTACCCGATCCGCACCCTCTCCGGTTGCGGCGCCCCCGCCCTCGCGGCAGCCTGGTGCGCGTGTCGTACGGCCCCCGTACGGCGCGCGCACCGTCACGCTTAAGTCACCCGGCAGACACGGAACGCGAGAGACGTGAGAAGGGCTCTGTCCCCAAGCGTCCCTTTCGGTCCCATGGTTCACGAGGACGTAACCGGCCATCGGCACGAATGGATAACGGCCAGTCGAAACCCCGTTCCCAGGAGTGTCTACGCGCGTTAATGTGCGCCGAACTGAGCACCCGGCTGCGGGGCTTTGGAGAAGATGGGGAACTTCAAGATGCGTCGGATTTCCAAACTGACCCGCGTCGCGGTGGGGGTCGCGTCGCTGGCGCTCGCCGCCACGGCCTGTGGCGGGACCAGCAGCGAGAGCGGCAACGGCGGCGACGGCGAGAGCAAGGGCACCAAGGGCCTCGCGATCGCGTACGACATCGGCGGCAAGGGCGACCAGTCCTTCAACGACGCGGCGTACGCGGGCCTGCAGAAGGCCGAGAAGGAGTTCGGCTACAAGACGGCCGACATCGAGCCCACCGAGGGCGAGACGGACGCCGACAAGCAGCAGCGCCTGGAGTCCCTCGCCAAGCAGGGCTACAACCCGGTCGTCGGCGTGGGCTTCGCGTACGGCCCGGCCATGGAGGCCGCGTCCAAGAAGTTCCCGAAGACCACGTTCGGCATCGTCGACTCGGAGGTGAAGGCCGACAACGTGGCTTCGTTGGTCTTCGCCGAGCAGGAGGCGTCGTACCTCGCCGGTGTCGCGGCCGCCAAGGCCACCAAGTCGAACACCGTGGGCTTCGTGGGCGGTGTGGACATCCCGCTCATCCACAAGTTCGAGGCCGGCTACAAGCAGGGTGTCCAGGACACCAGCGGTGGCAAGGTCAAGGTCATCTCGCAGTACCTGACCCAGACGGCCGAGGAGGGTGGCTTCTCCAGCCCCGACAAGGGCAAGGCCGCCGCCGAGGGCCAGATCGAGAAGGGCGCGGACGTCCTCTACGCCGCCGCCGGTCTCTCCGGTCAGGGCGTGATCGAGGCCGCCGCCAAG
Source organism: Streptomyces sp. NPDC030296 (assembly GCF_055572815.1). NCBI lineage: Bacteria > Bacillati > Actinomycetota > Actinomycetes > Kitasatosporales > Streptomycetaceae > Streptomyces > Streptomyces sp. NPDC030296. The sequence goes on from NZ_JBVICQ010000003.1 coordinate 313,873, forward strand.
GCGAAGGTCTGGGCGATCGGTGTCGACTCCGACCAGTACAAGCAGGAGGCCCTCGCCTCCTACAAGGGCTCCATCCTCACCTCGGCCCTCAAGGACGTCGGCGGCGCGGTCTACACGCTGGCCAAGTCCGTCGAGGACGGCAAGCCGCTCACCGGCGTCCAGACGTTCGACCTGAAGGTCGACGGAGTCGGCCTGGCCGAGTCCAACCCGGAGTTCGCCAAGATCGCGGGTCTCTCGGACGCCGTCGCCAAGGCGAAGGAAGAGATCATCGCCGGCAAGATCAAGGTCAAGACCGAGTAGTCACCGGAACGGCCTTGAGGACGTGAAGAAGCGGGCGGGTGCCACGGCACCCGCCCGCCTCTTGTTGCGAGTAGTCGAGCTAGCGCGGGTCCACCCAAGCCTTGGAGGTGTGACAGTTGTAGCTGTCGCCGTTCACAACCGAAGGTGACGTGCCGCCACCGGACGTGAGCGACCGCCACGGTCCGTAGACAGTCGTGGTGTAGGGGTAGTTGGGTGAGTCGCATTGTGCCTTGACGCGAAACTTCCCGAACCCGCTGGTGCAGTGGGCTGACGCCTGATTCGTTATGGGCGTGTTGATGCGTGCGCTGCAGCCGGAGACGGCCGCCTGTGCACTGCCGCTGAAGGCGGTCACCATGCCGCCCGCCAGGACGGCTGCAACCAAGAGCCGCGGGGTTATCGCGTGCGTCATCCTGTTCAATGAAGTCCCTTGATGTCGTGTCGTCTGCCGTTCTAGCCGAACTCATGTATCTCGTGCGTGAGTTCGAGAAGTGTGCATGACATTACCAACCGTGATCGACTGCAGCGGGCTGTCTCCCGACCGGCGTGTTCTGGGCCCCTGGAGGCGACCAGCGCCGTTCCCGCGTGCTTCTGGGGTGGATGGCGCCGTCCGGGGAGCCGTCCGGCCGGGATTCACGTTCGGCGGACCGCTGACCTGTGCGTCCTGACTGAAGGGTTCGCGTCCCGATCAGCAGGCACGTCGGCCTGGATCCCGCCTCCGACACGGCCCCATAACAACAGGGCAACCGGGGCTTTCCCGCCAGGGTCTACGCGCGTTACCCTCGGCGAAAGCCAGCGCCGACGCTGTGAAGCACCACTGAGCAGTACCCTCCGGCGCTTGTACGACTAGGAGCACCAGAACATGCGCCGGGTTTCCCGCATCGCGGTCGCAGGCGCAGCGACCGCCTCCCTCACCCTCGCCCTCTCCGCCTGTGGCGGCACCTCGACGGAGGCCTCGTCCTCCTCCGACTCGAAGGGCGGCGACAAGGGCCTCGCGATCGCGTACGACGTCGGCGGCAAGGGCGACCAGTCCTTCAACGACGCCGCGTTCGCGGGCCTGGAGCAGGCGAAGAAGGAGTTCGGGTACCAGACCCAGGACATCGAGCCCACCGAGGGCGAGACGGACGCCGACAAGGAGCAGCGCCTGGTCTCCCTGGCCAAGCAGGGCTACAACCCGGTCATCGGCGTCGGCTACGCGTACGCGACCGCCGTGAAGGAGGCCGCCGAGCAGTACCCGGACACCACCTTCGGCATCGTGGACGACTCCACCGTCCAGCTGAAGAACGTGGCCGACCTGGTCTTCTCCGAGGAGCAGGCTTCGTACCTCGCGGGCGTCGCGGCCGCCAAGAGCACCAAGACCAACGTGGTCGGCTTCGTGGGCGGCGTGGACATCCCGCTGATCCACAAGTTCCAGGCCGGCTTCGAGCAGGGCGTCAAGGACACCAACCCCAAGGCCAAGGTGCTCACCCAGTACCTCACCCAGACGGCCGAGGAGGGCGGCTTCTCCAGCCCCGACAAGGGCAAGTCGGCCGCCGAGGGCCAGATCGAGAAGAAGGCCGACGTCGTGTACGCGGCGGCCGGTCTGTCGGGTCAGGGCGTGATCGAGGCCGCCGCCGCCAACAAGGTGTGGGCGATCGGTGTCGACTCCGACCAGTACAAGCAGGAAGCCCTCGCGAAGTACAAGGACGCGATCCTGACTTCGGCCATGAAGGACGTCGCCAAGGCGGTGTACAACCTGGCGAAGTCGGTCGAGGACGGCAAGCCCGAGACCGGTATCGTCAGGGGCGATCTGAAGAGCGGTGAGGTCGGCCTCGCCGTCTCGAACCCCACGTTCAAGGACGACACCAAGCTCCAGGAGGCCCTTGAGACGGCCAAGGAGAAGATCATCAGCGGCGAGATCAAGGTCAAGACCAGCTGAGCCAGCAGAACCTCGAGCAGACACGCGGCCCCGGGGGAGTGCGGCCGTGCGGGAGCCGTACATCCGGCCCGCACCTCCCCGGAGCCGCTGGTAACCGCGGGGTTACGTCCGCTCAACGGGGTACGGGGAGTCTGACTCCCTGTACCCCGTTGTCTCGGGCGTCGCCCCTTTCGATGCCGTAGGGGCGCTACGCGCGTAGACGACCCCCTTTCCCAGGAGAGTGCGCCATCAACGCGTCCAGCAGCCCTCCGGCCGACGCGGCGGTCAACGGTCAGGAGACCGCCGTCGAACTCGCCGGGATCACCAAGCGATTCCCCGGCGTGGTGGCCAACCACGACATCCACCTCACCGTCCGCAAGGGCACCGTCCACGCCCTCGTCGGTGAGAACGGCGCCGGCAAGTCGACCCTGATGAAGATCCTCTACGGCATGCAGAAGCCGGACGAGGGCACCATCGCTGTCGACGGCCACCAGGTGAGCTTCTCGTCCCCCGCCGACGCCATCGCGCGCGGCATCGGCATGGTGCACCAGCACTTCATGCTGGCCGACAACCTCACCGTTCTGGAGAACGTGGTCCTCGGCAGCGAGAAGCTCTACGGCATCGGTGCCAAGGCCCGCCGCACGATCAAGGAGATCTCCGACCGGTACGGCTTCGGGGTCCGCCCCGACGTCCTCGTGGAGGAACTCGGCGTCGCCGAGCGCCAGCGCGTGGAGATCCTCAAGGTCCTCTACCGCGGCGCCCGCACCCTGATCCTCGACGAGCCCACCGCCGTGCTGGTGCCGCAGGAGGTCGACGCGCTCTTCGCCAACCTGCGCGAGCTCAAGGCGCAGGGCCTGTCGGTCATCTTCATCTCCCACAAGCTGGGTGAGGTGCTCTCCGTCGCCGACGAGATCACCGTCATCCGGCGCGGTACGACCGTCGGTACGGCCGTCCCCGCCGAGACCACCCCGCGTCAGCTCGCCGAGCTGATGGTCGGCAGCGAGCTGCCCACCCCGGAGACCGCCGAGTCCACGGTCACCGACCGCGCCGTCCTGAGCGTCGACAAGCTGCGTCTCGTGGCGCCCGGCGGCAAGGTGCTCCTGGACGACATCAGCTTCACCATCCACGCGGGCGAGGTCCTCGGCCTCGCCGGTGTCGAGGGCAACGGCCAGACCGAGCTGATCGACGCGCTGATCGGTCTGAAGGCAGCCGACTCCGGCACCGTCCGGCTGGCCGACGACGAGATCACCACGTGGCCCACCCGCAAGCGCCGTGAGCAGGGCGTCGGCTACATCCCCGAGGACCGCCACCGGCACGGTCTGCTCCTGGAGGCCCCCCTCTGGGAGAACCGTATCCTCGGCCATGTGACCGAGCGGCCCAACGCCAAGGGCGTCTGGCTCGACCCGAAGGCCGCCCAGGAGGACACGCGCCGGATCGTCGCCGAGTACGACGTCCGCACCCCCGGCATCGACGTCACCGCCGCCTCCCTGTCCGGCGGCAACCAGCAGAAGCTGATCGTCGGCCGCGAGATGAGCCACAAGCCGCGCTTCCTGATCGCCGCCCACCCCACCCGCGGTGTGGACGTCGGCGCGCAGGCCCAGATCTGGGACCAGATCCGGGAGGCCCGCCGCGAGGGTCTGGCCGTGCTGCTGATCTCCGCCGACCTCGACGAGCTGATCGGCCTGTCCGACACCCTCCGGGTGATCTACAACGGCAAGCTGGTCGCGGACGCCGACCCAGCCACCATCACCCCGGAGGAGCTCGGCTCCGCCATGACCGGTGCCGCCACCGGCCACCTCGAACATGAAGAGACCCCCGAGACGCCGGGCAAGGCCCCCGAGTCTCCGGAAGGCGAGGCCCGCTGATGAAGAAGTTCGACAAGGAGCGGGTGCTCCTCGCGGTGGCCGGGCCGGTCCTCGCGCTCGCCGTCGCCTTCGTGCTGACCGCGATCGTGCTGCTCGCGTCCGGCAAGAACCCGGTCGAGCCGTTCTCGATCATGTTCGAGCAGGCGTCGTTCTCGGACATCCAGGTCCGGATCATCAACCAGGCGTCGCTGTACTACATCGCGGCCCTCGCGGTGGCCATCGGCTTCCGCATGAACCTGTTCAACATCGGCGTCGACGGCCAGTACCTGCTCGGCGCCATGATGACCGCGATCGTCGGCGCCCACATGGACCTGCCCGCGGCCCTCCAGATCCCGCTGCTGATGCTCACGGCGATCTTCACGGGTGCCTTCTGGGCCGGCATCGTCGGTGTCCTCAAGGTCACCCGCGGGGTCAGCGAGGTCGTCGCGTCGATCATGCTGAACGCGATCGCGACCTCGATCATCGGCTACCTCTGGCTGCCGGACGTCTTCGGCGTCAAGGTCGGCAACAACAACACCACCGGCGAGATGGCCGAGTCCGGCTGGGTCCCCGGCATCGACATGGGCGCCGCCGGCGAGATCTACGGCCTGGTCCTCCTCGCCGTCGCGCTCGGCGTCGGCTACTGGGTCGTCATCAACCGCACCCGCTTCGGCTTCGACCTGCGCGCCTCCGGCGCCTCGGAGACGGCCGCCGCGGCCAGCGGTGTCGACCCCAAGCGGATGATCCTCACCGCGATGCTGATCTCCGGCGGTGTCGCCGGCCTCGCGGGTCTGCCGATCCTGCTCGGCGACACCCACACCTACAGCCTGAACTTCCCCACCGGCATCGGCTTCCTCGGCATCGGCATCGCCCTGCTGGGCCGCAACAGCCCCGTCGGCATCGCCTTCGCGTCCCTGCTGTGGGCCTGGCTCGACAAGGCGTCGCCGGAGCTGGACTTCCACGGCTACGACAAGGAGATCGCGGTCATCATGCAGGGCCTGATCGTGCTCTCGGTCGTCGTCTCCTACGAGACCGTCCGTGAGTGGGGCCTGCGCCGCCAGCAGCGCCGCGTCGGCGCCGAGCTCGCCGCCGGGAACGTCCTCGGCGCGGACAACAACGTCAAGAAGGAGGTGGCTGGCCGATGACCACGAGCACCACCGCGACCGACCTCAACCAGCCCTCGCTGGAGCCCACCGCCCGCACCGGGCGGAAGATGTCGCTGCCCGTGCTGCTGCTGGTCATCGCCGGCGTCCTGGCACTCACCTCGCTCGTCCGCATCATCACCGGCGCGGACGGCATCACCAACGTCAGTCAGATGTCCACCGCGCTGGAGCTGGCCGTTCCGATCGGTCTGGCCGGTCTCGGCGGTCTGTGGGCCGAGCGCTCGGGCGTGGTCAACATCGGCCTCGAGGGCATGATGATCCTCGGCACCTGGTTCGGTGCCTGGGCCGGCTTCCAGTACGGCCCGTGGACCGGCGTTCTGGTCGGCATCGCCGGCGGCGCGGTCGGCGGTCTGCTGCACGCCTTCGTCACCGTCACCTTCAACGTCAACCACATCGTCTCCGGTGTGGCCATCAACATCCTCGCCCTCGGCGCCACCCGCTACCTCGCCCCGCTGGCCTTCGAGGGCCACCAGGGCGGTTCCGCCAAGCAGTCCCCGCCGGTCGAGTCCATCGGCGACTTCACCATCCCCGGACTGTCGGACGCGCTGACGGAACTCAACTCCAAGGGCTGGTTCTTCATCTCCGACCTCGCCGGCCTGCTCGGCGGTCTGGTCACCAACGTCTCGTGGCTGACCCTCGTCGCCGTCGCGCTGATCCCCGCCACCTGGTGGATCCTGTGGCGCAGCGCCTTCGGTCTGCGGCTGCGCTCCTGCGGTGAGAACCCGATCGCCGCCGAGTCCCTCGGCGTCAACGTCTACAAGTACAAGTACATCGCCGTGATCATCTCCGGCGGTCTGGCTGGCCTCGGCGGAGCCTTCCTCTCCATCGTCGCCAACCCCTTCTACCTGGAGGGCCAGACCAGCGGCCGCGGCTTCATCGGCCTCGCCGCGATGATCTTCGGCAACTGGATGCCGGGCGGCCTCGCCCTCGGCGCCGGCCTGTTCGGCTACACCGACAGCCTCAACCTGCGCGGCGGCTCGGAGAACGTCCACGCCCTGCTGCTGCTCGGCGCGCTGCTGCTGCTGATCGGCGCGATCTGGCTGGCCGTCCGCAAGAAGTTCGTCCCGGCCCTGATCACCGCCGTCATCGGCGCACTGGTGTTCACCTGGTACGCCACCACCAACGAGGTCCCGAACCAGGTCGTCGCCGCCACCCCGTACGTCATCACCCTGATCGTCCTCGCGCTCTCCGCACAGCGGCTGCGGATGCCGAAGGCGGACGGCCTGCCGTACCGGAAGGGACAGGGCAAGTGACCGCCGTCGACTGGGAGAAGCTGCGTACGGTGGCCCGGGACGCCATGTCCCGGGCGTACGCCCCGTACTCCGGCTACCCGGTCGGCGTGGCCGCCCTCGTCGACGACGGCCGGATCGTCTCGGGCTGCAACGTCGAGAACGCCTCCTACGGGCTCGGCCTGTGCGCGGAGTGCGGGCTCGTCTCGGAGCTGCAGAACAGCGGCGGCGGCCGCCTCACGCACTTCACCTGCGTGGACGGCAAGGGCGAGGTCCTCGTCCCGTGCGGCCGCTGCCGGCAGTTGCTGTACGAGTTCGGCGGCCCGGATCTGCTGCTGGAGACCCCCGGGGGGATCCTCCCTCTCTCGGAGATGCTGCCCCAGGCCTTCGGCCCGGACCATCTCACCAAGTAACTCCCGCGCGGCCCCTCCTGACGACCGGTCGGAGGGGCCGCTCCCTTTCCGATCCGCACCGGGTCGCTTTCGGAACCTTCGAAAGGAAAGCCATGACTGTGTTGTCGATGGACGCCATCTCCGTGATCCGCACCAAGCGGGACCGCGGTGAGCTGAGCGACGAGCAGATCGACTGGGTCATCGACGCGTACACCCGCGGGGAGGTCGCCGACTACCAGATGGCCGCCCTGAACATGGCGATCCTGCTCAACGGCATGAACCGCCGCGAGATCGCCCGCTGGACGGCCGCGATGATCGCCTCCGGCGAGCGCATGGACTTCTCGTCGCTGTCCCTGCCGACCGCCGACAAGCACTCCACCGGCGGCGTCGGCGACAAGATCACCCTCCCGCTGGCGCCCCTGGTCGCGGCCTGCGGCGCGGCCGTCCCCCAGCTCTCCGGCCGCGGCCTCGGCCACACCGGCGGCACCCTCGACAAGCTGGAGTCCATCCCCGGCTGGCGCGCCCTCCTCTCCAACGAGGAGATGCTGTCCGTGCTGGACGGAGTGGGCGCGGTGATCTGCGCGGCGGGCGACGGCCTGGCCCCCGCCGACAAGAAGCTGTACGCGCTCCGCGACGTCACCGGCACCGTCGAGGCCATCCCGCTGATCGCCTCCTCGATCATGTCGAAGAAGATCGCGGAGGGCACCGGCTCCCTGGTCCTCGATGTGAAGGTAGGCAGTGGCGCCTTCATGAAGACCATCGAGGACGCCCGTGAGCTGGCCTCCACGATGGTCGGCCTGGGCACGGACCACGGTGTGAGGACCGTGGCGCTGCTGACGGACATGTCCACCCCGCTGGGTCTGACCGCCGGCAACGCGCTGGAGGTCCGCGAGTCGGTCGAGGTCCTCGCGGGCGGCGGCCCGGCGGACGTCGTCGAGCTGACGATCGCGCTGGCCCGCGAGATGCTCGACGCGGCCGGCGTGAAGGACGCCGACCCGGCGAAGGCCCTGGCCGACGGCCGCGCCATGGACGCCTGGCGCCGCATGATCGCGGCCCAGGGCGGCGACCCCGACGCGGAGCTTCCCACCTCCCGCGAGCAGCACATCGTCAAGGCCCCCTCCTCGGGCGTCCTGACCCGCCTCGACGCCTACGACATCGGCATCGCCGCCTGGCGTCTCGGCGCCGGCCGCGCCCGCAAGGAGGACCCGGTCCAGGCCGCCGCGGGCGTCGAGATGCACGCCAAGCCCGGTGACACCGTCACCGAGGGCCAACCGCTGCTCACCCTGCACACGGACACCCCCGAGCGCTTCTCCTACGCGCTGGAGGCCGTCCAGGGCTCGTACGACATCGCCGCCGCGGGCACGCCGTTCACCCCGAACCCGATCGTGCTGGACCGCATCGCCTGAGCGGGCGGCCCCACATGGTCGACGCCGCTGTCGTCGTGTCCGCGATGAGTTCCGGGGGCCGGTCCGGTCTACCGATCGTGGATGCGACGACACCCGCCGTACTCGTGCTGCCAGGCCTCGTCACCCGGGACGAGGTGCCCCGGCTCTGTGCCGAGGTGCGCGCGCGACTGGAGGCGGACGGGGCGGGCGGTGTGGTGGTGTGCGACGTCGCCGGGATCGGGCCGCCCGGGCTGGGGGCCGTCGACCTGCTGGCCCGGTTGCAGCTCACGGCGAAACGGGCCGGGGGCCGCATACGGCTGCGGGACCCCGCCCCGGCGTTGTGCGCGCTACTGCGCCTGGTCGGGCTTGTCCTCGATGTGGAGGGGCAGGTCGAAGAGGGGGAACCAGCGGGCCGTGTCCAGGAAGCAGTGGAACCCGGCGATCCGGCCCTGTGATATCTCCAGCACCTGCACGGCCCAGGCGGTGAAGCCGCCCTTCTCCTCGTCGGGCTTGTACTGCGCGAAGCCCGGCAGGCCGTTCACCGCGACGGGCACCAGGTGCGAGCCGGCGCAGGCGGCACCCAGCGTGGTCATGAACCCGGTGATGTCGCCCGTGCCCGTCAGCCACAGGTCGAACGGCGGCATCGTCATCACCGCGTCCTCGTGCAGCAGGGCCGTCAGCGCCGTCATGTCGTACCCCTCGAAGGCGGCGACATAGCGCTCCAGCAGCTTCTGCTGCTCCTCGTCGAGCGGGTCGGAGACATCGCCCTCGGCGACCCGGCCTTCGCCGTCGCCGAGGGTGGCGCGCGCCCGCTGGAGCGCGCTGTTCACCGAGGCGACCGAGGTGTCCAGCAGCTCGGCGACCTCGCTCGCCTTCCACGCCAGCACCTCGCGCAGGATGAGCACGGCCCGCTGCTTGGCGGGCAGCTTCTGCAGGGCGGCGACGAAGGCCAGCCGCACGGACTCCTTGGCAACCGCCGCCTCCGCCGGGTCGGCGGTCGTCGGCAGCACCCGGGCGTCCGGGACGGGCTCCAGCCAGGTGTTGTCGGGGCGGGGGGCGAGGGCGGCCTGGGCGAGGGGCGTCGACTCGGTGAGATCCATGGGACGCGCCCTCTTGTTCCCCGCGGTCAGCATGTCCAGGCAGACGTTCGTCGCGATGCGGTACAGCCACGAGCGCAGGGAGGAGCGGCCCTCGAACTTCTCGTAGCTCCGCCAGGCCCGGATCATGGTGTCCTGCACGGCGTCCTCCGCCTCGAAGGACGAGCCGAGCATCCGGTAGCAGTACCCGGTCAGCTCGACCCGGTGCTTCTCCAGCCGGACGTCCAGATCCGCCGTCACCGTCGCCGTACCGTCACTCATGGCCAACCCACCCCTGTGGCTCATCTCCGTCACACGCACCAGTGCGCGCCAACACTCCGGAAGCTACCGCAGCCCACTGACAATGGCCCCCGGAGCGGAAGAGGGGCCAGGTCAGCGGGGTGTGGTGGAGCAGGGGGGAGGGGATGTCAGACGGTGGCGAGCCTCCGCTGCACGCGAGCCGCACGCGATCCCACGACGGTGATCGCCACGACCCCCAGCACGGCCAGCAGGCCCATGGACACGGTCCCGAGCCAGCCACCCGCGTGGAACGCCATCGCGCCGAGCGTGCTGCCCGCGCTGGACCCCACGTAGTAGGCCGACTGGTACAGCGCGGACGCCTGCGCCCGCCCCTCCTTCGCCGTGTGGCTGACCGCCGACGACGCCACCGCGTGCCCGGCGAAGAACCCGGCGGTGATCAGCACCAGCCCGATCAGCACCAGCGGCAGCGAACCGGACAGCGAGACCGACAGCCCGGCGGTCGTCGTACCGCCCGCCAGGTACAGCGCACCCCGCCGCCCCAGCCGCGCCACCAGCTTCCCGGCGGTGGAGGCGGACACCGTGCCGACCAGGTACACCAGGAAGACCGACCCGATGACGCCCTGCGGCAGCGAGAACGGGGCGTCGGTCAGCCGGTAGCCGATGACCGTGTACACGGCGCCGAAGACGGTCATGAAGAGCGCGCCGATGGCGTACAGCCGCCGCAGCAGCGGGTCGCCGAGGTGCGAACGGACCGTACGGGCCAGCACCGCCGGCCGCAGCGACCCCGCCACGAAGTGCCTCGGCGCGGGCAGCAGCAGACGGAAGGCCACCGCGCACCCCACCGCGATCAGACCGAGCACACCGAGCGCGACCCGCCAGCCCCACTCCTGCGCGACCCAGCCGGTCACGATCCGTCCGCTCATGCCGCCGACGCTGTTGCCGGCGACGAACAGACCGATCGCGGTGACGAGGGCCTTGGGGCGGACTTCCTCGGCGAGATAGGCGGTCGCCGAGGCCGGCACCCCGGCCAGCGCCGCGCCCTGCACGGCGCGCAGCACCACCAGCGCGCCCAGCGAGGGCGCGAAGGGGATCAGCAGCCCGACCGTGACCGCGACCGCCAGCGACGCGGTCATCACCGCGCGCCGCCCGAACCGCTCCGACAGCGCGCTCATCGGCAGCACGAACAGCGCCAGCGCACCGGTCGCCGCCGAGACCGTCCAGCTCGCCGCGCTCGCCGTGCCCCCGAAGTCGGTCGAGATCAACGGCAGCAGGGCCTGCGTGGAGTAGAGGAGGGCGAAGGTGGCGACCCCCGCGAGGAACAGCGCCAGGCTCATCCGGCGGTAGCCGGGACCTCCCGGCGCCACTCGGGAATCGGCGGGGGTGCTGACTGATCCGGCGCCCACCCTGGTGGACGCCTCGGTACTGGCGGAAGGCATGCCTCGAAACTACGTACGCCGTTACTCATCCGTCCAATGCATGGAACCCCCATAATCGTTCCCGTGATGCATCAGCGAAGGTCAGAGCCGCGGCTGTCACCGTCCGGTGACACAGAAGACATCGAGGACATCGTCCTGCGGCTCGCCCCCCGCCTCGCCTACTTCGCCGGTGTCGCCCGCACCGAGCACGTCACCCGTGCCGCGCAGGAGATGCAGGTCCCGCAGTCGACCCTGTCGCGGGCCATGGTCCGGCTCGAACAGGACCTGGGCGTCGACCTGTTCGCCCGCCGCGGCCGTACGGTGTCCCTCACCCACGCGGGCCGCACCTTCCACGCCTCCGTGGAACGCGCCCTCGCCGAGATCGAGCGGGCCGCCGACGAGGTCCGCGCCGACGCCGACCCGGCCACCGGCAAGGTCGCCTTCGGCTTCCTGCACACCATGGGCGCCGAGACCGTCCCCGGCCTCCTCCAGGCCTTCCGCGCCGAGCACCCCCGCGTCCGCTTCAGCCTCGTGCAGAACTACGGCGAGGCCATGATCGAACGCCTGCGCGCGGGCGAACTCGACCTCTGCCTCACCTCGCCCGTCCCGGACGCCCCCGACCTCGTCGCCCGCCGCCTCGACGAGCAGAAGCTCCGCCTCGTCGTCCCCGCCGACCACCGCCTCGCCGCCCGCAAACGCGTCCGCCTCGCCGAGGCCGCCGACGAAACGTTCGTCACCCTCGAACCCGGCTACGGCATGCGCCGCATCACCGACGACCTGTGCAAACAGGCGGGCTTCAAACCCCGTATCGCGTTCGAGGGCGAGGAGGCCGAGACACTGCGCGGCCTCGTCGCCGCGGGCCTGGGTGTCGCCCTGCTGCCCCCGCCGGCCGTGCCGAGGCCCGGCGTCGTGGAACTGACCGTCACCGCTCCCCGGGCGGCCCGGGAGATCGGCGTGGCCTGGCTGGCGGGTCACCCGGACACACCCCCGGTGGCCGCCTTCAAGAAGTTCCTGCTGTCGAGAAAGGGCCGCCTCCTGCACGACTGATCGTGTCTGGTTGTCCGCGTGTCTGCCTGTCTGCCTGTCTGCCTGTCTGCCTGTCTGCGTGTCCGCGTGTCCGCGTGCGCGGGGACAGCGCGGCCCGGCTCGGAGTCAGCAGGGGGACCCGCTCGGCCGCCCCCGCTCGCCGCAGGGCGCGTCGCGGCCCTCAGGCGCTCCACCGCGAGCGGGCGGCTCCGAAGCCGGAGGCGAGCGGCATCCGCAGGCCCAGCGGCGGCGGCGCGGCCAGCGCGTCCTCCAGGGGGCGCGCGAACGCCCGCCCGAAGAGCACCCCCATCACGAAGTCCGAGGCCAGTGCGTGCACCTCGTCCCGGTACTGGGTCAACCCGTGCCGGTCCGCGTGCACCTCGAACCGGCAGATGTCGGGGTTCGTCTTCTTCGCCCGCGCGGCGAACCGGAACGACAGCTCGGGATCGACCCGCTCGTCGTTCGTGCCGTGCACGATCAGCACCCGCCGCCCCGCGAGCTGTTTCACCGGTTCGGGTGTCGCCGCCGCGTCCTCCTCGGGCAGCCAGGGGGCGATCGCCAGCACGGAGTTGACGGCGTCGTGCCCCCCGGCGTGCAGCGCGGCGCGCGCCCCCATGTGCAGCCCGACCAGGCACACCGGCACGTCCCCGTACCGCCGGACCACCTCGTCCGCGGCCCACTCGGCGTCCCGTGCGAGCCGCGCCTCCGTGCCGTTCCAGCCGCGGTGGCGGTAGTGCACGACATGGGCCGCCAGGCCCTCTTCACGTCCCGCGCGGACCAGTCGGCGCCCCAGGGCGCGTACGGAGGCGGTGGCGACCATGGGGGAGGGCCTGCGGAGGGAAGCCTCGTCGCCGGCCGGGAGAAGCAGGACCACCGCGCCGACCGTGCTGGGCTCCGGACCGAACGTCCGCCCAAGTCGGGGCGTCCGTACCGGCATTGCTTGCTGCGCCATGACAGAACAGTGTCAGAAGAGATGGTGTACGCCACCCGTCCTGCGGGTCACCGTTGGGTATCGACGACACCGCCCGACAGGTGCTCTACGCGCGTAGGCGATATGGTGCGAAAATGACGAACCAGACTGACCGGACCGGAACCACCCCGGACTCGGACCAGATCCGCCGGGCGCCCAAGGTTTTGCTGCACGACCATCTCGACGGCGGGCTCCGCCCCGGCACCGTCGTCGAACTCGCCGACGCCGCGGGCTGCACCTCCCGGCTGCCGGAGACCGACCCCGACCGGCTCGGCGTCTGGTTCCGCGAGGCCGCCGACTCCGGTTCCCTGGAGCGGTACTTGGAGACCTTCTCCCACACCGTCGGCGTCATGCAGACCCGCGACGCGCTCGTCCGGGTCGCCGCCGAGTGCGCGGAGGACCTCGCCGAGGACGGTGTCGTCTACGCGGAGGTCCGCTACGCCCCCGAGCAGCACCTCGACGGCGGCCTGAGCCTCGAAGAGGTCGTCGAGGCCGTCAACGAGGGCTTCCGCGAGGGTGAGCGCCGGGCCAGGGCGGCCGGGCGCCGCATCCGTGTCGGTGCCCTGCTCACCGCCATGCGGCACGCCGCCCGCGCCCTGGAGATCGCGGAACTCGCCAACCGCTACCGCGACCTGGGCGTCGTCGGCTTCGACATCGCCGGCGCGGAGGCCGGCTACCCGCCCACCCGGCACCTCGACGCCTTCGAGTACCTCAAGCGCGAGAACAACCACTTCACCATCCACGCCGGGGAGGCCTTCGGGCTGCCCTCCATCTGGCAGGCGTTGCAGTGGTGCGGCGCCGACCGGCTCGGCCACGGCGTCCGCATCATCGACGACATCCAGGTCCACGAGGACGGCTCGGTGAAGCTCGGCCGGCTCGCCTCCTACGTCCGCGACAAGCGCATCCCGTTGGAGCTGTGCCCCAGCTCCAACCTCCAGACGGGCGCCGCCCGTTCGTACGCCGAGCACCCCATCGGACTGCTGCGGCGGCTGCACTTCCGCGCCACGGTCAACACCGACAACCGGCTGATGTCCCACACCAGCATGAGCCGCGAATTCGAGTACCTGGTCGAGGCTTTCGGCTACACGCTCGACGACATGCAGTGGTTCTCGGTCAATGCTATGAAGTCAGCATTCATTCCTTTCGATGAACGACTGGCCATGATCAATGACGTGATCAAGCCCGGATATGCCGAGTTGAAATCCGAATGGCTGTTCCGTCAAACGGCCTCCACCAGCGGATCTGTCGACGAATAGTGCCGAACAATAGATTCCGGGAGCGGCCGCGTGGAGGGCGACGCGGCCGCTTGTCGATGGTTGCCACCGGCGGGACTTTGATGTTTACGTTTCGGCACCGCTTACCACTTGTCGAACGCATTCCAAGGACGCATTCCACATGAAGCAGTCTGCTGCCAAGACCCTCGGTGTCGCCGCCCTCGGTGCCGCCATCGCCGCTGCGGGCGCGGGCGCCGCGAACGCCGCCCCGAGCATGCCGGCCGCTCCCGACGCCTCCCAGGCCGTGGGCACCGTCACCCAGTCGCTGCCCGTGGAGAAGGTGTCGAAGGCGCTTCCGGCTCCCGGCGGAGCCGTCACCCAGGGGCAGCGTGCGCTCGGCGCGGGTCTGGAGTCGATGCAGCCCGCCGCCGCCAACGTCCTCGCCGAGGGGCCGGCCGCCCCCGCCGGTGGCCTGCTGGGCGGCCTCCCCGCCGGCAAGCCCCTGCCCACCAAGGGCCTCGGCGTGAACGGCCTGCCCCTCGGTGGCGTCTGAGCGGACCGCTCCACTCGCACACCGATGGGGCGCACCCTGCGAGGGTGCGCCCCATCGGCGTGTCAGCGGAGATGCGTCACCACGCCGTGCGGGCCTTTCCCTCGGACGGGAACAGGATCCACAGGGCTATGTAGAGCAGGAACTGCGGGCCCGGAAGCAGGCACGACGCGAGGAACAGCACACGCATCGTGGTCGCCGAGGTGCCGAAGCGCCGTGCCAGCGCTGCGCACACTCCGCCGATCATCCGGCCTTCCGCGGGGCGGGCAAGGCGGCTCATGAGGGGCTCCTTCGTCAGCGTAGGACGTCGGCCACGGGCCGACGGTGGGGGCGGGGCCTCCTGGTGGCCGCCACTCTCTTTTCCACACCATCGACGCTACGGTGACGAAGCGGACGAAGCGTCCCTCTACGGAGCCATCCCGACCCTGGGAATCGTCGGGGTCCGACCCTGAGAATGCTCCTCACGGCGGTGGTCCGTCCGCACCCGGCTGTCCGCCCTGCGACGGAGCGCGGCCCTGGCCGCCGGGACGACGGCGACATGGGCGAGGCCCACACCGACCGCGTTCAGCAGGATGGAGTCGATGTCCACGACCTGGCCCGGCACCCCGGTCTGCAACAGCTCGACGGCCAGCGACAGCAGCGCCCCGGCCGCGACCGACCGGGCCAGCGAGGCGACCGGCGACACCGACAGCCGGCCGTGCACCAGTGGCAGCAGCACACCGAGCGGTGCCAGCAGCGCGAGCCCCTCACCGATCCGCAGGGCCGCCTCCGGCCAGCCCAGCGCCAGATCCGCTCTGATCCCCGCGAAGGGCCGCATGTTGGTCGGGCTCACCCAGGTGACGTCCAGCGGACGTAGCGTGATCCAGGCAACGACCGCGAGATGTGCGGCGAGGAGGACACCCCCCGCCGCACGAACACGGACCGCGGCACTACCGCCGCTCGTACCTTGACGCTGCACGCCCCCCAAGACGCGCCCTCCGGCGCGATCGGTTCCGCTCGATTTTTCCGGCGGCCCCGGGGCGGCGGAAAGGCGTCAGGAACCCGAGACCTCCGTCGAGGGCGGTATCCCCGCCCCCGGATCCGACTGGACGTCCGCGGCGCACTCGTACCGGCGCAGCGTGTCGGCGCTGGTGCTGCCCAGGACGACCGAGCCGTTGTCACCGGTCGCCGCCGTGTCCGCGAAGGTGCACACGATCTGCGCGAGGGCGTACTTGGGCAGGGCGTCGGGGGCGGTGGACAGCCGCAGGGCGTCGTCGGGGTCACCCGGCCGGGGGCCGGTCACCGTGATCCCGGGCGGCACGGCCGTGCGGTAGCCGGCCTCGTCCTCCACGCCCGACGGTGTCTCGCCCAGGGCCCTCAGGAGCCCCTGGGCGACGACCACGCGCCGTTTCGCCTCGTCCGTGCCGTCGGTGACCCGCACCGAGCGGTCGACGCGGACGAGCGCGCCGGAGCAGAGCAGGAACACCTCGACGGGCATCCCGGACGGGCCGGCCTGCGTCGCGAGGTCCGTCACCGACGACTCGCAGGGCACCATCGACGGCGCGGGACCGAAGTCCGTCGGCACCTGGGTGGCCCGGATGCCGCAGCCCGCCAGCAGTCCGGTGAGCACCCCGCCCGCGGTCAGGATCCGTATGCCCCGCACCCGCGCGGCCCGCCCCTGTCGCTCTCGCGTCCGCATCCGCCGTACCCGTGTGTCTCTCGCCGGCACCTCTCGTATCGTCACTGCCCGTCCCCCTCGGTGTCCTCCGTGCCGCCGTCGCCCTGGTCCCCGTCGCGTTCCCTCGCGATCAGCGGGGCGGCGTCCCTGGGCAGGCGCAGCGTGAAGACCGCCCCTCCCTCGGGGGAGTTGGCGGCGGTGATCCCGCCGCCGTGGATGTGGGCGTTCTCCAGGGCGATGGACAGGCCGAGGCCGCTGCCCTCGGAGCGCGGACGGGAGGCGCTCGCCTTGTAGAAGCGGTCGAACACGTGCGGGAGGACGTCCTGGGGGATGCCGGGCCCGTGGTCCCGCACCTGGATCAGCAGGTCCTCGCCCTCTTCGCGCACCGAGACCCGCACCGGTGAACCGCCGTGCTTGAGGGCGTTGCCGATGAGGTTGGCGAGGATCACGTCCAGGCGGCGCGGGTCGAGGTTGGCCATGATGCCGCGCTCGGCGTCCAGGTCCACCGCGTCCAGCCAGGCGCGGGCGTCGATGCAGGCGGTGATCTGGTCGGCGATGTCCACGTCGTCGAGGACCAGCCGGGCCGTGCCCGCGTCGAAGCGGGTCACCTCCATCAGGTTCTCGACGAGGTCGTTCAGCCGCCGGGTCTCGCTCACCACGAGCCGCACGGCGGGTTCGATCATCGGGTCGACGCTGCCGGTCTCCGCGTCCAGCTCCTCCTCCAGCACCTCCGTGACGGCGGTGATCGCCGTCAGCGGTGTACGGAGTTCGTGCGACATGTCGGCGACGAAGCGGCGGGACGCCTCCTCGCGGGCGCTCATGTCGTCGACCCTCTTCTCCAGGGACTCCGCCGCGAGGTTGAAGGTCCGTGAGAGGTCGGCCAGTTCGTCCGTGCCGGAGACACGCAGCCGGGTGTCGAGCTTGCCCTCGCCGAGCCGCCGGGCGGCCACCCCGAGGCGCTGCACCGGCTTCAGCACGGTCGTCGCCGCGGCCTGCGCGAGCAGCGCCGAGCCGATCAGCGACAGACCCGTCGCGATCCCCAGCGACCAGGCCAGCGAGTTGAGGTCCTCGGCCTCCTTCTCCAGCGACTTGCGCATGTAGGCGGTCGGACCGCCGCCGATCATCTTGGCGCCGCCCACCAGATACGGGGTGTCGCCGTCGATGACCCGCTGCCAGTACACGTGGTACGGGTGCTGGTTCCCGGAGGTGATCTTCTGCCGCTTGTTGACGGCCTTCTGCAGGGACGCGGGCACGTCGTCGAGGGAGAAGCCGTTCAGCGCGTTGTCGGTCGAGGAACCCGACACGGTCCGGCCGGCGGCGTCCTCGTCGATGAGGAGCACACCGAAGCGCTCACCGCCGTCGGCCATCTTGCGCGCGGCGATCCGCAGTTGGTCCTGGGAGGGGCTCGGGCGGAGCGTGCTCACATGGCTCTGCAGCTCACGCTCGAAGTCGTTCAGCGCCGCGTCCTGGGCACGGCTCTGCACGGCCTCCCGGTTGAGCCAGTACGCGATACCGGACGCCGACACGGCTGCCGTGAGCGCCACCAGCCCGAACACCACCACCAGTCGCAGCCGCAGGCTGGTGAAACGAATCCGGGACTGGACCTTCGTACGCGTCGCGGACCAGCCGCGGATCCCCCCTCGAGCCTTCGTCACTGAGGAACGTCCAGCCGGTAGCCCACGCCACGCACCGTACGGATCAGGGTCGGCGACGACGGCACGTCCTCGACCTTCGCGCGCAGCCGCTGGACGCACGCGTCGACCAGCCGGGAGTCGCCCAGGTAGTCGTGCTCCCACACCAGGCGCAGCAACTGCTGCCGGGACAGGGCCTGTCCGGGGCGCCGGCTCAGCTCCAGCAACAGCCGCAGCTCGGTCGGCGTCAGCTGGAGGTCCTCGCCGTTCTTCGTCACGGTCATGGCCGCGCGGTCGATGACGAGGCTCCCGAAGGTCGCCGCGTCATTGGCCTCGCGCTCACCGCGCCGCAGCACCGCGCGGATACGGGCGTCCAGCACCCGCCCCTGCACGGGCTTGACCACGTAGTCGTCCGCTCCGGACTCCAGACCCACCACGACGTCGATGTCGTCGCTGCGGGCGGTCAGCAGGATGATCGGCAGCTGGTCGGTGCGCCGGATACGACGGCACACCTCGAAGCCATCGATGCCGGGCAGCATCACGTCCAAAACGATCAGGTCCGGCCGCTGTTCGCGCAGCAGCTTGAGACCATCCTCGCCGGTGGCGGCGGTGGCGACACGGTGCCCCTGGCGCGTCAGTGAGAGCTCCAGGGCCGTGCGGATGGCGTCGTCGTCCTCGATCAGCAACAGGGAAGGCACGGGCTCATTCTGGCCCATGGCATGGCCACGAATCGACCGTTGAAGCGCTCCCACGCGACACCCGCACACGATCGTGCCGTTCGCGTAGCCGTACGACTCTTCTCTGTGAGCGCGCTGTGTCTTCCCTGGGGCCAACCCCTGTGACAGGTCTGTGACAGTCGGCGGACACGGCCATGAAAGTGGCCCGGCAATCTTTTCGGCACAGGCAGGAAGCACCGCGGCGGTCGAGCGCCGAAGCGGGGTGAGAGACCGGAACTCCACGACGGGGGGCGCGAGATGAACACGCTGCACAGCACCAGCACTAGCGCAGTTGTCACGCGTCTCCACGACGTCATCCGGAACACGGAGAAGTCCGGTGCCGTGAGCGGGCGGGGGTGCGCTCGCGGTACCGGGCGTCAGCACACCACGTACATGTCGGTGGTCGACGCACATGTGGGGGGAAGCACCACGGGGGTGGCCCACGGGGGAACGGGGGCCGCGTACGGGGAGGGCACGGGGGAGCGCCGTTCTGTGTCGGAGGCGGAGTTCACCGCCTACGTCCAGGAGCGTCGTGCCTCCCTGTACGCAACCGCCTACCACTTGACCGGTGACCGCTTCGAGGCCGAGGACCTCCTCCAGAGCGCCCTCTTCTCGACGTACAAGGCGTGGGACCGGATCAGTGACAAGGCCGCGGTCGGGGGCTACCTCCGCCGCACCATGACCAACCTGCACATCAGCGCGTGGCGCCGCCGCAAGCTGAACGAGTACCCGACCGAGGAGCTGCCGGAGACCGCCGGCGACACGGACGCGATGCGCGGCACCGAGCTGCGCGCCGTCCTGTGGCAGGCGCTCGCCCGGCTCCCCGAACTCCAGCGGACGATGCTGGTCCTCCGTTACTACGAGGGCCGCACCGACCCGGAGATCGCGGAGATCCTCGACATCAGCGTCGGCACGGTGAAGTCCAGCATCTGGCGGTCCCTGCGCCGTCTGCGCGAGGACGAGGTCCTCAGCTTCGGCCGTGACGAGGAGGAGTCCTTCGGGGAGCTTGTCGCCTGAAGGTCTGGGGGGAGCAGGGAAACCGGGGGATCACGGGGGATCCAGGGGAGATCGCGGTGGCGCGGGGGAGCGCCGCCGCGACAACCGGGGGGATCGGGGGAATCAGGGAAAACCGACGGGGCCACGAGGGACACGGGGTCACGACGGGGGACAACGGGGGAAGCGGGGCTGGAGGGCCGGGGGGTCCGTCCAGTCCCGCTTTTTTCATGTCGTTCGTGCAGCGGGGCTGAGGTCTGCTGCTAGGCCGGGGTCTGCGCGCGGCGGCCCGCCGCGGCCGACGCCAGCCGTCCGAGCGCCTCGTCCTTGTCGCAGGCGTGGGCGCCCAACTCCGTCTGCCGGGCCACGATCGAACGCTCCAGGCGCATCAGCCGCCAGCCGCGCCGCAGCAGGAAGGGCACCGACTTGCGACCCTCCCGCAGATCGCGCAGGAAGCGGCGGCGGAACGTCGTCACCGGGCCCCGGGTCAGGCACAGCGCGTCCGCGAGGACGCCGAGTTCGCGGCAGCGTCCCACGATCTCCGCGGCGAAGATGCCCTCGGCGATGAACAGCGGGGTCCGCTCGATGCTCAGGGACTCCCAGCCGGTGCGCGCGCTGAGCGAGATGTCGTACGCCGGGACGGTCGTACGGCTCGTGCGGCACAGCTCCTCGATCGCCGCGACGGCGGCGTCCGCGTCCCAGGACAGCGGATGGTCCCAGTCGATGTCCGTGCTGCCCTCCACCAGCGGCAGCGTCGGGTCGTCGCCCTCCTTGTAGAAGTCGTCGAGCCGCAGCACGGGCAGGCCGGAGCGGGCGGCGAGGAGGGATTTGCCTGAGCCGGACGGACCGGACAGCAGGACGACCCGGGTCGGTATCGGGGGATGCGAACTCACGAGAGTCCAGTGTGAGGCATCGCGCGGCTCCCGCCGAGTCGGCGGGTCGCCCTTGGAGCGCACATCACACCTCAACCACCGTGTGTGCCTCCATGCTTGCTTTCCGTAGTGGAAGGTGGCCACGCTGAAGGCTCGACACTCGGCCCCCGGTCCCCCTTCGCCCGGCGCGCGTTGCTCGCCGTCACGACCGCGGGCTCCGTGGACCCCCAGGCGGACAGCCGGACCCTGACCGGCGCCGTCGGCCACGTCACCGGCCCAGTCGCCGACCTCAAGCCCAACCCTCGCCGACGACGGGACGCGGGAAAACGCGCGGTCGGCCCGTGGACGACCCCCGTCGTCCACGGGCCGACCCGCGCCTGCCCCGGGGGCGTCAGTACGAGGAACCCGACGCGCCCAGCGAGCCCGTGGGGTGCCAGACCGTCTTCGTCTCCAGGAACGCCGTCATGCGGTCGATGCCCGGCGTCGCCGACCAGTCGTCCACAGGCTGTGGACGCAGTACCCGCTTCAGGTTGTCGGCCGCGGCGATCTCCAGTTCCTTGGCGAGGACGTCGTCCGCGCCGGCCAGGTCGATCGCGTTGACGTCCTGGTGCGCGGCGAGCGGCGTCGCGATCTCCGCCGTACGGCCGGACAGGACGTTCACGACACCGCCGGGCACGTCGGACGTGGCCAGGACCTCGCCGAAGGAGAGGGCCGGGAGAGGGGACTTCTCGCTCGCGACCACGACCGCGGTGTTGCCGGTCGCGACCACGGGGGCGACCACCGAGACCAGGCCCAGGAACGACGACTCCTGCGGGGCGAGGACGGCGACCACGCCGGTCGGCTCGGGGGAGGAGAGATTGAAGTACGGGCCCGCCACCGGGTTCCCGCCGCCCACCACCTGGGCGATCTTGTCGGTCCAGCCCGCGTACCAGACCCAGCGGTCGATCGTCGCCTCCACCTGGGCGGCGGCCTTCGACTTCGACAGGCCCTCGGCGCCGGCGACCTCGTGGACGAACTGGCCCTTGCGGCCCTCCAGCATCTCGGCGACCCGGTACAGGACCTGGCCCCGGTTGTACGCCGTGGCGCCGGACCAGGCGCCGAACGCCTTGCGGGCGGCGACCACCGCGTCACGGGCGTCCTTGCGGGAGGAGAGCGGCGCGTTGGCCAGCCACTTGCCCTTTGCGTCGGTCACCTCGTACACCCGGCCGCTCTCGGAACGCGGGAACTTCCCGCCGACGTACAGCTTGTAGGTCTTGAACACACTGAGACGATCAGACATCAAGGTACGCCTCCAGGCCGTGGCGGCCGCCCTCGCGACCGAAGCCCGACTCCTTGTAGCCGCCGAACGGCGAGGTCGGGTCGAACTTGTTGAACGTGTTGGACCAGACGACGCCCGCGCGGAGCTTGTTCGCGACGGCCAGGATCCGGGAGCCCTTCTCGGTCCAGATGCCCGCCGACAGGCCGTACTGGGTGTTGTTGGCCTTGGCGACGGCCTCGTCCGGAGTGCGGAAGGTCAGCACCGACAGCACCGGGCCGAAGATCTCGTCGCGGGCGATGGTGTGCGCCTGGGTGACGTTCGTGAACAGCGTCGGCGCGAACCAGTAGCCCGCCGAGGGCAGTTCGCACGCCGGGGACCAGCGCTCGGCGCCCTCCGACTCGCCCTTCTCGACGAGCGAGGTGATCCGGGTCAGCTGCTCCTCGGAGTTGATCGCGCCGATGTCCGTGTTCTTGTCGAGCGGGTCGCCGAGGCGGAGCGTCGACAGGCGGCGCTTCAGGGAGTCCAGCAGCTCGTCCTGGATCGACTCCTGCACCAGGAGGCGGGAGCCCGCGCAGCAGACCTGGCCCTGGTTGAAGAAGATGCCGCTCACGATGCCCTCGACGGCCTGGTCGATCGGAGCGTCGTCGAAGACGATGTTCGCGCCCTTGCCGCCGAGCTCCAGCGTGAGCTTCTTGCGGGTGCCGGCGACCGTCTTCGCGATCTCCTTGCCGACGGCCGTGGAGCCGGTGAAGGCCACCTTGTCGATGTCGGGGTGCGCGACCAGGGCCGCGCCGGTGTCGCCGTACCCGGGGAGGATGTTGACGACACCCTTGGGCAGGCCCGCCTGGCGGCAGATGTCCGCGAAGAACAGCGCCGTCAGCGGAGTGGTCTCGGCCGGCTTGAGGACGACCGTGTTGCCGGTGGCCAGGGCCGGGGCGATCTTCCACGCCAGCATCAGCAGCGGGAAGTTCCACGGGATGACCTGGCCCGCGACGCCCAGCGGCCGGGGGTTCGCGCCGAAGCCGGCGTGGTCGAGCTTGTCGGCCCAGCCCGCGTAGTAGAAGAAGTGCGCGGCGACCAGGGGCAGATCGGCGTCGCGGGTCTCCTTGATCGGCTTGCCGTTGTCCAGCGTCTCCAGGACCGCCAGCTCACGGCTGCGCTCCTGGATGATGCGGGCGATACGGAAGAGGTACTTCGCGCGCTCCGAGCCGGGCAGCGCCGACCACTTCTCGAACGCCTTGCGGGCCGCCTGCACGGCGCGGTCGACGTCGGCCTCGCCGGCCCGGGCGATCTCGGAGAGGACCTCCTCGGAGGCGGGGCTGACGGTCTTGAAGACCTTGCCGTCGGCCGCCTCCGTGAACTCGCCGTCGATGAACAGGCCGTACGAGGGCGCGATGTCGACGATCGCGCGGGACTCGGGGGCCGGGGCGTACTCGAATACGGATGCCATGGTGATCAGTCCACCGTCACGTAGTCGGGGCCGGAGTAGCGGCCGGTGGCCAGCTTCTGGCGCTGCATCAGCAGGTCGTTGAGGAGCGAGGAGGCTCCGAAGCGGAACCAGTGGTTGTCCAGCCAGTCCTCGCCCGCCGTCTCGTTGACCAGGACCAGGAACTTGATCGCGTCCTTCGACGTGCGGATGCCGCCGGCCGGCTTCACGCCGACCTGGACACCCGTCTGGGCGCGGAAGTCGCGGACGGCCTCCAGCATGAGCAGGGTGTTGGCGGGAGTGGCGTTGACCGCGACCTTGCCGGTCGAGGTCTTGATGAAGTCCGCGCCCGCGAGCAAGCCGAGCCAGCTGGCGCGGCGGATGTTGTCGTACGTCGAGAGCTCGCCGGTCTCGAAGATGACCTTCAGACGGGCGGCGCCGCAGGCCTCCTTCACGGCGACGATCTCCTCGTGGACCTTCAGATAGTGGCCCGCGAGGAACGCGCCCCGGTCGATGACCATGTCGATCTCGTCCGCGCCGGCGGCGACCGCCTCCCGCACGTCGGCCAGCTTGACCGACAGGGGGGCGCGGCCCGCCGGGAAGGCGGTGGCGACCGAGGCGACCTTCACACCGGACCCCGCGACGGCCGCCTTGGCGGTGGCGACCATGTCGGGGTACACGCACACCGCCGCCGTGGACGGGGTGGTGCGGTCGATGGGGTCGGGGTGGACCGCCTTGGCGCCGAGCGCCCGGACCTTGCCCGGGGTGTCCGCGCCTTCCAGCGTCGTCAGGTCGACCATGGAGATGGCCAGGTCGATGGCGTACGCCTTGGCGGTCGTCTTGATGGAACGGGTGCCGAGGGAGGCGGCGCGCGCCTCCAGGCCGACCGCGTCCACACCGGGCAGTCCGTGGAGGAAGCGGCGCAGTGTGCTGTCGGACGCGGTGACGTCGGCTAGGGCGTGGGGTGCGGCAGTGGACATGGTCACCAGACGAGCATATCTACGCGCGTAGCGGGTGTACACCCCCGAAGTCTTCTGGAGGCGGGTGGTGGGGGCCGGGCCGGGGGCCTGCGGGGGCGTGGCCGGGGTCGAGGGAAGCGCGGGCCGGGGCCGTGTGCGGGGTGGACGTGGGGTGTCGTGCAGAATCGGAAGTATGACCACCCCGGATCGACCGTCGTCCCAGGAGCAGCCGGAAACCCGGAAGCGCTCGGCGGCCTCGACGTCATCGGAGGGCACGCCGTCCTCGGAGACCCCGAAGACCGAGCCCGCGCCCGACACCGCGCAAGCCCGGCCGCGGCAGACGCCCGCGGCGGCCCCGCGGTCCGCCGAGCCCGCGAAGCCCGCCACACCGGCCACTCCCGCCAAGCCGGTCTACAAGGACCGTGCCTACCGGTCGCCCGGCGGTCTCGCCGGCGGTGTGCTGCTGCTCGGCCTCCTCGGCTGGCTCGGGACGGACGCGGTCATCAGCGGGGACGGGCGTACGCCCTGGCTGGCCCTGGCCGTGCTGCTGCTGGCGGTGCCGCTGGTGGTCGCCTTCTCGGTACGGCCCGCCGTCTTCGCCAACGACGACCGCCTCCGGGTGCGCAACCCGTTCCGCGTGATCGAACTGCCCTGGGCCTCCGTCGTCTCGCTGCGCTCCGGTTACTCCAACGAGGTGATCGACG
Source organism: Streptomyces sp. NPDC030296 (assembly GCF_055572815.1). Classification (NCBI taxonomy): domain Bacteria; kingdom Bacillati; phylum Actinomycetota; class Actinomycetes; order Kitasatosporales; family Streptomycetaceae; genus Streptomyces; species Streptomyces sp. NPDC030296. The sequence goes on from NZ_JBVICQ010000003.1 coordinate 338,808, forward strand.
AGGCCGGGACCAAATACCAGCTCTGGGCCATCCCGGTGTCGCTTCGCGCCCGCAAGAAGGCCGCCCGGCAGCAGTCCCGGGAGTCCGGCAGGGCCGCCAAGGGCGACAGCAGCGGCCGTACGTCGCTGGAGGAGCGGACCTTTCGCGCCGAGACCGACCAGATCATGGCCGACCTGCGCGAGCTGTGCGAGGCCCGCGCGAAGGCGCCGGGGTCGCAGGGGGCGCCGACCGTCCGCTGGGCCTGGGAGGTCATGGCGCCGGCGGCGGCGGGAGCCGTACTGCTGACGATCCTGATCGCGGTGGGGTGAGCGCGGGGGCGCGGAACGCCTGACGAGGGGGCCGGGACGGACGTGAGTCTCGGACGTAAGTCGCCGCCGTCCAGCCGCGAAGGGCACCCGTACTGAGAGCTCGTCAGAGCCGGGCCGTACGGTCGTACGAATGATGAGCACCGTTGCGGTCCGAGTGTCGGGGTAGCCATGAGCACGAGCATCGAGTCCCCGGGGCGGCCGTCGCGCAGGCTGCCCGAGTCCGCCGTGCCCGAGGGCTGCCCGGCCTGGAGCGGTGAGAAGGCACGGCTGTGGGCGCGGGCGCAGCCCCCATTGTGGGTGCCGGTGCGGATGCGGTCCCTGCATCTGCTCGCCCTGGCCATGGTCGGGCTGACGGCCGGGTTCTGGCTGGCCAACTCCCGTGACGTACCGCCCGCCCTCGCCGCGCTGGTCCCCCTGCACCTGGTGTGGACCCTGGCGCGCCCCGAGGTGCTGCGGGTCTCCGGCCCCGTACTGACCCTCGTCCTCGCCTGGTACGGCGGCACCCACGACCTGCCGATCCTCGTGGGCTTCCTCCTGGTGAACGCCGCCTGGGCGCTCGCCGAGTTCCGGATGAGCGCGCGGCGGACGCAGCGGATGTGGGCCGTGAGTGCCGCCGAGGGCGTCACCGCCGTGGTGCCGGAGGGGATCGGGCCGTTGCGGCGCGGGCGGTTCCTCATCGCGCTGGGGCTGGTGCTCGCGGCCCTCGGCGGGGCGTTCGTCCTCGTCGCGTCCGGGTGGGAGGCGCCCGCCGACCGGCGGGAGGCCGTGCTGGCAGGGTGGTTCACGGTCGACTGGGGGCTCACCGCGCTGGCCTCCGGTCGGCTGGCCCGCCGCCGCGCCGCCGCGCTGCGCGGAGCCCCCGCTCCTGTCCTGCGGGTCCTCGTGCGCGACGGCGCCAACGGTGACGTGGAGGTCTTCACCGCCGACGACGTGGCGGCGCTGCGGCCGATGTTCACCGTCACCGCCGAGGAGTGGTACGACGACGATGACGACGAGGAGGACGAGGAGGCCCGCCTGCTCAAGGAGAAGGAGCTGGAGGCGCTCCTCGACTCCCTCGACGCCGACGCGGAGGAGGCGGCACAGCCCGGCCCCCTGCGCGAGGCCGTCCTCTACGGAGTGCCGTACGACGGCGGCGAACTCGTGATCGTCAGCGCCCCCGAGGACGCGCGGACCGGCGCCGAGGAAGCCCAGGCCGAGGAGGCCCAGGGCGATGAGGCCCAGGGCGATGAGGCCCAGGGCGCGGGGGAGCGGGAGGCGCCGGAGGGCGTGCGGGAGCCGGGGGGCGGCGGCGGTTCGGGGGACGAGGAGTTCGTCGTCGAGTCGTCCATGGCGCCGGTGCGGGCCCTGTCCGAGCGGGCGGTACGGCTGCGGATCGCGGCGGAGAAGGCGCGGGCCCGGCGGGCCGCGGTGTACGGGGACCGGCGCGCGGCCGCCGCCGACGGGCTCACCGAGCGGCTGGCGTCCGGGGAGGTACGGCGGTGGCGGGCCGGCTGGCTGGACCGGGCCGTCTGCCTGGTGGTCGTGCTGTGGGCGGCGCTGATGGTGCTGGGCGAGGTCGGCGGATGGCGGTACGTCCCGGGCGCCCTCCTCGGGTTCATCGGCGCCCTGCTGCTGCCGCGCATGGCGGCGTGGCGCATCACCGCCGACCGTGACGGGCTGTGGTTCAACGGCCTGCGCGAGGTCCGCCACATCGAGTGGGACCACCTCATGACCGTCCGGTGCGAGGGCGGCGAACTGAAGCTGGACAGCCGTCGGCCCCGGTTCGGCTCGGCCTGGACGGCGCACGCGCCCCGCTGGGGCCGGCTGGAGCGGCGGTTCGGACTGATCCACCCGTACGAGCGGACGGCCGCCGAGATCACCGCGATGTGGCGGGACCCGGCACTGCGGCCCACGCAGGTGAGCGGCGAACGCGAACGGGGCCGAGCGCTGTGGCCGCTGGGCGTGGTGCTGGGGCTGGTGTGGGTGGCGGCGTTGGTGTTGGTGCCGTAGGCGCGGGCGCGCACGGCGGGAGCCCGCCGGAGAGCCACGTGGGCAACGACGGGCGGACACGACGGAAGCCCCGGCCGACGATCGTCGGCCGGGGCTTCCGCGCTGCTCGGAGCGGGGCGGGGCGCCGGGGGGCTCAGATGCCCGCGGCCGCCGAGAGGTCCTGCTTGATCTTCGCGAGGAGGTCCGTGGCCGTCGCGCGCGCCTCGGGGAGGTCGGCGTGGGTGGCGACCGGGACGACCACCTCCAGGTAGCACTTGAGCTTGGGCTCGGTGCCGCTGGGGCGGACGATCACGCGGGCGCCGTCGAGCGTGTAGCGCAGGCCGTCCGTGGGCGGGAGCCGGTCCGTGCCGCGGGTGAGGTCCTCGGCCTTGGTGATGGCGAGGCCCGCGAGGGTGGTCGGCGGCTGCTCGCGGAGCTGCTCCATGGCGCGGGCGATGACCGAGAGGTCCTCGACGCGGACGGAGAGCTGGTCGGTGGCGTGCAGCCCGTGCTCCACGGCGATGTCGTCGAGGAGGTCCAGGAGGGTGCGGCCCTCCTCCTTCAGCTGCGAGGCCAGTTCCGTGATGAGCAGGGCGGCGGTGATGCCGTCCTTGTCGCGGACGCCCTCCGGGTCGACGCAGTAGCCGAGGGCCTCCTCGTAGCCGTAGCGCAGACCGTCGACGCGGGCGATCCACTTGAAGCCGGTGAGGGTCTCCTCGTAGGGCAGGCCCGCCTTCTCGGCGATCCGGCCGAGCAGGGACGAGGAGACGATCGACTCGGCGAAGGTGCCCTGCGCGCCGCGCCGGACCAGATGGGTGGCGAGGAGCGCGCCCACCTCGTCGCCGCGCAGCATCCGCCAGTCCGCCCCGTCCTTGACGGCCACGGCACAGCGGTCGGCGTCCGGGTCGTTGGCGACGATCAGATCGGGGTCCGTCTCGCGGGCCCTGGCGAAGGCCAGGTCCATCGCGCCGGGCTCCTCCGGGTTCGGGAAGGCCACGGTCGGGAACTCCGGGTCCGGCTCGGCCTGCTCCGCGACCAGCACCGGCTCCGGGAACCCGGCCCGGGCGAACGCCGCGAGCAGGGTGTCCTTGCCGACGCCGTGCATCGCCGTGTACACGGTGCGCGCGGTCCGGGGGGAGCCGTCAGCGAGGACGGCGTCCGTACGGGCCAGATAGGCGCCGAGGACGCTGTCGTCGAGGGTCTCCCAGCCGCTGTCGGGGCGGGGGACGTCGGCGAGGGAGCGTACGGCGTCGATCTCGGCCGCGATCTCCGCGTCGGCCGGGGGCACGATCTGGGAACCGTCGCCGAGGTAGACCTTGTAGCCGTTGTCGCGGGGCGGGTTGTGGCTGGCCGTGACCTCCACGCCGGCCACCGCGCCCAGGTGCCTTATGGCGAAGGCCAGCACGGGGGTCGGGAGCGGGCGGGGCAGGACGGCGGCGCGCAGACCGGCGCCGGTCATGACCGCGGCGGTGTCGCGGGCGAAGTCCGCCGACTTGTGGCGGGCGTCGTAGCCGATGACGACGAGGCCGCCGGCCGAGCCCCGCTTGTTCAGGTACGCGGCGAGACCGGCCGCGGCGCGGATGACCACCGAGCGGTTCATACGCATCGGGCCGGCGCCGAGTTCCCCGCGGAGGCCGGCGGTGCCGAACTGGAGGGTGCCGCTGAAGCGTGCGGCGAGCTCCGCGGTGTCCCCGGCGTCGATGAGCCCGGCGAGTTCCTCGCGGGTCTCCGCGTCGGGATCCTCGGCGAGCCATGTCCTGGCCCGTGCGATGAGTTCGTCCTGCACGTCGGGGTCCAACCTCTCTTGTTCGTCAGCGTCGGGGTTCGGGGCCGGGCGCCCGCTAGCTCGGGGGTGCGGGGTTCGTTGGCGGGTGCGCGTGAGTGGGGGCTTGTCGCGCAGTTCCCCGCGCCCCTGAAAAGCAGGGGCTGCGCCCCGTGCTTTTCCTGATGGGCGGGCCGCAGGCCCCGTCCCCTTCCGGGGCGCGGGGAACTGCGCGAGCAACCACATACCACCCGCACCCGGCGACGAACCCGAGTCCCCCGCTCCACCGCGGCTACAGACGGTCCAGCACCTGCGTCAGCAGCTCGCCCATGCGGGTCGCCGAGTCGCGGCCCGCCTGGAGGACCTCCTCGTGGTTGAGGGGCTCCCCTGTCATGCCCGCGGCGAGGTTCGTGACCAGGGAGATGCCCAGCACCTCCGCGCCCGCCTCGCGCGCGGCGATGGCCTCCAGGACCGTCGACATGCCGACCAGGTCCGCGCCGATGACGCGGGCCATGCGGATCTCCGCCGGGGTCTCGTAGTGCGGGCCCGTGAACTGCGCGTAGACGCCCTCCTCCAGGGTGGGGTCGATCTCCTTGCACAGGGCGCGCAGACGCGGCGAGTACAGGTCCGTCAGGTCGACGAAGTTCGCGCCGACGATCGGCGACGTCGCCGTCAGGTTCAGATGGTCGCTGATCAGGACCGGCTGGCCGGGGCGCATGCCCTCGCGGAGACCACCGCAGCCGTTGGTCAGGACGATCGTCTTGACGCCGGCGGCGACGGCCGTACGGACGCCGTGCGCGACGGCGGCGACACCGCGGCCCTCGTAGTAGTGGGTGCGGCCCAGGAACACGAGCGCGCGCTTGTCACCGATCCTGTACGAGCGGATCTTGCCGCCGTGACCCTCCACCGCCGGGGGCGGGAAGCCGGGCAGCTCGGTGACCTGGAACTCGGCCTCGGGGGCGCCGAGCGCGTCCACGGCCGGGGCCCAGCCGGAGCCCATCACGAGGGCGACGTCGTGGGTCTCGGTGCCCGTGAGCTCCCGCAGGCGCGCGGCGGCGGCGTCGGCGGCGGCGTAGGGGTCGTCCTGGATGTCGTCCGGAAGAAGAGAAGCGTTCACGCGACGAGAGTATCCGGTCTGGGCCTACGCGCGTAGATGACAAGCCTCACGGGATTGGGATCGTTGTCTTGTCGTTTCCCGCCAACGGGGGTTCCGGGGTTCGGCGGGGTGCCGCCCCGGCCGGGTCACCGGCCTCAGCACGGGCGTTTGCGGAGTTCCATCACGTAGTCGTGGGGTGCTCCGGCGGACTCCGCGGCGTCGGCGATCTCGCCGAGGTAGCGGGCGGAGGGCAGGCCGCCCTCGTAGCCGTTGAGGACGTAGACCCAGGCCGGTTCCTCACCCTCCAGGGTGTGCACCCGGACGCGCATCCGGCGGTATATGTCGAGGCCGACGCCCACCCAGCGGTCCATCGCCTCCTCGTCCATCGGGGCGATGTCGTACAGCGCCACGAAGACCTGCGAGCGGGGGGCCTCGACGACCGTCGCGAGGGCGCCCTCCCAGCCCATGTGCTCGCCGCCGAACGTGAGGCGCCAGTCGTTCAGCCAGCCGGTGGCGCGCAGCGGGGAGTGGGGGGCGCGGCGGGACATCAGGCGGGCGTCGAGGTTGCCGGCGTAGGCGGCGTAGAGCGACATGGGGGAGAGCGTAAGCGCTCCGCTGGGGTGGGTGGGGCGGGAGGGGGTGGGGGAGGGGGCGCGTCGGCGGGGTGCGGGTCAGTTGTGGCTGGTCGCGCAGTTCCCCGCACCCCTGGACGGCCCTCCGGGCCGGACCGGTGCGCCCCGGGCGCGCCCCCGTGTTCACCGCGGCCCGCCCCTGGCTCCGCCGAGCGCCCCTCCCGCGCCCCGTCTCCCCGAGCCGTCCACCGCCGGTCGTTCCCGGCTCCCCGGCTCTCCGTCCCTCTCCTCCTCTCGACACCTTCCCTCCCGCCCCTCGTCCCTGCTCCGGCGGCCGCTCGGCCCCTCACCCCTCTCGTCCCCGTCGGTCCCTTCCTCCCCGCTGTTCCAGCAGTTCGCAAGCCACTCCCCCCGCCGTCGCCGTGGGCCGTGTACCCCGGCTCCGCTGTATTCGGGATCGTGCGGGAGAATGGAGTACGTGACTCGGATCGTGATCATCGGTGGCGGACCCGGCGGCTATGAAGCGGCGCTGGTGGCCGCGCAGCTCGGTGCGGAGGTGACCGTCGTGGACTGCGACGGTCTGGGCGGGGCGTCGGTGCTGACCGACTGCGTGCCGTCGAAGACGCTCATCGCGACCGCCGAGGTGATGACCACCTTCGACTCGTCGTACGAGGAGCTGGGCATCATCGTCGCCGACGACACCCCGTACATCGACACGCCCGCGCGTGTCGTCGGGGTGGACCTCGGCAAGGTCAACCGGCGTGTGAAGCGGCTCGCGCTGGCGCAGTCGCATGACATCACCGCCTCCGTGACACGCGCCGGCGCGCGGGTCATGCGCGGGCGCGGGCGGCTGGAGGGCCAGCAGGACCTCGACGGGTCCCGCAAGGTCGTCGTCAGGGCCGCGGACGGGTCCGAGGAGACCCTGACCGCCGACGCCGTCCTCATCGCCACCGGCGGCCACCCGCGTGAGCTGCCCGACGCACAGCCCGACGGGGAGCGGATCCTCAACTGGACGCAGGTGTACGACCTCGACGAGCTGCCCGAAGAGCTGATCGTGGTCGGGTCCGGTGTGACGGGCGCCGAGTTCGCCGGCGCCTACCAGGCGCTCGGCTCGCGCGTCACCCTCGTGTCCAGCCGCGACCGCGTGCTGCCCGGCGAGGACCCCGACGCCGCCGCCGTCCTGGAGGACGTGTTCCGGCGGCGCGGCATGAACGTCATGGCGCGCTCCCGGGCCGAGTCCGCCAAGCGGGTCGGCGACCGCGTCGAGGTGACCCTCGCCGACGGGCGCGTCATCACCGGCACCCACTGCCTGATGGCCGTCGGCGCCATCCCGAACAGCGCCGGCATGGGCCTGGAGGAGGCCGGGGTCAAGCTGAAGGACTCCGGGCACATCTGGACCGACAAGGTCTCCCGGACCTCGGCCCCCGGCGTGTACGCCGCCGGTGACGTCACCGGCGTGTTCGCCCTCGCCTCCGTGGCCGCCATGCAGGGCCGTATCGCCATGTACCACTTCCTCGGCGACGCGGTGGCCCCGCTGAACCTGAAGACCGTGTCGTCCAACGTCTTCACCGACCCCGAGATCGCCACCGTCGGCTACACCCAGGCCGACCTCGACGCCGGGATCATCGACGCCGTCGGCGTGAAGCTGCCGCTGCTGCGCAACCCGCGCGCGAAGATGCAGGGCATCCGCGACGGCTTCGTCAAGATCTTCTGCCGGCCGGGCACCGGCATCGTCGTCGGCGGCGTCGTGGTCTCCCCGCGCGCCTCGGAACTGATTCACCCCATCTCGATCGCGGTCGACAACAACCTGACCGTCGAACAGATCGCGAACGCGTTCACCGTGTACCCGTCCCTGTCGGGCTCGATCGCCGAGGTCGCCCGCCAGCTCCACACCCGCAAGGCGGGCGGCGGCGTCTGACGAGGTCACACGGCGGTACGAGGCGGGTCCGGGCCGGTCGGCGGTCCGGGCCCGCTGCGTTTACGTCCCGGATGGCCCCTATATCACTCCTCGCCCCAGGGTGCGAACAACTTCTGTTATTCGGCGCAAACTGCTGAAACCAGATGGTCGTTGGCGTTACTGTCAGTTTCGTGTTCGCTGCAGAACGTCGCCAATTGATCCTCGAAATGGTGCGGGCCAATGGAGCCGTGTCGCTCCGTGAGCTCGCCCGCGTCGTCCAGACCTCCGAAGTGACCGTACGGCGGGACGTGCGCGCGCTGGAGGCAGAAGGACTCCTCGACCGCCGGCACGGCGGTGCGGTATTGCCGGGCGGGTTCACGCGGGAGTCCGGCTTTCCGCAGAAGTCTCATCTCGCGACCGCCGAGAAGACGGCCATCGCCGACCTCGCCGCGAGCCTCGTCGAAGAGGGCGAGGCCATCGTGGTCGGAGCGGGGACCACCACGCAGGAGCTGGCACGCCGGCTCGCGCGGGTCCCCGGGCTGACCGTCGTCACCAACTCCCTGTTGGTGGCCCAGGCGTTGGCCCACGCCAACCGTGTGGAAGTCGTGATGACCGGCGGCACACTGCGCGGTTCCAACTACGCCCTGGTCGGCTCCGGCGCCGAGCAGTCCCTCCAGGGGCTGCGTGTCTCCAAGGCCTTCCTCTCCGGGAGCGGGCTGACCGCCGAGCGCGGGCTGTCCACGTCCAACATGCTGTCGGCGTCCGTCGACCGGGCGCTGGTCCAGGCCGCCGCCGAGGTCGTCGTCCTCGCCGACCACACCAAACTGGGCACCGACACGATGTTCCAGACGGTGCCGACCGATGTGATCACCCGACTGGTCACCGACGACCCGCCGGGCCACGACGACCGGGCGGTCACCGAGTTGCAGGCCCTGGCCGATCAGGGCGTGCAGATCTCCGTGGCCGGGGCGTCGGGCGGCAGCGGCGCGGGCGGCGATCCGGTACCGGCACGCCAGTCCCGCCGGGACATGCCGCTCCCGGGCCCCCGCCGGAACCAGGTCCATGGCACCGCGCCCCAGTTGCGCAGCGCCACGGTTCTGGGGGAGCAGCCGCCGACCGGCGGCGAGCGGGAGAGGGAGCGAGCGGCCCGCGTGGCGGACCTGCGCCGCCGATGAACGCGGCGCCGGCGACACCCCGGGCAAGTCCCGCGGACGCGGGCACCGCCCCGCCGGCTGCCGGTCCACCACGGCCACGGGCTGCCGGTCCACCACGGCTACGGGCTGCCGCTGCACCACCGCTCGGGATCGCCTGTTCGCCGCGCGGTTCCGGCCCGCCGGTTCACTACGGTCTGGGGCAGTTGCTGCATCACCGCTCGGGATCACCTGTTCGCCGTGCGGTTCCGGGTCGCCCGTCCACCACGGCCATGGGCAACTGCTTCACCACCGCTGCGGCCCGCCCGTTTCGCTACGGCTCAAGGCCGCGCAGCGTCAGGGTCAGTAGGCGGTCGGCCAGTTCCGGGTCGTCCGGGGTTTCCTCGGCTGCCAGCGCGATCGCGTGGGTGAGCTGGAGCAGGTCGCCGATCGACACGTCGTCCCGTACGGCGTGAGCCCGCTGGGCCCGTGTCAGGAGGGTGGTGCCCGCCTCGCGGATCGGGGCGCAGCACCGGGCCAGGTCCGAGGCGTTCTCCTCGATGCGGGAGTCGGCGTACGACACCGTCATGAGGGCCTTCGCCAGACCCCGGTATTCACTCGCACGAGTGATGATGTCGCGCAGCCAGGTGACCAGCGCGGTGCACGGCTGGGGCGCGTCGAGCTGTTCCCGGGCCCGGGCCAGCAGTTCCTGCACCGCCTCCTCGAAGACCGCGCCGAGGAGGGCCTGCCGGTTCGGGAAGTGGCGGTAGAGCGTGCCGATCCCGACGTCCGCGCGGCGGGCGATGTCCTCCAGCGAGGCGGTCGTGCCATGGGCCGCGAAGGCGAGGCGGGCCGCCGTGAGCAGGCGCTCGTGGTTGCGGCGGGCGTCGGCCCGCATGGGGCGGGCGCCCGCCGGGGGCCGGGCCGCCGACGGCCGCGCTGCTGCCGGGGGCCCGGCCGGGGTGGTGCTCACCGTGACCTCACCTGCTCTCCTCGCTGGGGTCTCCTCAGCCTAGGTCGTGTCCGCGAAGTCCCGTCGTCCGCCCGGAGGGCGGGCCCCGCGGCGTCTGGTGCTTGCTCTGGGGGTACACCCCCTGCTCGGAGAGCTTGGGGGAGCGTGCCGGGCGTCGCGGGGTGGACAGGACTGTGCGGACACGGCCTAGGAGCTCGGGCGGCCCGCGAGTTGTCGCGGGGACGACACGACCCCCGCGGCCCTGACGGGCGCGGGGGTCGTCTCGTCGTACCGGACCTCAGTCCTTGATCTCGCAGATCGCCGCGCCCGACGTGATGGAGGCGCCGACCTCCGCGCTCAGACCCTTGACCGTGCCGGAGCGGTGGGCGTTGAGGGGCTGCTCCATCTTCATGGCCTCCAGGACCACGATGAGGTCGCCCTCCTTGACCTCCTGGCCCTCCTCGACGGCGACCTTCACGATCGTGCCCTGCATCGGGGACGCGAGGGTGTCGCCGGACGCCGCGGGGCCCGACTTCTTCGCCGCGCGGCGCTTGGGCTTGGCACCCGCGGCCAGGCCGGTGCGGGCCAGGGTCATGCCGAGAGCGGCCGGGAGGGAGACCTCCAGGCGCTTGCCGCCGACCTCGACGACGATCGTCTCGCGGTCCGTCTCGTCCTCGGGCTCGGCGGTGTCCGCGGGAGCCGCGAACGGCTTGATCTCGTTGACGAACTCCGTCTCGATCCAGCGGGTGTGGACCGTGAACGGGTCGGTCGAGCCGGTGAGCTCGGGAGCGAACGCCGGGTCCTTCACCACCACGCGGTGGAACGGGATGGCCGTGGCCATGCCCTCGACCTGGAACTCCTCCAGGGCGCGCGCGGCACGCTGCAGGGCCTGCTGCCGGGTGGCGCCGGTGACGATCAGCTTGGCGAGGAGGGAGTCCCAGGCCGGGCCGATGACGCTGCCGGACTCCACGCCCGCGTCCAGACGGACACCGGGACCGGACGGCGGGGTGAACGTGGTGACCGTGCCGGGGGCCGGGAGGAAGTTGCGGCCCGGGTCCTCGCCGTTGATGCGGAACTCGAACGAGTGGCCGCGCATCGGCGGGTCGTCGTACCCGAGCTCCTCGCCGTCGGCGATCCGGAACATCTCGCGGACCAGGTCGATACCGGTGACCTCCTCGGTGACCGGGTGCTCGACCTGGAGACGGGTGTTGACCTCCAGGAAGGAGATCGTGCCGTCCATGCCGACGAGGAACTCCACCGTGCCGGCGCCGACGTAGCCGGCCTCCTTCAGGATGGCCTTCGACGCGCGGTACAGCTCCGCGTTCTGCTCCTCGGAGAGGAACGGCGCCGGAGCCTCCTCGACCAGCTTCTGGTGGCGGCGCTGGAGCGAGCAGTCACGGGTCGAGACGACGACCACGTTGCCGTGCTTGTCCGCGAGGCACTGGGTCTCGACGTGCCGCGGCTTGTCCAGGTAGCGCTCCACGAAGCACTCGCCGCGACCGAACGCCGCGACCGCCTCACGGACGGCCGAGTCGTACAGCTCCGGGACCTCTTCGAGGGTGCGGGCCACCTTCAGACCGCGACCGCCACCGCCGAACGCCGCCTTGATGGCGATGGGCAGACCGTGCTCCTCGGCGAACGCCACGACCTCCTCGGCGCCCGACACGGGGTCCGGGGTGCCCGCGACGAGCGGGGCGCCCGCGCGCTGGGCGATGTGACGGGCCGCCACCTTGTCGCCGAGGTCGCGGATCGCCTGCGGCGGCGGACCGATCCAGATCAGGCCCGCGTCCAGCACCGCCTGGGCGAACTCCGCGTTCTCCGAGAGGAAGCCGTAGCCCGGATGGATCGCGTCCGCTCCGGAGTCCTTCGCGGCCTGGAGCACCTTGGAGATGTCCAGGTAGCTGGTGGCGGGGGTGTCACCGCCCAGGGCGAACGCCTCGTCCGCGGCCCGCACATGCAGTGCGTCCCGGTCCGGATCCGCGTACACGGCCACGCTCGCGATCCCGGCGTCCCGGCACGCCCGGGCGACGCGGACAGCGATTTCGCCTCGGTTGGCGATCAACACCTTGCGCACGATGGCTCCCTCTCCTTGAAACAAGCCGAGTTTAGGGACTGCCGACACGGCGTTTCGACCCGTCCTCAATGGTGACCTTGCCCACACGGAGCGTGAATCGAGGCTCGCTCGACCGGTGAAATCCCTTGTCGTACCGCATCACGCAGGACTCCACCCGAAAACCCTAGCCCTCTACTGTGGTCAAGGTCTCTGTGCGGCCGCGCTGCGGCCGGTTGGGTTTCTTTGTGGAATCCCTACTAATGGCCCAACGATTCTTTGCTCTCGTGAGAACCCTTGTCCCCGGGTTTACCCGTTAGTAGCGTTCGCGATGTCTCGAACACGTACGTGGGGTGACGATGCCCCGGCGGGAACGGCGCGGCAGGGAAAGTGGGTGGGTGGCGGTGATCCGCAGACCGGTGGCGGTGGTCACGGCGATCGTGCTGTTCGCGGAGGGGCTGGGGATCGCCCTGCTCCAGTGGTTCCTCGGCACCGTCGTCGACCGGCAGAAGATGTCCCTCGCCGGGCTGGACCCCGACGCGATGTCCCTGTCCTCGAAGGCCGGGGGTGTCGTCTTCGGGCTCTACTTCGCGTTCTGCGGAGTCGTCGCGCTGCTCGTCGCGGTACGGGACCGGCCCGCCGCCGGGCTCGGGCGTGTCGTGCTCATCAGCGCCGCCGTGGTGCACGGGTTGCTCGGCGCGCTCACGGTGGGGTTGGTCGGGTGGGGCGCGTTCGTCTTCATGATGGTGGTGCTGGCGCTCGTGGTGCTCACCCTGATGACCTACGACCGCAAGGCGGGCGCCGGGGAGCCGGGCCCGGACGAGGAGGGCGCGCCGGCCGCGCCCGTCGCGCCGCCGGCCGCCGGAGCGTCCTGAGCCGCCGCTACGAGGCTCGGGGAGTCCACAGGTCGGTGATGGCCACGTCCAGTTGGGCCAGCAGCCGGCGGACCAGGGGGAGACTGATGCCGATCACGTTGCCGTGGTCGCCGTCGATGCCGTCGATGAACGGGGCCGAGCGGCCGTCGAGGGTGAACGCGCCCGCGACGTAGAGGGGTTCGCCCGAGGCCACGTACGCGGCGATCTCCTCGTCGGTGGGATCGCCGAAGTGGACGACCGTGGAGGCGGTCGCGGAGGTGTAGCGGCCGGTGGCGGTGTCGTAGACGCAGTGGCCGGTCTGGAGGGTGCCGGCGCGGCCGCGCATCGCCTTCCAACGGGCCGTGGCCTCCTCGGCGTCGGCCGGCTTGCCGAGGGCTTCGCCGTCCAGGTCGAGCACCGAGTCGCAGCCGATGACGAGGGCGCCCTTGACCTCGGGCTTCGCCGCGACGACGGAGGCCTTGGCCTCGGCGAGGGCGAGGGCCAGCTCGGCGGGGGTGGGGGCGGTGACGGCGTCCTCGTCCACTCCGCTGACGATCACCTCGGGGGCCAGGCCGGCCTGGCGGAGCAGGTTGAGGCGGGCGGGGGACTGCGAGGCGAGCACCAGACGGCGCCGGGGGTGCGGTTCGGTCATGCCGTCAGGGTAGCGGCGGGCACGTGGGGCGGCCGGGCCGTCGCCGACCGGCGCTCAGAGGATGCCCAGGACCAGCATCGCCAGGACCATGGCCAGGGCCATGAGGATGCTGAGCCGGCGGAGCATGTCCTGGGTGTCGCGGAGTTCCTTCGGCGGCTCGTTCTCAGGGTCGGACCACAGCATGCTCCGATGGTGCGGGTCGCCGTGGTCCGAACGCCTGAGTACGCGTACTCAACTTGAGGCCGTGGTTCCGCTCAGCCGGGCCAGTAGCTCCGGCTCCAGGACGTGGGGCCCGGCGCGGGCAGCCGGTGCGCGGCGATGCGGGACGGGTCGGACCAGGAGTCCCGGGGGGCGGGCGCGCCGGACGGCTGTGTGGCCGCCGCCGCGGCGCGCGCCTGGACCACCGCCAGGGCGGCGGCCAGCTCCTCGGGGGTCGGGTTGCCCCGTACGACTTTGATCACGATGGCTCCCGTCGGGTCTACAGGGGGATGTTGCCGTGCTTCTTCGGGGGCAGGGACTCCCGCTTCGTGCGGAGCTGCCGCAGACCGCGGACGACGTGGCGGCGGGTGTCCGAAGGGGTGATCACGGCGTCGACGTAACCGCGTTCGGCGGCCGTGTAGGGGTTGAGGAGGGTGTCCTCGTACTCCTGGATCAGGCGGGCGCGGACCTCCTCGCGCTCCTCCTCGGAGGCGGCGGCGATGGTGCGGCGGTGCAGGATGTTGACCGCGCCCTGGGCGCCCATGACGGCGATCTGGGCGGTGGGCCAGGCGAGGTTGAGGTCGGCGCCGAGGTGCTTGGAGCCCATGACGTCGTAGGCGCCGCCGAAGGCCTTGCGGGTGATGACCGTGATCAGCGGGACGGTGGCCTCGGCGTAGGCGTAGATGAGCTTGGCGCCGCGGCGGATGATGCCCTCGTGCTCCTGGCCGACGCCCGGGAGGAAGCCGGGGACGTCGACGAACGTCAGGACGGGGACGTTGAAGGCGTCGCAGGTGCGCACGAAGCGGGCCGCCTTCTCCGAGGCGTCGATGTCCAGGCAGCCGGCGAACTGCAGCGGCTGGTTGGCGACGATGCCCACGGGGTGGCCCTCGACCCGGCCGAAGCCCGTGAGGATGTTCGGCGCGAACAGGGCCTGGGTCTCGAAGAACTCGGCGTCGTCCAGGACGTGTTCGATCACCGTGTGCATGTCGTACGGCTGGTTCGCGCTGTCCGGGACGAGGGTGTCCAGCTCGCGGTCCTCGTCGGTGACGGTGAGGTCCGCCTGCTCGGGGAAGGCCGGGGGCTCACTGAGGTTGTTCGAGGGCAGGTACGACAGGAGCTGCTTGACGTACTCGATGGCGTCCTTCTCGTCGCCCGCCATGTGGTGGGCCACGCCCGAGGTTGCGTTGTGGGTGCGGGCGCCGCCCAGCTCCTCGAAGCCGACGTCCTCGCCGGTGACCGTCTTGATGACGTCGGGGCCGGTGATGAACATGTGAGAGGTCTGGTCGACCATGACCGTGAAGTCGGTGATCGCGGGGGAGTAGACCGCGCCGCCCGCGCAGGGGCCGACGACCAGGGAGATCTGCGGGATCACGCCGGAGGCGTGGGTGTTGCGGCGGAAGATCTCGCCGTACATGCCGAGGGCCATGACGCCCTCCTGGATGCGGGCGCCGCCGGAGTCGTTGATGCCGATCACCGGGCAGCCGGTCTTCAGGGCGAAGTCCATCGCCTTCATGATCTTCTGGCCGAAGACCTCGCCCAGGGAACCGCCGAGGACGGTGAAGTCCTGCGAGAACACGGCGACGGGGCGGCCGTCGACCGTGCCGTAGCCGGTGACGACACCGTCGCCGTAGGGGCGGTTGTGCTCCATGCCGAAGTCGGTGGAACGGTGGCGGGCGAACTCGTCGAACTCCACGAAGGAGTCCTCGTCGAGGAGCAGCTCGATCCGCTCACGGGCCGTCAGTTTGCCCTTGGCGTGCTGCTTCTCCACCGCGCGCTCGGAGCCGGCATGCGTCGCCTCGTGGATACGGCGCTGCAGATCCGCGAGCTTCCCCGCGGTCGTGTGGATGTCGATGGTCGCTGGCTCTTCCGGCTCGGACATCGGGATGCGGCTCCCTGCCTGCTCAGTGGGACGTGGGACGTGAGAACTTCGCGGTGCGTGCTTGCTCGGGCGGTACGTGTCTGCTCTGGGCGACGGCGTGTGCTGTCTCGGTATGTGCTCAGAAGTGGCGGTGGTTACTCATCCGTAGCGTAGTGCTGCCCCTGGGGATCGGCAGTGCGGCGTTTACCACACCTAGGGTGGGTTGCATGACGCCGCGAGATGCCTCAGACAACAGCCGCTGGTCCGACCTCGACCGTCCGCCGCTCAACGGGGCCGCGTTGCGACGCGGGCTGGTGCGGGACGGCGGACACGGGGGCCTGTATCGCGATGTGGAGGTCGTGCAGCGCACCGGCTCCACCAATCACGACCTGGTGAACCTCGCGGCCCGGGGGGACGCCGAGGAGGGCGCCGTCCTCGTCGCCGAGGAACAGACGGCCGGCCGGGGCCGCCTCGACCGGCAGTGGACGGCACCGCCCCGCTCCGGCCTCTTCTTCTCCGTCCTCCTCAAGCCCACCGAGGTGCCCGTCCACCAGTGGGGCTGGCTACCGCTGCTGGCCGGTGTCGCCGTCGCCACGGGGCTGTCCCGGGCCGCCGGCGTCGACACCTCACTCAAATGGCCCAACGATGTGCTGGTGACCGTCGGCGGGGAGGAACGCAAGGCCGGCGGCATCCTCGCCGAGCGCGCGGGTGACGGCGGCGTCGTCATCGGGATCGGCGTCAACGTCAGCCTCCGCGAGGACGAGCTGCCGGTGCCCACCGCCGGATCGCTGGCCCTCGCCGGCGCCGTGACCACCGACCGTGATCCGCTGCTGCGCTCCGTGCTGCGCGCGCTGGAGGACTGGTACGGCCGCTGGCGGCGGGCCGGGGGCGACCCAGCGGTGAGCGGGCTGCAGGAGACGTACGCGGCCGGCTGCGCGACCCTCGGGCGCAAGGTGCGGGCCGAGCTGCCGGGCGACCGGTCGATCGTCGGGGAGGCCGTGGCCGTCGACGGGGACGGGCGGCTGGTGCTGGCCACCGGCGAAGGCGTGCAGGAACCGGTGGGCGCCGGGGACATCGTGCATCTGCGCGCCGTGTGAGAGGAGGAGACGACAGCGGGGGCGGTGGGGTGTGTGGGGCACCTGTTGTCCGGGCACCCGGTGACGGCGTCAACCCCGCCCGCCGCCGGAAGGCGGGCCGGCCGGGGGTGCGGGTGGGGCACCCGGGGGTTCCGCTCCCGGGGGCAGCGAGCACGCCGTGGCCGTACGGTCAAGGAGGGCACCCCTGTCGGCCACACCTGACGGAGTGAGCTGGCGCACACCTGCCGTAGAGTTGAGGCCGGTCGAGTACGTGACCGCGGGAGATCGGAAGGGCAGCTGGCGTGAGCGTCGAGGACACGGGCTCCGGCACGGACGCGCAGGGCCGCGTGGACCCGCCGGACCCCCAGGGCGCGGACGGCGGCGAGGAGGACCCGCTCGCGCTGCGGCTCGAAGGGCTCATCCTCGGAGCCGAGCGTCGTTACACCCCCTTCCAGGCGGCCCGGAGCGCGGGCGTCTCCATGGAACTGGCGTCCCGGTTCTGGCGGGCCATGGGCTTCGCGGACATCGGCCAGGCCAAGGCGCTCACCGAGGCGGACGTCCTCGCCCTGCGGCGCCTCGCCGGTCTCGTCGAGGCGGGCCTGCTCAGCGAGGCCATGGCCGTGCAGGTGGCACGTTCCACCGGTCAGACCACGGCGCGGCTCGCCGAGTGGCAGATCGACTCGTTCCTGGAGGGGCTGACGGAGCCGCCGGAGCCGGGCATGACCCGTACCGAGGTGACGTACCCCCTGGTCGAACTGCTCCTGCCCGAGCTGGAGGAGTTCCTCGTCTACGTCTGGCGGCGCCAGCTCGCCGCCGCCACCGGCCGGGTCGTGCAGGCCGCCGACGACGAGGAGATGGTCGACCGGCGGCTCGCGGTCTGCTTCGCCGACCTGGTCGGCTTCACCCGGCTGACCCGCCGTATGGAGGAGGAGGAGCTCGGCGAACTCGTCGAGGCCTTCGAGACCACGGCCGCGGATCTCGTCGCCGCGAACGGGGGCCGGCTGATCAAGACCCTGGGTGACGAGGTCCTCTACGCCACCGACGACTCGGGGGTGGCCGCGGAGATCGCCCTGCGGCTGATCGAGACCATGGCGAACGACGAGACCATGCCCGAACTGCGCGTCGGTATGGCCTTCGGGACCGTCACGACGCGGATGGGCGACGTGTTCGGTTCCACGGTGAACCTCGCGAGCCGGCTGACCTCGATAGCGCCCAAGGACGCGGTCCTCGTCGACGCCGCGTTCGCCGAGGAGCTCATCCGCACCGGTGAGGCCCCCGCGTCCGAGACGGAGGCCGCCGAGGCCGCGGCCGCCGCCGAGAAGGAGGGCGAGGAACCGCCGACGTACCGCTTCGCCCTCCAGCCCATGTGGCAACGCCCCGTACGAGGTCTCGGCGTGGTCCAGCCGTGGCTCCTCACCCGCCGACCGGGCAGGGCGTAGACCCGGCCGCGCGCGGCCCGGACGGGTGACCGCCGCGATCGTCCGGTGACTCCGGGTGACCGAGCGGTGGGCTTCCGGCTGAGGGGCGCAAGGACTGAGGGTGCGAGTCGGCGACCGGGCGGATGAGCGGTGCGGCGCCGGGACGAGAGTCGGGTGAGGCACCGCGTTCCCCGGCGGGGACCTGGGCCGAGGGCTCGGGACTCCGCGCCGAATGAGGCCCGCGGCGTCCGATCGCGGGCCGTGGGCTGCGAGCCGTGGCGCCGCTGCCGGGCGGTCGCGGTGTGGCGTCGGCTGCCGGGAGGGCCGTTCTCACCTGCCGACCTGTGTGTCGTCGACGCACAGGCCGACGATCGGGACGCACGGGCCCGGCCGCTGCGGCCGAGTCGGCTCGGTCGTGGTGTCGGGGGTGGTCGGGGAGGCCGGTGCGTCGGATGCGGCGGGTTGCCCGGCCGCGGGCGGCTGTCGGGTGGGCGTGTCCGGGGTGGGGCGGGGGGCCTCGGGGGCCGCCGGGCTCTCGGGGAGCGTGGCGCGGGCCGGGGGACTGTATGGAGCGGCGGGGCCGTCGGGGAGTTCGACGCCGATGGAGGGGACGGACGAGGTCGCCGACGGCTTCGCTACGGCGGTGGCCGAACCCGGTGCCGGTGGTGCCGTCGGCGCGGCGCCCGTGTCGCCCATCGGCGAGTCGGCGGTCGGCTCCGCCGAGGGCACGCCGCCCAGGGAAGCGCCGGTACCGGTCGGCTCATCGGTCGCTTCGTCCGAGAGGTCGTCCGCCGCCCTCGGCGCGGTACCGGCCGCGCCGCCGCCCGAGACCGGGTCCGAGGCCAGCCGCAGCAGGCTCAGCGCACTGGCCGCCAGAGCCATCCCACCGACCGCGAACAGCACCTTCCGGGGACGCGGCCGCCGGTGCCGCCCACGGGGCCGCCCGGCGAGGACGACAGGCGCCTGCTGATCGTCGTACGCGTCCGCCGCAGGGACCGCGCTCGACGATCCGGACGCGGCCGACGGAGTCCAGGGCGCCGAGGCACCTCGAATCGTCCCTGACGGGGGTCCTAGCGGCGACGGCGAGCCTGGCGAGGCCTGCGTCGCGGGTGAGCCGGTCGCGGCCCGGGCCCCGGGGGGTCGCCGGTCAGCCTCGGGCGTCGTGGGCCCGCGCCACGTGCTGGTGCTCGCCTGGGGCGAGGGTGCCGGCGGCTGCGGCTGGGATGAGGGCGGGGCTTTCCGGGGCTGTGCCGTCGCGGAGGCGGGTGGTCGCGGCGTCGGCGGCTGGGGTGCCGTCGGTGGGGTGTTCGGGCGTGCCCCACCTGTGGGTGTCGTCGGCCTGGTCACCGTGTTCGTCGTCATGGTCCGTCCTCCCTCCGCGCCCGAGCCCCCCGGTGCGCCTGGCGGAGCGCAGGCTATGCGGCGAAGTGGGCGATGGAGCCCGTCAAGGACCGGATGTCACTCGAACGGGGAAACGGGCCGACGCGTTGTCGCGCGCGGTTGCCGAACGCGTCGCCGCCGGGGGCCCGCGCCGTGACCGGGGTGTTGCGGGACGGGCCGGGCTGCGATGATCGGAGTGACGGTAGTTAACCCGCGTTAACCGGAGGGTGTCATGGGTGTCGGTGTCGATGTCGCAGAGGGGCCGGGCGGCGAGCGGCGGTACGGCGAGTTCGTGGTCGTGCGGCGGCACGCGTACGTCGCCGAACTAGCCCTCGACCGGCCGAAGGCCATGAACGCCGTCTCCACCGACATGGCCCGCTCCATCGCCGCCGCGTGCGACGCGCTGGCCGCCGACCGGGACGTACGGGTGGTCGTGGTGACCTCGACGCACGAGCGGGCGTTCTGCGTGGGTGCCGACCTGAAGGAGCGGAACTCCTTCAGTGACGCGGAGTTGGTGCGGCAGCGGCCCGTCGCGCGCGCGGCGTACACCGGTGTGCTGGAGCTGCCGATGCCGACCGTCGCCGCGGTGCACGGCTTCGCGCTGGGCGGCGGGTTCGAACTGGCGCTGTCCTGCGACGTGATCGTGGCCGACCGTACGGCGGTGGTGGGGCTGCCGGAGGTGTCGGTGGGGGTGATTCCGGGCGGCGGCGGTACGCAGCTGCTGCCGCGTCGGGTGGGGGCCGCGCGGGCCGCCGAGCTGATCTTCACCGCGCGACGCCTGGAGGCCGCGGAGGCGCGGGAGTTGGGTCTGGTCGACGAACTGGTCGCGGAGGGGCAGGACCGTACGGAGGCGTTGGCGCTGGCCGCGCGGATGGCCGCCAACTCGCCCGTGGGGCTGCGGGCCGCGAAGCGGGCGCTGCGGCTGGGCCACGGGCTCGATCTGCGGGCGGGGCTGGACGTCGAGGACGCGGCGTGGCGTTCGGTGGCGTTCTCGGGCGACCGGGCGGAGGGCGTGGCCGCCTTCAACGAGAAGCGCAAGCCGGAGTGGCCGGGGGAGTGAGCCGCGGGCTCCGCCGGGGGCGTACGCGGAGGGTCCGAGGGTCGGTGGTGGTCGCGCCGTCCCCTCCGGCCCTGAGAGACAGGGGCCGCGCCCCGCGCTCGGCGTGGGTGACCGAGACGGGCGGGCTCGGGTCGCACCTCTGTTCGCCCTGGTGATCGGGGCGGGTGTGGGCAGGCCGTACCTCTCTTTGCCCGGTGGTCGGGGCGGACGGGGTCGGGCCGTACCCCTGTTCGCCTCGCCAACGTCTCAAAGCGGCGCAAAGCTCCCTAGCCTGGAGTCGTGGGTGAGGACAGACGGCTGAGGGCCGTGGTGGCGTTGGCGCGGGGCATGGCCGCCGCGCACACGCCGCAGGAGTCGTGGCGGGCGGCCGCGGACGGGGCGTGCCGGGCCCTGTCCGGCAGTTTCGCCGCGCTGTCCGTGTGGGAGCGGGAGCGCGGGCTGCTGCGGGTGCTCGTGAACGTGGGCAACCGGGCGGCGGACGAGGAGGAGTTCCCGGAGGACGAGACGTACCCCGTGCACCAGTTCCCGGAGATCGCGGAGTTCCTGCACGAGCGGTGGCTGGAGGGTGGTGAGCCCAACGCCTGGGTGGAGACGGCGGCCGGGCCGGTCGCGGACCGGCGCCGGGGCGGCTACTGCCATCAGCGGGTGGCGGCGCTGCGCCGGCGCGGCCGGGGCTGTTGCGTGGTGGCGCCGGTCGTGCTGAACGGCCGGGCGTGGGGCGAGCTGTATGTGGCCCGGCCCGCCGGAGAGCCCGTCTTCCACGGTGACGACGCCGCGTTCGCGACGGTCCTCGCCTCGGTCGTGGCGGCGGGGATCGCGCAGTCGGAACGGCTGGAGGAGGCCCGGCGGCTCGCCTTCACCGACCCCCTCACCGGCCTCGGCAACCGGCGCGCGGTCGATCTGCGGCTGGACGAGGCGATGGAGGCGCACCGGCGCGACGGCACCGTGATCAGCCTGGTGGTCTGCGACCTCAACGGGCTGAAGAAGGTCAACGACTCCTTCGGGCACGCCGTGGGCGACCAGGTGCTGGAGCGGTTCGGCTCGGTGCTCTCGCGCTGCGCGGCGGAGCTGCCGCACGTCCTGGCCGCGCGGCTCGGCGGCGACGAGTTCTGTCTACTCGCGGTGGGGCCCTCGGCGGACGAGGTGGTGCGGGTGGCCGGTGACCTGTGCGCGCGGGCGCGGGACTTGGAGCCCGGTGGCGGCGTGGCCTGCGGGGTCGCCTCCACGGGGGACCCGATCGGGCCGCTGCGCTCGGCGCGGCGGCTGTTCCGGCTCGCGGACGCCGCGCAGTACCGGGCCAAGGCCGCCGGTTCCCTGGAGCCGGTCGTCGCGGGCCGGGAGGGCGACGACGGCGAGGACCCGGTCGTCCGGCTCGCCGACCGGCCGCCCGCGCCCGCCGACCCGGCACACCCCGGGGACCGGCGCCGCATTCGAGGGCGCCGGCCCTAGGGCGGGCCGCGCGCCTGGTCGAGGTCGCGCGCGGCCCTGGGACGCCTACGGACGCCGGGGGTGTGGCCGGGGCCGTAGGGGCCCCACGGCCGACAGGGGGGAGTGGTGGCCGTGGGGACCTGAGGTCGTTTGAGGCGTCGACCCGTCATGTGCGCGCACGGGGGAGGCGACGTGCACGTGAGGCGTCAACGCATCAGGTGTCATGACCGTAACCCCCCGCCCTGCCGGATACGTCTGTTACCTGCGAGTTTCTAATCGTTCTTTGATCGAATTCCCATAACACTCTGATCGTTCTCTGATCTACGCGAATTGCTTCGTCCGAGAATGTCGCGGATCGTGTCGTGGGTCGTCGGTCCGGTAAGGAGTCCACCCGGCCTCCGCTCGTGACATTCGGCGATTCAGTCCCTACGATCCTGAATATGGATATGCACTCTGTGGACACGGTGGTCCTCGGGACGTCCGGTGTCACCGCCGCCGACGTCCTCGCCGTGGCGCGCGCCGGCAGCCGGGTCGAGCTCTCCGAGGAGGCGCTGGCGGCCCTCGCCGCGGCCCGCGGGATCGTGGACGCGCTGGCGGCCAAACCGGAACCCGTCTACGGGGTCTCCACCGGCTTCGGTGCCCTCGCGACCCGGCACATCAGCCCGGAGCTGCGCGCCCAGCTCCAGCGCAACATCGTCCGCTCGCACGCGGCCGGCATGGGCCCGAGGGTGGAGCGCGAGGTCGTCCGCGCGCTGATGTTCCTGCGGCTGAAGACGGTCTGCTCCGGCCGCACCGGTGTGCGCCCCGAGGTCGCGCGGACCATGGCCGACGTCCTCAACGCCGGGATCACCCCCGTCGTGCACGAGTACGGCTCCCTCGGCTGCTCCGGCGACCTCGCCCCGCTGTCGCACTGCGCGCTCACCCTCATGGGCGAGGGCGACGCCGAGGGCCCCGACGGCGTCGTACGGCCGGCCGCCGAGCTGCTCGCCGCGCACGGCATCACCCCCGTCGAACTGCGCGAGAAGGAGGGGCTCGCCCTCCTCAACGGCACCGACGGCATGCTCGGCATGCTCGTCATGGCGCTCGCCGACCTGGAGACGCTGTACAAGTCGGCCGACGTCACCGCCGCGATCTCCCTGGAGGCGCTGCTCGGCACCGACAAGGTCCTCGCCCCCGAGCTGCACGCCATCCGCCCGCACCCCGGACAGGGCGCCTCCGCTGCCAACATGCTCGCCGTACTGCGGGGTTCGGGGCTCACCGGGCACCACCAGGACGACGCGCCGCGCGTGCAGGACGCGTACTCGGTGCGCTGCGCCCCGCAGGTCGCCGGCGCCGGACGGGACACCCTCGCCCACGCGCGGCTCGTCGCCGAGCGGGAGCTGGCGTCCGCCGTCGACAACCCCGTGGTCCTGCCGGACGGGCGGGTCGAGTCCAACGGCAACTTCCACGGCGCCCCGGTCGCGTACGTCCTGGACTTCCTCGCCATCGCGGTCGCGGACCTGGCCTCGATCGCCGAGCGGCGCACCGACCGGCTGCTCGACAAGAACCGCTCGCACGGGCTGCCGCCGTTCCTCGCGGACGACGCCGGTGTCGACTCGGGCCTCATGATCGCCCAGTACACGCAGGCGGCACTGGTCAGCGAGCTGAAGCGGCTCGCCGTCCCGGCCTCGGCGGACTCGATCCCGTCCTCCGCGATGCAGGAGGACCACGTCTCCATGGGGTGGTCGGCCGCCCGCAAGCTGCGCACCGCCGTCGACAACCTCACCCGGGTGCTCGCCGTCGAGCTCTACGCCGGGACGCGCGGCGTGGAGCTGCGCGACGGCCTCACGCCCGCGCCGGCCACCCGGGCGGTCATCGAGGCCGTACGGAAGTTCGGAGTCGAGGGCCCCGGGCCGGATCGTTTCCTCGCCCCCGACCTGGCGCTCGCCGACACGTTCGTCCGCGAGGGCCGGCTGGTCGCGGCCGCCGAGTCGGTCACCGGCCCGCTGGCCTGACCTCTGCCCCTGGGGCCAGCGCCCGACCGGGACGCGCAGGGGGGCACCGCCCACGTGGCGGTGCCCCCCTGCGTACGCGTGTCAGTGCCGGGCGCGTCAGTACGCCTCCAGGCGGCCCTGGCGCACCGAGAACGCCACGAAGCCCGCGCCGAGGCCCAGGAAGAGGGTGCCGCCGACGATGTACGGCGTGGTGTTGGGGCTGCCCGTGTCGGCGAGTTGGGTGGTGCGGCCCGCCGACTCCCCGTCCTCGGCCGATCCGGAGACGGTCGTCCCGTCGGAGTCGGTCGTCCCGTCGGAATCGGTCGTGGTCGTCGTCTCCTGCCGTATGTCCGGCGCCTCCTGGGTCGCGTTGGCCGACGGCACGAACCACAGGGCAGCCAGAAGGGTCCCCGCGGCGGTGGCGGTCAGCAGCGATCGGCGGGCGGTGGACGACGCGCGACGTGCGACGGACACGGAATATCGATCCCCTTGTGACGCTGGCGAATTGGCCGTGGACAGCGATGCTAATGAAAGTCGCGGGTCGCGGGAAAGTCGCGGGACGTGTGAGCCGTACGCTCCGAGGCATGACTACAGATGAGACATCACAGTTTGTCCGTCTTCGCGTGGAATTGGTGGTGGAGGTCGAGAACGTCGAGGCCGTCACCGGCGCCGCGTTGCGACGGATCGCCGGCGATCCTGATATGCCGGGCGACGAACGGGTACACGCCGAGAGCGCGGTGACGGAGGACACAGCGGAGGCGCTCGCCTATCTGATCGACCCGTTCGACCTGGTCGGTGAGGTGCCGGGCGTCGAACTCGCGCAGGCCTCCTGGAGCAGTGAGGGCATCGACTACGACCCCGATTCGCCGGAATGGGGCCTCGACGAGGATGATGACGGCGAGGACGACGAGGAAGTCGGACGCGGCTGAGGCGCCTTGGGGGAGAACATGACCCCGGGCGGCGACCGCCGCCCGGGGTTCTCCCGTCCCGAGGGGCGCACTGGTCACTCGCGCACCACCGCCGGGGTCGCTGGCGACCCGGACCAGGCGGAGTGGCGTATCCCACACAACGGCGCCAAGCGGAACGGCTCGGTGCCGTAATGGCGTTTCAGTGCTTACGGGGATTCTCGGCTCTTGGGGATTTCGGCAACGATGGAGAAGCGTGTGATGACGAACAGTAAGCGGCGCAAGGGCCTGACGGTCGCGTCCGCACTGCTCGGCGGGGTGCTGGTGCTCTCTGCGTGCAGCGGGGGCGACGGCGACAACGCCTCCGGCGGCGACGGCGGGGACTCCTCGCAGTCCAAGGTCGACGAGGCGGCGGCCAAGAAGACCTCCGAGGCCGACATCAAGATCACCCCGAAGGACGGCTCGAACAACGCCTCCATCAACAACTCCGCCAAGGTCACCGTGAGCAAGGGCGAGCTCACCAAGGTGACGATGACCACCACGGACGGCGCCGCCGTCCAGGGTGAGATATCCGCCGACAAGAAGAGCTGGGCGCCGAGCGTGCAGCTGGAGCGGTCCACCAACTACAAGATCACCGCAACCGCCGAGGACTCCGAGGGCCGCGAGGCCCACGAGAACGCGGCGTTCACCACGGTCTCGCCCGCCAACAGCTTCATCGGCAACTTCACGCCCGAGGACGGCTCCACCGTCGGCGTCGGCATGCCGGTCTCGATCAACTTCGACAAGGCGATCACAGACAAGGCCGCCGTCCAGAAGGGCATCACCGTCTCCTCCAGCTCCGGCCAGGAGGTCGTCGGGCACTGGTTCAACGCGAACCGCCTCGACTTCCGGCCCGAGGACTACTGGAAGGAGGGCTCCACCGTCACGCTGAAGCTCGCGCTCGACGGCGTCGAGGGCGCCGACGGCGTCTACGGCGTCCAGCAGAAGACGGTCACCTTCAAGATCGGCCGCAACCAGGTCTCGGTCGTCGACGCCAAGACCAAGCAGATGAAGGTCATGCAGGACGGCAAGGTCGTCAAGACCATACCGATCTCCGCCGGCTCGCCCGAGAACAAGACGTACGAGGGCCAGATGGTGATCTCCGAGAAGTTCAAGGAGACCCGGATGAACGGCGCGACGGTCGGCTTCACCGACGACGACGGCAAGGGCGAGTACGACATCAAGGACGTGCCGCACGCCATGCGTCTGACGACGTCCGGCACCTTCCTCCACGGCAACTACTGGGGCGCCGACTCCATCTTCGGCAACGTCAACACCAGCCACGGCTGCGTCGGTCTGAACGACACCAAGGGCGCCAACGACCCCAACACCGAGGCCGCCTGGTTCTACAACAACTCCATCGTCGGTGACGTGGTCGTCGTCAAGAACACCGGCGACAAGACGGTCGCCCCGGACAACGGCCTCAACGGCTGGAACCTGAGCTGGGCCGACTGGAAGGCGGGCTCGGCGGCCTGACCCGCCGGCCGAGCGGTGCCGCGCCGAACACCGGACGCGGCACCGACCCTCTTCCGGCCTCCTGACATCGAAGCCGCCCTCAGGGGCGGCTTCGGCGTCCTACGGGGGCAGGTTCGGCGCTTCCCGGCCGGGTTCGGCGTTCTCATCCCGCTCTTACGAGGGGCTTATCCCGTCATCACGTGGCCTCCCTAGCTTTCGGCCATGTTTCTCACCTACCTGAGGCGCGAACTGCGCCGCCGCAGAAGGGCGGCGCTCGTCGTCGCCTCCGGGCTCGCCCTCGGCATCGCGCTGGTGATCGTGGTCAGCTCCGTGTCGTCCGGCATGGAGAAGGCCCAGGGCAAGGTGCTCGCCTCCCTCTACGGCCTGGGGACGGACATGACCGTCACCAAGGCCGCCGCCGCTCCCGGCGAGAACGGTGCCGAACGCCCCCGCTTCGAGTTCGACGCACGGGACGAGGACTCCGACGAGGAGCAGAGCAGCGACCTCGTCCGCGTCCAGGGCTTCCAGACCCTGAAGAGTTCCACCGTCACCGAGGTCGCCGAGCAGCAGGGCGTCGCGGAGGCCGTCGGCGGCCTCAGCCTCCAGGTCATCAAGGTCGACGGGCAGTTCCGGCGCGGCCGGTTCCAGCAGGACGAGAGCGCGGGCGGCCGGCAGCAGGGCGGTCCCGGACAGAACGGTGGGAGTGCCGGGCAGCCGCAGGGGCGCGTCGAGGGCGGCGGCGCCGAGTTCGACGTCGACAACTACTCCGTCTACGGCACCGACGTCACCGAACCGGACCTCGGCCCCCTCACCTCCTCGAAGATCACCGGCGGACGTACGTTCACGACCTCCGAGAGCGACGCGCGGGTCGTCGTCGCCGACGCCTCCTACGCCCGCGAGAAGGAGCTGGAGGTCGGTGACAGCGTCACCATCGACGCCACGAAGTACAAGGTCATCGGCATCGCCACCCCCGACAGCGGGGACGCCGCGGCCGACCTCTACATGCCGCTGAAGCAGGCCCAGACGCTCGGCGACTCCCAGGGCGAGGTCACCACGATCTACGTCAAGGCGAGCGACTCCCAGCGGATCGGCTCCGTCAAGTCGGCCATCCAGAAGAACATCTCGGGGACCACGGTCACCACCTCCGCCGATCTCGCCGACACCGTGTCCGGGTCGCTGTCCACCGCCTCCGACCTCGCTTCGAACGTCGGCAGGTGGTTCTCCGCCGCCGTGCTCGCCGCCGCGTTCCTGGTGGCCGGGCTGCTCACCTCCTCGGCGGTCTCGCGCCGGGTGCGGGAGTTCGGGACGCTCAAGGCGCTCGGCTGGAGGTCGGGGCGGGTGACCCGGCAGGTCGTCGGCGAGGCCATGGTCAACGGCCTCGCCGGCGGGGCGCTCGGCATCGCGCTGGGCCTCGCGGGTGCGTACACCGTCACGGCGATCAGCCCGACGCTTCAGGCGGAGGTCGGTGCGGCCGGACGCG
The DNA here is from genome assembly GCF_055572815.1 of Streptomyces sp. NPDC030296. Lineage (NCBI taxonomy): Bacteria > Bacillati > Actinomycetota > Actinomycetes > Kitasatosporales > Streptomycetaceae > Streptomyces > Streptomyces sp. NPDC030296. The sequence continues at coordinate 366,319 of NZ_JBVICQ010000003.1, forward strand.
GGTTCGGCGGCGCGGGCGGCGGACCCGGCGCGGGGGGCTTCCCGGGCGCCGGTGGTGCGGGCGGCGGACGCCAGGCGGCGTCGAACGCGCTCGACGTCGCGCTCACCGCGCCCGTCAGCCTCTCCACGGTCGCCCTCGCGGTGGGCCTCGCCGTCACCGGCGGACTGATCGCGGGCGCGTTCGGCGGCTGGCGCGCCTCCCGGCTGCGCCCCGCCGACGCCCTGCGGCGGGTGGAGTAGCCGGCCGCCGTCCCCGACCCGAGCGGCACGTCGGCCGCGTCCTCACACCATCCAGGAGTTGCACCATGTACGTACTCACCGGCGTGACCAAGCGCTACACCCGGGGCAAGGACACCGTCCACGCGCTCGACGGAGTCGACCTCACCATCGCGGACGGGGACCGTCTCGTCATCCAAGGGCCCACCGGGGGCGGGAAGTCCACGCTGCTCCAGATGCTCGGCGGGCTCGACAGGCCGTCGGGCGGGAGCGTCGAACTCGACGGCACCGATCTGGCCGGGCTGTCGGAGGCCAGGCTCACCCGGGTGCGCAGCGAGAGCATCGGGTTCGTGTTCCAGAGCTTCAATCTGATCCCGACGCTGAGCGCGCAGGAGAACGTGGAGACGGCGCTCGTGCCGCTCGGTGTGAAGGCGGGGGAGCGGCGGCGACGCGCCGCCGAGGCGCTGGAGTCGGTGGGGCTGGGGGAGCGGCTCGGGCATCTTCCGGCGGAACTCTCGGGCGGTCAGCAGCAGCGGGTCGCGATCGCCCGCGCGCTGGTGAAGCGGCCCAAGGTGCTGCTGGCCGACGAACCCACCGGCAACCTCGACGAGTCGACGCGCGACGAGATCATGGAGGTGCTGGAGGCCCTGTGGAAGGAGCACGGACTCACCTTCGTCATGGTCACGCACGACTCGACGCTGGCGAGGAAGGCCCCCCGGGTCGCGACGATCCGCAAGGGGCGCATCACCGTGAAGGAGAACGCCGGGGCGTGAGACCGCCCTAGGTATGGGGCGCGTGGGAGCGGAGACCGGGGCGCGTGCGGTTGCGGGCGTCTCCGGTTTCGCCGCTTTGCGCCAGTCGCGCGGTATGTGACGCGAGTTGACGCCCGGTCATACTGCGAAGGCCGGGGGGAATTGACGCGTCACCCCGGGCAAGACGGGCGCGGTCGGCGCCTGGGCCTGGCTCCCCGGCAGCCCCGGCTCGCCCGCCCTCGCCGTCCCGGGGGCCGCTGCCCGGCACCCGCACGCTGTACGTGTCCGCCACGGACCAGGTGAAGTGGAGCTTCGACTTCGAGCAGTACGGCGCGGAGGACGAACAGGGCTTCCCGCTGCTGGACGCGTACTACACGACCGGCGACAGCAGGCCCGTCACGGCGGGCCGCACCTACACCCACACGTTCAACGTCGGGGTCTTCGGCCCGAGGATCAGCCGGTCCTTCGGCATCCGTCGCGACGGGAACCAGCTGTACGGCCTGCTGCCGATGGTCGCCGACGGCGCCGGGCACGCCGGGGCGTCCTTCTACAAGAAGGTCACCACGACCCTCCACCGCGACGGGGAGAAGATCGCCTCCGGCGAGGACCCGCTGGACGGCTCCGCCCGCTTCACGGTCCCCTCCGCGCCCGCCACCTACCGACTGACGACCAGCGTCACCCGAGACCCGGCGCTGGCCAGGGCCTCCTCACGGGTCGACGCGAGCTGGACCTTCCGGTCCGCGAGGACCACGAGCGACAGGGGACTGCCGGTCTCCACGGTCCGCTTCGGCGGCGCGTACCTGGGCCTCGACAGCACGGCCCCGGCCGGCACGAGGATCGGCGTCCCCGTCGCCGTCCAGGGCGCGGCCGCCGACGGGAACCGGGAGTCGCTCACCGTGTACGTGTCGCGCGGCGGCGAGAAGTGGACCAAGGCCGCGGTGAAGAACGGCAAGGTCACCGTCGTGACACCGGGGGTGGGCAAGAGCGTGTCGCTCCGCGCCGAGGTGATCGACGAGGACGGGAACCGGTCGACGGTGACGATCCACGACGCGTACGTCGGCGCGTGAGACGCGGGCGCGGATCACGGAGCAGGACACGGCTGAGGGCGACGGCCCGCCGGGAGGCGCCCTCCTCCGGCGGGCCGTTCCGCACCGCCCGGCCGCGCGGGCGGACCCTCACGGCGTCGCCGTCCGGGCGCGGGTGGCGTCCGTGCCCCAGCTGGCCAGCAGGCGCAGGGCCTCCGCGGACTGGGAGCCCGGCTCGGCGTGATAGGTGACCAGGGTCTGCTCGTGGTCGTCGGGGAGCGGGAACGACTCGAAGGACAGCGTCAGATCACCGACCAGCGGGTGCCGCATGCGCTTCACCCCGTGACTCTTCTCCTTCACGTCGTGCGTGGCCCACAGCCGCCGGAACTCCTCGCTCTTCACCGACAACTCGCCGACCAGCGCCGACAGCCGGGGATCGTCCGGGTGACAGCCCGCGTCCATCCGCAGATAGCTGACGACGTCGGCGGCCTTCTGATCCCAGTCGATGTACAGGTCCCGGTACTCGGGCCGCAGGAACACCATCCGCGCCCAGTTCCGCTCCTGCGCGGGCAGCTCCGACCAGTCCCCGAACACCGCCGCCGCCATCCGGTTCCAGACGAGGATGTCCGAGCGCCGTCCGGTGATGTACGCGGGGATGCCGTCCAGGGAGTCGATCAGCTGCCGCAGGGCGCCCCTGACCTGCTGCGGACGGGCCGACGGCTTCTTCTTGTGGGCCTTCGGCTTGGCGAGGTGCGTCAGATGGTTGTGCTCGGCGTCGCTCAGCCGGAGGGCACGCGCGATGGCGTCGAGGACCTCCGCCGACACATTGCGGCCGTTGCCCTGCTCCAGCCGCGTGTAGTACGCCACGGACACGCCCGCCAGCTGCGCCAGCTCCTCCCGCCGCAGCCCGGGCACCCGCCGGTGCCGGCCGAACTCCGGCAGCCCGACGTCCTCCGGCTTCAGGCGGGCCCGTCGCGTCCGCAGGAACTCACTGAGCTCGGCACGCCGGTCGAGGGGGGCTCCGGTCGGGCCGCCGGGCGGCTGCCGGTCCTGTGCGGCTTCGGGCTGTGCGTCCATACGTCAAGTATTCACGGTCGTACGCCCAGCAGCCTGACCCCGCCAGTGGTAGGACCAGCGGACGTACGCAGAACCGTGACCTGGGTGAACGCGGTGACCTCGGGCAGGCTGACAACCGTGCCCGGCCGGAAGGCAGGCCGGGCACGGGAACGACGGCTAGGAGAACCCTCGGCATGTCCACCACTGTCGCCGCCTACGCGGCCCCCTCCGCCAAGGCTCCGCTGGAGCGCACGACGATCGAGCGCCGCGAGGTCGGTGAGTTCGACGTCCTGATCGACATCAAGTTCGCCGGTATCTGCCACTCCGACATCCACCAGGCCCGGGAGGGCTGGGGCGAGGCGATCTTCCCGATGGTGCCGGGTCACGAGATCGCCGGTGTCGTCGAGGCCGTCGGCCCCGGCGTCACGAAGTTCGCCGTCGGCGACCGCGTGGGCGTCGGCTGCATGGTCGACTCCTGCCGCGAGTGCGAGAACTGCGAGGCCGGGCTGGAGCAGTACTGCCTCAAGGGCAACGTCGGCACGTACAACGCCCTCGACAAGAACGGTGAGCCCACCTACGGCGGCTACTCGGAGAAGATCGTCGTCGACGAGGCGTTCACCGTACGCATCCCCGAGGGCATCGCCCTCGACGAGGCCGCGCCACTGCTGTGCGCGGGCATCACCACGTACTCCCCGCTCAAGCACTGGAACGCCGGCCCCGGCAAGAAGGTCGCCGTCGTCGGTCTGGGCGGCCTCGGCCACATGGGCGTCAAGCTCGCGCACGCGCTCGGCGCGGAGGTGACCGTCCTGTCCCAGTCGCTGCGCAAGCAGGAGGACGGGCTGAAGCTGGGCGCCGACCACTACTACGCGACCAGCGACCCGGCGACCTTCGAGGAACTGCGGGGCTCGTTCGACCTGATCCTGTCGACGGTCTCGGCGCCGCTGAACCTGGACGCGTACCTGTCGCTGCTGAAGACCGACGGCGCGTTCGTGAACGTGGGCGCCCCCGAGGAGCCGGTCGCCCTCAACCTGTTCTCGGTGATCGCCGGCCGCAAGACCCTCGCCGGGTCGGGTATCGGCGGCATCCGCGAGACCCAGGAGATGCTCGACTTCTGCGCCGAGCACGGCCTGGGCGCCGAGATCGAACTGATCCGCGCGGACCAGATCAACGAGGCGTACGAAAGGGTCCTGGCCAGCGACGTCCGCTACCGCTTCGTGATTGACGCGGCGACGATCTGATCCGGGACCGGGGCCGGCTTCGGTCTGGGCTGGGGGTCGGCTTCGGGGCCAGGGTGCGGGTGTGGTGCGGTGTGGTGCGGGTGCGTGGGGCTGGTCGCGCAGTTCCCGCGCCCCTGGAAGGACGGCCCCGCAGGCCGGTCCTTCCCCGCGCCGCCCCGCGCCGCGGGTGAAGGAGCCGCAGGCTTCCTTCAGGGGCGCGGGGAACTGCGCGACCAGCCCCCACCCCCCGCACCCGCCACTCGACCCGCCACGGCCCCACCCCCGGCGACGCTGGAACAGGCGGCGCTAGAACACCCCCACCCGGCTCACCCCCACCTCGCCGACCCGCAGCAGCTCCTCGTGGCTGATCGTGAAGTCCCCGTTGCGCATGGGCCCGCCGAAGTGGCGGCCCACGACCGTGTCCGGCAGACAGCTCCGCAGCGCGTGCCGCATCGCGGGGTCGTGGTCGACGGGCGAACCCCAGCCGTCCGGCGCCTCGTCCGTGCCGAGGATCACCCAGTGGTCCGTGTCCACCAGCGCGTCCGGATCGGGCACGCCCCCGGTGTGGCAGTCGAGCGCGGGCAGGATCAGCACATCGGGGTCGTGCGGCGGGTACCACATGAGCAGCGGCTTGGCCTGCGCGGCCTCCGCGTTGTCGAAGCAGCACACGGCGATCGCGTGCGCGGGACAGCGTTCGGCGTAGAACGCGAACAACTCCGGGTTGAGCGCGGGCCGCCGGTGCTCCGGCACCTCGGCGAGCGCCGCCGGCACGGCACGCGGGTCACGGGCCAGGACCACCGTGTACACGTCGTGCTCGAACACCTCCACGCCCGGCTCCCGAGCCGCTCCCATCCAGGCGATCGAGTCGTCGACCAGGCCCACGGAGACCGGCCGTACCGCGTCCACCATCCGTTCCAGCACGTCGGAAGCGCGCCCCACGGACAGGAAGTTGCGTCGGCTCATCTGCCGCGCCGGCAGGTGCAGCAGCATGGCGTTGGGGCCGTCGGCGAGGTTCGCCGCCGTGTTCTGGTAGCCGAGGACGTGGATCAGTCCGTGCTCGGGGTGGTGCAGCCGCCCGCAGTACAGGGTGGTGCCGGTGAACTCGGCCGGGGCCAGGGAGACACACATGCCGGCAAGCTATCGGCCGCCCGCCCCGCAGTACCCCGCCGGGTCCCGGTGCAGGTGCTGCGTCCGTGGCGTCGCCTCGTCGTTCTCCCGCGCGGGTGCGGTCACGGCAGCGGATGCGCCCGCGCTCGCACGGCCGGACGATGGAGGCGGGAGCAACAGCGGAGGCATGCGGTCGCGACGATCACCCGCCGGGGGGTTTCCGAGGTGTGAGTGACATGCCCCTTCAAAAGGTCCGCCCGGGTACCGTGCACCGGCTGCGCCCGGACATCAGCGTTCTCGCCGACAGCCTGGAGGTGCCGGGCATCGGGTACATCCCGGTGAACGCGTTCGTACTGCTCGGCGCCGAACCCGTGGTCGTGGACACCGGGTTGGGGCTGCCCGACCGGAACTTCGTCGAGGCCCTCAGCGCCGTGCTGGACCCGGCAGACGTCCGCTGGATCTGGCTCACCCACCCCGACCGCGACCACACCGGCGGGATCTTCGACCTGTTGGCGGCGGCCCCGAAGGCGCGGGTCGTGACGACGTTCATCGGCGCCGGGATCCTGTCCTGCGAGCACCCGCTGCCCCTCGACCGGGCCTACCTCGTGAACCCCGGCGAGACGCTCGACATCGGCGACCGCACCCTCACCGGGTTCCGTCCGCCGCTGTTCGACAACCCCGCCACCGTCGGCTTCTTCGACGACCACTCCGGTGTCTGCTTCAGCTCCGACTGCTTCGGCGCCCCGCTGCCGACCGCCGACCTCGCCCAGGCCGACGACGTCCGCGATGTCGCGGTCGAGGAACTGCGCACCGCTCAGCTCCTCTGGGCGACGGTCGACAGTCCCTGGGTCCAGACGGTCGACGTGGAGAAGTACCTCAGGACCTTCGACTCGCTGAAGGACCGCAAGCCCGACCTGGTCCTCTCGACGCATCTGCCCCCGGCCGCCGGCATCACGGGCACCATGCTGGACACGCTCGCCACCGCCCCGTCCGCGCCGCCCTTCGTCGGCCCGGACCAGGCGGCCCTGGAACAGATGCTGGCGAGCTTCCAGCCGGACGGGGGCGGCCCCTGAAACCGGTGGCTCACGGGATCCAGGGCCGACGGCCGCCGGGGCACGGCGTCTCGTTCGAAGGACGAACCCACAACGCGGTGAGGAGCGTGGAGATGTACGCGGCAGTGCGGCGGTACGAAGGGGTGACCGATCCGGCCGAGGCGGCACGTCTCGTGAAGGAGGGGTTCGTGCCGCTCATGCGCCAAGTCCCCGGCTTCGTGGCCTACTACTTCGTCGACGCCGGGGAGGGAGTGATGGTCTCGACCAGCGTCTTCCAGGACCGGGCCGGCGCCGAGGAATCGATCTCCAGGGCCGCGGATTTCGTGCGGGACAACCTCGCGTCGCTGCTTCCCGACCCGCCTGCGGTCATGGCCGGCGAAGTGGTGGCCTCCGACTGACGCCCGCCCGTCATGCCTGCGCTGCCATGCGCCCCGTGGGGGACAACACGGGCCTACTCAGCATGAGTTGAGTAGGTGCGCTCATGTTCGGCGGACCTCTGTGCGGCGAGTATCGGTGCAGCGGCGCGGTCGAGAAGCGCCGACCCGATACATGACCTTACGGAGATCCCCATGTCCCGACGTACTGCTCTGTCCGTGGTCGCCGGTCTCGTCGTCCTCGGTGGCGCCGGTGCCCTCACCCTTGCCTACGCCGGGGACCAGCCGCTGAAGCTGGCGCACAGCACTGCCCGCTACACCGCTCCCGCCGGCGACCGTGACGGCTCGCTCACCTTCGACACCGACGTCACGCCGGCCTCCTCCGGTGTGAAGAGCGTGAAGGTGCTGGCGTGGCCGCAGGACTCGTCCTTCGCCGAGGACGAGCTGACCGCCAAGGACATGGCCGGAGCGGAGTCGGCCGTCTGCAAGCCCGCGGGGAAGGACACCGTGCACTGCACGTACAGCGTCAAGGTCACCCGCTCCGACGCGAAGTCCTCCCCGCGCGGCACCTGGCACGTCGCCGTCCTGGCCACCGCCAAGGACGGCACCACGACCCTGGACAGGGAGGCGGCGGACTTCACCGTCCGGTGACCCCCGCCGCCGGGTACGGGGTTACTCCCCCGTGCCCCCCGGCGCGGGAGCGACGCCGATCGGGCAGGACACCCCGGTGCCGCCGATGCCGCAGTAGCCCGCCGGGTTCTTGTCCAGGTACTGCTGGTGGTAGCCCTCGGCGGGGTAGAACGTCCGGCCCTCCGCCGGGAGGATCTCCGTGGTGATCGTGCCGTATCCGGAGCCGGTGAGGACCTTCTGGTACGCCTCGCGGGACGCGGTGGCGGCCTTCTCCTGGGCCGGGGTGTGGGTGTAGACGGCGGAGCGGTACTGCGTGCCGACGTCGTTGCCCTGGCGGAAGCCCTGGGTCGGGTCGTGGGACTCCCAGAAGACCTGGAGGAGCCGCTCGTACGAGATGAGGGACGGGTCGTACACGACGCGGACGGCCTCGGTGTGGCCGGTGAGGCCCGAGCACACCTCCTCGTAGGTGGGGTTCTCGGTGAAGCCGCCCTGGTAGCCGACGAGCGTGGTCCACACGCCCGCGGGGAGCTGCCAGAACTTGCGCTCCGCGCCCCAGAAGCAGCCGAGGCCGAAGTCGGCGATCTCCAGGTGCTCGGGGTAGGGGCCGAGGAGCGGGGTGCCGAGCACGGTGTGCCGGTCGGGCACGGTGAACGGCAGCTCGGCGCGGCCCGGCAGAGCCTGCTCGGGGGTGGGCAGCTGGGGCGTGCGGCCGAAGAGCATCGTGACTCCTAGGAACGTGCGGGAACGAGCGGGCGGTACCTGGACAACGCTCCGGGTACCGCCCGAATTCCGGTCGCCGAGGTGGCGCTGTCAGCCGGCGCTCTCCGCCGCCACCGCCTGCGCCGAGGCGTTGCGGATCCGGCAGTAGAACGCCGCCATCTCCTCCTCGCTGCCCCGGTAGCGCCACGGCAGCGCGTCGACGTGGCCGTCGACCAGCCTGAACTGTTCGAGCGCGGCGGCGTCGCGGTTCTGGAGGGCGAGGTAGTACGCGAGGAGGTGGCGCAGCTCCGGCAGGCGCGGGTGGGTCTGGTCGGCCGCGGCGGCGTCGGCGAGACCCGCGTCGACCCGGCCGATCATCCTGGGCGTGCGGTCCACCTCGCTGTCGTCTGACTGGTCGTGCTCGAAGTGGGCGATCAGCGGAAGCACCGTGAGCAGGCTGCCCAGCGGCGCGTTCGCCGCCGCCCGCTCGGCGAAGTCCGTCGCCAGCTTCTCCGAGCCGCGCCACTTCGCGCACCAGTACTGGAGCGCCATGTAGTGCGCCTCGTAGTGGTGCGGGGCGCGGGCGGTGATCTCGCTCCAGAGCCGGTCCATCTCGGCGTGCGGGTAGCCGAGCCCGAGGGCGACGGTGATCTCCGTGACGTACGGCGTGGGGTCGTCGGGGTTCAGCGCGGCGGCCCGAGCGATCTCCTCGCGGGAACGTTCCAGCAACCGGTGGAAGCCCGCGAACTGCTCACCGGTCGTGTACTGGGCGCGCTTGGCGCCCCGCATCTGCCCGGCCAGGATCACCGTGCTGCGGGCGCGGACGACGGCCGCGTCCGGGTCGTCGGGCCGGTCGGCCTCCCAGGCGAGCAGCCACTCGTCGTCGTCGGCGGCGATCCCGCCCAGCAGGCCCGTCGCCCAGGAGCGGCGGTCCCAGTCCCGGCCGATGTCGTGCAGCAGCTTGGCGGCGGCCTTCCAGTCGCCGCCGCGCACGGCGGCGAGCGTCGCGTCGACGTCCGCCGGCAGCGGACCGGCGTACTGGGTGTTCTGCCGTTCGGCGGGGAGCAGGCCCAGCGCCTCGGCGGCGTCCGGGTCGGCGTCGCCGCTGGGGCGGAAGAACTCCTTGAGGAACACCCCGGCCAGCCAGAGACCGATCAGGAGGGTGGGCACGGCCAGGACGGCCAGTATCCACAGCAGTACGGTCATCGCGGGGCGTCCGTTTCTCGTGCGGCGGGGCCTTGGGGAGCGGAGGGCAGCAGCGCGCGCAGCGGCCCGGTGTCCGGGTGGTCGGCGACCGCCGCCTCGATCGCCGCGCCGAGGTCGGCCTCGGAGCCGTCCGGCGCGGGCGGCAGGTGCACCGTGGCCGCGTCCGCCCAGGAGAACTCCCAGCGCAGCCGGGAGTGGGCGCTCAGCTCGGCGAGCACCATGGTCTGCAGCCCGTCCGCCAGGGCGGGCCGGACGAACTCGCGGAAGGCCCGCCCCTTCGCCTCCGCCGCCTGGTCGGACACCGGCAGCCGCCGGGCCAGCTGCCACAGCTGACCGTCGTCGATCACCTTCAGCAGCCCCCGCAGGGACGGGTGCTCCTTGGTGTACATGGCGAGTGCCCGGTGCAGGGCGGTGTCCGCGCTGACGAAGTTCGCGGCCATCGAACCGTCGAGCAGTTCCTGCCAGTCGGCGGCGCGGGCGAACCGCAGCACGTCGTCGGTGAGGACCGCGTCCTCCAGTTCCGCCAGCGTCCGCTCCGGGTCCGTGAGCAGCGTCAGCGCGGCGCCCCTCGCCTCGTCGGCACGGCCGTCGGCGGGCAGCGCCTCGATCCGCGCGACACGGTCGGCGATCGGCGGGTGCGAGTCGTACGGCGACGACGGCTCGCTCGGCAGGTCGGTGCGCAGACCGACGAGTTCGAGCTGGCGGGCGGTCAGCATCCGGCCGAACCCGCCGAAGAACTCACCGCGCGGCGGCAGCAGCCGGGCCTCGGAGCCGAGCGTGGCGTAGCTGTTCATGTAGAACCCGAACGCGGCGGACAGCGCCGGTATCTCGCGCAGCGCCGAGGCGGTGGCGTCGCGTCCGGCGATCCGGGCGGCCGCGGCGTCGGCGGCGTACTCCTGTCGGCGCGAACCGGCGAGGGTGGCCCGGAAGTAGAGGTGGGCGTAGCCGACGTAGATCCGCGCCATCAGCCGGTACGTGAAACCCGAGTGGCGGGTGTCGATCTCCTTGGTCTTCTTGCCCTTGGCCGCGGCCTTGGCGTTCTTCTTCTCCTGCCGGGCCTGCTCGCGTCCGGCGGTCTTGTCGGCCCGCTCCTCGAAGGTGTCGATGGTGCGCAGCACCTGGGCCCGGCCGCGCGCGGTGATGGCGGCGAGGCGGGTGTCGGAGTTCGAGTAGTGGCCCAGCTCGTGGGCGAGGACCGCGCGCAGTTGCGCCTCGGTCAGGCCCTGCAGCAGCGGTACGCCGAGGTAGAGGCGGCGCGGGCCGGGCAGCAGGCCGAGCAGCCGGGCGTCCTCGCTGACGGCGGCGTTGACGTCGGGCGTCAGCAGGATGCGCGTCGGGGCGCGGGTGCCGACCTGGTCGGCGAGCTCCCGCACGGTGCGCCACAGCGCGGGCTCGTCGGCGTCGGTCACCGCGAGACCGGGCCGCTCCTCGCCCTTCGGGGTCCGCAGCATGAACAGGCCGCGGATCAGCGGCAGGGCCAGGAGTACGGAGACCACGTACAGCTTGAGCGCCACGCCGGACGGCGCGTGCAGGTACAGCAGATAGTCGGCGCCGGCGAGCGCCGCGAGCAGGATGACGCCGAGCAGATAGAAGCCAGCGAGCAACACGAGAGCGCGCACTGCGCGCAAGGTTGCGCCCATCGGGCAGTTTCCCCCCACGGTGTGATCGCGAACGATCACAAAATCAACTAAATCGGTCGGCCTGGGACGTGTCCATGACCAAGAGGTGAGGGGGCGGAGTATTTCTCACGGGGTGTGAGGGTGGCAAGGCCTTACTGGACGGGCCCTCGGGGTGGGCCGGGCGGCGTCCGCGGGGGCGCTGCCGGGCCCGGCCCCGGCCCCGGGCGTCAGTGCAGCAGCGTCGCCGGGCTGCCGCCGTTCGCCTCGTAGCCCGCGACCGCCAGGGCCCGGTATATCGCGTAGTCCGAGGCGGGGTCGGAGGCGAGCGTCCAGGGGAGGGCGCCCACATGGCCGTCGACGTGTACGAGCTGGTTCATGGCTTCGGACCAGCGCTCGGCACGGACCAGGAAGAAGATCAGCAGATGGCGCACATGCGCCAGCATCGGGTCGTCGGGCCGCGCCGAGTGCACCGCGTACAGCGCGCCGTGCATCGCCTTGGTGACGACCTCGCTCTCGTAGAAGCCCTGCACCACGATCACCTCGGGCAGGTGCTCGAAGACCGCGAACAGTGGCATCGCCGCCAGCAGCGACCCCTGCGGCGCGCGCGCCGCGGCCGCCTCGGCGAACGCGTACGCCTGCTCGCGCGAGCCGTGCCACTTCTCGCACCAGTAGTGCAGCGCCGCCAGGTGCGCGCCCATGTGCGCCGGCGCGCGGTCCAGGATTCTCAGCCAGAGCTGCTCGAACTCCTCGCGGGAGTAGCCGAGTCCCCGCGCGACCGACAGCTCGATGATGTACGGGATCGGGTCGCCCGGGGCGAGCAGCGCCGCGTCGCCGCACGCCGACCTCGCCTCCTCCATGATGATCCGGAACTCGTCCGTGCCCGGCGTCGCCGTCCGCCACGCCTGCTGCACCAGGAACTCGGCGTGCACCGCGGCGCCGCCCGCGTCCTTGGGGGCCTCGGTCCGCCACACGCGCAGCCACTGCCCGCCCGGCGTGTCGCTCACCCCGCCCGGCCGCTGCGCCAGCTCCAGCGAGGCGGCGCCCGCGAACGCCTGCACCCGCTGCCAGCGCACCTCGCCGTCCGCCTCGGTCCCGGCCAGCAGCTGCTGCGCCGCCCGGTAGTCCTGGGTGCGCTGCACCACGTCCAGCACGTCCAGCAGATCCTGGTCGGGGCCGGGCATCCGGACGTCCAGCAGCTCCTGCCGGACGAACCCGTAGTTCGCCGGATCGGCCGCGTCCGGGTGCCCCGCGTGCACCTGCTGAATACCGGCCCGCCTGCGCGCCACGATCGGCCATACCACCATGCCGATCATGAGCAGCGCGATCAGCCCCCAGAGAATCTCCATACGCCAAGGGTTCCAGACACCACCGACAAATGGCGAACGAGGGCGGGGGCGCCCCCGCAACCGCGGGGCTGCCGACCGAAGCCGCCGGGCGCCCAGCCCGAGTCGCGGGGTGCCGGCCAGAGCCGGGGGGCCGCGGGGTGCCGGCCGGAGCCGCCGGGCGGCCGCCCGAGTCGGAGGGGTGCAAACCAGAGCTTCGGGGTGCTGGCCGGAACCCCAGGGTCCCAGGCCGGAGCTTCGGGGGCGTCCCCCGGTGCCGCAGGGCGTCCGCCGTAGTCACAGGGGTACTGGCCGAGCCGCCGGGCGGCCGCCGAAGGCGGGGGGGCTGGCCAGAGCCGCCAGGCGGCCGCCCGAGTCGCGGGGTGCCGGCCAGAGCCGCAGGGCCCCAGCTGCGGTTGCCCGTCCGAGTCGGGTGCGCCCGCCCCAGGCGCAGGGGTGGCCGGCCGAGCCGCCGCGTGTTCGCCGCAGTCGCGGGGGCCCGTCGGAGGCGTGGCGCGGTCCTTGGTCGGTGGAAGACATACCCTCGGGGTCATGAGCGACAGCTACACGCACTTCGAGACCCTCGCGATCCATGCCGGCAACACCGCGGATCCCCTCACCGGCGCGGTCGTCCCGCCGATCTACCAGGTCTCGACCTACAAGCAGGACGGCGTAGGCGGCCTGCGCGGCGGCTACGAGTACAGCCGCAGCGCCAACCCCACCCGCACCGCGCTGGAGGAGAACCTCGCCGCCCTGGAGGGCGGCAGCCGCGGCCTCGCCTTCGCGTCCGGACTGGCCGCCGAGGACTGCCTGCTGCGTACGCTCCTCAGCCCCGGCGACCACGTGGTCATCCCCAACGACGCGTACGGCGGCACGTTCCGCCTCTTCGCGAAGGTCGTCTCCCGGTGGGGCGTGGACTGGTCGGTGGCCGACACCAGCGACCCGTCGGCCGTACGCGCCGCCATCACCCCGAAGACCAAGGCGGTCTGGGTGGAGACCCCCTCCAACCCGCTGCTCGGCATCACCGACATCCCGGCCGTCGCGCAGATCGCCCGCGAAGCCGGCGCGAAGCTCGTCGTCGACAACACCTTCGCGACCCCCTACCTCCAGCAGCCGCTGGCGCTCGGCGCGGACGTCGTCGTGCACTCGCTCACCAAGTACATGGGCGGCCACTCCGACGTCGTCGGCGGCGCCCTGATCGTGAGCGACCAGGCCCTCGGGGACGAACTGGCGTACCACCAGAACGCGATGGGCGCGGTCGCCGGGCCGTTCGACTCCTGGCTCGTGCTGCGCGGCACCAAGACCCTCGCCGTGCGCATGGACCGCCACAGCGAGAACGCCACGAAGATCGCCGACATGCTGACCCGGCACCCGCGCGTGTCCCGCGTCCTCTACCCGGGCCTCCCGGAGCACCCGGGCCACGAGGTCGCCGCCAAGCAGATGAAGGCGTTCGGCGGCATGGTGTCCTTCCAGGTCGAGGGCGGCGAGGAGGCGGCCGTCGCGGTCTGCGACCGCGCCAAGGTGTTCACCCTCGGCGAGTCCCTCGGCGGCGTCGAGTCCCTGATCGAACACCCCGGCCGCATGACGCACGCCTCGGCCGCGGGCTCGGCCCTGGAGGTCCCCGCCGACCTCGTCCGCCTCTCCGTGGGCATCGAGAACGTCGACGACCTCCTCGAAGACCTCCAGCAGGCGCTCGGCTAGTACGCGTACTACGCGCCGGCCGTGCTCACCAGCCGGTCACGGGTGGGGTCGTCGTGGACGGCGGCTCCACCCAGGGGCGGGTCGTCGACGCCCACACGGCGAACGCGACCACGGCGGCCAGCAGCACCAGCCACATCACGTGCCGGGCCGTCGTCCTGCGCCGCAGCATGCGGCCGCCCCGCCGCACCGCGTCCGCGCACAGCTCGGGCGGCACCGGCGGCGGCCGACGGTCCAGGATCCGGCGTACGGCGGCCTCCCGCTCCCGTAGGTTCATGACGGTGCCACCTCCACCACCGGGGGGACGGTTTTCTCGCGCCGCGGATGCAGGACCGTCGCCATCGCCCGCAGGCAGATCGCCCGGACACGTTCGGCGGGCATCCCGAGCAGCGCCGCCGTCTGCTCCTCCGCGACCCCCTCGTACAGCCTGAGGACGAGGACCAGCCGCTCCTGCGGACCGAGCGCCCTCAGCACACCACCGGGCGGGGGACGGAAGAAGCCGTGGTGGTGCCAGGCCCCGCGTTCGAAGCGGAGGGCCAGCTCACGGCGGGTCCGGTCGTAGGGGTCCTCGCCGCGCAGACCGTCCCAGACGGCGTACGTATGAGCGAGGGCGCGCGTGAGCAGCCGCCGCGCGCGGGGGTTGTCGTCCGGCGGCTCCGCCGTGAGCAGGGTGGCGGTCTGCAGCAGCCGCCCCGCCGCACCCGCGACGAACGCCTCGAACTCCCTGTCCCTGCGGGAGGCTTGGGCCACGTTCCGTTGTCGCACCGCGCCTCCCCCTGAGGCCGACCTGAGCAGGCGGGCCCGGCCACGCACGACAGGGCCCGATCTCATATGAGGCCAGGAGCGGGCGCCCGGTCAAGACTCGGGCGGCACACAGCAGGACTGGGGCGGCGCACCGGACGGGCGCCACGCGCACGCGCGTACCCGCGAAGCGGTACGGCCCGGTGCTCAGGACGGCGACGGCGCCTCGGGGGCGGAGGCCATGCGGGCCGAGAGCGCGGTGTTGAACCGGGTGAGGAGGGAGCAGAACGCCTCGCGCTCCCCGGGCGCCCAGTCCTGGGTCAGCTCGGCCATCAACTGACGCCGGGAGGAACGTACCTCCTCGAGTCGGGAGAGTCCGCGCGGGGAGAGCTGGAGGACCACCGCGCGGCCGTCCTCCGGGTGCGAGGTGCGCTTGACGAGACCGGTGTCCACGAGCGGCGCCACCTGCCGCGTGACCGTCGACGAGTCGATCCCCATGCTCGCCGCGAGCGCCTTGACGCCCATCGGCCCCTCCTTGTCGAGGCGGTTGAGCAGCAGGTAGGCGGCGCGGTCCATGGAGTTGCGCACCTGCCCGACACCGCCGAGCCGGGTCTGTTCGGCACGGCGCGCGAAGACCGCGACCTCGTGCTGCAGCGTGTCGAGAAGACCGGTGTCACCGACGGTCGTCATGTCCATCGACATTTCAGGTGTTGTGGGCATGGCCAAAGGCTCAATTCATGCGTGGGGCGCTGGTGGTGGGGGACAGAGTACGCGGACCGGGCGCGGGGTGTACGGGCGCCGCTGAAACCCGTCCCGCGCCTTGGTCACACCCGCGTCCCGACCCTGTGAACTGCGAGACTGATGTCATGAGCTACAGCACGGCTGACTCCTTGCCGGGGGTGACGCTCGACGACGTGCGAGGCGCCCAGAAGATGCTGACGGGCATTTCACGTGTCACCGCGATGGAGGGCAGCAGGCATCTTTCGCAGCTCGTCGGCGCTCCGGTGCACTTCAAGTGCGAGAACCTCCAGCGGACGGGTTCGTTCAAACTGCGCGGCGCGTACGTGCGCATCGCCGGCCTGCTGCCGGAGCAGCGCGCCGCCGGAGTGGTCGCCGCGAGTGCGGGCAACCACGCCCAGGGCGTCGCCCTCGCCTCCTCGCTGCTCGGTGTGCGCTCCACGGTCTTCATGCCGAAGGGCGCGCCCCTGCCGAAGATCAGCGCGACCGAGGAGTACGGCGCCGAGGTGCGCCTGCACGGCACGGTGGTCGACGAGACGCTGGCCGCCGCGCAGGAGTACGCGGCCGGGACGGGCGCGGTGTTCATCCACCCCTTCGACCATCCCGACATCATCGCGGGCCAGGGCACGGTGGGTCTGGAGATCCTGGACCAGTGCCCCGAGGTGCGCACGATCGTCGTCGGCATCGGCGGCGGGGGTCTCGCCGCGGGCATCGCCGTCGCGGTGAAGTCGGTACGGCCCGACGTGCGGATCATCGGTGTGCAGGCGGAGGGCGCCGCGGCGTACCCGCCCTCGCTCGCGGCGGGCAGGCCCCTGGCCGTCACGAACCCGGCGACGATGGCCGACGGCATCAGGGTCGGCCGGCCCGGCGACGTGCCGTTCGAGATCGTCGCCGACCTGGTCGACGAGGTGCGCACCGTCTCCGAGTACAACCTCTCCAGCGCCCTGCTGCTCTGCCTGGAGCGGGCCAAGCTGGTCGTGGAACCGGCCGGCGCCAGCCCCGTCGCGGCCCTGCTGCGCGACCCGGGAGCCTTCGAGGGGCCGGTCGTCGCGGTGCTCTCCGGCGGCAACGTCGACCCGCTGCTGATGCAGCGCATCCTGCGCCACGGCATGGCCGCCGGTGGCCGCTACCTCCAGGTCCGCCTCCGGCTGACCGACCGCCCCGGCGCCCTCGCCACCCTCCTCGGTGTGCTGTCGGCGGCGGACGCCAACGTCCTGGATGTCAGCCACGTCCGGACCGACCCCCGGCTCGGCCTCACGGAGGTGGAGGTCGAACTGCACCTGGAGACGAGGGGTCCCGCCCACTGCGTCGAGGTCGGGAGCGCCCTGCGCGAGGCGGGCTACACGGTCATCGACTGACGCCCCGCTCGGCGAAACCCGAGGTCAGGCAGCCCTGTGTCACTCGTTCGGGGAAGTCCATTGAGAGACGCGATACATCGCGTTATGGTGTGTGTCACGCCGCCGGCGCGGCAAAAGTCGCGTCCGCCCCGGCGCGGAGCGAAACGCACAAACCTAGGCTTTGCGAAGGAACCCCGACGACGTGGAGAAATCACATGCCAGGCGCCATCCATGCCGAAGGTCTGGTCAAGACCTTCGGTGACGTCAGGGCTCTGGACGGTGTCGACCTCGATGTACCCGAGGGCACCGTCCTGGGCCTGCTCGGGCCGAACGGCGCGGGCAAGACCACCACCGTCCGCTGCCTCACCACCCTGCTGCGCCCCGACCGGGGCACCGCGACGGTCGCGGGCATAGACGTCCTCAAACACCCCGACGCCGTCCGCCGCTCCGTCGGCCTCTCCGGCCAGTTCGCCGCGGTCGACGAATATCTGACGGGCCGTGAGAACCTGCAGATGGTCGGCCAGCTCTACCAGATGCGGGCCAAGGCCGCGAAGGCCCGCGCGAGCGAACTGCTGGAGCAGTTCCACCTCGCCGACGCCGCCGACCGCACCGCCAAGACCTACTCCGGCGGTATGCGCCGCCGTCTCGACCTGGCGGCCGCGCTCGTCGTCTCACCGCCGGTGATGTTCATGGACGAGCCGACCACCGGCCTCGACCCCCGCAACCGGCAGCAACTGTGGGACGTCATCAAGCAGTTGGTCTCCGGCGGCACGACCCTGCTGCTCACCACCCAGTACCTGGAGGAGGCCGACCACCTCGCGCACGACATCGCCGTCGTCGACCACGGCCGGGTCATCGCCCGCGGCACCTCCGACCAGCTCAAGGCCCGCACCGGCGGCGAGCGCGTCGAGGTCGTCGTGCACGACCGCGAGCACATCCCGACCGCCGTCGAGGTGCTGAACGGCTTCGGCAAGGGCGAGACGACGGTCGAGCAGCACACCCGCCAGCTCACCGTGCCCGTCACCGGCGGCGCCAAGCTGCTCGCCGAGGTCATCCGCGAGCTGGACGCCCGCGGTATCGAGATCGACGACATCGGACTGCGCCGCCCCACCCTGGACGACGTGTTCCTCTCCCTGACCGGCCACACCGCCGAGGTGAAGGACGAGGCCGAGACGAACGGCGAGGCGGCCGACGCCAAGGGGCGCGGGCGCAGAAAGGAGAGCGCGAAGTGAGCACCATGAGCGATTCCCTGGTCATCGCCCGCAGAAATCTGATCCGGATGAGCCGGATTCCCGAGATGGTCATCTTCGGGCTGATTCAGCCGATCATGTTCGTGGTGCTCTTCACGTATGTCTTCGGTGGCTCGATGAACATCGGCGGCTCCACCGACCCGGACGTCTACAAGAACTTCCTGATGGCCGGCATCTTCGCGCAGACGGTCACCTTCGCCACCGCGGGCGCGGGCGCCGGCATCGCCGACGACATGCACAAAGGCCTGATCGACCGTTTCCGTTCCCTGCCCATGGCGCGCGGCGCGGTCCTCACCGGTCGCACCATGGCCGACCTCGTCCAGACGGCGCTGACCCTGCTCGTTCTGGCGGCCGTCGCGCTCGTGGTGGGCTGGCGCCCCGGCTTCGCGGAGCCCACCAACTTCGGCAAGGTCATGGCCGGCTTCGGCCTGCTGCTGCTCCTCGGCTACGCCTTCACCTGGATCGGCGCCCTGATCGGCCTGAGCGTCCGCACCCCCGAGGCGGCCACATCGGGGGGCCTGATCTGGCTCTTCCCGGTGACCTTCATCTCCAACGCGTTCGTGGACTCCTCCCAGATGGCGTCCTGGTTGCAGCCGATCGCCGAGTGGAACCCGTTCAGCGCCACCGTCCAGGCCTGCCGCACGCTGTTCGGCGACCCGGGCGTCTCCCCGTCCGACGCGTGGCCGATGGCCCACCCCGTCTGGGCCTCGATCATCTACTCGATCGTGATCATCGCGGTCTTCCGCACACTCGCGGTCCGCAAGTACCGCCGAGCCGCCGGCTGATCGTGGTGGGCCGGGCCGGGCCGGGCCGGGCCGGGCGGGGTGAGGTGGACGGGGCAGGCCGGGGGAGGCTAGTTGATGATCTCGGCGCGGTCGTCCAGGCGGATCGCGGCGAGCCGGTCCCGCCACATCTGGAGGGCTTCGGGGGGCAGTCGCGTCCAGTCGGTGACCTCGCCGACGATCCGGAGCGGCTCCCTGCTGCGATAGGAGCGGGTGGGATTGCCGGGGAACTTCTTGTCGGTGACGTTCGGATCGTTCTCGAAGTCCCCGGTGGGTTCGACGACATACACCCGCGGGGCCCCCTCGCCGGCGGCGAGTTCGGCGGCGAGCCCAGCCCCGTCTCGCAGGGCGGTGAAGTAGATGTGGTTCATCACGATCTCGGGCCGGTAATTGGACCGGAAACCGGCGGTGAGGTGATCTCCGACGTTCAGCTCGGCCTTCGTACCGTGGTAGAAGGGTCCCTCGTCCAAGGCCTCATTCATCGGCCCAGGTTAACAACCCGGCGCATAGGCAGCGGCGGGCCCGGAGCAGCCCCCCGGCGGGCATGACGAGGCCCCCGGCGGGCATGACGAGGCCCCCGGTGCCGAAGGGCGCCGGGGGCTCGTGGGCAAGCCGGGGGCCGGGGGTGACCGGAGGCGGCGGCGCGGTCGCGCGGGCCGGCTCCGGTGCCGCTCAGCTCTGGTAGGGCTCGGCCTTGAGGATCCGCACGGAGGCGAGCTTGCCGTTCGGCAGCTCGTACTGGGCGTCCTCGCCGACCTTCTTGCCGATCACGCCCGAGCCGAGCGGGGACTGCGGCGAGTAGGTCTCGATGTCCGAGCTGGCGTACTCGCGGGAGGCGAGCAGGAACGCCAGGGTGTCGTCCTCGTCGCCGTCGAAGGCGATCGTCACGACCATGCCGGGCGCCACCGCGCCGTCCGCCGACGCGGGTGCCTCGCCGACCTTGGCGTTCTCCAGGAGCTGGGTCAGCTGGCGCACACGGAGCTCCTGCTTGCCCTGCTCTTCCTTGGCCGCGTGGTACCCGCCGTTCTCGCGCAGGTCGCCCTCCTCGCGCGCGGCCGCGATCTTGGCTGCGATCTCCGTGCGCGCAGGACCAGACAGGTACTCCAGCTCGGCCTTGAGCTGGTTGTACGCCTCCTGGGTCAGCCAGGTGACGTTCTCGCTGGTCTGGGTCACAGGTGCTCCTCGTAGGTACTGGGAATACAAAGCATCGCCCTACCCAGAAGAATGTTCCTCCATGAGTGGGCGAAACCACGAGCCTAACAATTCAGTGGCCCAAGGGGGAGGACATAAACCACAAGCATTACGTCACCGCAGGTCAGCGCGTTGTTTCGAGCGTCACACGCCGGAGGTTCGACACACGCCGGAGGCTCGACACACGCTGGAGGTTCGACCGGATCAGCCGACGTGGCAGCCGACGAGTTCCGCCGTGGTGCCGCGGGAGGTGGTCTGGAGGGTGACGACCTCGTCGATGTCGGTGGTGGCGGCGGCGAAGCGGAAGTCGGCGCGACCGACCTCGGCACCGTTCTCCGCCTGGGAGCGGACCGTGCAGTAACCCTCGACACCGGCGTCCTTGTCGCCCGTGAGGTGTACCTTCACCGACTTCGCGGACGTCTCGAACGTGAGGATCTCGACGCTGATCCGGTTCCCGGCGACATAGTGGTACGCGAACCAGCCGATGAGGACGAGCAGGGCGGCGCCCAGGACGGCGCCGATGACCTTGAGCTTGCGGTCGGCGCGCTCGTCCGCGGAGCGGCCGTAGCGGCCCTCGGGCAGCTGAGTGCTCGCCGTACTCATGATCGTCCTCTCGGAGTGGGCCGGAACGCGGTCCCCCACGGGGGGTCCAAGGTCCGGACCGGGAATATCCCGCCCCCCGATTCGGTCACTATAGAAGCCTTCCGCCCAGCGCCTGACGGCCGCCCCGACGGGGGTGTCCGCGCGGGACGGCAGTATGGACTCACCGGATCGCGCCGGGCCGAGTCACCGCAGTACAGGCCGGGCGCCGACTTACGAGGGAATGAGTCTTGACTGACCAGCTGCGACTGATGGCCGTGCACGCGCACCCCGACGACGAGTCGAGCAAGGGTGCGGCCACCATGGCGAAGTATGTGTCCGAGGGGGTGGACGTGCTGGTCGTGACCTGCACGGGCGGGGAGCGCGGCTCCATCCTCAATCCGAAGCTCCAGGGCGACAAGTACATCGAGGAGCACATTCACGAGGTACGCAAGAAGGAGATGGACGAGGCCCGCGAGATCCTCGGCGTCGAGCAGGAGTGGCTCGGCTTCGTCGACTCCGGTCTCCCCGAGGGCGATCCCCTGCCGCCCCTTCCCGAGGGCTGCTTCGCCCTGGAGGACGTCGACAAGGCGGCCGGCGAGCTGGTCAGAAAGATCCGGGCGTTCCGTCCCCAGGTGATCACGACCTACGACGAGAACGGCGGCTACCCGCACCCGGACCACATCATGACCCACAAGATCTCGATGGTGGCGTTCGAGGGCGCGGCGGACACCGAGAAGTACCCGGAGGACGCGTACGGCCCGGCGTACCAGCCGCAGAAGCTGTACTACAACCAGGGCTTCAACCGCCCCCGCACCGAGGCCCTGCACAACGCCCTGCTGGCCCGCGGCCTGGAGTCCCCGTACGGGGACTGGCTCAAGCGGTGGGACGAGTCGGACCACAGGAACCGCACGCTGACCACGCACGTCCCGTGCGCCGAGTTCTTCGAGATCCGTGACAAGGCCCTCATCGCCCACGCCACGCAGATCGACCCCGACGGCGGCTGGTTCCGCGTCCCGATGGAGATCCAGAAGGAGGTCTGGCCCACCGAGGAGTACGAGCTCGCGAAGTCCCTCGTGGACACCTCGCTCCCGGAGGACGACCTCTTTGCGGGCATCCGCTAGCCCTGGGGGACAATGCCAGACATGAGCTTCAGCCTGGCAGTCACCACGCACGTCCTCCCCCTCGCCAAGGAGCTGGACAAGGACAAGGTCACCCCCGGCGTCCTCGGCTTCATCGTCTTCGCGGTGATGGCCCTGGCCGTCTGGGGCTTGATGAAGTCGATGAACAAGCACATGGGCAAGGTCGACTTCGAGGAGACGCCGGACCCGGCCGCCTCCGGCAAGGCCGGCACGGCCTCGGCGTCCGGGAAGACGTCCCCGGCGAAGGGCTGAGCCCCCTCATGAAGGGCTGAGCCCCCCGCGCCGGTCCGACGGCGTGATTCCGTGACACCGCGACCGCACCGACATCGGCAGACAGCGACACCGACATCGGAACCGGCACCGGGTCATGGAGTCATGCCGTGCTGCCTCACTGGCCCGCCGTCACCGCCACCCCCATCACCTCGCGGGCGTGCCGGTTCGGGACCATGCCCAGGGTCCAGGCGCGCCAGCCGGCCTCCAGGTTCACACCGCGTTCGAGGAGGAGCTCGTACGCCTCGATGTACTCGGTGAGCTTCTCGTCACGCAGCGGATGGGGCGTGCGGGACAGCTGGGCGAGTTCCTCCTGGGCCACCGCCGTGCCGATCTCGACGCCGCCCGGTGCGCCGTACGGCAGCATCGTGCAGCGCAGGAAGCGCGCCCAGTCCTCGCCGCGGCGGTCGCCGTAGGACGCGAACAGGTGCGTGGCCTCGTCGCACAGGGCGAGCGCCTGCGGGATGCGGGCGTTGCCGGCGTCCACGACCGCCAGTTCCAGACAGGTCCACGCCTCGCCGTGGGCGACGCCGATGCGCTGGAAGTCGGCGCGGGCGTCGACCAGCAGCTGACGGGCGAAGCCCGAGTTGCGCAGCGAGCCCGTCTGCACGGCCCGCTGGTCCCGGGTGACGCGTGCCGAGTGGTGCCGGGCGCAGGCCAGGCCGTACACGTCACGCATCCGCGAGAACATCGTCCGTGACCGCTCCAGCTCCCTGACCGCCTGGTCGAGGTTGCCCGTCTCCTCCAGCGACTGCCCCAGGTAGTAGCCGGTCCACGCCTCGCCGCGGGCGTCCTCGTTGTCGCGGTGGTGGGTGAGCGCCTGCCGGAGGCCGTCGACGGCGGCGGACGGGTCACCGGCGACGAGACGGGCCCGCGCGAGCTGCGTCATGCTCCAGGCCTGGCCCCGCGCGTCACGGGTGCGGCCGAACAGGTCCAGCGCGATGCGCAGCTCGCCCTCCGCCCGCGGGACGTCGCCCATGCGCAGCAGCAGCTGGCCGAGCTGGAAGTGCGCCCAGCCCTCACCGTGCAGGGACTCCTGCTGACGGTGGACGACGAGGGCGCGGGTCAGCAGGTCCAGCGAGTCGGCGAGCCGGGAGCGGTCGCGTTCGACCGCCGCCAGCGCGTGCATCGTCCAGGCGCGGTCGGCCGCCAGCTGGGGGACCGCCTGCATGTCCAGGGCCTCGTGCAGCTTGGCCGCCGCCTCGGTCAGATTGCCCTGGTGGTGCAGGGTGATGCCGAGGGAGCACAGGGCCCGGGCGGCGCCCGCGTCGTGGTTGGTCTCCATGTACAGGTCGACCACCGACGCCAGCGTCGTACGGGCCTTGTCCAGCTCGCCCAGCTGACGGGCCGCGATACCCGTACGCCACTGCACCGAGCGGGTCAGCAGCCCCTGGTCCACCGACTGGGCCAGCTCACTCAGCTCACCGAGGCGGTAGAGGTCGCCGCGCAGCAGGCAGTAGTCGCACAGCGCGCCCAGCAGGCTGAGGACAGCCGCCTGGTTCACGCCCTCCGCGTGCCGCAGCGTGGAGGTGATGAAGCTCGTCTCGTCGTCCAGCCAGCGCAGCGCCTCGTCCAGCGACACGAAGCCGTGCGAGCCGAAGCGGTCCGAGCGGGTCGACATGTTGCCGTCGACCAGGCGGAGCACCGAGTCGGCGAGGTCCGCGTACGTGACGATCAGCCGCTCCTGCGCGGCCGTGCGCTCGCTCGGCTCCTCCTCGTCCACCAGCCGGGCCTGCGCGAAGGCGCGCACCAGGTCGTGCAGCCGGTACCGGTTGCCGTGCACATGGTCGATCAGCCCGGCGCGGGCCAGCGCGGTGAGATGGCGGGTCGCCTCCGTCTCGTCCGTGGCGAGCAGCGACGCGGCCGCCGCCGCGCCCAGGGAGGCCCGGCCCGCCAGCGCCAGCCTGCGCAGCAGCCGACGGGACGGCTCCGACTGGTCGGTGTACCGCAGCCACAGCGCGCGCTCGATCGGCTCGACCGGGCCGTACGCGCCCAGGTCCGCGGCGAGCCGGCGCGGGGTGCGCGGGCCGAGGGACGAACCGGCGACGCGCAGTGCGAGCGGCAGACCGCCGCACAACCGCCGGATACGGGACAGCGACTCGACGTCGTGCGCGGGCGCGGAGCCCGTCGCGGCCGAGCCCTCGTGCGCCCCGGCCGACAGGGCGGAGGCGTCCTGGGCCGCCGTGCCCAGCAGTTCCCGCGTGCCGTCGCCGTCCAGCGCCTCGACGGGCAGCTGGTGCACCCAGGCGGGGAGGTCGGCGGGCAGCGCCAGCGGGGCGCGGGCGGTGACGAGGACGAGGCTGTCGGAACGTTCGGGGACGAGGGCGCGGACCTGCTCGGGGTCGGAGGCGTCGTCGAGGACGATCGTGACCGGCAGCGCCGTCAGATGCTGGTGGTACAGCTCGCTCAGCCGCTTGACCTGCTGGTCCTGCGAGGTGCGCTCACGGAACAGCAACTGCTCGCGGGGCGCGCCGAGCCGGTTCAGCAGATGCATCAGCGCGTCCCGCGTCGACAGCGGGGTCTCCCCGGGGCTGTCGGCGCGCAGATCGACGACGCAGGCGCCGCGGAAGTAGTCGCGCAGATCGTGGGTGGCCCGCACGGCGAGCGTGGTACGGCCTGAGCCGGGCACGCCGTGCAGGACGACCACCGTCGGCCGCGTCTCGGTCTCGGCGCGGGCCGCCTGCACCCACTGGCGGATCCTCGCCATCTCCGCCCGCCGGCCCGCGAACCGGTCGTCCGTCTCGGGGAGTTGGGCGAACGACTGCTCCAGCACATTGCGCCGGCGGGCCGCCGCGCTCTTGTCGGCGCCCCGCAGCCGGGGCGCCTTCTTCTGGGCGGTGGAGGCGGTCAGCACGCGCTGCTGGTCCAGGAACGGGCGTATCCCGCGCACCTCCAGCGCCGTCAGCCACTGCAACCGCAGCTGCTCCGGGCCGCCGGGCTGGCCCAGGGCGCCCGCGTGGTGGTGCGCGGCCGGCAGATGCGAGGCGGTCACCTTCAGCACCGTGGCGACGGCGCTCGCGACGCCGACGATCAGACCGGTGCTCACGGCGGTGCCCGCGTCGACGCCGAACGCCAGGTCCGTCACCACGGCGGTGCCCGCGGCGACGGCCGCCACCAGCAGGGGAGTTCCGGAGCCCTCCCGCGCGTAGCGCTGGCCGAAGGTCAGCCGGCCCGCCTCCGACTCGTCCAGTGCGCGGGTGTACGCCTCGTACTCCTCCGCCGCGTTCTGCGCCATCGTGTCCAGGGCGGCCCGAGCGCGGCCCAGCAGGACGACCCCGTCGGTACGGCCACCCGATCTGCGGACCTCCTCCTCGACCGCCCGGACCAACAGCCGTTCGGCCTCCCCCCGGTGGCTGTCCCGCATCACACGTCCCCCTTCGCCGAAACGGCTTTCCCAGGCCAGTGTGGAGCGGATGGGGCGCACTGGCGAGAGGGCGTGGATCAGCCCGGGGTCGCATGCGCGGGCGCACGGGAGGACTGGTCCGTACGAGGGCTCAGGTGCCGGTTCGCAGCAGTGCGGCGCCGGCGGGGGCCAGGGTGTGCAGGACGGACTGGCCCTGGCGGTGGCTGATGATGAGGCCCGCGTCGCGCAGGACGGTGGTGTGGCGGGTGGCGGCGGCCGCCGAGACCCCCGCGGCACGGGCGAGTTCACCGGTCGTGGCGCCGGTCACGGTCGCCTGGAGGATGACGGCGCGGGTCGTGCCGAGGAGCGCGGAGAGCGGGGCCCGTGCCTGCCGGGCCTCGGCGTCGTCGGCGCGGGGAGCCCGGTGGCGCAGCGGATAGGCGAGGACGGGCGGGAGATCGGAATCGGCCAGCGACACCGGGCCGCCCCAGCAGAAGTACGACGGCACGAGCGTGAGGCCCCGCCCCCGTAAGTACAGATCACGGTCCTCGGCGGCGTACTCCACCGACAGCGTGGGGGGTTGCCACCGCATGTACGGTCCCAGCCCGGCCAGGAGCCCGTGGACGCCGCCCTCCAGCAGGGCGCGGGCGCGGACGGAGCGGTCGGCGTCGACGTGCGCCTGGATGTGCTCGCCATGGGGGTGGATGGCGACGTCGTAGTAGGTCCGCATGGCGTGGACGAACTCCTTGCGCTCCCGGCTGTCCGCCAACCCCCGGGACCACGCGGGCGCACCGCTCACCCGGTCCAGAATGGCCAGTTCCCGCAGGACGCGTCGGCGGGGAACGCCCAGGACCGCGTCGAGGCCCGCCTCCAGGCCCTCGGATGATTCACCCGGTGTCAGGAAATCCGGGAAATAGGCGCCACGCGGGTAAAGGGGCAGCAATACATTGCGGACGGCGGGTGCGAGCCCTTTCTCGTGCAGATCCACGCGGGTGGTCCGATGCCAGTCCGCGTAGGACCACAGGCCTCGACGGCTTTGGAAGCGGAGGAGGCTGAAAAAGATCTCCCAGAGCGGATCAGGTCGGGACGCGACCTGGACGCGTGCGAGATCGGCGTCCGTGAAGTGTATGCGGAGCATTCAATTCCCGTCGTGGAACTGGGCTTTTGCGCTCAGGCGCAAAATTATTTCGATGTGGCGGGGATGCTGACAAGGTGCGCACAGAGCCCGATACGGATCGGCCGAAAACCAATCCGGAAGGGACCGTGGCATCCCGTACGGCAATAGCTTCGGGTGCCGCCCTACGACCCCAAGGGGGAACGAATGCGACCGAATGTCATGGCCCGGACGCTTGTCAGCCTCACCGCCGTCGTCGGAATTGCCGCCGGGACCCTGGCCGGTGCGAGCGCCGGCTTCGCGGCGTCCGAGTCGGCTCCGGGACAGGCGGTGACCGCCGACGCCAGGGTTCTCGCGGTGGTCAACCTCGGCCTGAGCACCAACCAGGCCAAGGGCGTCCAGCGCTGGCTGAGGGCCGAGTGGGGCTACACCGACTCGATCGACGGGCAGTTGGGCACCGACAGCTGGAAGGCGTTCCAGCGCCACCTCAAGGCGCACCACGGCTACCGGGGGTCCATCGACGGGATCGTCGGCAGCGGCACCGTGAGCGCGCTGCAGCGCTTCCTGAAGAACAACGGCTGGGGTTACGCCGGCGAGATCGACGGCCAGGCCGGGCCGCAGACCCAGGCGGCGTTCAAGACCTTCGCCAACTGGTGCGTGGACGTCTACTAGTGGCCGGTCCCGAGCCGGGCGGCGCACCCCGGCCCCGCCGGGACGCGCGCCGCTCGGCGGGGGCAGTCACCCGACCCGGGGGGGAGAAGCCATGCGCCTACGCACCCACAGCTCAGAGCACCTCCGTATCGCCGCGATCGCCGTACTGGCCGCCGGAACGCTCCTGACCGGGGCACCCACGGCGAGCGCCGCGCCGTCCGAGCCCCACTGCGATCACATCGACGACCCCGCCCGGCCCACGGTCCGACCGGGCGATGTGAGCCCCGCGGTGCGTCAGGTGCAGTGCCTCGTCAACCAGTACAGCGGCTACCCCCGTTGGCTGGAAGAGGACGGGACCTACGGTCCGAGGACCCAGGACGCCGTCCGCTGGGTACAGAACTGCAACGGGACCACGGGCGGTCCCGACGGCATCGTCGGCCCCAGCACCTGGTCCCGGCTCTACACACCCAAGCCGGAGTGCGCCTTCCAGCGCCCCGCCGCCGAAGGCGCGGAACACGCGGAACACGCGGAACAGGCGGAACGGGCCGGCCGGACAGGACACGACGCGTGAGACGGACTGACGGACCAGGGAGAAGCGCAAGATGAGGCACTCGGACTCCACCGGCTCCCGAAGTGGACGGCAGGGGGCCTCCCCGGCCTCCCCCCTGCCCCGGCGTGCGGTCCTGACGGCCCTCGGGGCCGCCGCCACCGCCGCGGTCACCGGCCCGTCGCCGGCGGCGGCCGCCACGGCGGTCCCGTACACGCTGCTGACCCGCAGGGACTGGGGCGCGGACGAAACGCTGCGCTTCGCCGCCGACGGCAGGGAACTCTGGCCGCCCGAGTACCACCCGGTCCAGACGCTCACCGTCCACCACACCGCCGACGGCGGCACCGACCCGGACCCGGCCGCCCGGGTGCGGGCGATCTACCGCGAGGAGGCGGTCGGCGCCGACGACTACGGCGACATCGGCTACAACTACCTGATCGACGAGAACGGCAGGGTGTACGAGGGGCGCTGGTCCGGCACCGACGGCACGCCCGCCCATGACGCCGCGGGGCGCCTCGTCACCGGGGCGCACGTACGGGGCTACAACTCCGGGAACGTCGGCATCGCGCTGCTGGGCACGCTGACCGACAGGCCCGCGTCCGCCGCCGCACGCGCCACGCTGGTCCGGCTCCTCGCCGAACTCGCCGAGCGCCACTCGATCGATCCCCTGGGCAAGGTGGCCTACCGCAACCCCGTCAGCGGCGCCGGCCGGGTCGCGCCCGCGATCGGCGGGCACCGTCACTGGGCGAGCACCGACTGCCCCGGCTCGCTGTACACCGCCATGCCGTCCCTCCGTGACGAGGTCGCGGCCCTGATGGCCGGGTGACCCGGCACTCACCCCCGTGCCGCACGGGCGGCGGTCCGGTGGGTGCGCAAGGATGGAGGTATGTCCAATCGACTCGCGCAGTCCACGTCCCCGTACCTCCTGCAGCACGCGGACAACCCTGTCGACTGGTGGCCCTGGGAGCCGGCCGCGTTCGAGGAGGCCCGGCGGCGCGGCGTCCCCATCCTGCTGAGCGTGGGCTACAGCTCCTGCCACTGGTGCCACGTCATGGCCCACGAGTCCTTCGAGGACGACGAGACCGCCGCCTACCTCAACGCCCACTTCGTCAACGTCAAGGTCGACCGCGAGGAGCGGCCCGACGTCGACGCCGTGTACATGGAGGCGGTGCAGGCGGCCACCGGGCACGGCGGCTGGCCCATGACCGTCTTCCTCACCCCGGACGCGGAGCCCTTCTACTTCGGTACGTACTTCCCGCCGGCGCCCCGCCACGGCATGCCCTCCTTCCAGCAGGTGCTGGAGGGCGTGCGGGCGGCCTGGGCGGACCGGCGGGACGAGGTCGCCGAGGTGGCCGGGAAGATCGTCCGGGACCTGGCCGGCCGGGAGCTGAAGTTCGCCGCCGTCGAGGTCCCCGGCGAGCAGGACCTCGCCCAGGCGCTGCTCGGCCTCACCCGCGAGTACGACGCCTCCCACGGCGGCTTCGGCGGGGCGCCGAAGTTCCCGCCGTCCATGGTGATCGAGTTCCTGCTGCGGCACGCCGCCCGCACCGGCTCCGAGGGCGCTCTGGAGATGGCGCGGGACACCTGTGAACGCATGGCCCGCGGCGGTATCTACGACCAGC
Organism: Streptomyces sp. NPDC030296; assembly: GCF_055572815.1. Classification (NCBI taxonomy): domain Bacteria; kingdom Bacillati; phylum Actinomycetota; class Actinomycetes; order Kitasatosporales; family Streptomycetaceae; genus Streptomyces; species Streptomyces sp. NPDC030296. The sequence continues at coordinate 395,598 of NZ_JBVICQ010000003.1, forward strand.
TCGGCGGCGGCTTCGCCCGCTACTCCGTGGACCGTGAGTGGGTCGTGCCGCACTTCGAGAAGATGCTGTACGACAACGCCCTGCTCTGCCGGGTCTACGCCCACCTGTGGCGGGCCACCGGCTCCGAACTGGCCCGACGGGTCGCGCTGGAGACCGCCGACTTCATGGTCCGCGAACTGCGTACCGCCGAGGGCGGGTTCGCCTCCGCGCTGGACGCCGACAGCGACGACGGGACCGGCCGGCACGTCGAGGGCGCCTTCTACGTGTGGACCCCGGAGCAGCTGACCGAGGTGCTGGGGGAGGAGGACGGCAGGCTCGCCGCCCAGTACTTCGGCGTCACGGAGGAGGGCACCTTCGAGCACGGCGCCTCCGTCCTGCAACTCCCGCAGCAGGAGGGCGTGTTCGACGCCGAGCGGATCGCGTCGGTCAAGGAGCGGCTGCTGCGTGCCCGAGCCGAGCGCCCCGCCCCCGGCCGGGACGACAAGGTCGTCGCCGCCTGGAACGGCCTCGCCGTCGCCGCGCTGGCCGAGACCGGCGCCTACTTCGACCGGCCCGACCTCGTGGAGGCCGCCCTCACCGCCGCCGACCTCCTCGTACGGCTGCACCTGGACGAGCAGGCGCGGCTCGCCCGTACCAGCAAGGACGGGCAGGCCGGGGCCCACGCGGGGGTGCTGGAGGACTACGCGGACGTCGCCGAGGGGTTCCTGGCGCTCGCCTCCGTGACCGGTGAGGGCGTGTGGCTGGAGTTCGCGGGGTTCCTGCTCGACCATGTGCTCGTCCGGTTCGTCGACGAGGAGTCGGGCGCGCTGTACGACACGGCGGCCGACGCGGAGAAGCTCATCCGGCGGCCCCAGGACCCCACCGACAACGCCGTCCCCTCGGGGTGGAGCGCGGCGGCCGGGGCGCTGCTCGGGTATGCCGCGCACACCGGGTCCGAGCCCCATCGGACCGCCGCGGAGCGGGCGTTGGGCGTGGTGAAGGCGCTCGGGCCGCGGGCGCCGAGGTTCACCGGCTGGGGGCTCGCCACCGCGGAGGCACTGCTCGACGGGCCCCGTGAGGTCGCGATCGTCGGTCCGGACGGGGATCCGCGGACGAGGGAGCTGCACCGTACGGCCCTGCTCGGCACGGCGCCGGGCGCGGTCGTCGCCGTGGGGGCCGAGGGCAGTGACGAGTTGCCGCTGCTCGCCGACCGTCCGCTCGTCGGCGGTGCACCGGCGGCGTACGTCTGCCGTGACTTCACCTGTGACGCGCCCACGACGGACACCGACCGTCTTCGTACGGCCCTTCGAACAGCCTTGAACGGCTGAAAAGCGCCCCTGACGTGCAGGGACGAGGTCGAACAACTGGCTGGAATTGGGCGAGTGTTCGGACTCGTCCGTTTGTGGTGTCTGTCGTTCGGAAACACGCTATTTATCGGAAGGGTCCACAGGATTCACAGTTTCCCCCTAGTCTCTGCACTGGTACGCGACCGGAGTGACACCCCGTCAGGGGTGTGAACTCCGGTCGTGACAGGGGGCTTTGGGATCTGGGGGGATCTTTCTTGCTGACGTCAGTCTTCATTGCCGTCGTCTCGCTGGCCTTGTTCTGGATGGCGGCCTTCACCCTGTGGTGGCAGATGCACGCGTGGCGCACGCCCGAGGTGCTCGCCTCCACCCGGTTCAGCAGACCCGACGGGGACGAACATGTGTCCTTCTCGCTGCTGCTGCCCGCACGGCATGAACAGGCCGTGCTCGATCACACCATCCAACGACTACTGGAATCCAGCCACGACGACTTCGAGATCATCGTGATCGTCGGCCACGACGATCCGGAGACCACGGCGGTCGCCCGGGCGGCCGAGGCCCGCGATCCGCGGGTCCGCGTCGTCGTCGACCATCATGAGAAGAAGAACAAGCCGAAAGCGATGAACACGGCGTTGCCGCACTGTCGCGGTGACGTCGTCGGTGTTTTCGACGCCGAGGACCAGGTTCACCCGGAGCTGCTCTCCCACGTCGACCACGCCTTCCGCACCACCGGCGCGGACGTCGTCCAGGGCGGGGTGCAGCTGATCAACTTCCACTCCAGCTGGTACAGCCTGCGCAACTGCCTGGAGTACTTCTTCTGGTTCCGCTCCCGACTGCACCTGCACGCGCAGAAAGGGTTCATCCCGCTCGGGGGCAACACCGTCTTCGTCCGCACCGGAGTGCTGCGCGACGCCGGCGGCTGGGACCCCGACTGCCTCGCCGAGGACTGCGACCTCGGCGTACGTCTCTCCAGCGTCGGCAAGAAGGTCGTCGTCGCCTACGACTCCGACATGGTCACCCGCGAGGAGACCCCCGGCAGCCTGATGTCGCTGATGAAGCAGCGCACCCGCTGGAACCAGGGCTTCCTCCAGGTCTACCGCAAGCGGGACTGGAAGCAACTCCCCGGGTTCCGGCAGCGGTTGCTGGCCCGCTACACCCTCATGACGCCGTACCTCCAGGCAGTGTCCGGCGTGATCATCCCGCTGAACGTGGCCATCGCGCTCTTCCTCGACGTGCCCGTCGGCATCGCCTTCATCACCTTCCTGCCGGCCGTCACCGCGCTCGTGACCTTCGTGTTCGAAGTCGTCGGACTGCACGACTTCGGCAAGCAGTACGGCCTGCGCGTCCGTTTCTCCCACTACGTCAAGCTCATCGTGGGCGGCCCCTTCTACCAGGTGCTCCTCGCCCTCGCCGCCGTCCGCGCCGTCTGGCGCGAACAACGCGGCCGCAACGACTGGGAGTTGACGAGCCATGTCGGCGCACATCTCGCGAACGTGAACCGAGAGGACGTTCCTGCGTGACCTCCACACTTCCCGCGGCGACCAAGACGGAAGTCAAGGTCCCCGCGCAGCGGACAGCTGCGCCCGCAGCCCGTTCGACCGGTCGAACGACTCCTTCCGTTCCGCCCGGCCGTCTGCGCTCATCGCGCCCCGACCTGCTCCTGTGCGGACTCCTCCTCGTGGGGATCATGATCGTGCAGGGCTGGAACATCGCCGACTACCCGACCCTCAGCGACGACGAGGGCACCTACCTCGCCCAGGCCTGGGCGGTGCAGGAGGGCAGAGGACTCGCCCACTACACCTACTGGTACGACCACCCGCCCCTCGGCTGGATCCAGATCGCCATCCTGACCTGGATCCCCGCCCAGCTCGCCCCCGAGTCGATGACCGTCGGCTCGATGCGCGCGGTGATGCTGCTCATCAGCGCCATCAGCGCGGTCCTCGTCTACGTCCTCGGCCGCCGCCTGTCCCTGCCCCGCTGGGCCGCCGGTCTCGGCATGGCCCTCTTCGGGCTCTCACCGCTGTCCGTCGTCCTCCAGCGGGAGATCTTCCTCGACAACATCGCGGTCATGTGGACGCTGCTCGCGTTCTGCCTCGCCGCCTCCCCGAGCCGTCACCTCTGGCACCACTTCGGCGCGGGCATCGCCGCCGCCGCGGCGGTCCTGACCAAGGAGACGATGCTCCTCGTCCTGCCCGCCGTGCTGCTCACCATGTGGCGGCACAGCCACCGGGACACCCGCAAGTTCGCCCTCACCGGCGCCATCACCGCCTGCACCCTGATCGGCGTGTCGTACCCGCTGTTCGCCCTCCTCAAGGGCGAGCTGTTCCCCGGCGCCGGCCACGTCTCCCTGTGGGACGGCATCGTCTACCAGATGAGCCGACCCGGCTCCGGCTTCCTCCTCACCGAGGGCACCGGCTCGAACGGCGTCCTGCGGTCCTGGCTCTACTACGACCGCGTCCTGCCCCTCGGCGGACTCGCCGGCGCCCTGCTGCTCCTGATCACCTGGCGCTGGTCGGTGACGGCCCGCGCCCTCGCCGGTCCCGCCCTGGCCGTCGCGATCCTCGCCGGCATGGCCCTGCGCCCCGGCTATCTGCCCGCGATGTACGTCATTCAGGCGCTGCCCTTCCTCGCCCTGGTCCTCGCGGGCGGCGCCGCGAGCGTCACCCACGGGGTCCTCCGCCGCCGGCGGAGCGCGACGGAGAGGCGCCCGCTGACCTGGACGCGGTACGGGGTGGCCGTCGCCCTCGCCGCCGCGGCCGCCCTGTACGTCGTCCCCCGCTGGTACGACGGCAACCGCACGGCCATGACCTTCGACGCCAACGCCCCCTACCGGCAGGCCGCGCAGTGGCTCGGCAGCGAGGTCGACGACCCCGGCGACACCCGGGTCCTCGTCGACGACGCCCTCTGGCTCGACCTCGTCCACGAGGGCTACCGACCAGGCCTCGGCGTCATCTGGTTCTACAAGGCCGACCTCGACCCCGCGGTCACGAAGACGATGCCGCGCGGCTGGCGCGACCTCGACTACGTGGTCGCCTCCCCGACGGTACGGCGCGACGCGGTCGACCTGCCCAACGTGAGGGCCGCGATGAAGAACTCGACACCGGTCGCCACCTTCGGCACCGGCGAGGACCGCATCGAGATCCGCAAGATCCAGGCCGCGGGAGGCGACCGATGAGCAGCGGTTACGAGTCCATCGTCCCCAAGGAGCTGGGCGACCCGGCGGTGCGCGGCGCCGAGGTGCCCGAGCCCGGGGCCGTCACCATCGTCGTCCCCACCTTCAACGAGTCCGCCAACGTCCGGGAGCTGCTCCACCAGATCACCGAGACGGTGCCCTCCCGGCTGCCGTGCGAGGTCGTCTTCGTGGACGACTCCACCGACGACACCCCCGACGTCATCAACGAGGCCGCACAGGACTGCCCCTTCCCCGTGACCGTCCTGCACCGCGACCGGCCGACGGGCGGGCTCGGCGGGGCCGTCGTCGAGGGCATGAAGGCCGCGACCTCCGACTGGATCGTCGTCATGGACGGCGACCTCCAGCACCCGCCGTCCCTCGTGCCCGAGCTGGTGGCGACGGGGGAGCGGTCGTCGGCGGGCCTCGTCGTCGCCTCCCGCTACATCAAGGGCGGCAGCCGCGCCGGGCTCGCCGGCAGCTACCGCATCGCCGTCTCCCGGGGCGCGACCTGGCTCACCAAGTCCCTCTTTCCGCGCAGGCTGCACGGGATCAGCGACCCGATGAGCGGTTTCTTCGCGATCCGCCGCAGCGTCGTCACCGCGGAGACCCTCCAGCCCCTCGGCTACAAGATCCTCCTCGAACTGGCCGTGCGCAGCCGTCCCCGCCAGGTCACCGAAGTGCCCTTCGTCTTCCAGGACCGCTTCGCCGGCGAGTCCAAGTCGACGGCGAAGGAGGGCTTTCGGTTCCTGCGCCATCTGGCGGGCCTGCGCACCGCGTCCCCGCTGGCCCGCATGATCGTCTTCGGTCTGATCGGCGTCACCGGCTTCCTGCCGAACCTGGCCGGCCTGTACGCGCTGACCTCGGCCGGCATGCACTACGTCCCCGCCGAGATCCTCGCCAACCAGCTCGGGGTGCTCTGGAACTTCTTCCTCATCGAGCACCTGTGCTTCCGCGAGCGGCGGGCACACCGCAAGGGCTGGGACCGCCTCGGCCGGTTCGCGGTCCTCGCCAACGCCGACCTGGTGCTGCGGATCCCGCTGATCGCCCTGTTCGTCGGCCAGTTCGGCATGGGGGCGCTGCCCGCCACCGCGCTCGCCCTGGTGACGACGTTCGTCCTGCGCTTCGTGGGCACGGAAGCGCTCATCTACCTGCCCCGCAGGAAGCCCCGCCGTGGGGAGCGCGGCGGGGAGCAGAAGGCCGGCGGGGGGCCCGGTTCGGCCGCGAGCACGGAGGCCGAGCGGCGGTCCGGTCCGGCCGAGTCCGCAAGGAGAACACGATGACGAGCCGTCTCAAGAGCCGCACGAGAATCCGCATACGACCCAGACCCAGACGCAGGACGGCCCTGCTGGCCGTGGGCGCCCTCGCCTCGGGCCTCCTCCTCGTCTCGCCCCCGACCGCGTCCGCCGCCAACCTCGTCCAGAACCCCGGCTTCGAGACGGCGGGCCCACCGGGTGCGGCCGACATGCCGTACTGCTGGGAGAAGTCCGGCTGGGGCGACAACGACTTCAGCTTCACCACGGTCGCGGACGCCCACTCCGGCAGCAAGGCCATGAAGGTCGAGCTGACCCGCCGGGTCTCGGGCGACCGCAAGGCCCTGATCACCGAGTCGGCGGCCTGCGCCCCGTCGGTCTCGGTGGGCAAGCAGTACGACCTGAGCCTCTGGTACAAGTCGACGACGCCGGACACGGCCCTCACCCTCTTCCGGCACGACACCACCGCGGGCTGGCAGTACTGGACCGACCTGAAGACGCTGGACATGGCGGGCACCTGGACGCAGGCGTCGGTCCGCACCCCCGAGATCCCGGCGGGCACCGACCGCATCACCTGGGGCGTCTCCGTCTACGGCACCGGCTCGGTCACCACCGACGACTACACGATGGACCAGGTCGCCGACCCGGTCCCCGAACCCCAGTGCACGGGCACACCGGCGGAGTGCGCGAACGGCCGCTGGGACGTGCTGCCCACCCAGAACCCCGTACGCTCCATGCACTCCGTCGTCCTCAACAACGGCAAGGTGCTGCTGATCGCCGGCTCCGGCAACAGCGAGCAGATGTTCGAGGCGGGCACGTTCACCTCGGCGGTCTACGACCCGAAGAAGGGCACGTACAAGCAGATCCCGACACCCGACGACATGTTCTGCGCGGGTCACGTCCAGCTCGACGACGGCCGTGTCCTGGTGATGAGCGGCAACAAGGCGTACCCGGCGGCCAACGGTTCGCACGGCTACGAGGGCTACAAGGACTCGTACGTCTTCGACCCGGTCACCGAGACGTACAGCAAGACCAACGACATGAACGACGGCCACTGGTACCCGTCGGCGACGATCCTCGGCAACGGTGACGTCATCTCGTTCGGCGGCCTGCGCGAGGACTCCACGGGTTCGGTGACGGCCGAACTGTGGTCGGACGCCGAGCAGAAGTGGCTGGAACTCTGGAAGGTCAACCAGACCTGGTCGTACTGGGGCCTGTACCCGTCGATGATCCTCATGCAGGACGGCCGCCTCTTCTACTCGGGCAGCCATGTCTTCGGCAACAACATCCCCGGCACGGGTTCCGCGATCTACGACTACGGCGCGAACACGGTCACGTCCGTGTCCGGGCTCCAGCGGAAGGACGAACGCGACCAGTCCGCGAGCGTGCTGCTGCCCCCCGCCCAGGACCAGAAGGTCCTCACCCTCGGCGGCGGCAACATCGAGTCGAACCCGGAGGCGAACCGCCTGACGGACATCATCGACCTCAAGGCCCCGAACCCGGCGTACGTCGCCGGACCGCCGATCCCGCAGGGCACGGTGGACCTCGGCGCCGGCAAGGTCGCCCAGACGGGCGACCAGGGCAAGATGTACGTCTCCGCGGTCCTGCTGCCCGACGGCAAGGTCCTGGAGACGGGCGGCGGCCTCCACAACCGGGCCAACCCGGTCTTCGAGGCGTCGCTCTACGACCCGGCGACGCACACGTTCGACCCGGTCGCGGCGGACCCCGAGGCCCGCGGCTACCACTCCTCGGCGTTCCTGCTCCCCGACGGCCGCGTCATGGCCACGGGCGACAACCCCGGCAACGGCTCCTGGAACCACAACGTGTCGATCTACACGCCGCCGTACCTCCTGAAGGGCGCCCGCCCGAAGATCACGTCGGTGATCGACAAGGAGTGGGTGTACGGGGACACGCAGCGCATCACGGTGGACCGCCCGATCGCGAAGGCGGAACTGATCCGCCCCGCGGCGGTGACGCACTCCTCCGACCCGAACCAGCGCTACGTGGACCTGCCGCTGTCGGTCGACGGCAACAACGTCGACCTGAACGTGACGAGCAACCCGAACCTGGCCCCGCCGGGCTGGTACATGCTCTTCGCGGTCGACGCGAACGGTGTCCCGTCGGTGGCGGAATGGGTCCACCTGCAAGGCCCGTCGGCGATGGCGGCGGCCTCGGGCGAGGCCCCGTCGGCGCACGTCCACGACTTCGCGGACGACCTGAAGGGCAAGACCACGGGCCCGAAGAAGAAGACGAAGTCGAAGCAGGTGAGCCCCACACTCGCCGGCTGCGACCGCCACTACGGCTCCGCCAACGTGTGCGTGCCGACGGCCTTCCCGGCCGAGGTCGAGCCGACGACCACGTCCCGCTGCACCTGGCTGAAGGACAACGACTACGGCCGCCTGAGACTGAACGGCAAGGACGACCCACTGCGCCTGGACCGCAACGGGGACGGGGTGGCGTGCGGGAAGGGGGACGTGAGGCGGAGCTGAGGGCCGACGGCCCCGTATCCGACGGCACTTCGTCGGGTGCGGGGCCTCGCAGTGCGAAAGCGTGTCGGGGCGAGGCCTCGCGATGTCGTTGCGGGATCTACGGAACCTGGCGGTAGACGTCGCGACGGTTGCCGGCGGCCAGGACCCACACGATCAACTGGCCGTCCTCGACGGTGTAGACGACGCGGTAGTCGCCGACCCTGAGCCGCCGGCGCGAACTGTGGCCCTGGAGCACCTTGATGTCGAACGACGCGGTGTCTCCCGCGTCCATGGCCTTCTGGAGTTCGGCGAGGCTGTACAGGATGCGCAGGGCGTCGGGGCGCGGAACCTTGAGCATGTCCCGCTGGGCGTGCGGTGTGAAGCGCGTGACGTACCCCATGGTTCAGCGCTGGTCGGAGCGCAACAGGGCGGCCATCTCTTCGAGCGAGACCGACCCCTCCGTGCCCTCCGATTCGGCTTCGTCGGCCAGTTGGTTGAGCCATGCCTCTTCGGCGTTGTCGGCGATCTCACGCAGGCGCTGGTACTCCTGGATGTCGATCACGACAGCCTCCTGCTTGCCGCGCCGCGTGATGATCGTCGGGGTTGCCTCCCGACGAGCGCGATCGATGACGTCGGCGAGGTGGCTGCGGACAGCGGCCATGGATTCGATCACCGGATCACTCATGTCACAAATGTAGCAGATGTACATGATGCTGCCTGGCGGCAGTCAGTCGGTGCATGAACGAACCGCGGCCGGCCGAGGAGACGTCGCTGGTCAGGGCAACCCATATACGGCCGGCCGCGGAGCGGGCGGGGGGATCAGCCCAGGCGGTCCACCAGGGCCTGGTACTCGTCCCACAGTTCCTTCGGCGTGTGGTCACCGAAGGTGTTGAGGTGGTCGGGGACGAGTGCCGCCTCCTCCCGCCACACCTCCTTGTCCACGGTCAGCAGGAAGTCCAGGTCGGAGGAGGACAAATCCAGTCCGGCCGTGTCCAGGGCGGACGCCGTCGGCAGGATGCCGATCGGGGTCTCCACACCCTCCGCCTTGCCGTCCAGCCGCTCCACGATCCACTTCAGGACGCGGCTGTTCTCACCGAAGCCCGGCCAGACGAACTTGCCCTGGTCGTCCTTGCGGAACCAGTTGACGTAGTAGATCTTCGGCAGCTTCGACTTGTCCTTGTCCTTGGCCACGTCGATCCAGTGGGCCATGTAGTCGCCCATGTTGTAGCCGCAGAACGGCAGCATCGCGAACGGGTCGCGGCGCAGCTCGCCGACCTTGCCCTCGGCCGCCGCCGTCTTCTCGGACGCCACGTTCGCGCCGAGGAAGACGCCGTGGTTCCAGTCGAAGGACTCCGTCACCAGCGGTACGGCCGTGGCGCGGCGCCCGCCGAAGAGGATCGCCGAGATCGGGACGCCCTTGGGGTCCTCCCACTCGGGTGCGATGATCGGGCACTGCGACGCGGGCACCGTGAAACGGGCGTTGGGGTGGGCGGCCGGGGTCTCGGACGCCGGCGTCCACTCGTTGCCCTTCCAGTCCGTGAGGTGCTCCGGGGTCTCCTCCGTCATCCCCTCCCACCAGATGTCGCCGTCGTCCGTCAGCGCGACGTTGGTGAAGACCGAGTTGCCCCAGAGCGTCTTCATCGCGTTGGCGTTGGTGTGCTCACCGGTGCCGGGGGCGACGCCGAAGAACCCGGCCTCGGGGTTGATCGCGTAGAGCCGGCCGTCCTCGCCGAAGCGCATCCACGCGATGTCGTCGCCGATCGTCTCGACCGTCCAGCCGGAGATCGTCGGCTCCAGCATCGCGAGGTTCGTCTTGCCGCACGCCGACGGGAACGCCGCCGCCACGTACTTCGACTCACCCTGCGGCGGCGTGAGCTTGAGGATCAGCATGTGCTCCGCGAGCCAGCCCTCGTCGCGGGCCATGACGGAGGCGATGCGCAGGGCGTAGCACTTCTTGCCGAGCAGCGCGTTGCCGCCGTAGCCGGAGCCGTACGACCAGATCTCGCGGCTCTCCGGGAAGTGGGAGATGTACTTGGTGCTGTTGCAGGGCCAGGGGACGTCCTCCTGACCGGGCTCCAGCGGGGCGCCGAGGGTGTGCACGGCCTTCACGAAGAAGCCCTCGGAGCCCAGCTCGTCCAGCACCGGCTGCCCCATGCGCGTCATCGTGCGCATGGAGACGGCGACGTACGCGGAGTCCGTGATCTCGACGCCGATCGCGGAGAGCGGCGAGCCGAGGGGACCCATGCAGAACGGGACGACGTACATCGTCCGGCCGCGCATCGAGCCGCGGAACAGGCCCTTCTCGCCCTGGAAGATCTCCCGCATCTCGGCGGGGGCCTTCCAGTGGTTGGTCGGACCCGCGTCCTCCTCCTTCTCCGAGCAGATGAACGTACGGTCCTCGACCCGGGCGACATCGGTCGGGTCGGAGGCCGCGTAGTAGGAGTTCGGGCGTTTGATGGCGTCGAGTTTCCGGAAGGTGCCCTTCTCGACGAGCTCCTCGCACAGGCGCTCGTACTCGGCCTCGGATCCGTCACACCAGACCACGTTGTCCGGCTGGGTCAGTTCGGCGATCTCGTTCACCCAGGAGATCAGTTCTCGGTGGGTGGTGGGGACGGTTGACGGGGGAGCCGCGATGTCGCGCGCCACGATTGCTCCTAAATGAGGGATTTGTTGTTGGAGGCCCCGTGGGGGCTGCGGCCCGGATGCTTCACGGGTTGGATCTTTGGGCGCTCATCCGGTGCCGACCGCACTCATTTGATCATCCGACGGGAGTGCCCATATGTCCAGAGGGCCTCACACGTGAGCACCGTGAGTATCGCCACTCATCCGCTCCGTTGTCCGAGGTTCCCGTGGGTCACCACTGCTTCACCCTGGGTGTCCGGGAATTCGCCCCCGTATCCCCGATACGACATCCGCGTGAGACGATGGCCACTTCCGGGCACTCGAACGGCCCGCACCATCCCGCAAGTTACGGTTCCGTAGGTACGATGCCTGACATGACTGCGTCCGTCCCCGACGCGCCCACGGAGACGCCGGCCGACCGCCGCCATCCGGACGCGCGTTCCTTGCCGCACCAGATCGCCAACCAGATCTCGGACGAACTCCACGAGATAAAGCCCAAGCTGCGCGGCTGGCTGCACCTCGGTATGTTCCCGGCCGTGCTCGTCGCCGGCCTGGTGCTCACCGCGCTCGCGGACTCGCCCCGGGGACGCCTCGCCTGCGGTATCTACGTCCTCACGGCCTGCCTGCTGTTCGGGGTGAGCGCGCTGTACCACCGGGGCAACTGGAGCCCCCGCATGGACGGCATCCTGCGCAGGCTCGACCACGCGAACATCTTCCTGATCATCGCGGGTACGTACACGCCCCTGACCATGCTGCTCCTGCCCGATGCCAAGGGGCAGTGGCTGCTGTGGGGCATCTGGGGCGCGGCGCTCGCGGGGATCGTCTTCCGGGTCTTCTGGGTCGGCGCCCCGCGCTGGCTCTACACGCCCTGCTACATCGCGATGGGCTGGGCCGCGGTCTTCTTCCTGCCCGACTTCATGCGTACCGGCGGCATCGCCGTCCTGGTCCTCGTGGTGGTCGGCGGGCTCCTCTACAGCGCCGGCGGCGTGATCTACGGCATCAAGAAGCCGAACCCCTCCCCGAGGTGGTTCGGCTTCCACGAGGTCTTCCACTCGCTGACGCTGGCCGCGTTCGTGGTGCACTACGTCGGCATCTCGCTGGTGGCGTACCAGCACGCGTAGCGGACCGGACGAACCGGTACGCGCGGAGCGGGAACGGGCTGCGCCCGTTCCCGCTCCGCGCTCCTCGGCGGCCACGGCTTCCCGCCGTGGCCGTTTCCGCTGCTGTGGGGCGGGACGGCGGTCCGGGCGAGGGCGGTTCGGGCATGGTGGCGCCGGAGGCCGATGCCCGAGAATGAGCCGCATGAGCCCCGCGCGCACGACTCCCCCCACCGAGGGCCCCCAGCTGGGACTCCGTGAACGGAAGAAGATCAAGACCCGGACGGCCATCCGCGACGCCACCTACGCCTTGATCAAGGAACAGGGCTACGACGCCACCACGATCGAGCAGATCGCGGACCGCGCCGAGGTCTCGCCGTCCACGGTCCTCCGCTACTTCCCCACCAAGGAGGACATCGTCGTCACCGACGAGTACGACCCGGTCCTCCTGGCGGAACTCGCCGGACGGCCGGTGGACGAGCCGTGGGTCGACTCGCTGCGGCACGTCACGAAGAAGGCCCTCGGCTTCGGGCTGGAGCGGGAGCCGGAGATCACCCGGCTGCGGGCCCGTCTGATGGTCACCGTTCCCGCGGTACGGAGCCGCATGGTGGAGAGCACGGCCGTCACCGGCCGGCAGATCGCCGAGGCCGTCTCCGCGCGCACCGGCCTCGACCGGGACAGCCTGGAGGTGCGGGTCTTCACGATGTCCCTCGTCGGCGGACTCACGGAGATCACCCTCTACTGGGCCGAGAACGACTTCCGCGACGACCCCGCCGACCTCGTCGACCGTGCCCTGTCCGTCCTGGAACACGGCTTCGCTGCCGAAAAACCCTGAGGTCACCCGCCCTCCGCCATGCCATCCTGACCAGGTGAACGGTCCCGAGATCCACGTCGAAGTCGCTCCCCAGCTGGCCCTGTTCGTGCCGCACCACCGCCGCCGGGGCGCGACCGCCCTCGCCACGGACGGAGTCTCCACGCTCGGCCATGTCGTCGAGTCGCTGGGTGTCCCGCTGACGGAGGTCGGGAAGCTGGTCGTGGATGGCCGCGAGGTGCCGGTGTCGCACGTGCCGGCGGCCGGTGAGTCCGTGACCGTACGTCCGGTCGAGCGCCCCCAGCGCGTACCGGGCGCCCCGCTCCGCTTCCTCCTGGACGTCCACCTCGGGACGCTCGCGCGGCGGCTCCGGCTGCTCGGCGTCGACACGGCGTACGAGTCGACCGACATCGGCGACCCGGCGCTCGCCACGCGCTCCGCCGCCGAGCGGCGTGTGATGCTCAGCCGCGACCGGGGGCTGCTGCGGCGGCGGGAGCTGTGGGCGGGGGCGTACGTCTACAGCACACAGCCGGACGAGCAACTGAGCGACGTACTGGAGCGCTTCGCGCCGGAGCTGCGGCCGTGGACCCGCTGCACCGCCTGCAACGGACTGCTGAGACCGGCCACGAAGGAAGAGGTCGCCGACCGCCTGGAGCACGGCACGCAGCGGTCGTACGACGTGTTCGCGCAGTGCGGCGACTGCGGGCGCGCGTACTGGAAGGGCGCGCACCACGAGCAGTTGGAGGCGATCGTGCGAGAGGCGTTGAGGACGCGTACCCAGGCGGGTTGAGCGAGGGTGGCGCCCGTGCCGGGCCGGCGGTGGCGTCCGTGTGGCGTCAGTGGTGGAGGACCATCTCCTTGGCCCGGCGGTACTCCTCGTCGGTGATGTCGCCCTTGGCCCGGATCTCGGAGAGCTTGGCGAGCTGCTCCGCCTCGTCGGTGGGGCCGGCGGTGCCGACGGTCTCGCGGACGTACTGGTCCGTCTCCCGCAACTTGGCCCGGACGTGGTCCTGTTCACGCCGGCCCATGTCCTTGCCCCGGGCCACGACGTAGACGAAGACGCCCAGGACCGGCAGGACGAGCGCGAAGACCAGCCAGCCCGTCTGGGCCCAGCCGCCGAGCCCGTCGTCCCGGAAGATGTCGGCGACCGCGTACGCCTGCGGGTGGGCCGGCGTCAGCCGGGGGTCGGCGCCGACCGGCCGTCGGCGGGCGGGTGTCGCCCCGGGCCGGAGGCCGCCGCGAGCATGCCCAGGATGATCAGTACGAGGACGACGACGCCGAGGACGAGCGCCACCGCCCCGGGGGTGGGGTAGTTCCACAGCACCAGGGCGAGCGCGCCGCCGCCGATGGCGATACCGGTGGTCCACGTGACGTGGGCGGCCAGCCAGCGGCCCGCCTCGCCGGTGCGCAGTCCGCGGCGCGCCATGGCCCGCCCGGTGGCGCCGGTCCCCTTCGCGGCCGCCCCCCTGACCCACCGGGCAGGGCGCGAGGGGCCGTACAGGTAAGCGGCCAACGCCGTGATCACCGCGATGACCAGGACCGTGACGGTGCTGTTCTTGAGGAAGCGGATGAAGGTGTCGTAGATGTCGGCCGCGGCGTTCTTCGGCAGGACGCTCGACGGGACGGAGTCCAGATAGACCGACCGCATCACGGCGAGGCCGACGAGCAGCACGATCATCATGATCCCGATGCCGATCGCCGTCGCCATCAGCGCCACGCGGTGCCTGGGCGCGCTCCAGATGGCGAGCGCCGACAGGACGAGCACCAGGACGGGGAGCCAGGTGCCGACCACGTCCAGCAGGCGCATGGCGTCCTGGGCCTCGTTGAGTTTGTCGGTCTTCAGCAGGGTGACCTTCTTGTCGACGTCAGGAATCTTCGACGCCTGATCGAAACCCGCGTTCACCAGCTCTTTCTTGACCTCGTCGACGAGGGTGCCGATATTCAGGTCGATGCTGTCGGTGCCGGCCTGGATCGCGCTGTCACCCTCGCCGGTGAGGACCTTGACCACGGCGGCGTGGGCCCGCCGGTTGGCGTTGTCCCACACCTCGGCGAACTGATCGCTGGTCACCACCCTGTTCACGACGGAGTGCACTGCCGAGTTGAGCGCGCTCTTGAGCGGTCCGGTGAGCGCTTCCGCGCCCTGGACCACCGGGGGTGGCGCCCCGTCCCTCTGCAGGGTCCGTCCGATGGCGTCGGTGAAGGCGGCGACGTCGACGCTGTCGACCACGCGCTTGGTGAGCCGGTCGGTCACGGCGTTCTGGACGGAGGGTTTCGTCGCGATGGGGGCGACGGTCTGGACGTACCGGTCGGTGTCCGACACCTCGGAGTCCACCCAGGCGGCGACCACGGCGAGCGGCGCCAACAGGAAGGCCACGAGCAGCAGTACGGAGGTGGCCGCGTACCGCAGACGCCGGTGGCGGCCGTGGGCGGCCTTGCGCAGCCGTTCGTACTCGTCGCGTTCCGCGGCACTCAACGGAGGTTCGCCGGTCGGACGGCCGGCACCTTCGGAAGCCGATGAAGAGCCACCGGAAGAAGCCATGGAACTCCCCTTGGCGGACGGGCACTCGGCTGAGTGCAGGGCTGGGCGGGGGTGTGGATGGGGTGGGGGTGACGGTGGGCTCGCGGGTGCTGGGGAGGAGCGGCAGGGGGCAAGGGGCAGGGGTACGGCAGGGGAGGGGGCGTGCTGCCGGCTGTCGGCGGCTTCGTCGTCGTCGGCGGTCGCCGCGGCGGGCCGAGTCAGCCGGCTTGGCGGTGGTGGGCCGGGTACGTCGGTCGGGGCGAGCAGGTCGGGCGGGCTGGGCGAGCAGGTCGGGGGCGGTGCCTCACGCCTCTTCCAGGGCCTAGCCGAACTCGCGCGGCGTCCGGTCGTGATGGCTGTGGGCCAGTTGGTGTCCCACGGCCAGGACCAGCGCCACCGGCCACTCGATGATCTCGCACGCCGCCAGGACGCCGACGCCCGCGAGGAAGGCGAGTTGGTCGGGTGGGAGCAGTTCGATACGGGCACCGAACACGTCGAGTGTCACGGCGTGGTGGGTGACAGCGCGGTCCGCCGCCCCGCTCGGTGTCGCCGCATCCGTGTCTGGGGTGCTGCGGGGGAGGGGGCTGGTCTCCTGGGGGGGTGACGGTTGCGCGGTCATGGTTGCCATCCGATCCGTCGTCGATCACGACCCATCGGCGATGTTTTTCGGCATGTGTTTCCGGACTTGACCACTTTAGCCAGGCTGGTCGGGTGACGCATGGCGAGTGCCGTCCGCCCTGTGCCGGCCCTGCTCCGCCGCGGGTCACGCCGCCGAAGGGGACCGATATGCGGATCCTGGCGGTGGGTGGTGCACTGGATGAGGGCGCCGTGGTGTCGGAGGGGAAGCGACCGGGACCCGCCGGGAACGCCGGACGGACGCGGCTGGTGTGCCGGGGCGCCGGAAACGTCGGACATGGTGGGTGTGCCGCATGGTGGGTGTGCCTGACGGGGACGTCATCGCACCCCCGGCCCCGCCCACCGTCCGCGAGGGCGAGGACGGTTCCGTGGCGGCGGTCGACATCGTCGAGCTGAGCCGGGACATGGACACGGGGCTCACGGTGCTCGAGGGCGCGACTTCGGGACTGCTCGGTCAGGACGACATCGAAGAGGTCGGGCAGACGATCGGGGCCGGCAGCACGGCCGCCATCCTGATGTACGAGAACCGCTGGGCCGCGCCCTTCGCCCGCGCGCTGCGGCAACGGCGCCCGGTTGGTGGCCGTCGGAAGGATCCCCGTCCAGGACCTCGTCGCGGCGCTGGACTCGGTGGAGGCCGACGTTGAGACCGGGGCCGGGGCCGGGGCCGGGGCCGGGCCGAGACCGGTCTGGGCACCGGTTCGTGACAGTACGCAGAGCACAGCAGGAGGTGCCGACCATGCCAGGTCTCATGCGCGGCGTAGCCCGCACCGCCGCCGTCGCGGGCACGGCGACGGCGGTGTCGAACCGTGTGTCCCGGCGTCAGGCGGGCCGGTGGGCCCTGCAGGACGCCCAGCAATACACACCTCGGTCGGCCCCCGCTCCGTACGTGGCGCAGGAGGCTCCACAACCCGCGACTCAGTCCTCGGCGCTGTCCTCGGCGGACAAGGTCGACCAGTTGAAGGAGTTGGGCGAGCTGAAGGCGCGAGGGGTGCTGACCGAGGAGGAGTTCCAAGAGCAGAAGCGCGCCGTTCTCAACGGGTGACGCCCAGTCATGGACGGACTTCAGATTCTTCCGCTCGCGATCACCATGATGGTCGGGCCGCAGATCATCTCGGCCATCATCTTCGTGACGACGCCGAGAGCGGTACCGGTGTCCCTGGGGTTCCTGGCCGGCATCACCCTCGCGACGACGGCGGGCGTGGCCGTCATGATGGGCCTCGCGGCCGCTCTCGACAACGTCGTCGACTTCGGTGACCCCTCCGACAACGGCTCCGTCGGCCACATCGTCCAGTACGTGCTGGTGGCGCTTCTGGCCGCGGCCGTGCTGAAGAACTGGATCAAACGCGAGAGCGTCGAACCGCCCAAGTGGCTCGGCACGTTGATGAACGCGGACCCGCGCAAGGCGTTCAAGGTCGGGCTGATGGTCATCCTGGTGATGCCGTCCGACCTCGTGATCATGATGACCGTGGGCGTCAACCTGATCCACTCCCACGCGTCGTTCGTCGCGGCGCTGCCGTTCATCGGCTTGACCGTCCTCGTCGCGGCGCTACCGCTGCTGATCCGGATGCTGTTCGGTCATCACGCGGAAGGGGCCATGCCCAAGATCCGCGACTGGACGAACACGCACAGCTGGCTCGTGAACATCATCGTGTGCGTGGTCTTCATCATCCTGATCCTCGCCTGACACCGGTGAACCACATTCAAGTGACAGGGAGACACACCATGACTCAGACGACACATGCACGCCGGTCCTCGTCCCGGTCCCACCAGCGCTCCGCGTCATGGGCCGGCGGGCTGGTGGCGTTCGGCGCGGTCATGTTGATGATCGGAGGGACCCTCGATGTGCTGCGCGGCATCGTGGCCATCGCCGACGACGACATCATCGTCAACACCCCGAACTACGTGTTCAGGTTCGACACGACCGGGTGGGGCTGGATCCATCTGCTGCTCGGCGCCCTGGCCGTGGTGGCCGGCGCCGGCCTCTTCAACGGCCGGACCTGGGCCCGCGCGGTCGGGGTCCTGCTCGCGGGCCTACTCCTCATCACCAGCTTCCTGACCCTCCCGTACTACCCGGTCTGGTCACTCGTCCTGATAGCGGTCTACGGCTTCATCATCTGGGCCCTGTGCACGGCGCAGCCTCGGGGGAGGTGAGGGGCTGGGGGCGTAGGGGTGCCCACTTCTTCCGACGCCTGCTCGCGCGCTTCTTCACCGCCTGAGTCCTCCGGAATGTCGTCTGAGTCCTGCCGGAGCCCGCGGCGGGCGTCATGTCGGCCCCAGGCGCGTCGCGTGCGTCGCGTGGGGTGTGGCCCCTCCGCGGTGAACAGGTACGGGCGGTGCGGGGCAAAACGGCTGCCCCGCGGGGGAAATCGCGGGACACTACGGGACATCCGCACCGAACCCCGAAATGAGGTGAGCCGGGGGTGCGTACACCCGTAAGTGACCCCATGAAGATCGGCCCGTACAAGATAGTGGGCCGGCTCGGCTCCGGAGGGATGGGCTGGGTCTATCTCGGCCGGTCGCCCGCCGGCCGCGAGGTCGCGGTCAAGGTCGCCCGACCGGAACTCGCCGCGGAACCCGAGTTCCGTGAACGTTTCGCGCGGGAGGTCGCCGCCGCCCGCGTGGTCAGCGGCGCGTACACCGCCGCCGTCGTCGACGCGGACCCTGACGCCGAACTGCCCTGGCTGGCCACCCTGTACGTCCCCGGCCCCTCCCTCGCCGAGGCGGTCCGCGCGGACGGGCCCCTCCCCGAGGCCCAGGTGCGCCCCCTCGGCGCCGGGCTCGTCGAGGCACTCCAGGCCATCCACGCCGCCAAGGTCGTCCACCGCGACCTCAAGCCCGCGAACGTCCTGCTGGCGAGCGACGGCCCCCGCGTCATCGACTTCGGCATCTCCCGCGTGGACGGTGCCCCCGGGCTGACCCGTGTCGGCGTCGTCGTCGGCACACCGCCGTTCATGTCGCCGGAGCAGATTCGCGGCGCCGCTGTCGGGCCGCCCAGTGACATCTTCTCCCTGGGCGGCGTGCTCGTGTACGCGCTCACCGGGCGTCCCCCGCACGGCGGCGGGGAAGGGGTGCGGGCCGAGGTCGTACGAGGGAAGCCGCAGCTCGACGGTGTCCCGGAGGGGCTGCGGCCCCTCATCACGCGCTGCCTGGCCAAGCGGCCCGAACACCGCCCGCAACTCGCGGAGATCCTGGCGGAGTTGGTCATGGAGCAGCCCACGGTGGCCGCCTGGCCGCCGCCCCAGGTCGCCCGGACCATCGAGGTGCGGTACGAGGAGCTGAAGGAACGCCACCTGCGGCGCACCACCAGCGAGTCCGTGCCCTCCTGTCTGCTGCTGCACGCCCAGGCGCTGCTGGACGCCGGGTTGACCGATGCCATGGTCGCCGAGGCGGTGGTCCGTGACGGTGCCTGACTCCTACCCGAACCGGGACTCCTACCCCGGCCCCGGCAGGGACTCGTACCCCGGCCGAGATTCGTATCCCAGCCCGGGCCGGGACTCCTACCCCGGCCGTGACTCCCACCCCGGCCGGGACTCCTATTCCGGTCGTGAGTCGTATGCGGGGCGGGCCGAGATCTTCGACCTCGGGACGCACTGGCGGCAACTCGTGCAGAACTGGGTGGCGCGGCGGAATTACCACACGGTCCACGACACCGTGTCCGTCTCCCTGCAATTCGATCTCCGTGAGGCGGGGCGGACGGTCACGGTCAGATTCATGACGACCAAGAAACTCCTCGTCGCGTTCGCCACGGACGGGCATTTCCTGCGGCAGGACCAACTCGCCATCGCCGCCGCCGCTTCGAACGCGTGGAATACCGAACAACTGAACCCCATGCTGTCCGTGTGGGACGTACGGGGGCCGCGTCCTTGCCTCGCCGGGGTCTGTGATCTTCCGCTGACCTGTCGCATCACCCAGGCCGACTTCGATGTGTTGGCCAATGATTGGGTGGAACGGGCGCGGCAGATGTTCAGTCGTTGTCACCAGGTGTTCAAGTTGTAGAAGTGAAACGCAAAGCGATCGACAATTGCCGGAAGTCGCCCGGTGGAATTCTCCAAACCCTTCCGGCCACCCCGTTGCCTGCTCCAGTATGGGACGGGTCTTTCAGGGCCGCGGGGGCGTGCCTTTCAGGCCACGGGGGGTTGGTGCGATGGGTGCCGTCAGGCGTTTGTCCTCTTTCGCTGTACTCATGGGGGTGTTGGTCGCCGCGGTGCCGCTGATGTCACCGGTCGCCGCGGCCGACTCCTGCGGCGACACCTTCGGCGAGAAGGTGACGTGCGGAGGCGATGTGATCTCCCGGGGCGCCGTCGTCATCACACTCGAAGGCCCGCTGGACTTCGAAAAGCTCAGCCAACAGGAGCATGAGAGCCTCAAGAAGCTGTACGAGGACACCAATCCGCTGGTCGTACAGGTACCCGAGGGCATATCGACCGGCGAGGGCGGCACCGCCCTGCTCCTCATGGCCGAAGGCCGTCTCGTGCATCCCGATGCCACTATCGACCCGCTGCCGCCGGAAGCGCGGAGCGAGCTGAGGAACGCCGGGGTCTGTCGCGACGACAACGATCTGTGCGAAACCGTCAAGAACAAGCTCACCGGCAAGCAGTTCATCGACAAGGGGCTCGCCGCCGACCCCGAGACCCACGTCTTCACCGTCGAGAGCGTGACCACCGACCCGGCCACCACCTCCGGCAACCCCAACGACGAGGACAGCAAGAACGGCCGGGGCGACGACGGCAAGGACGCCAAGGACGACACCGCGCAGGCCGGCGGTGGGGACACCGAGGCCGCCGGGGACAGCACCTCCTGGGCCGCTCTCTGGATGGGACTGCTGCTCGTGCTGCTGCTTCTCGCCTTCGCCGTCGTGATCCGCCGCTCGCGCGGCCCCGTCGCCGTCGGGCATCGCACGGCCTCCGGGCGGCTCGCCGCCATGCCACCGGGAGGCGGCGCGCGCCGCCGTGAGCCGCGGCCCGCCGACGGGCGGTCGCCCACCCATGGCGCCGCACGCGGCGGCGACGGGCAGGCCCCCACCCAGGCCGCACACGACGGCGACGAGAGCACCACCCGACTGCGCGTCGCGCCCACCGCGCGCCACGGACGTCAGGTGAGCGCCCGCCCCGCCCACACCCGTACCGCCGTGGTCCGCACCGAACTGCACCCACAGGGCTACGTCGAACTCGACCGGGTGCTCTACCGGGCGGTGTGGGCCGAGGCGGGACGGCCGCCGCCCGCGCCCGGTGGGCTCGTCGACGTCGCCGAGGCACCCGAACGCGACTCCGACGTCCTGTACGCCTTCCCGCCCGCCGCCCGCCACGCCAAGGGCACCCCCCGCTAAGGCACGACACCCGTCACCCCGAGCCCCACACCCACGCCTCACCCGCACGCGTACCGCGCACGAAACGGAAACATCAGGGGGACCAGCGATGCACAGCGAATACCCG
This sequence comes from Streptomyces sp. NPDC030296, assembly GCF_055572815.1. Taxonomy (NCBI): domain Bacteria; kingdom Bacillati; phylum Actinomycetota; class Actinomycetes; order Kitasatosporales; family Streptomycetaceae; genus Streptomyces; species Streptomyces sp. NPDC030296. The sequence continues at coordinate 416,887 of NZ_JBVICQ010000003.1, forward strand.
CCCACCCTGCCGGCGGAGTACGCCGACATCGAGTTCGAGAACAACGCCCAGCGCATGCCGCTCGTGCTGTGCCTCGACACATCCAGTTCCATGGCGGGCGCGCCGATCCAGGCGCTGAACAACGCGCTCGCCGAGTGGACCCGCGAACTCCACGACGACGTCAGCCTCAGCTACAGCGTGGAGGTCGCCGTCGTCACCTTCGGCGGCCAGGGCGTCGGCGCCTGGCGCGGGCCCCAACTGCTCGACCCACGTACCCGCACGAGTCCCTTCATCCCCGCGCACGCCTTCCAGGCACCGCAGCTGACGGCCGCCGGGGTCACCCTGATGACCGAGGCGCTGGAGCTGTCCATGCACATCGTCGCGGCGCGCAAGGCGGAGCTGCGGGCGTCCGGACTCCAGTACTACCGGCCGCAGATCTGCCTCGTCACCGACGGGCTGCCCACCGACCCGACCGGTCACCTCACCGACTCCTGGCAACGGCTGATACCCGTCCTCGCCGACGAGCAGCGGTCCCGCCGGTTCCGGCTGTACGCCATCGGGGTGGGCGGCATCACGGACCGCGGGGAGCAGGTGCTGCAGGCGTTCGCACCCAAGTTCAACGCGCGGTTGCAGGGATTCCCGTTCCGGGAGCTGCTCCAGATGATGTCCGCCAGCGCCAACGCCGAGCAGAAGGGGGCGGGGGACGAGGTGTTCGAGAAGATCTTCAGCCAGTTCAAGACGCAGCGCCCCGCCTGGGAGGCGTGACGTGACCGTCCCGTCGTGGCGCATCCACGGGCTCAGCGTCGAGGGGTACCGGCACCGGCGGCAGGGCCTGCCCTGCCAGGACGCCTGCGGCTGGGTCGTCACCTCCGCCGTCGCCGTCCTCGCCGTCGCCGACGGCGCCGGGAGCCGGCCACGCTCGGAGGAGGGCTCCCGGCTGGCGGTGAAACTGGCCGCCGAGCACTTCGCGCGGCGGGCCGGCGCGGCCATGGAGGTACAGCCCGGCGAGGCCGTGCACGAGCTGCTGCGGGACGCGTTGCAGGACGTCAGCGACGACTTCCTGGACCGTACGGGCAGTGACGCGCCCGACTTCGCCACCACCCTCACCGTGGTGGTGCTGGCGCCAGGCTGGCTGGGGCACCTGACCGTCGGGGACGGGTTCGTCGTCGTACGGGCCGGGACCGAGGACGGGGAGCGGCAGTTCCATCTGCTGCCGCAGGCGGCGGCGGTCAGCGAGTACAGCAACGAAACGGTGTTCCTGACCTCGCCGGACGCGGCGCGCTGGACGCACACCGAGTGCCTCTCCGACGACGGCATCGACGGAGTGCTGCTCTCCACGGACGGCCTCGCGCAGGCCATGCTCAACCGCACGGCCGGCGGCGCCCAGTCCCCGAACACGTCCTTCGCGGACGCCGTCTTCCGCTCCCTCGACACCGCGCCGGACGACGCCGACGGCAAGCTCGCCGCCCTCCTGCGCTCCGACCGCCTCACCGCCCTGAACGCCGACGACAAAACCCTGCTGCGAGCCGTCCGCACGAGCCGCGGATGACCGCGGAAACCGGCCGGCCCCGGCGGGCCGGCGGCCCGGACAACCACCCACGGCGGTCCGGTCGGTCGACGTCGGCGCGGCTCGTAGGACGGGCGGCGCCGGGGCCGCGGCCGACGCCGGTCCGCCCCAGAGAGCACTCGGAGGTACGGCCATGAGCGGCCGCAGGGTCTTCCTCGACGGCAAGGCGGTCACCCTCGCCGAGCAGCCCCTCAAAGGCGGCGGGCAGGCGGCCGTGTTCCCCGTGGAGGGCGACGCGGGGATCGTCGTCAAGATCTACCGGGACCCGCCGGGCCCCGACCAGGAACGGCGACTGGCCCGCATGCTCACCATGTCCCCGCTGGCCGCCCGCCCCACCGACGCCAACCAGCCGCCCGAGCTGGCCTGGCCGACGGCGATGGCACGCGGCACGAACGGCGAGTTCCTCGGATACGCGATGCGCCGGTTCGGCGAACCCCAGCACGTGCAGCTCGTCGGCCTGTTCACCCGCGTCCAGCGGCTGAAGCTGTTCCCGGACCGGGCCGACTGGCGGTTCCTGCTCGGCGTCGCCTGGAACCTCGCGTTCATGACGGCCCGCATGCACTACGACAACCTCGTCATCGGCGACTTCTCCAGCAGCAACGTCGTCGTCGACGGCAACGGCTTCGTCACCTTCCTCGACTGCGACTCCATCGCCTTCACCGACCCGGCCACCGGCGAGCTGTTCCCCTGCCTGATGCACACCACCGACTACTCGGCCCCCGAGCGGCAGGCCGGCGGCCCCGCCACCCGGCAGAGCGACGACTTCGCCCTCGCCGTCCTCGTCTACCAGCTGCTCACCGCGGGCAACCACCCCTTCGGCGGCGTCCCCCACGAGAGCACCTCCGAGTCGACCGTCAAGGACAACATCGCCGCGAGCATCTCCTACGTCGTCCGCCCCGAGATGGTCATCATCCCGCGCGGCACCGTCGACCCCTCCGTCCTGCCGCCCGAACTCCTCACCCTCGCCAGGGCCGCCTTCGGCCCCGGCGTCCAGACCCCCACCGCCCGGCCCCCGGCCGAGGCATGGCTGCGCGCCCTCGACAAGGAGCGTGGGCAGGTGCGGTCGTGCACGGTACGGCCCCTGCACACGTACGGCTCCCACCTGCCGACCTGCCCCTGGTGCACGCGGGTCTCCGTGACCGGGCACGACGTGTTCAACGGACCCCGACCGGCCCAGGTCCCGGGAACGCCGCCCACACCGGACCAGCCCCCGTCCCCGTACGCCGGCCTGAAGGTGCTGGGCGTGGTGCTCGCGGTGGTGCTGCTGATCGTGATTCTGGCGAACATCGGCTGAGTGCTCAGCCGGAGCGGTCCTCCAGGTACCGGGTGTGCGACTCCTGCCGCCGGGCCTCCGTGTCGCGCAGGGCCGCCGCCAGCCGCTGCAACTCGTCGTGCAGCAGGGTCAGCTGGCGTTCCAGATGGCGCTCGGGGGGTTCCGTGCCCGGCGTCAGACGGGTCCACCAGCGGGTGCGGACGTAGGTGTCGACGGCCTCGGGCACGTCCTGCCGCACCGCCCGCGACAGCGTGTGGAGGCCCTCGGGGTCCTGGCCGAGGAGCTCGGCGACCCAGCCGGGGTCGAGGAGGGCCGTCAGCAGCTCCGTCAACTCGGTGAGGCGCCCGGCGGCCGCGGGCGGCAGCTCGATGCCGGCGAGGTAGCCGCCCAGCCGGGCGAAGTCGGCGCGGACCTCGTCGAGCTGGGCGGACGGGTCCGGGAAGTCGGGCACCGGCGGGCGCTCCGGCGGGGCGAGCAGCGCGCCCGCGCCGTACAACCCGGCGACCACGACCGGCCAGTACGGGCCCGCGAGCCCCGCGAAGGTCAGTCCGAGCCCCGCCACCCCGAGGACGCTGCCGGTGAGGTTCTTGCGGGACTCGACGTACGCCATGAACCTACTGGTAGCCACGGATCTCCTCGAAGGCGCCGTCCAGCGAGCCCTGCTGGGCGTCGAAGAGGCGGCCGCCGGTCAGGTCGGCGATGTGCTCCAGTTCGTCCCTGTCGGAGTCGCCGAAGAGGATCGGGAAGACGGGGACGCGCTGCTCGGCGGCGGGCAGCCCCTGGTAGAAGGCGTCGAAGTCCGCGGGGCTCGCGCCCTCGGTGTTCTCGCCGTCCGTCATCAGCACGATCGAGGTGAACGTGTCCCGGTCGGCGGCGCCGAGGTGCTCGTACGCCTTGCGCAGCGAGGTGTAGATGGCGGTGTCGCCGGAGGCGGAGAGCCCGCGGGTGTCGGCGCGGATGCCGTCGAGGCCCGCCTTCGGGTCCGACGGCCGGACCACATGGGTCCGCACGCTCTTGACCCCCGACCCGAACGGCATCAGCGTGACCTCCTCCCGGTCCCGGAAGTCCCCGGTCAGCTCGGTGAGGGCCTCCTTCAGCCGGTCCAGGCGGTCGCCCTCCATGGAGCCGGAGGTGTCGAGGACGTACACGGTCCTCGACGGGCGGCGCAGCTCGTTCTCGTACGCGTCGAGGAGTCCGTCGGCGACGGAACGGCTGCCGGGGAAGGGGAGTTCACGGCGCCGGGTGGTGTCGAGGCCGGCGGCCGGGCGGACCGAGGGGACGACCGGGCGGCGCAGGGTCTTCTCGGTGATCAGCCGCTGGGTGTCCGGGGCGCGCAGGGCGTCGGTGAGGCGGCGTACGTCGTCGCGGACGTCCTTGCCGGTCGACGCGAGGGAGGAGAGCGGGTAGTCGGCGGTGACGACCCCGTCGCGGGGGCGGATCACCGTCAGGTCCTTCCGCGCCTTCAGCACCGACTCGTAGTTGAGCAGCGCGTCGACGTCACCGCGCCGGTCGTAGGCCGCCGCCAGCCAGCCCGACGAGCCCGACGTCAGCTTCTGCCCCTGGAAGAACTCCTTCAGCCGGGGCGTCGCCCGCGCCACGTCCGCGTCGGTGAGCGCGGCCTGCGCGTCGGAGAGCCCGGAGGCCACCGAGACGAGCGTGGAGAAACCGGAGTTGGAGCGGGCCGGGTCCGTCATGCCGTACGTGAGGTCGCCGTCCGCGACGGCCTTCTCGATGTCCGACCAGGAGACGCGGTCCGGCTTCCAGCCCAGCTTCCGCGCGGTCGCCTCCTTCACACCGATCGCCACCGGGCTGGACATCACCGGTGTCTCGGACACGACCTGCTTCGCCGCGTCCGGGCGCAGCCGCAGATAGTCGTTGGACGACAGCCAGACGGCGTCGTACACGTCCTTCGCCCGGCCCCCGGCGAGCAGTTCCACGGCGTCCAGGGTGCCCATGTAGGTGGGCCGCACCCGGAGGCCCGTGTCCTTCTCGACCCGCTCCAGCACCGGCTTCATGTCGGCGAGTTCACTGGAGGCGAGGACGCGCAGGGTGCCGGGGACGTAGGTGTTCGGATCGGAGGGGGTGCCGGTGGCGGTCGTGCATCCGGCCGCCGCCAGGGCCAGGGCGAGGGCCGCGGCGGTGCCGCGGGAGGCCGAGAGGGTCCGTCTCATACGAGGCCACCCCCTTCGAGGGCGCCCTGCGAGCGGCTGCGCTCCAAGTGGCGTCCCGCGTGCTGGAGTTCGGCCGTCAGGGACTCCACCGTCGCGGCCATGGTCTCCGTGGCCTGCGCCTTGTACGTGTCGATGGTGTCGAGGGTGCGGTAGATCTGCTGGAAGGCCGAGCGGAGCGTCTCCGCGCCGACGGCCGGGTCGGCGGCGATGCGCTGGATCTCGCCGCTCTGGGTGGCGAGCATCTCGGCGTTGCCGCGGACCAGGTCCTCGGTGGTGCCGCGCAACGCGTTGACCTGGTCGACGACCTTGCGCTGTGTGTCGAGGGCGGAGGCCAGCATCACGGAGATGCGCAGCGCCGAGACCGTGGTCGTGGCGGCCCGGTCGACGCCCTTGATCAGTTCCTCGTTGTTGCGGCGGACGACGTCCATGGCCAGATAGCCCTGGGCGCAGACGGCCAGCTGGGTGAGCAGGTCCTGGTGCTTCTGCCGGACGGGGAAGAGGACGTCGGCGCGCAGGGTGTCGGCCTGCTGCGGGTCGGCGGCGGCGATGTGCGCCTCGACGGCCGTGTCCAGGGCCTCGGTCAGGACCACGTACTCCTGGAGCTTGCCCATGGTCTCCCACAGGCGGACCCGCTCCGTCTGCAACGCGGCGCTGTCCCGGCGCAGTTCGTCCTGTCCGCCACGCAGTGACCCCACGATGCGGTTCAGGGTGCCCTGCGCGGTGGCGTACTTGGCGACGTGGTCCCGCAGCCGGTTGCCGCCCGGCAGCCGGGACAGGAGCTTGCGGCCCTTGCCGGTGGGCAGGTCCCGCGGGTCCAGGTCCTCGACCACGCGCCGCAGTTCGACGAGCGAGCCGGCGACCTGCGACTGGGCGTCCCCGCCCTTGTCGGGCAGGCTGCGGACGGTCCGCTCCAGCATGCGGTTGGACTGTGCGGCGGCGGTGCGCATCTCGCCCGCGCCGAGCGCCGCGATCTCCCCGACCTTCCCCGCGAACTCCGGCGACCGGGCGTCGAGCGCGGCCAGCGAGCGGACGTACTCCTCGGCCTTCCTGGCCATGTCCGACCGTACGGACTCCTCGACCGGCACCAGGCCGCCGGCCTTCTCCCGGGGTACGGCCGCGACCGGCTCGGGCGGGGTGAGGGTGAAGCTGTCTTCCGTTGTCATGAGTGGTGTTCCCCCGTGGTTCAGCGGCCCCGCGCCCGGCGCGCCATCTCGTGCAGCACCTCGGAGGTGGGCACGGGCGCCTGCCGGACGGTGAGCCGAGGCGTCAGATACGTGGTGAGGCCGGCCGTCGCCGCCGTGAACTCCTTCGCCGAGCCCTGCGGCCGGAACCCGTGCCGGGCCGCCAGGCGGCGCAACTCCGGGTCCGTGCCGAGCAGTTCACCGAGGGCGCGGCCCTCGTCGGTGACGGGTACGACGGTGTGGTCGCTGTTGACGGTGGTGTCCGGGTAGAGGACGACCAGGCCGTCGACCTTCTGGCCGTCGGCGAGCAGCGCGGCGACCTGGGACTCGTAGACGAGGACGAGCGGATTGCCGACTCCGCTGACGAAGTCGCGGAACGCCGCGTCGCTGCTCGGCTGCTGAGCGCCCTGGACGCTGATCAGCTCGTGCAGGAGGGGCGCGGTCCTCTTGATGTCCGCCTCGTTCGCGACGACCCGTCCGTCGTTGGCGACGTTGGAGGCCGCGGCGAGATAGAGGGCCCCCGAGCTGGAGCTGGTCGGGTCGGTCGTGGCGATGTAGAGCAGCCCCGACAACTCGCCGTACCTTTCCGACCCCTTGAGCTGCTGCCAGGTGCGGCCGGCTTCGGCCGCCTTCAGGTAGGCGTCCATGTCGAGCACGCCGCGGTCCTTGTCCAGCGTGGCCAGCCCGTTGCGGCTCAGCACCTCGGCGGCGCCCCGGTGGGCGACCACGACGAGGGGTGAGTAGAAGGGGCGGGGCAGCGGTTCGCGTACCCGGTACTTCTCGGCCAGTTCGTCGGCGGGGGCCTTGCTGGAGGGGAAGGCGAAGTCGTACCCCTTCAGGTCCAGCCCGTCCATGGCCCAGGAGCCCGATGTCTCCGTCTTCACGGTGTAGCCCTCGGCGGCCAGGGCCTTCACCACCTCCGGGTCGGCGAAGAACTCGGCCTTCTCCGACCCGATCACTCCTCGCACGGTCTTCGTTGCCGTGCTCGTGTCCCCGGTGTCCCGGCCCGCCACGACGGCTGCCACCACGCCGCCGATCAGCAGGACCGCGAGGACGATCCCTGCGATGCGTCTCACACCCGGGAGCGTGCTCCCGGAACCCGACGTTCCAGGGCGGCAGGGGTGAACACGGGGTGAAGCCGCCGTCCCGGAACGCAACCGGAACGGGCGCCGCCGCTCCGGGGGAGGGGGAGGGTGGCTACGAGGGGGAGGGGTGGGGGCGTGGTCGGTGGGCGTGGTGGGGCGCCCGCGCCTCACGGGCCCGTCCCGGTGGTCACCCTCGGGGGGCGGGGAGCGGGAAGTTCCGCTGGCGAGGCCGCCACGGTGTTCGGCGTCGGGCCGGGGGCCGCGAGGCCGGGGCGCCCGCGTCTCACGGGCCCGTCCCGGGGGTCGCCCTTGGGGGTCGGGGAGGTCCGCAGGGGCGAGGCTGCCGCGCGGTGTGCGGGGCGTGTGGCGGAGCGGTCGTGGTGCGGGGGCTGGGGCTGCGTGGCGGGGCGGTCACGGGGTTGGGGCCGGAGGCTTGTGGCGCCCGGTCCGCGCGTCGCTGCGGGTGCACGCGGACCGGGGCCGTCTGGGGCGAGCCGGGGCTCGGGGGTGTGCCGTCGGCTCGGGGGTGTGCCGGGCCCTACGTCAGTGGGAGGCCAGCTCGCGGTCGGCGAGAGGCTCGGCGGAGGTGCGGGCGTCGACGCGCTCGGCGGCGGCGTGGGCGTCCATGCGCTCGGCGGCCAGGATCGCGGCCGCGGTGTCGGCGCGGGAGGCGGCCACGACGAGGGCGCGCCCGGCGAGGGTGTGGGCGCGCCGGTGGAGCCCGGCGGCATCCCGGTCGCGTCCGCCGGCCGACGCGGAGGAGCGGACGGGCGGAAGGCCGCCGCGCAGCCGGGCCACCTGCTCGGACAGCCGCTCGGCGGCCGTGTCGAGGTCGGCGGTGGGGGTGAGCGCACGGAGCTCGTCCGTCGTCGCGAGCAGGGCGGCCAGATGGCCGGCGAGCTGGATGTCCAGCTCCTCCTCGCGCGAACGGTGCGGGAAGTCGGGCGAGGTCGTCGCGGCCATCGTGTGGACCGACTTGGTGCGGATCGGCTCGTACATGGGATGGCCTCCAAGCTCGCTCTCGGAGAACCAGCCTACATTAGATTACGTCTAAAGTTGAGCGAGGTCCGGAAGTCTTCCTGAGGTGTGCCTCACGGCTGGCCGTACCCGTCCAGGAAGTTCCCGATCCGGGTGATCGCCGACCTCAGATCGGCCACGGTCGGCAGGGTCACCACACGGAAGTGATCCGGCTCGGGCCAGTTGAAGCCGGTGCCCTGGACGACCATGATCTTCTCCTGGCGGAGCAGGTCGAGGACCATCCGCCGGTCGTCCTTGATCTTGAAGACGTCGGGGTCGAGCCGCGGGAACAGATACAGCGCCCCCTTCGGCTTCACGCACGACACCCCGGGGATCTGCGTCAGCAGCTCGTACGCGACGTCCCGTTGCTCCTTCAGGCGCCCGCCCGGCAGCACCAGGTCGTTGATCGTCTGGCGTCCGCTGAGCGCGGCGACCACGCCGTGCTGCCCCGGCATGTTGGCGCACAGCCGCATGTTCGCCAGGATCGTCAGACCCTCGATGTAGGAGTCGGCGTGCGCGCGCGGGCCGGAGATCGACATCCATCCGACGCGGTAGCCCGCGACCCGGTACGCCTTCGACATGCCGTTGAAGGTCAGCGTCAGCAGGTCCGGGGCCACCGAGGCGGTCGGGGTGTGCGTGGCGCCGTCGTAGAGGATCTTGTCGTAGATCTCGTCCGAGCAGACGAGGAGGTTGTGGCGGCGCGCGATGTCCGTCAGCCCCCGGATCATCGCCTCGTCGTACACCGCGCCCGTCGGGTTGTTGGGGTTGATGATGACGATCGCCTTGGTACGGTCGGTGACCTTGCGCTCGATGTCCGCGAGGTCCGGCATCCAGTCGGCCTGCTCGTCGCAGCGGTAGTGCACCGCCGTGCCGCCGGACAGCGAGACCGCCGCCGTCCACAGCGGATAGTCCGGGGCCGGTACGAGCACCTCGTCGCCGTCGTCGAGCAGGCCCTGCATCGCCATGACGATCAGCTCGGAGACGCCGTTGCCGATGAAGACGTGTTCGACGTCCGTCTCGATGCCGAGGGTCTGGTTGTGCATGACGACCGCGCGGCGCGCCGCCAGGAGGCCCTTCGCGTCGCCGTAGCCATGGGCGGACGACACATTGCGGAGGATGTCCTCCAGGATCTCCGGCGGGCATTCGAAGCCGAAGGCGGCCGGATTGCCCGTGTTCAGCTTGAGGATGCGGTGACCGGCAGCCTCCAGCCGCATCGCCTCCTCGAGCACCGGGCCCCGGATCTCGTAACAGACGTTGGCGAGCTTGGTCGACTGGATCACCTGCATGTCCGTGAGCTTACGACCCGGTAACGGCTCGTGGGTCGTGTTTTCCACCACGTGAGACCGCCGCTATGCGGCGAAATGTTCCTCCGCTGTCCCTGAGCGCCACTCCTCCCTAGAATCCGCCCCCAGGTCCGACCGCCCCCCACACGGTTTCAGGGCACGCGAGATGAAGAGAAGAAAAAACGATGAATGGGGCGAATCGGGTGAACGGGGCGAACGGGGTGAGCGGTGTGGATCGGGACGGTGAGACCGCCCAGGAGCCGCCGAACGTCTACCACCCGCTCGGCGACCCCGACGCGGCGCCCGCCTACGAGGCCTTCCCCGACCCCGCCGCCGCCCACGGCTGGCAGAACGCCTACGACGACACCGTGCAGCTGGACGCGGTCGTGCTCGACGACCTCCGGGGGACCGTTGGCGCAACGGGCACCCCGCCCGCCTCTGGGGCGGCCGGGTCAGCGGGTGCGGCTGCGGCCGACGTGGCGTACGCGGCCGGAGCGGACGGGCAGGCCGCCCGGTACGCACCGGACGGTCCGTCCCCCCTCGGTGGCGTGGACCCCGGCGGACGTCGCGCCCGGCCGTCCGGCGGCCGTCGGGCCACGCTCGGCCGCCGCCGCGCCCGGCGGCGCGGGGCCCTGATCGCGGGCGGGGTCGCCGCGGCCGTGATCCTGGGTGCCGTGGCGGCGGGACTCGCGGGTGTCGGCTCCTCGGACGAGGAGGGACCGAGCGGTCCGGCGACCAAGGAGTCCTCCCCGGCGGGCGGCCGGTCCGGCGGCGGGGGAGCGGCCACGCCGTCGGCCCAAGCGTCCTCCGCCACGACGGAGCCGGCATCGCCGTCCGCCTCCCCGACCGAGACCTCCGCGGAACCGTCCCCGTCCGCCACCGGCTCCGAGACCACGGCCCCCACCCCGACGCCCACACGCTCCACCACCGCCCCCACCCAGCCCTCCCAGACGACCGCCCCGGGCCGAGGCAACTCCGGCGGCAACCAGGGCCGGGGGCAGGGCGCGACGAAGGGGCCGAGGTAGACGGTCGGGTCGAGCTCGTCGGCTCGGGCGGCGCCGCAGGGGGGCGACCGGGAGGGATGTGGTGTATCGGGTGTGCCCCATGGGGCAGGGGTGCGCCCCACGGGGCCAAGGGTCGCGGCTGACGTATCCACAAAAACCGCCCCACCCTTGCCCGTTGTAACGCCCGCGACTGAAGCCCTGATCCCCGCCTGCCGCCTGCCGCCTGCCGCCTGCCGCCTGCCGCCTGCCGCCTGCCGCCTGCCGCCTGCCGCCTGCCGCCTGCCGCCTGCCGCCTGCGTGTCGACCCGGTGGACGCCCAACTGCCTCACCAACGACCGCCTGCCGGCAACTGCCTTTCAATGACCGTCTTACCGGCAACTGCCTTACCGGCGACCGTCTTACCGGCGACCGAGACGCCCCCCACCCCACATCACCGCATCCCCGCCCGAACCCCCGCCACCTCCCGCCATCCCCCTGGCCGAACCGCATCCGGCCGGAACCAAGTCCTTGCTCGGTCGTCACACCGCCCTCACAATGCGCATGACAAACTGCGGTGGCCGGAAGATCTCCTGTCACTCACGTAGCAAGAGAGGGACCCCCACATGAGAAAGCCTCTCGTTGCCGCGCTGTTCGCCCTGGTGATCACCGGGGCAGGCGCGGCACCGGCGGTCGCGGCACCCCAGGCCGCGCCGGAGCCCGCGACGGGGACCGTGAAGACGGCGGTCGGCAGTGTCGTGGTCGCGGCGAACAAGGCCGTGGCCGACGCCGCGTCCCGGGTGGCTCCGGCCGACTCCGCGGTCCAGGCCGTGAACTTCGCGGGCACCGTCTCGCTCAGCAACTGCTCCGGCTCGGTCGTGCGGATGCCGGACGCCGAGGACGACGACCCGGCCCTGGTGATGACCAACGGCCACTGCCTGGAGACCGGCTTCCCCAACCCCGGTGAGGTCCTCGTCGACCGGGCCTCGACCCGCTCCTTCGGCCTCCTCAACTCGGCGGGCACCCGCGTCGCCACCCTCCGCGCCAACCGGATCGTGTACGGCACCATGACCGACACGGACATGGCGCTGTACCGGCTGACCACCACGTACGGGCAGATCAAGTCCTCGTACGGGATCAACGCGCTGGTCTTCGACACGGCCCGCCCGGCCGTGGGCACCGACATCACCGTCGTCTCCGGCTACTGGAAGCGGACGTACGCCTGCGACGTCGACGGCTACGCGTACCGCCTCAAGGAAGGCGTGTGGACCTGGAAGGACTCGGTCCGCTACACCTCCGCCTGCAAGACGATCGGCGGCACCTCCGGCTCGCCGGTGCTCGACAACGCCACCGGCAAGGTCGTGGCCGTCAACAACACGGGCAACGAGGACGGCGGGCGCTGCACCGACAACAACCCGTGCGAGGTCGACGCGAACGGGACCGTCACCGTCCGCGAGGGCATCAACTACGGGCAGCAGACCTGGCACGTCCCGGCCTGCTTCGGCGTCGACAGCAAGCTCGACCTGACCCGCAGCGGCTGCATACTCCCCAGGCCGTAACGCCCCAGGGCAGTCATCGTGACGCCGCGCCCTCTCAGCGGGCGCGGCGGACCGCCCGCCCTGCCAGGACGTCCGTCCGCCGACCGTCCTCGATCGCGAAACGGCCGTCGACGAGGACGTACGGGATGCCGGTGGGCGGGGTGCGCGGCGCCTCGTACGTCGAGCCGGCGGCGACCGTCGCCGGGTCGAAGAGGACGAGGTCGGCGCGGTACCCCTCGCGGACCAGCCCCCGGTCGGGCAGGCCCAGCCGGGCGGCGGGGCGCGAGGTGAGGTGGGCGACGCACTCCTCCAGGGACAGCACCCCCAACTCCCGTACGTACCGGCCCAGATAGTGCGGGAACGTGCCGTACGCGCGTGGGTGCGGCTTGGCGCCGCGCAGGATGCCGTCCGAGCCGCCGGTGTGCACCCGGTGCCGCATGATCGCCCGTACGTTCTCCTCGTGGCCCACGTGCTGCAGGATCGTCGACCCCAGCCGGTCCTCGACGAGCAGCCGCCGCGCGGTGACCCACGGGTCCTCGCCGCGCGTGTCGGCGGACTCCTGGACCGTCCGGCCGACGTACGACGCCAGCGCCGGGTCGGCGACCCCCGAGATCTCGACGGTGTCCCACGCGACGGGCACCCCGTGGCAGCCGTCGGCGCCGACGACCTCCAGCTCGTGCCGGACGCGTGCGGCGGTGTCGTCGTCCTCCAGTCTCGCCAGGACCGCCTCCGGGCCGCCCTCGCCCGCCCAACTGGGCAGCAGCGCCACGAGGGTCGTGCAGCCGGGGGTGTAGGGGTAGGTGTCGAGGGTGATGTCGGCGCCGGCGGCGAGCGCGTCGTCGAGGAGCGCGAGCAGCTCGGGGGCGCGCCCCTTGTTCACGCCGAAGTTCATGGTGGCGTGGGCGAGATGGAGGGCGCAGCCGGCCTCGCGCGTGAGGGCGATCATCTCCTCGTACGCCCGGAGCGCGCCCGCCCCGTACGAGCGGTGGTGCGGGCAGTAGTAGCCGCCGTACTCGGCGACCACCCGGCACAGCTCGGTGAGCTCCGCGTCCTCGGCGTACATGCCCGGCGTGTACGTCAGCCCCGACGACATGCCGACGGCGCCCTCGCGCAGCCCGTCCGCGACCAACTCCCGCATACGATCCAGCTCTTGAGGTGTGGCCCCCCGGTTCTCCCACCCCATGGCGAGCATCCGCACGGTGCCCTGCGGGACGAGGTACGCGGCGTTCACGGCGATGCCCTCGCTGTCGAAGCCGTGGTCGAGGCGGTCCAGGTACCCGCCGACCGAACGCCAGGTGAAGTCGATGTCCTCGCCGTAGCCGTTCCAGCCGGTGATCGCCCGCCGCACCTCTTCGAGGGTCCGGTCGTCGACGGGCGCGTACGACAGCCCGTCCTGTCCGATGACCTCCAGGGTCACCCCCTGCGCCAGCTTCGCGGTGTGCTCGGGGTCGCGCAGCAGGGCGAGGTCGCTGTGGGCGTGCATGTCGACGAAGCCGGGCGCGAGGACCAGCCCCTCGACGTCCAGCTCCCGCCGGGCGGACGGCCGCTGGCACCCGGCCGCCGCGGCCTCCTGGACGATCGAGGTGATCCTGCCGCCCGACACGACCACGTCGGCGCGGTAGGAGGGGCCGCCGGACCCGTCGACGACCTCGGCGTCACGCAGGACGACGTCGTCCATGTCTGCCACCTTTCGGGGAGCGGGGAGCGGGAGAGTCCGGCCGACCCTCAGAAGTAGGTGCGGACGTAGTCCACGACCGTCCCGTCCGCCTCCACCACCGGGATCAGCTTCCACTTGTCGAACGACGTGCACGGATGGGACAGACCCAGCCCGACCCAGTCCCCGACCGACACGTCCGCCCCCGCCCGCGTGCGCAGCCAGGCGTGCTGATCGGACAGGCCCGTCACGGCGATGCCGTCGCCCGCGTCCCGCACCTCGCCCGACGCGGCGTCCCGCACCACCTCCACCGTCGGCAGATCGAGGTCGTACGCGGCGTCCCGCTTGCCGGCGTTCGCGAAGGCCTGCTCGGGGGAGGGGCGGGAGACGACCTGGGCCCAGAGCCGGAACGCGGGCTCCAGGGCACCCTCCTCGGGTACCCGGTTGAACGGGGTCAGACGCCGGTAGTGCCCGGCGTCGTGCGATACGTACGCCCCGGACCGCAGCAGCTTCAGCACGGGCGCCGTCAGCTCGGGGATCTCGTCGAACACCTCCGCCACCGCGTCGAACCAGGCGCTGCCGCCGGCGCTGACGACGATCTCCTCCAGCCCCGCGAACCGTCCCGCCCTGTCGAAGTCGACGGCCAGGGCGACGAGCCGCCGCAGCCAGTCGCCCACCCGCCCCAAAGTCGCGTCGGGCACCTCGCCCTCGTACCCGGCCACGCCCACCAGCCGGAGCGTCTCCACCCCGGCCACGGCGTCCGCGACCGCCGCGCCCTCCGCCTCCGTACGGACCCCGGTCCGCGCGCCGTCGCCCGCGGCGAACTCCAGCACCACGTCCAGCGGGCGCGCCGAGCCCCGCAGCGCCGCGTCCATCAGCTCCACGCCGCGCACGGAGTCCACGTAACAGACGAGCCGGAACGACGGATCGGCGGCCAGCTCGGCGGCGATCCACCGCAACGCCGCCGGGTCCACCACCTCGTTGGCGAGGAACACCCGCTCGATTCCGAACTCCCGCGCGACCCGCACCTGGTGCGGCACAGCGAGGGTGATGCCCCACGCCCCCCGCTCGATCTGCCGCCAGAACAGTTGCGGCGCCATCGACGTCTTCCCGTGCGGCGCGAAGGCCAGCCCGTGCCGCTCGGAGTACGCCTCCATCAGGGCCAGGTTGTGCTCCAGCCGCTCGGCGGACAGGGCGAGCACGGGAGTGGTGAACCCGCCGGTGAACAGGTTCCGGCGCTGCCCGGCCAGCTCCTCCACGCTCAGCCCGTCGGCGTCCGGAGGGAGGCCCTTGAAACGGTGGTCGACGCGTTCGGCGGCGAGACGAGCGAGCGCTTCGACACCCATGAGACCCTCCCTGAAAGGCACCGTTGCAGCAGCTGCAACACTCATTGCATATATCGCTCACGGCTGTCTAACATCCCAGCGAGCACCGGGTCAACGGTGCCCCCGCCCCCTGTCGAGGAGCCCCCACCGTGACCGCCGACGGTTTCTCCAAGGCCGCACCCGACGTCGTCGACGTCGTCGCGCTCGGCGAGTCCATGGTGACCTTCCTGCCCACCCGCCCCGGCCGCCTCGCCGACGTCCCCTCCTTCGAACGCGCCATCGGCGGAGCCGAGTCCAACGTCCTCTGCGCCCTCGCCGCCACCGGCCACACCACCCGCTGGGTCAGCCGCGTGGGCGCGGACGGCTTCGGCGACCACCTCCTCGAAACGATCGCGGCGCACGGCGTCGACGTCACCTCCGTGCGCCGCGACCCGGCCCGCCCCACCGGCGTCTACTTCCGCACGGCCGCGGACCGCGCGACCGACGCGCACGAGGTGGCGTACTACCGCCAGGGTTCGGCGGCGTCCGCGATGACCACCGACAACACGGACCTGCCGGCGGCCCGCGCCGCCCGCGTCCTCCACCTCTCCGGCATCACGGCCGCGCTCTCCCCGTCCTGCCTGTCCCTCCTCCAGGACCTGACGGCCCCCCATCCCGACCGCCCCCTCATCTCCTTCGACGTCAACCACCGCCCCGGCCTCTGGCCCCACGAAGACGCCCCCCAGGTCCTCCTCGACCTGGCCCGCCGAGCCGACCTGGTCTTCGTGGGCGAGGACGAGGCAGAGGAGACCTGGGGCCTCACGGGCGGCCCCCAAGCAATCCGGGCAGCCCTCCCGGAACCCACCACCCTGGTGGTGAAACAGGGCGCCCAAGGAGCCACCGTCTTCGAACGCGAAGCGGCCCAGCCGCGGACGGACGAGTCGGGTCCCGTCACCGGGGCGGCGCAGGCCCCCGCGGCGGGCCTGTCGCGTACGGACGAGTCGGCGCCCGTCACCGGGGCGGCGCTAGCCTCCGCGGCGGGTGAGCCGCATGCGGACGAGTCGGGGCCCGTCGCCGGGGTGGCGCAAGCCCCCGCGGCGGGTCAGCCGCGAACGGACGTGAGGGGGTGTGTCGGGGGGTGTCCGCCCGCAGCGGTTGGCGCGTCAACGGGTCCCACTTCCCGAGAAACCGATTCCGCGCCGTTCCGAGGACGGACACCCCCCGGCGCGCCCCCGACCCACCCCCACACCCCGCGCGCCCGACCCGCACCCGAACGCCCCGACACCACCACCTTCGTTCCGTCCCCCCACGTGACCGTCGTATCCCCCATAGGCGCAGGCGACGCCTTCGCCGCCGGCTTCCTCTCCGCCACCCTCCGCGGCCTACCCGCCAAGACCCGCCTCCGCCACGGCCACCTCATGGCCGCCGCAGCCCTCACCACCCCCGGCGACCTCGGCACCCCACCGATCCGCCACCACGCCGACCACCTCGCCGCCCTGGACGACGACACCTGGGGGACACTTCGACTCGCCCCCGGCTGGACAGAGGCACCGGACGGCGCCGACGAGGAGGTACGCACCACATGAGCCAGACCGTCGACCGCGCGCTCAGCATCCTGCCGCTGCTCGCCGAGGGCCCGGCCGACCTCGGCCAGGTCGCCGACCGCCTCGGCGTCCACAAGTCCACGGCCCTGCGCCTCCTGCGCACCCTCCACGAGCACGGCCTCGTCTACCGCCAGTCCGACCACCGCTACCGCCTCGGCGCCCGCCTCTTCGCCCTCGCCCAGGAGGCCGTGGAGAACCTCGACATCCGCGAGATCGCCCATCCTCACCTCGTACGCCTCAACGAACAGTGCGGCCACACCGTCCACCTCGCCGTGTACGAGGAGAACGAGGTCCTCTACATCGACAAGGTGGAGAGCCGCTACCCGGTCCGCATGTACTCCCGCATCGGCAAACCGGTCGCCATCACGGTCGCCGCCGTCGCCAAGCTGTGCCTCGCCGACCTCCCCGAAGCCGAGCGCCGGGCCCGCGTGGAGAAGCTCGACTACCCCATGTACACGTCCCGTTCGACCCCCAACGCCGCGGCGTTCCTGAAGGAGCTGGCGAAGGTCCGCGAACAGGGCTGGGCCACCGACCTCGGCGGCCACGAGGAGTCCATCAACTGCGTGGCCGCCCCCGTCCGGGGCGCCGACGGCCGGGTGGTCGCCGCGATGTCGCTCTCCGCCCCCAACGTCGTGGTCACCGCCGACGAACTCCTCACCCTGCTCCCCCTGGTACGCCGCACGGCGGACGCGATCAGCGGCGAGTACTCCGGCAGAACCCCGACGACGACCCCGCCTGAACCCGACGACCCCGCCTGAACCCGACGACGGACCCCGCCTGAACCCGACGACGGGCCCCGCCTGAACCCGACGACGGGCCCCGTCCGAACCCCACGCCGGACCCTCTTCGAACCCCCACGACAGACCCGCCCCCCAAAGGCCCCCCTCCGACCGACAAGGACCCCCACCATGACCGAGAAGATCGCCCTGACCCCGAAGACCCACGCCGCCCCGCCCGCGAAGTTCTCCCACGGGGTACGCAAGGGCAACATCCTCCAGGTCGCCGGCCAGGTCGGCTTCCTCCCCGCAGTGGAGGGACAGCCCCCCACCCCCGCGGGCCCCACGCTGCGCGAACAGACCCTCCAGACCCTCGCCAACGTCAAGGCGGTCCTGGAGGAGGGCGGCGCCACCTGGGACGACGTGATGATGATCCGCGTCTACCTCACGGACGTGGACCACTTCGCCGAGATGAACGCGCTCTACAACGCGTACTTCGAGGAACACCTCACCGTGGCGCCCCCGGCCCGCACCACGGTCTACATGGGCCTCCCGCCGGGCCTCCTGATCGAAATCGACGCGCTGGCGGTACTGGACGCCTGACGAACCACCCCGCGCGCCCCCTTGTCGGGCCGCAGATGCGGACATATGGCGGGCCGACTGTTCCCCGCACAGGATCGTCGACCATACTGCCCGCTGTGGAGCAGCGCATTGGTTCGAACAGCCAGCCCCTGGCCGCCGCCGCGGTCGACCCGTCGCACATCCCCGGACTCACGGCACCCGTGTCCGTGACGAAGGAGAAGCAGGAGGAGCCGGAGGACATCAAGCCGACGGAATCCGCCGAGCAGGCGGAGACCGTGGATGCGGACGAGGCTGTCCCGGCCGATGGCCCCGCCGCGGTGAGGAAGACCGCGGCCGAACCGGACGGCGAGGCCGACGCGAAGGCCGACGACGAGTCCGACGCGAAGGCCGGCAGCGAGCCCGACGCGAAGGCCGACGCCGGGGCCGTCGAGGACGAGGAGGCCGTCAAGGGCCCCGTCTTCGAGGCCGCCGACCGCCGCGCGAGGATCGTCGCCGACCACAGGGGCGTACGGCTCCAGCTCGACGACCAGGCGTGCGAGTTCCGCTGGGACGAGATCGGCGCGATCGAGACGGAGTCCCCCCGCTTCGGGAAGCGGTTCACCATCACGGTCCACACCCCGGACCGCCGCTGGTACCCCATCGAGATCGAGGCGAAGGCCAAGTCCGAGCACGCCGCGTGGGAGACCCGGATCGACGAGGTCCTGGACGCGTACTTCGAGGACGGCGACAGCGAAAAGAAGGACTCGGCCGAGCCCGCGACGGCGGACGACCCGGCCGATCCCGAGGGCACCGCGAAGCGGGACGCCGACGAGAGCGCGGACAAATAGCGCGCGCGACCATGAGCGGCACGGGGAACTGCGCGGCCGGCCACAGCGGGCCCGCAGTTCCCCACGCTCACTACCGACCCGTCGCTAGCAGTACTGCGCCTCCTTGCCGATGGACCGGTACATGCAGTCCGAGTTCTCCAGCAGTTGCAGCACGGCGTCCCGGTTGCGCGCGGTCTCCCGGGCGATCACCTCGTCGGGCGGGTAGAAGCCGCCCCCGCCGGCGGACGACGGGTACATCTCGAAGGTGTAGCCGAAGATCTTCTGGTTGCCCCACAGCCAGTCGTCGATCGACCCGTCGGTGATGTACAGGTCACTGGACTGCTCGGGCGTGTACCCGTTGCTCGCGGCCATCTTCTCGCCGACCGCCGCGAAGGCGTTGCGGTCGTCGGCCGTCATCCCGGTCGTCGTGTTCGCGGTCGTGTACCCGAAGGGCCACAGCACCAGCTCGCTGTACGTGTGGAAGTCGATGGCGGTCTTGATCTGCTGCGCCCCGCCGACGACACGGCTGCGGACGAAGTTCGCGACGACCTTCACCTCGGGCGCGGACTCGGCGGACGGACCCCGGTACGTCTCCGAGGACGTCGACCCGGACGAACCGCCGCAGCAGCCCCAGCGGTAGTTCCAGTTGCGGTTGAGGTCGGTGCCGACGGCCGACGAACCGCTGTTGGGCTGGCGGTTCTTGCGCCACGAGCGGTACGAGCCGGTGGCCACGTCGTACTCGCCGCCGTCCGGGTTGAGGTCCGGGATGATCCAGATCTCGCGGTTGTTCACCATGTTGGTGACGCGGGAGTCGGTGCCGTAGTCGGAGGTCAGCTCGTTCAGGAGGTAGAGCGCCATCTCGACGGTGAGGTGCTCGCGGGCGTGCTGGTGGTGGGTGAACAGCACCTCGGGCTCGGCCTCGTCGGTGCCGACGTTGTCGCTGATCTTGATGGCGACGATGTTCCGGCCCTGGTAGGAGGTGCCGATGACCCGCTGGCTGACGATCGAACTGTTCGCCGCGACCACGGAGTTGATCTCGTTCGTCATCTCCGCGTAGTTGTGGTAGCGGGAGTCGGCGGACGGGAAGTCGAAGAGGCGTACGTCGTCCTCGCCCTTCGACCGGTCCGGGACGGCGCCGAGCGGGGTGACCTCGTAGCCCTGCTGCTTGAGCTTCTTGATCTGGTCCGCGCGGCCCGAGACGAAGACCGAGTGGTCGTCGGCGTCGTCCACCGAGACACCGGCCTTCTGGAGTGCCGTGCGGGACTTGACGTCCGAGTGCATGTGGACCTCGTACTGGCGGATGTCGTCCGCCGAGGCCTTCGGGCGTTCGGCGCTGGTCGCCGTCGCGTCCGTGGTGGTCGCGGCGACCGGCGCCGCGAGGGCCATCGCCAGCAGGCCGACGAGGGCGGCGGTGCGGCGGCCCGATCTCCTGCCCGTGCCGTCGGGCACCGCTGATCTGCCGCGAATGCGGAGTCGCATGAGTCTCCTACTTTCTCCAGGAATTCCGGGGTCTCCGGAGTGGGGAGTGGAGCGGGGGGTGGATCCGTGCGACGTGCCTCGGGCCCGCCGATGACAACGAGGTGATCGTCGGGCCCTGGTGCGGGTGTGGCGCTCATGGTGCGGCTCTGGCATGACCAGGTCAAGAGTGGCCGGTGTGTGTGCCGGGGTCGCGTGGCCGGAAGGGGCCGCCAAATGGCCGGGGTTGGGGCGCGAACGGCCAGGTCGAGGGCGCCGGGCTCACGCGCCGGTGGCGCGACACCGCTCCCGCGCCCCTGAAAGTCGCGCAGTGTACGCGTGCGGAAGCGCGACTCCGCCTCCACCGCGCAAGAGTGCACCCGCAGGGGTGAACTATGGGTGCGATGCCGTGCGAACGCGGCGACAGTGGGAAGCCGCGCAAAAGGAGCCCCACACTCCGGCAACCCCCTCAACTCACTCCAGAGGACTGGCTGATCATGAGCGGATCAGCGCCACGCCGGGAACGGAACAAGCCGAGCGCGCCGGACACGCCGGGCGCGCTCGACACACCGAGCGCGCAGGGACCCACACGCGTGCCGACGGCACCGCGCACCACGTCGACGCCCCCGGGTGCGCCGCGCAGACCGGGCGCGTCGCGAACGGCGAGCCCGTCGCGAACGGCGAGCACCTCGCGGACGCCGGGTGCGTCGCATCCGGCGAGTACGTCGCGGGCGCCGGGCGCGTCCCGTACGGCGGCTGTCCCGAGCACGCCGATCACCCGCCGTCCACCGACCGCCCCGCCCACGCCCACCTCACCGAACGCGCCGCGCACGCCGCTTGCACCCGCCCCACCGGGCGCCCCCCGCGCCCTGAGAGCACCGAGCGCGTCCAGCGCCTCCGGGAGCTCCGGCGCCTCCTCCGTGGTGTCCACAGCGCCCAACGGGACCCGCGCCCCCAACGGGACCCGCCCGCCCAGCACCCCCCGTACGCCACCCCCCGCACCCCCGGCTCTCGCCTCCGCCCCCGGTCCCGCCCTGTCCGCAGCTCCCCCTCCCACCCCAGCCTCCATCCCCACCCCGGCCCCCCTCCCCGTAGAGACGACCTCCTTCGTCGACCGGCACCATGAACTCGCCGAAGGACGCCGCCTGCTGACCCGCAGTCGGCTGGTCACGCTCACCGGACCCGGCGGTGTGGGGAAGACGCGGCTGGCGTGCCGGCTCGCCGCCCGGGCGGAGCGGGCCTTCCCGGACGGCGTCCGCCTCGTCCACCTCTCCGATCTGCACGACCCAGCCCTGGTGCTCGCGGCAGCCGCCGAGGCGCTCGGTCTGCCCGATCCGCTCCCCTCGCTCGCCCCGCTCGACGCGATCGTCCGGCACGTACGCGACCGTCGTCTCCTCCTGGTCCTCGACAACTGCGAACACCTGCTGCCCGCCTGCGCCGACCTCGTCGCCGCTTTGCTGCGCGGCACCACCGGCGTCCGGATCCTCGCCACGAGCCGTCACCGTCTGGCACTCACCGAGGAACACCTCCTGGAGGTTCGCCCCCTCCCGGTGCCCGACCCCGACGGCGACCTCTCCGACCCCGCCGCGCACCCGGCGCTCGCCCTGTTCGCCGACCGTGCCGCCGCCGTGGTCCCGGGCTTCACGCTCTCCCCGGCGAACCGCGCGTCCGTCGCCCGTCTCTGCCACCGCCTCGACGGCCTCCCGCTCGCCATCGAACTCGCCGCCGTCCGGCTGCGCGTCCTCGGGGTCGACCAACTCCTGGAACGCCTCGACGACCGTTACCGCCTCCTCGCCGCCTCGGGCCCCGGAGTCCAGCCGCGCCACCGGACGCTGCGCGCGGCCGTCGACTGGAGTCATGACCTCTGCACCCCCGGGGAGCGCTCCGTCTGGGCCCGTGCCTCCGTCCTGACCGGCAGCTTCGACCTGGAGACCGCGGAAAGCGTGTGCGCGGACGCCGAGACGGACACCAGCAAGGGCGGCGCGAGCGTGAGCGCGCACCCGGGTGCGGACAAAGACTTGGACCCCGGCCCCGTCCCCGGCCCCGTCCCCAGCCCTGACACCGATGCCGCCCCCTCCCTCCGCACCCCGTACGACGTCCTCGAAGCCGTCGCCGGGCTCGTCGACAAGTCCGTGCTGACCCGCGAGGAGCACTGGAGCGGCACCGTCCGCTACCGCCTCCTCGACGGCCTTCGCCACTACGGCCTCGACCTGCTG
This sequence comes from Streptomyces sp. NPDC030296, assembly GCF_055572815.1. Classification (NCBI taxonomy): domain Bacteria; kingdom Bacillati; phylum Actinomycetota; class Actinomycetes; order Kitasatosporales; family Streptomycetaceae; genus Streptomyces; species Streptomyces sp. NPDC030296. Next base: position 439,298 of record NZ_JBVICQ010000003.1, read on the forward strand.
CGCCGCACCCCGGGGGCGGAGGCCGACGCCCGGCGCCGCCACCGCGACTGGACGCAGCGTCGGGTGGCGGCGTACGAGCGGGCCTGGTTCGGGCCGGGCCAGCGGGAGATCGCCGCGCGGCTCCGCGCCGACCAGGACAACCTGCGTACGGCGCTCGAGTTCAGCCTCACCACCGCCGGCGAGGCCCTGGCCGGGCTGCGGCTCGCGGGCGGCCTCTGGTTCCACTGGTACGCCGGCGGGGCACCGGGCGAGGGCCTGCACTGGCTGGAGCGCGCCCTGGACGCCAACCCCGAGCCGACCCTCGAACGCGCCCGCGCCCTGTGGGCCGCGGCCCTCCTCCTGACCGCCGCAGGCGAGGACACCTCCCGAGCCCGCCAACTGGCCGCGGAATCCCGCGAACTGGCCCTCGACCTCACCCCCGACCTCCGCCGCCCGGCGGCGACACAGTCCGCCCCCGCCGAAGCCGCCCACGCCGAGTACGTCCTCGGCCTGACCCTGCTGTCCGGCGGCGACCCCACCGGTGCCGTAGCCCACTACGACTCCGTCCTCGCCGGTGTCCCCGCCACCGGCCACCTGCCGGCCCTCGCCGCGCTGGAACAGGTGCAACTCGCCCACGCCCTCGTCCCCTTGGCACAGACCGACCGTGCCGTGGCGCTCTGCGAGCAGACCCTGCGGCGCTGTGAACGGCACGGTGAGGACTGGGTGCGGTCGTCCGCGCTGCGGGCCCTGGCGCACGCGTACACTGCGCGGAAGCAGTGGCACCGCGCCGAGTCGCACGCCCGTGAGGCGCTGCGCCGCGGGCTCGCGCTCCATGACGTGGTCGGGGTCGCCCTCTCCCTCGACCTGCTGATCGACATCACCACCGCCCTCGGCGCCCGCGAACGTGCCGCCGTCCTCCTCGGCGGCACGGACCGCCTCCGGGCGGCCAACCTGCGGTCGGGCCCGGGGAGTTCGGGCAACCGGGACGGCGAACGCACCGCCCGCCGGGACAGCGAGGCCCTCCTGCGCCGGTCCCTCGGCCGGGGCCCGTTCGAGCGGGCGTACCGGCGTGGCGGCACCCTGGGCCTCGACGAGCTGGTGTCGTACGCGCTCCAGCAGGAGCCCCCGCAGACCGTGCCCGAGACCCCGGTGCCGCTCACCGCCCGGGAGACCGAGGTCGCCCTGCTCGTGGCGGAGGGACTCGCCAACCAGCAGATCGCGGACCGCCTGGTCATCGCCCGCCGTACCGCCGAGGGCCATGTCGAGCGGATCCTCGGCAAGCTCGGCTTCCACAACCGCAGCCAGATCGCCGCCTGGGCCACCACCCAGGGCTTCGCCGCGGAGCGGTCCTGAACGTTACCCCTGTATGGGTTCGTACATGCCCATCAGCCTTGTACGGCGGCAATTACGGACGTACTGGGGCGTGAAGCAGGTATATGCACACAGGGAAACGGGTAATCCTCCCCGTGTGCCGTACCCCCGGTGGGGCAACCCTGGAAGCATGCTGCAACTCTCCGGGGGTCTCCTTCCGGATTCCGGCCCCCACTTCGCCTCGTACTTCCAACCCTCCATGGGAGCGGGTCATCTGAGTGTCGAGTACGACCCCCGTCCGACCGCCGCGGCAGAGGCACGCGCGGAGGTCCGCAGGCAGTTGGAGGGATGGGGACTGCTCGACCAGACCGATGTCGCGGAGCTGCTGGTGAGCGAACTCGTCACCAACGCCCTGGTGCACGCGGAGAGCCGTCTGAAGCTGACGCTGACCGCGGCGCACGGCGTCCTGCGCTGCGAGGTGTCGGACACCGACGGGCGCCCGCCCCGGGTGCGACGGGTCACGGAGATATCGGAGAGCGGCAGAGGGATGTTCCTGGTGGAGGCGCTCGCCGGGCGCTGGGGCTGCCACCAGGACGGGCCGGGCAAGACCGTGTGGTTCGAGCTCGGCACGTGCGGGTCCGCCGGCTGTGGTCGGCGACAGCCGGCGTAGCCCGCGGAGTTCCGGGCAGCGGCCTCGTCAGCCGCCCCTGAACCACAGCCCGGGCCCCGGCGGCTGGTCCAGCCGCCGGGGCCCGTTCCACGTCACGGCCCTCTCCCACCGCCTCCGCGACCCCGGCAACCCCCCGTTTTCCTTCACCGCACGCCCTCTTGTGCCCGCCCCGGCTTTACGCTTTCTTGATCCGCATGGCTGACACCACGGACAACACAGCTACCGGGGGAGCGACATCGGCCCCGCGCAAGTCCAGTTGGAAGTACATCGGCCCCGGCATCGTCGTCGCCGCGACCGGCGTCGGCGCCGGCGACCTCGTGGCGACCCTGATCGCCGGCAGCAACTTCGGCTACACCCTGCTGTGGGCGGCCGTCATCGGCTGCCTCGTCAAGATCTCCCTCGCCGAGGCCGCCGGCCGCTGGCACCTGGCCACCGGCCGCACCCTCTTCGACGGCTGGGCCAGCCTCGGCCGCTGGACGACGTGGTTCTTCGTCGTCTACGTGGTGATCTGGGGCTTCGCGTACGGCGCGGCCGCCATGTCGTCCAGCGCCCTGCCCCTGCAGGCGCTGTTCCCGGACGTCATGGACCTCGAATGGTGGGCCATCCTGTGCGGCCTGTCCGGGCTGGTCTTCGTCTGGTTCAACAAGTACGCCGTCTTCGAGAAGGTCATGACTGTCCTCGTCGGCGTCATGTTCGTGGTGACGGTCTATCTGGCGATCCGGGTCACCCCGAACCTCCCCGAGGCGTTCGCGGGCCTTCTCCCCGTCCTGCCCGACGAGAAGGACTCCGTCCTCAACACCCTCGGTCTCATCGGCGGCGTCGGCGGCACCATCACGCTGGCCGCGTACGGCTACTGGGTCAACGCCAAGGGATGGACCGACGCCGGCTGGATGAGGATCATGCGCCTCGACAACCGGGTCGCGTACGCCACGACCGGCATCTTCGTCATCGCGATGCTCTTCGTCGGCGCGGAACTGCTGCACTCCGCGAACATCGCCATCGCCAGCGGCGACAAGGGGCTCATCCAGCTCGGCGGCATCCTGGAGGACGAGTACGGCCCGGCCACCGCCAAGTTCTTCCTGATCGGCTTCTTCGCCACCTCGTACACCTCCCTCATCGGCGTCTGGCACGGTGTGAGCCTGATGTTCGCCGACTTCGTCGCCCGCTACCGGAAGAAGGGCGCGGTGAAGGGCGAGCAGGTCGCCTCCGGCGAGCGCGAACGGTCGTGGCCGTTCCGCGCGTATCTGCTCTGGCTGACCTTCCCGCCCATCGTCCTGCTCTTCCAGGGCCAGCCGTTCCGCCTGATCATCCTCTACGGCGTCCTCGGCGCGGCCTTCCTGCCCTTCCTCGCCGCCACCCTCGTCTGGCTCCTCAACTCCTCCCGCACACCCCGCGAGTGGCGCAACGGGATGGTGAGCAACGCGATGCTGGTGATCGCGGGCCTGCTGTTCCTGGTGCTGTGCGTGAAGCAGATCTGGGACCAGAACTGGGCGGACTTCTTCTGACCGCGGCGAAGCGGCACGGGGCGAGGGCGCCGGCCGGTGATCAGCCGATCCCGGCCCACTCTTCGCTGGTGGCGATGGCCTTGAGCTGGGCCATGGTGAGGGCGGGGGTGGCGCGGGTCGCGGCGGTGTGCTGGGCCCCGGAGTTGAAGGCACTGACCGCGACACGGGTGCCGTCGGGCCGGAGCGCTTCCACGGTCCACATCACGACGCCCTCGCCGCCCTTCTCGCCGGGCCCCTGCCGGGTGACGACCTTCGTCCCGTCGGGCAGGGTCTCGGCGTCGGGCCCGAACAGCGAGGTCGGACCGCCCAGCTGCACGTTCGCCTGCACCAGGCTGCGCCCCTTGCCGTCGTCGAGGACGGCATACACGAAGCCGGTGTGCTCGGTGCCGTCGAGGACGACCTTGACATCCTTCGGCACGAGCCTGACCAGCGTCGCCCGGATCGCGTCATCGCCGACCAGTGGCGGTTCGGCGGATCCGGGGGAGGGGTCGGTGCTCGGCGAGCGCTCGGTCCGGTCGTCCGGCATCGCCTCGATGGCCTTGATCCAGTACGGGTGCGTCGCGATCTCCGCCAGCTCGGACTCGCGCAGGGGCGGTGCCTTCCGGGTGACCGGGGCGCCCTTCTCGAGGGGCGCGTTCCACTCCGAGACGGTCACGAAGTAGCCCTGCGGCGTCACCAGGTTGGCGAGCCAGAGCCTCGTGTTCTCCCGTCGGCCCGCGAACGTGTACCCCTGGTGGACCATGAGCGTCGAGCCGTCCTCCAGCTTGTTCGAGCGGCAGGCGTCGAAGTTGCTCTGGTTGGTGTCCGGGCACTGTGTCGCGTGAAAGGCCTCGTCGCTGCCCGGATCGATCCGCGAGAGCCCGACCTGTACGGCCGCCGCGCCCTTGCCGTCGTCGTACACGACCCGCGCGTACGGCCCCTCCTTCGCGCCCGTGCCGCGGCCCTGCGCGTCGCTGAACTCCCCTTCCGGCATCAGGCGCTTGAGCGTACGGACGAGATCGGTGCCGGACACCTTCCCGTCGTCGTCCCGCGGCGCGTCCGAGGCGGCCACGGACGACGTGCCGTCGGGGCCGCCCCCGCCGCCCGGCAGCAGCGCGCCGCCCACCCCGACGAGCGCGATCCCCGCCACCCCGCCGAGCACCGCCGCCCGCCGCCGGAACAGCAGCCGACGGCCGCGTGCGGCGCCACCGGCGACGAGTGTTTGCCCGTCGGCGACGAAGGAGTCCCCGGCTCGGCGCAGGGCGTCACCGATCCGGCCCTCGAAGCGGTCGTCCTGCTGCTGACGCTGGTCTACGGGCATGGCGCACCGCCGTTTCTGTGGCTGAAGGGGGGAGTCTCTGGGGCCGAACTGGAGGTGTGGTGGACCTGGGAGGGGTGGGGGCCCGGGGCCTCAGGGAGTGACGTACTCACCGATGCCGTCCCCAAGGAGGACACGAAGCCGGGCGAGGGCGCGGACGCAGCGCGTCCGTACCGCCGCCGAACTGGCGTTCATCGCCGCCGCGGTCTCCTCGATGGACCGGTCCTCCCAGTACCGCAGGACCACCACGGCCCGGTCCTTGGCGGGCAGTTGGGCGAGCGCCTCCACGAGCGTGAGCCGCAGCGAGGAGTCGGAACCGGGCGACGCGGGCACGTCCGGAATCACATCGGTGGCCCGCTCCCTGCTGCTGCGCCGCCGCTGATGGGCGAGGAACACCCTGGTCAGCACGGTCTGCGCGTACCCGGCGGGGTTGTCGGCCCGCCGTACCCGCCCCCACTTCACGTACAACCGCCCGAGGGTCTCCTGCACGAGGTCCTCGGCGAGGTGTGTGTCCCCGCCGGTGAGCAGACACGCGGACCGGTACAGATGCCCCGCGCGCGCCGCCGCGAACTCCTGGTACTCGTCCGCGCGGACTGATCTCATCTCTGGCTTCCCCCTGCCGGGCTCGTCGGCCTGTCACTCCTTTGATGCGGTGACCCCCGGGGAATGTTTCACCGAAGGCAGAGGGATACGGTGCGGTACGAGTCACACCGACGGGGCAGAAGGACGAACACCCATGGACCAGCCGGAACAGGGCCACGAGCCGACGCCGAGACCGGAGCGGCAGGCTGAGGAGCAGGGACGACCGGAGCCGCACGGGCAGCCGGAGCCTGAGCCGCAGCGGCAGGGTCAGCCGTGGGCACCGCCGGGAGGGCAGCCGGGGGAGCAGACGACTCCCGCGCCCGCGCCGGCCCCGGAGCCTCCGGCCGGCCAGACCCAGCCCGCGCCGGCACAGACACCGTCCCAGGGCTTCGGCCCGCCACCACCACCGCCGGGAGCGGCGCCGCAGCCGTACGGTGCGCCGGCCCCACAGCCGTACGGGCAACCGCAGCAGGGGTACGCGTACCCGTACCCGCAACAGCCCTACGCCCAGCCGCCGCAGCCGTACGCCCAACCACCCCAGCCGTACGGGCAGCCCTCGCAGCCGTACACCCAACCCCCGCAGCCGTACGGTCAGCCGCCCCAGCCACAGCAGTACGCACCCCAGCCGTACGCGCCGCAGGCACACCCCTACCCACAACCGCCGCAGCCCCAGCCGCCCCACCCGTACGCACCCCCTACCTCCGGGGCGGCACCGGCGGGCCCCGATTCCACGGGCCCGGAGTTCCTGGCGGTCGACCGCCACAACTCCATCGTCATCGACGTGTCAGGCGTGGCCTTCGAGGACCACGGAGTCTCCGTCGACTTCCCGTGGTCCGAGATCCGCAGCGTCCACTACAAGGCGAGCCCCAACGGCAAGGCCCTCATGGTCGCGGTGGTCCACCTGGACGGCAGCTTCTTCGAGTGCACGGTCGAGGCCAAACCCCGAACCCGCCTCCACGAGTGGTTCCCCCACCTGGCCCACGTACTGGGCTACTACCGGCCGATGGGCTAGCGCCCACTGAACCCTTTTGGTTTCCCGCGGAAGGCATAGCGCGGGACTTCGGCGGGCTGGTCGACGTCGGCTACTGGAAGCAGAGCGCCGAGAAGGTGCTGCGCGCCAAGGCCGGAGGGTCGCTCACCCTCGGCCCCGACGGAGTCACCAGGAACGACCCGCTTCCCGAGGTCGAGACCGAGGCCCACGTCGAGGGGGTCCGGCGGCTCATCGGGCGCATCACCCGGTACGAGGCCCGGATGCGCGCCGACGGGATCCTCGACGAGAACCGGTACGTCACCTCTGTCGAGGCCTGGGACCTCGGCCGGGCCTCGAAGATGGCCCGCTGGGGACTCGGCGCCCGGTTCGGGACGCTGAAGGAGGCGGAGGCCGCGGTCGTGCGGGCCGGGCGCGCGGCGGCCGTCGAGTACCGGTCGTGGCGGGACTTCTCCGCCGGATACATCCTCGGTCGCTGTCTGCACTTCGACGACGAGGAGTTCGGCGACTGGTACACGGAGATGGTCGCCGCCCACCGCATCCTGATGTCCGACCCCGGCAGCCCCTGGCTCAACATCCCCTTCCGCTGAGCACCGACGACTGCCGCCGATCGCCCGGACGAACCGACGGCGCTCAGAGGGGTCGACGGCGCTCAGAGGGGCCGACCGGCATCGGGGGCCGCCGCCGAGACGGGCAGGCCCCCTCGTGGCCCCACCGGCTATGCGCCCGGCCGCTCCCGCCACTTGTCGACGACGGCCCGCTCCAGCACCGCCGACTCGTCCATGACCGTCCCCTTCTTGCCCATCGGCCCGTCGGCCGTCAGATAGCTCCGCCGGCCGATGTACTCCAGGCTGTGCCGGTCGAAGATCCACTCGGTGGCCCAGTCGGCGTGCCCGTCGACGCGGCGGATGCCCACCCCGTGCCGTCCGGCCGGGTCCACCGCGTTCTCGATCCGGGTCACCCCGGGGATCCTCGCGGCGGCCTCGTACAGCGCGGCGGCGGTCCTCGACGGCATGACCGACGTGCCGAGCAGCTCACCGATCTTGTCGAAGACGGCCTGGTCCTTCTCCTGCCCCTCGAAGGTCCTGGTCAGGCGGGAGAGCCGGTCGAGGAGTCGCTCGGGGTCGGTCGGCAGCGACGCCAGCCACGTGTACGTGGGGCGGTCGATGCCCGCGGGCGTCCCCGGGGACCCCGGCGGCAGCAGCTCCCGAACCGGGACGTAGCCGCCGCTCTCGTAGTGCAGGGCCACCTGCTTCACGGGGCCGGGCTCCTGCGGCAGCCACGCCTCCACCTCGTGCGGCTTCCCCGGTACGAACACACTGTTCTCGTCCTTGGCCTCCGCTCCGGCCGAGAGGCTCTTGACGTACACGAACTGGTCGTCGCGTACGGGTGTGACCTCCGTGTCCGCGGCCACCTCGGCGATCCGGTCGAGCAGGACGACCGCGGTCTCCTTGTCGGACGTCCGCACCCCGAGGCCGGAGTCCAGGGTCGTGACCAGCCCGGCGGTCAGCGCCCCGGCCAGCGTCAGCGCGGCGGCCGGCATCCAGAGCGCGGGGCGCGGCCTCCGCAGGCGGGACCCGCGGACGGCGGAGTCCCGGCCGCCGGCAGCGGCGGCGGCCGGGTCGGCGGGCGTGGTGGAGGCGGCGTCGGGCCGGCCTTCGTCGATGAGTCGCATCAGGCGTTCCTTGTGGTGGGAGAGGCGACCAGGGGGAACGTCCCGCTCGGGCGGGGGCGGCAGCAGTCGGGCCAGCTCCTCGTTCATCGGGATCCCTCCTGAATCTCCTTGAGTCGAAGGGCCGCGAACGCGGCCTCACCCTCTACCTCTCCGCGGCGGCGCCCCGGTTCCTCACTCTTTGTCAGGGATCTTCCGCGCTGCTCGCCCAGCCGCTCGTCCGTCAGCCGCCGCAGCCGCTCCCTCGCCCGCGACAGCCGTGACCGGACCGTCCCGACCGGCACCCCCAGCGCCTCGGCCGCCTGCGCGTAGTCGAGCCCCGACCACACGCACAGCGCCAGCACCTCCCGCTCGCCGCGCCTGAGCCGCCCGTACACCTGGCGGACGGCGGCGAGCCGGCGCGCGTCGTCGACGCGTCCGGCGGTCTCGTCGGCGAAGTCGGCCACCGGGTCGGGGCCGGGGCGACGGGCCAGGAAGGCCAGCCGGCGGCCGAGGCCCCGGTTGGCGTTGCGGGCCTTGTTGGTCGCCATGCCGAGCAGCCACGGCTTGAGCGAACCGCCGTCCGGGTCCAACTGCTCCCGGGTGCGCCACGCGTCGAGGAAGGTGTCCGCCATCACCTCCTCGGCCGTCGACCAGTCGCCGGTGAGCCTGTAGGCGTGGTTGTAGACGGCGCGCGCGTACGCGTCGTAGACCTCGGAGAACGCCGCCCGGTCACCGGCCCGTATCCGCGCCCGCACGGGGTCGCCGACCTCACTCATCTCGTATGCACCTCTTCCACCTCACACCCTTGCCTCTCCGCGGGACGGGGCGGGTTCCGGTGACGTGCGCCACAGAGGTGGGGGCGGGCGGTGACACGTCCGCCGGCGGCACCCGAAGGCACCGCCGGGGAAACGGTCACCCGTCGATGTCGACGGCGGCCCCGGACGTCATCACCGGAGCCGCCGCGACGCCCTACGGCAGTCCGCGCGTCGACGTCCTACGGCAGTCCGTGCACGTGCGGTCCCACCGCGTTGGACCACGCGTTGCCCGCCGTCGCGTCCCAGTTCGTCGACCAGGTCATCGCGCCGCGCAGGTCGGGGTAGGTCCGCGGCGGCTTGAAGGAGCCGCAGTTGGTGCCCCGGGCGAGGCAGTCGAGCGCGCTGTTGACGACGCTCGGGGCGACGTACCCGCTGCCCGCGCCACGCGTCGAGGCGGGCAGGCCGAGGCCCACCTGGGACGGGGCGAGGCCGCCCTCCAGCTGGATGCAGGCGAGCGCGGTCAGGAAGTCCACCGAGCCCTGGCTGTAGACCTTGCCGTCGCAGCCCAGCATCGAACCGCTGTTGTAGTACTGCATGTTGACGACGGTGAGGATGTCCTTCACGTTCAGCGCCGTGCGGAAGTACGCGTTGGACGTCGACTGCATGTCGATGGTCTGCGGAGCCATGGTGAGGACCATCGAGGGGCCCGCCTTCGCCGACAGGGCCCGCAGCGCCTGCGTCATGTACGTCGCGTCGAGACCGTTCTCCAGGTCGATGTCGACGCCGTCGAAACCGTACGTCTGCATCAGGGAGTACACGGAGTTCGCGAAGTTCGTCGCGGAGGCCGCGCTGTTCACGGCCACCGTGCCGCGCTCGCCGCCGACGGAGACGATGACCTTCTTGCCCGCGGCCTGCTTGGCCCTGACGTCCGCCTTGAACTGGTCGACGGTGTACCCGCCGAGGCCCGCCGAGTCGAGGTTGAACGTCACCGCGCCCGGAGTCGTGGTGGCGTCGGCGAAGGCGACGGCGATGATGTCGTACTGCGACGGGACGTCGGACAGCTTCTGCACCGTCGCCCCGTTGTTGAAGTTCTGCCAGTAGCCGGTCACCGCGTGCCGGGGCAGCCCTGTGCCGGGACCGCCGGGCGACGCCGTCGTCGTCCCCGTCACCGTCGCCGACCTGGCCGACTCGCCCGCCGCGTTCACCGCCGAGACCTGGAAGGTGTACGAGGTGGAGGCGGCGAGCCCGGTCACCGTGGCGGACGTGCCGCTGACGGCCTGGACCTTCGTGCCGCCGCGGTACACGTTGTAGCCCGTCGCGCCCGACACCGCGTTCCACGCCAGCGACACGGACGAGGACGTCGTGCCGGAGACGGTGAGGCCCGCCGGGGTGGACGGGACGGTCGGCGGCTGGTCGCCGCCACCGCCGCCGTCGGGCCCGAACACCGACACGTCGTCCGCGAAGTACGCCGCCTGCCCGTACCAGCCGTGCGTGTAGACCGTCACCGACGTCGTCGAGGCGCCCGTCGTGAAGGTGGTCCTCAACTGCTTCCAGTCCGACGAGTCCGGCGTCCACGTCGACACGTCGGTCGTCCCGGTGCCGCTCGCTCCCAGATATGTGTACCCGCCCCGCACCCAGGCGCTCAGCGTGTACGTCGAGTTGGGCTTCACCGCGACGGTCTGCACGCAGCGGGCGTTGTCCTGCCCGGCCGGAGCGGCGCGCAGGGCGGCGGCGCCGCCGTGCACGGGGGAGGAGACGGTCGTGCCGCTGCCCGCCGAACACGTCCAGTTCGCGAGGCCCGACTCGAAGCCGGCGTTCCTGGCGTTGTTGATGTCGGCGGCGGACGCCGGGGCCGCTCCGGCGAGGGTGAGGCCGGCGGCGGCCAGTACGGCGGTGACGGCTCCCGCCGCCCATCTGCGTATGCGTGGGGGTATGCCTGAGACGCGGTCCACTTGGTGCCTCCGGTGGGGAGTGGGATGAGGACGGTGGCCACCGCTGGACGTACAAGTTGGTCCAGACCAATCGGGTTGTCAATACTCCGTTCCGGGGCCCGTTCACCCGTAAGGGCGCGCCAAGCTCCCAGTTCGCCCGTCGAGTTGGGGCATATGCGTCTCACTCTGTGTGGATACGGCCCGCACCTTCGGTGAGTTGATCAAGGAGATTCAGTGTTGATCGGGCCATGCCGTGGATATGGTGCTGATGCAAGACGATGCAGGAGGGACGGCGAGTCGTGTGCCGCCCCTCTCGGGGCCGACTGAGGCGGTGGTTCGACCACCCCGCCGCAGTGAACGGGGTGGTGTGCAGCGTGCCGACCGCGATAGCCGTCACCAGTGCCGATCTGGTGCTCCCACCGCACGACCGGCAGACACCGCCCGCGGCCGTACAGCCCCAGGAGACCCTGGAGAGCTCCCTGCTCGGCATGCACGCGCTCATCGAGCAGCACGGCTACGTCATCGCCCTCCACCAGGCGTCCGGCGCGACCCCGGAGGAACTCGCCGTCACCCGGCGCCTCCAGACCGTCCGCTCCGTCCTGGAGAGCGACCGCATCGCCGTGCTCGGCGTCGACCTGCCGCCCCTCGGACTCGCGCTGCTGGCCCAGCAGTTGCGCCAGCTGTCCGCCTGCGACTTCAGCCCGGGCGTGCTCGCCTCCTCCGTACGCCTCCTCGCGCACTACATCTACGCCGGCGCCGTCCTCGGCACCGTCGCCAAACTCGACCGGATCCCGGTCACGCTCAAGGCGCACGCCAAGTCCTGGCTGCCGGGCGCCCAGTTCGCCGTACTGGCGACACCGCGCCCCCAACTGGTCCGGCTGAACGTGGCCGGCCAGGAACCGCTGGCCGGACCCGAGTTCGGCACCCGGCTGCTGGTCGCCCAAGGGCCGCAGCCGCCGTCCGACTGGGTGACCGCGACCCTCGCGCCCGCCTGGAAGGTGCAGGGGGCCGCCACCGTGCCGCTGCCCGAGGGGTCCGTGCGCTGGTGGGGGACCGGGAAGCTCGTCGAGTTCGCCGCCGGGCTCTCCGACGTCTCCGTGCTCTACCAGCTCGTGTCCTCCGTACGCCGGGAGACCTGCCACTGGTGCGGGCTGGAACTCATCGGCGACCGCTGCGGATTCTGCGCCGCCCCACTGCGCGAACCCGAGACCGCCCCGGCCCGCGCCCTTCCGCAGGGCGCCCCATGAAGGACGCGCGCCCCCTCCGCACGCAGGTCCGCTCCACTGCCCGGCACGTCCCCACGAGGTGAGATTCAGTGAACTCGCGCCAGCGCCGCGGCGTCGTCCTGCTGGTCCTGTCGGCCCTGTGCGCCCTGGCCGCCTTCGCCGGGGTGCTCTCGGTGATCCGCGACGTGAACTCCAAGGTCGGGCCCGAGGTGACGGCCTACCGGCTGAAGGATGACATCGCGCCCTACAAGGAGCTGACCGCGGGCCAGTTCGAGAAGATCTCGATGCCGGAGCGATGGCTGTCCGACACCGCGATAACCGACCTCGCCGACATCCGCGGCAAGATCGCCGTCACCCAGCTGGAGAAGGGCTCCCTCCTCCAGTCCGACATGATCGTCGACCGTCCCGAACTGAAGCCGGGCCAGCAGGAGATCGCGATCATGATCGACGCGTCGACCGGCGTGGCCGGAAAGATCAACCCCGGTTCGCTGGTCAACATCTACGCCACGTTCGAGGAGAAGGACAGCGACTCCGGCAAGGACACCTCCAAGCTGATGGTCTCCGACGCCCGCGTCATCGACGTCGGCAGACTCACCCCCCTCGAACCGGGCCAGTCCAGCAGTGAACGCCGCCGCACGGTCACCGAGGCCGTCCCGATCACCTTCGCGCTCGACACCGCCGACGCCCAGCGCGTCGCGTTCGCCGAGTCCTTCGCTGAGCACGTCCGTCTCGCCCTCGTCGGGGGCGGCGACGCCACGGTCGTCGTACCGGACGACCGCTCGTACACGCTCGACGAGGACAAGGAGAAGACCGCGCGATGAGGTCGGTCCGGAACGTCCGCACGAGGGCACCCCGAACGGGGGTGCGTCGAATGCCCCTGCGGCTGGGCATGCTGATGAGTGAACAGGGACAGGCGTCACCGGGGGAGCCCACCGGGGCCGGCACGGGAACGGGGAACCGCCGATGACCATCCGCATCCTCCCCGCCGTCGGGGACATCGACTCGGCCCGCGCCCTGACCACCCTGCTCGGCCAGCTCGCCGACGCCGAACCCGCCCCACCCGTGCCCGACTCCACCGCCCTCCTCGACACCCTGGCGCGTCTCGCGGCCGACTCCCTCGACGAACTGCCCGAGGTCGTCCTGGTCCACGAGCGCATCGGCCCGGTACCCGCACTTGACCTGGTCCGGGACCTCGTCCTGCGCTTCCCGGCGGTCGGTGTCGTCCTCGTCACCTCCGACACCAGCACCGGTGTCCTCACCGCCGCCATGGACTCCGGCGCCCGCGGCATCGTCAACCTCCCGCTGTCCTACGACGCCCTCGCCGAACGCGTCCAGGCCGCCGCGGCCTGGTCGACGGGCATGCGCCGCCACCTCGGCAGCGGCACCCCCGAGCTGTACGCGGGCCCCGGCGGCACCGTCGTCACCGTCAGCGGAGCCAAGGGCGGCGTGGGCGCCACCGTCGCCGCCGTCCAACTCGCCCTCGCGGCCTGCGCGTCGGGCCGTACGGTCGCCCTCCTCGACCTGGACCTCCAGTCCGGGGACGTGGCCTCGTACCTCGACGTGCAGTTCCGCCGCTCCGTCGCCGACCTCGCCGGGATCACGGACATCAACCCCCGCGTCCTCCAGGAGGCGGTGTTCACGCACGACACCGGCCTCTCCCTCCTCCTCGCACCCGCCGAGGGTGAACGCGGCGAGGAGGTGACCGACCGCGTCGCCCGCCATGTCCTCGCGACCCTGCGCTCCCGCCACGACGTGGTGATCGTCGACTGCGGCTCGCAGATGACCGCGGCGACCGCCGCGGCCGTCGAGATGGCCGACCAGGCCCTCCTCCTCGTCACCCCGGACGTCGTCGCCATCCGCGCCGCCAAACGCATGGTCCGCCTCTGGGACCGCCTCCAGATCCGCAAGGCGGAGGAGACCCTCACCGTGGTCAACCGCCACTCGCGCGGCACGGAGATCCAGCCGTCCCTGGTCGAGAAGGTCACCGGCACGAAGGTGGCCCGCAACGCGGTCCCCGCCGCCTTCAAGGACCTCCAGTCCGTCGTCGACGCGGGCCGCCTCCAGGACCTGGACGCCCGCTCCTCGGTCAAGCAGGCCCTGTGGTCCCTGGCCGGCGAACTCGAACTGGTCACCCCCCAGGAGACCGGCGGCGGCGGCCGCCGCCGCAAACCGTCCTCCGACCGCGGCGCCCTCGTCCTGCGCCGCAAGGGCGACCGGGGCTCGGCCACCCTCGAATTCGCCGGAATGTTCCCTCTCCTCCTGATCGTCATGACGATCCTCTGGCAGGCCGCCCTCTACGGCTACACGTACTCCCTCGCCGGCAACGCCGCCGACGAGGCCGCCCGCGCCGCCACCGCCGCCCACGCCATCGACGGCGACGTCCCGGGCGCCTGCCAGGCCGCCGGCACCCAGCACCTCCCCGGCGCCTGGAGCGACACCTCCATCGACTGCGCCTCCAACGGCACGGTCATGAAGGCCGAGGTAGAGGCCCCGGTGCCCCTCTTCTTCCCCGGCTTCGACGCGGGCTGGACGGTAAGCGCCGAAGCCGGCGCCGCCCTGGAGAAGTCCCCATGACCCCCACAGCACCCCAGCCCCACCCGCCCGAGGCGCCGCCCACACCGGGCCGACCGCACACGGACGAGCCGACGCACGCCACCGGGGCGGCGCAAGCCCCTGCGGCGGGTGAGCCGCTCGCGCACGAGCCGACGCACGCCACCGGGGCGGCGCAAACCCCTGCGGCGGGTGAGCCGCTCGCGGACGTGTCGGGGGACGTCGCTGGGGCGGTGCAAACCCCTGCGGCGGGTGAGCCGCTCGCGGACGTGTCGGGGGACGTCGCCGTGGCGGCGCTACCCCCCGCCGGAGGCGAGCCGCACGCGGACGGGTCGGGGGACGTCGCCGTGGTGGCGCAAGCCCCCTCCGTGGGTGTGGCGCGTACGGACGTGAGGGGGTGTGCCGGGGGGTGTCCGCCCGCAGCGGTTGGCGCGTCAACTCGTTCCGCTTCTCGGGCGACCGATTCCGCGCCGTTCCGAGGACGGACACCCCCCGGCGCGCCCCCGACCCACCCCCACACCCCACGCGCCAGACCCGCACCCCAACGAACCCGCCTCCGCAGCGACCGAGGCGCGGCCATCCTGGAGTTCGCCGGCTTCCTCCCCATCCTCCTCCTGGTGGCCATGGCAGCCATCCAACTCGGCCTCATCGGCTACGGCATCAGCCAGGCCGGCTCAGCCGCGAGAGCGGCGGCCCGCGCCGAGTCCCTCGGCAACGACGGCGTCGCCGCGGGCCAGGCCGCGGCGAGCGGCTGGCTCAACCCGGAGGTGAGCCCCAACCAGGGCCCCGACACCACCACCGCCACAGTCATCGTCACGGTCCCTTCCGTGATCCCCCTCTTCGACCCCGTCTCCCTCGAACGCACAGCGACGATGCCGAACGACGAGGACGACGACTGACGAGAAGCCCCCACGCCAGACAGAAAGCACCGCCCCGCCCCCGAGAGGAGTTGACGAAGAGATGAGCCTGCGATCCCGTATCGCCGCCCCCGACGAGGGGGGAACCGGACGCGAGGACGGACACCTCGTGGCCGTCTACCGCGCCAAGCTCCTCGAAGAGATCGACCTCGCCGAGATGTCGGCCCTGACGGCGGCCGACCGCCGAGCCCGCCTGGAACGCGTCCTCGGCCACATCATCAGCCGAGAAGGCCCGGTCCTCTCCTCCGCGGAACGCTCCCAGCTGATCCGCAGAGTCGTCGACGAGGCCCTCGGCCTGGGCGTCCTGGAGCCGCTCCTCGCCGACGCCTCCGTCACCGAGATCATGGTCAACGGCCCCGACTCGATCTTCGTGGAGCGAGCCGGCCGCGTGGAACAGCTCCCGCTCCGCTTCGCCTCCACGGACCAGCTGATGCAGACGATCGAACGCATCGTCTCCACGGTCAACCGCCGCGTCGACGAGTCGAACCCCATGGTCGACGCCCGCCTCCCCACCGGCGAACGCGTCAACGTCATCATCCCCCCGCTCGCCCTGACCGGCCCGACCCTCACGATCCGCCGCTTCCCGAGGGCGTACACCCTCCCGGAGCTGATAGGCCTCGGCTCCCTCGACGAGCAGATGCTGATGCTGCTGGCCGCGTTCGTCCGCGCCCGCTTCAACGTGATCGTCAGCGGCGGTACCGGCACGGGCAAGACGACCCTCCTCAACGCGCTCTCCGGCCTGATCCCACCCCGCGAGCGCATCATCACCATCGAGGACTCCGCCGAACTCCAGCTCCAGCAGGACCACGTCATCCGCCTGGAGTCGAGGCCGCCCAACATCGAGGGCAAGGGCCAGATCACCATCCGCGACCTGGTGCGCAACTCCCTCCGCATGCGCCCGGACCGCATCATCGTGGGTGAGGTCCGCGGCGGCGAGACCCTGGACATGCTCCAGGCGATGTCGACGGGCCACGACGGCTCCCTCGCCACGGTGCACGCCAACTCGGCCGAGGACGCGCTGATGAGGCTGCAGACCCTCGGCTCGATGTCCGAGGTCCTGATCCCCTTCGAGGCGCTCAAGGACCAGATCAACTCGGCGGTGGACGTCGTAGTCCAGCTGACCCGTTTCGCCGACGGCTCCCGCAAGATCACGGAGATCGCGCTGCTCGTCTCGCACGGCCGGGAGCAGTTCCGCATCGCCACCGTCTCCCGCTTCGCCCCGGACCCCCTGGGCGCCGACCGCGTGGTCCACGGCCGCTTCGAGCACCTGCCGATCCCCCGCCCGGTCGCGGAGAAGCTGTACGTGGCGAACGAGCCGCTGCCACCGGCGTACGGCGTGGCGGAGGCCATAGACGTACTCCACACGAGGCAGGCCATCGGATGAAGCCCGGCACCGGCCCTACAGCCCGCACCCGCACGCGCCCCACGACCCGCACCCGCCCCACGACCCGCACCCGCCCCACCCCCCAGCCCAACCCCACATCCCCGCCCCCACCCCGCCCCGAGCCCCCAGACAGGAGCACCCGGTGAACAACGCCACCCTGCTGGCCCTCGGCGCCACCGTCCTGTGCGGCACCCTCGCCGTCGCGGGCGCGCACACCTACGCCTCGGGCCGCGCGCAGCGCCAGGCCCTGGTCGACCGTCTCGCCGGCGGCCAGGGCGGCCCGCTCCGCACGGCGAGCGGCCGCGTACGACGCTTCACGACCGTCGACCGCCGACTGCGCCGCACCCGCCTCGGCCGGGCGATCCACCTTCGCCTGACCACGACGGGACTCGACCTGACCGCGGGCGAGTTCGCCACGTACGTGGCGATGGTCGTGGTCGCCCTGTGGCTGATCGCCGCCGCGACGCTCGCCCCGTTCTTCGGCCCGATCGCCGGCGCCGTCGGCATCTGGGCCGCCGCGATCTTCCTCAACTGGCAGCGCCAGAAACGTATCGAGGCGTTCATCAACCAGCTCCCCGACGTGGCCCGCCTCCTGGCCAACGCCACGGCGGCCGGTCTCGCCCTGCGCACGGCGCTGGCGATGGCGGCGGAGGAGCTGGAGGCCCCGGCGGGGGAGGAGCTGGCGCGGGTCGCGGACCAGCTGGCCCTCGGCCGTTCCGTGGACGACGCGCTCGGCGAGCTCGCCGAACGCCTCCCGTCGCGCGAACTGGTCGTCCTCGTCACCACCCTCGTCCTGTCGAACAAGGCGGGCGGCACGGTCGTCAGTTCGCTCCGCAATCTCACCCAGACCCTGGAGGACCGCAAGGAGACACGACGCGAGGTCCGCACGATGCTCTCGGAGGTCAACGCGACGGCGTTCACGGTCCCGTTCCTCGGCCTGGGCTCCCTCCTCCTGATCAACTCCTCGAACGAGGGCGCGCTGGCCCGCGTGACCGGCTCGCCCCTCGGCCAGATCCTGGTCCTGGTGTCGATCGGCCTCTACACCGTCGGTTTCTTCGTCATCCGCCGCCTCGGCAAGATCGAAGTCTGAGAAGGGAGCCGCGACCCGACATGACGACATCGACGCTCCCGCTCCTCCTCGCCCTGCTGATGGCGGTCGCCGTGGCGGGTGTCCTGCTGGGCATCCGGATGATCCGCGCCGAGGCGAAACTCCCGAGCGACCTGGCCCTCGCCCTTGAGGTGGGCGCGACCCGCGTCTCCAAGGCGGGCTCGGCGGTCGACCGGCTCGGTATGCGCTTCGCCCCGCTCGTCCTGCGCCTCATGGGCCCTCGCCGGGTCGAGGCGAAGCGCCGCCGTATCGACATGGCGGGCAACCCAGGCGGCCTCACCCTCAACCGCTACGCCGCCCGCCGGGCCGTGTACGGCTTCTTCGGCGCCTTCATGGGCCTGGTCTTCCTCACCAGTGACCGCCCCCTCTTCGCCGCCGGCACGTTCGTGTTCGGGTTCTTCGCCGCGGACGCCGCGATCTGGCAGGCGGTCCGGGAACGCAAGGACGTCATCGACCGCACGCTCCCGGACTTCCTGGACGTGCTCGCCGTGGTCGTCTCGGCGGGCCTCGGCTTCCGCCAGGCACTGGACCGGGTGGCGGAGAAGTACGAGGGCCCGTGGGCCGACGAGCTCCGCATCACCCTCCGCCAGATGGACATGGGCGTCAGCCGCCGCCAGGCGTTCGACGAGCTCCGCAGGCGCAACTCGTCCGAGCAGGTGGCGCAGTTCGTCTCGGCGTTGCAGCAGGGCGAGGAACTGGGCAGCCCCATCGCCGAGACGCTGATCCAACTGGCGGCCGACATGCGCCGCACGGACGCCCAGAACGCGCGGCGCAGGGCCGCGAGGACGATCCCCAAGGCCACGCTGGTGACCCTGATCTTCATGCTCCCGGCGACGATGATCCTCATCGCGACGGGCATGTTCCTCGGTTCGGGCACCAACTTCGGCGAGATCCTGGGCCGCTGATGAGAACCCGCGGACGGAACCTGCCCCCATCGGCCCGCCGGCTCGTCTCGGTGGCGGCCCGCCGATGCCGCCCGTCGGCCGACCGCACCACGGCCCGGTCCGGCGCCCCCACCACCGGCTACCTCCAGGACGACGCGGCACCCCCCGCGACCCTCCGCCTCCAGCTGAACGCCCTCCAGGCCCTGTCCCGCCAGACGATCGCCGTCCGCCTCACGATGCTGGCCATCGGCACGCCCTTCGCCATGGCCAACACCTCCGGCGGCGCCCCCACCCAAGCCGTACTCGTCGTCGCCGCCCTCGGCATCACCATCTCGTACGCCATGCTCCGGGACTGGGACCGCTTCGCCCCCCGCCTCCTCGCGCACCCCTCCCTGATGGCGCTGGACCTCCTCCTCGGCGCGGTCCTCCTCCTCACCGCCTCCCCGGTCTCGCCCCTCGCCTACGCCACGGTCTGCACCCCGCTCCTCTCCGGCCTCCTCTACGGCTGGCGCGGCGCCGGTCTCTTCACCGGCCTCCAGCTGGCCGTCCTGCTGACCGTCCACCGTGCCTGGGAGCACAGCCCGGGAGCGGGCGCGGGCACCCTCCTCATCGCCGGTTTCTGCGTCGCGGCCGGCATCATCGGCGTGACCCTCCGCAACCTCATGTTCCGCTTCGGTACGGCCACGCAGGCCCTCGCGGAGGCGACGTCCCGTCTCGCCGTGGCGGAGGCCGTCGAGTCGGAACGCGCCCGCCTGGCCCGCGAACTGCACGACTCCGTGGCCAAGACCCTGCACGGCCTGGCCCTCGCCGCGGACGCGCTGTCGACCTCCGCGGACCGCCCGGCCCCCGACCCGGCCGTACTGCGCCGTCAGGCGACCCTCGTGGCCGCGGCGGCCCGCCGAGCCGCAGTTGAGTCCCGCGACCTCCTCACGGACCTGCGCCGCCACACGGACCTGACAAGAACGCCCCCTCCGCCGGACCTGAAGACCCAACTGACGGCGAGAACCCGCACCTTCACCACCCGCACCACCCTCCCCACGCACCTGACCCACACCGGCCCGAAGCCCCCGCCCCTCCCACCCGAGACGACCCACCACCTCCTGGCCATCGCCACCGAAGCACTGGAGAACACCCACCGCCACGCGCGCGCGACGAGAGCGGACGTCACCCTGACGGTCACCGCGACCGCACTGCGCCTCACGATCAAGGACGACGGAGTGGGCCTCCCGCCCGCACACGTACTGGCCGAGGCATCCGATTCCGGCCACTTCGGTCTCGTGGGCATGAGGGAGCGAGCCGAACAGCTGGGAGCGCACCTCCACATCGCCCCCGGCACACCGGGCACGGAAGTAACGCTGACCCTCCCGCTCCGCGAGCTGCCCACCGACACCCCCCGCCCCTCTCGAACCCTCCACCAGGAGTCCGCCCATGCATGACCGGGACCAGGAACTCCCCACCGAGCCCCGCCCGCGCGTGCTGCGCGTACTGGTCGCCGACGACAACCCGGTCGTCCGCGCCGGCCTCGCCGCGCTCCTGGGCGCCCACCCGGACATCGAGGTGGTGGCCCAGGCGACGAACGGGCAGGAGGCGGTACGGGACGCACGACGGCACCGCCCCGACGTCGTCCTCCTCGACGTCCGCATGCCCGGCACGGACGGCCTCACGGCACTCCCCGAACTGGTCGCGCTGGCACCGGTGATGATGCTGACGTACAGCACGGAACCGGAGGTGGTGGCGGAAGCCGTACGCCGGGGCGCGTCCGGCTACCTGGTCCACGGCGACTTCACGGCGGCGGAACTGATGCGGGCGGTACGGCAGTTACGGGAGGGCCGCCCGACGATCTCCGCGTCCGTCTCCACGGCGGTCGCGGATGTCTCAACTTCCCTCGGCGTTTCCTACAAACCTTCACACGAAAGTCATGACCGACCTTCGCACCTGCAACCATATGTGCCACAGTCGTCGGAGGCTCGCTCCACCCATGCGGAGCGACGAGGCGCACCCCCGCACCACCGCGCCTCCGGCCCGCCCGATCAACCGTCATTCGGCCTGAGCGCAAGGGAGGTGGAGGTGATGGACCTCATCGCGTCCGGCATGAACAACCGCCAGATCGCCGCCGCCTGCTTCATCAGCGAGAAGACGGTCAAGAACCACATCAACCGCATCTTCGCGAAACTGCACACCACGACGCGCAGCGAAGCGATCGCCCACTGGCTCGGCACGGCCCGCGGGGGGTGGACCCGATGACCCCACCCACCCGCCCAAGTTGGGCCCCTGGGCCCACCCCCCGTACGGGCCCTTTCACGTACGGTGATCCGATAGACGTCCCCGTCGCGCGGGAGGGCAACCGCCATGAGCTTCAAGCACCGCTTCACCACCTGGAAATCCACGGTCACGTCCCGCATGCGAGGCAGGAACCGCGACGCGGGCGCGGGCTTCGTGGAGTACGCCGGCATCATGATCATCGTCGCGGGCATCTTCGTGATGATCGACGGGTTGGGGTTGGACGGGTTGATCTCGGGGGCGATCCTGTCAGCCGTGACCAACGTCATCGGAGGCTGAGGGGCTCTCGGGTCCGGTTCGACGATCGAGGGTCCACCCTCCCCCTCTACATATGGCTGACGGCGATTCTGCTCTTCGCGGCGTTGGCCTTCTTCGTGTTCGCGCAAGCAGCGTCCGCTCGCAGTGGAGCCCAATCAGCGGCGGACGCTGCGGCGTTGGCTGCAGCACAGCAGGCGCGTGAAGACCTTTTGCTGGATTTCTCAGACGCCATCGAAGCCGGCGACGACGCCTGGCTGGACTGGCTGGACATCCTTGACGGCCTGCCCGCCGATGGCGCCACGGCTGCCGCCCAAGAACTGGCCGCCGCCAACGAGTCAACGGTGCTGGGTGGCGCCCAGCCCACTGAGGCGGGCGGCTTCCCCGGTTTCCGGGTCGAGGTCCAGACGGACTACACGGTCGGCGACTCGATCATCCCCGGTACCGAGAGCCTGCCTGCCACGGCTCAGGCGACCGCGGTCGTCCAACCCCGGTGCGATGTCGACCTGGACGCGGACCCGGCCAAGCCGGTGACACTGGACTGCGACGGTCAGCCCGTGGATATCGACCCCGACAATTTCGATCCGGACGACCTTCCCGACGCGTCCGTGATGTTCTCTGTGCGTCTGGCTGAGTGAGAGGAAGCTGTGTCCATGAAGTTCCGGTACACCACAAGGGGCCGCGCGGCTCTGACCGCGGTGACGATCGCCACCGGGCTGGTCCTCACGGTGGCCGGCTGCGGTGGGGGAGGGGACGACGACAACCCGCCGAAGAAGGACTCTTCGGCGAAGCCCTCCCAGGACAACAAGGATGAGGCCAAGGAGGAATCCGAAGCCCCTGCCACGCGGTCCGTCCTGGCCGAGGTCAAGGCCGGTGGCCTGACCCTCAAGGTCACGTCGGCCGCTCGCGACGGCGGTGGCTTCGTCACGGTCGAGGGAACCGTGACCAACGGCACCGGCAAGCCGTGGGTCGGCGCGGAGTGGCGAGGCGACGAAAGCGAACTGGTCAAGAACGGCGGTTCCATCGCGGGCGCCAATCTCGTCGACCCGAACGGGAAGAAGAAGTACCTCGTTCTGCGCGACACCGAAGGGCGGTGCCTGTGCACGAGGTTCACCGGCGGAGTTCAGACCGGCGCGACCACGGACTGGTTCGCCCAATTCCCCGCTCCCCCCGAAGGCACCACCTCCGTAGACTTCCAAGTCGGCTCCATGCCCCCCGCCACCATCGAGCTCTCCGAGGGCGAGTGACCATGGCCGCTCTCACCCCACGGGTCACCGCCGCCCTCGCGGTCGTGGTCGCGCTCGCCCTCGCCACCCCGGCGGCCCACGCCGACGACGACCCCAGCGAACCCCCGGGCACGGTCACCACCTCCCCTCCCCCGGAGGTGGACGCGAACAGTCCGGGGCTGAAGCTGGCCGCGGGGGCGACGCTCGCGCCCGCCAAGGTGCTGGACATCAAGTCGGTCGTGGAGGACCTCGGCGGCGAGGAGCGCCGCGAGGACACCAACGAGAACGTGACGTTCGCGCTCCAGGCGGAGGTCCTCTTCCCGAAGGACAGCGCGAAGCTGAACCCGCAGGCCCGCTCCCGCATCGAGGCGATCGCGGCGGAGATCAAGGCGCAGAGCGCCACCAAGGTCCGCGTGTTCGGCTTCACCGACGACCTCGGCTCGTACGCCCACGGCCTGACCCTCTCCAAGAAGCGGGCCGAGGCGGTCCACGACGTCCTGGCCGGTGACCTCGACGGTGACGTCACCTTCGAGGTGCGCGGCTACAGCGAGGACTACCCCATCGCCGACAACTCCTCGGAGGAGGGCCGCAAGAAGAACCGCCGAGTGGAGGTCTCCTTCCCGAGGACCGCGTCGGGGACCGGCGACGAACAGGGCTGACCAGCGACCGGCCGCGGCCAAGACGGACGGTCGTTCAGACACCCACGACGCGGATCCTGTCGCCGCACAGCTTGTTCATGCCGTCCGCGTCCGACGTGACGACGACGCGGGGCCCGGCGTAGCCCAGAGCCGTTGCGGCTGGGACGTGTGCCAGCGGAGGCGGTCCATGCGCACTCTGGCGTGCCATGCCTCGATCAACGTGAGGTTGCTCAGGGCCACCAGGGTGTCCTTGGCCTGGGCCGTAAGGATCAGCCCGGTGACCTGTGGATCGTTGGCCATGAACGTGCTCAGCCGACCCACCCCGCGATGCCATATCCGTGCGACCGGCCCTTCTCCGCGCCATGCTCGTCCCAGGTCGACACCGAGAAGCGCGGGAGCTCACACATGCGAAAGATCGTCCTGATGATGTCCCTGTCCCTCGACGGCTACATGGAGGGCCCGAATCGCGAGCTGGACTGGCATCTCGTCGACGAGGAGCTGCACACCCACTTCAACGACGTCCTCAGGGACATGGGTGTCTTCCTGGACGGCCGGGTCTCCTACGAGCTGATGGCCGACTACTGGCCCACAGCCGACCGGGACCCCGACGCGCCCGCTCCCGTCGCGGACTTCGCCCGCATCTGGCGTGAGAAGCCGAAGCTCGTGTTCTCGCGCACGCTGCACCACGCGGACTGGCACACCACGATCGTGCGGGACGTCGTCGTGGAGGACATCATGGCGCTGAAGGCGCAGGAAGGCGGCGACCTCGCCCTCGGCGGCGCCACCCTCGCCGCCGAGTTCATGCGGCACGACCTGATCGACGAGTACTGGCTCTACGTCCACCCGGTCATCCTCGGCCGGGGTAGGCCGCTGTTCTCCCAGGCCGAGGACCGGCCGAAGGCCGACCTGCGCCTGATCGAGACCCGCACCTTCGGCAACGGCGTCGTCCTGCTCCGCCATGGAAGGAACTAACCGGCACCCCCGCCGGACCGGGCCCCGCCGTCGGACGGCGCCCCACGGCCCTGCGGCTCCTCGTCCCCGTACGGTCGGTCCTGCGCGTACGCCCGCAGGGACCCCACCACCGTGTTCGTGACGGCGACCAGCGGCACCGCGACCACCGCACCCCCGATCCCCGCGATCATCCCGCCCGCGGCGACCGACAGGACGACGGCGAGCGGGTGGACGCGCACGGCGCGTCCGAGGATGAACGGCTGGAGGATGTGCCCCTCGATCTGCTGGACCGCGAGGACCACGACGAGCGTCATGACGGCGGTGAAGACGCCCTGCGTCACCAGCGCCACCACCACGGCGAGGGCGCCCGAGACGACCGCGCCGACCAGGGGGATGAAGGCGAACAGGAAGATGAACACGGCGAGCGGGACGGCCATCGGCACATTGAGGAAGTAGATGCCGAGGCCGATGAAGATGGCGTCGATCAGGGCCACTATCACCGTGCCGCGCACATACGCGGTCAACGTCCGCCAGGCGCGGGGCCCGGCCGCGGATACTCCGGGGCGGGCCGCCGCCGGGACCAGCTTCAGGGACCACTGCCAGATCCGCTTGCCGTCGTAGAGCAGGAACAGCGTGGAGAAGATCGTCAGGAGGATGCCGGTGAGCGCCTCGACGATGACCGTCACGCCCTCCAGACCCGCTGTGGTGATCGTGTCCGTGTTGTCGCTGACGGCTTCGCGGAGGTTCTGGGCGATGTCGTTGATCTGGTTCTCGGTGACATGGAACGGGCTGTCGAGCAGCCAGCGCCGCAACTCGTCGATGCCGTCCTGGACCTGGTCGGAGAGGTCGTCGATGTTCTCCATGACCTGCCAGGTGACGAACCAGCCGATGAGCCCCATGATGACGAAGCCGAGGGCGGCGGTCAGGGCCGTGGCGAGGCCGCGCGGTACGCGGTGCCGGGTCAGCCGGGCCACCGTCGGCTGGAGCAGCGCCGTGATGAGCAGCGCGCTGGTGAACGACAGCACCAGGAGCTGGACGGAGCTGATGATCCGCATCAGCACCCAGACGGTGCCCGCGAGGACGAGCAGCCGCCAGCCGGCCTCCGCGGCGACCCGCATGCCCCAGGGCACCGCGGACGCCGGGTCGGGGCGCGGGCGGAGGACGGCGGTGGGCGCGTCGGCCGGACCGCCGCCGGGAGAGCCCTGAGATTCCACAGCCAGCCTCTTGGGGGCATCGCCTCCGGACGGGCGCGAGGAAACCTCCTCGGGTCCCGAAGGCCCGGAGGACTCCGAGGACTCGGACTCCATCTCCGCGCGGCGGCGCTCCAACCGCTCGCTCCAACCGCTCAGGCCGGAGCCGATGCGGCCGAGCCACCCTGGTACCCGCGACTTCATGCGTCCTCTTCCCCCGTCGCCCCTGCTGTCCACCATGTGCCCCGGAGGTCGCGATTCATCCCGGGGGCTTCGACCGTACATGGCGGAAGCCCCCCACCGAAGAACGGTGGGGGGCTTCCGGGCGTCGAGCGGCCGACGATGCCCCGCCGGCGAGGATCGCGGCAGGTCATCGTCGAGGCGGCGGGCCTAGTACCAGTGGTTGGCCTGCCAGAAGGACCACGCCTCGCAGGGGCTGCCGTAGCGCGATTCCATGTAGTTGAGGCCCCACTTGATCTGGGTGGCCGGGTTGGTCTGCCAGTCGGAGCCGGCGGACGACATCTTGGAACCGGGGAGCGCCTGGAAGAGACCGTAGGCACCCGAGGACGGGTTGACGGCCTTGTAGTTCCAGGTGGACTCGTGGTTCACGATGTTGCTGAAGCAGGTCCACTGGTCGCTCGCCACGACCGCCTTCGCCATCGCCTGGACCTCCGCGACGGTGTAGGAGCTCTGCGTCGGGGCGTCGTCGAGCGAGCTGGCCGCCTGGGCCTTCGTCTCGGCTTCTGCCTTCGCCTTGCGCTCCTGCTCGGCCTTCTCCGCCTGCTTCTGCTTCGCGATCGCGTCCTCGGCCGCCTTCTTACGGGCGGTCTCCTCGGCGTCCTTGCGGGCAGTCGCGTCGGCGGCGATGGCCTGGGCGTCGGCCTGTGCAGTCAGGGATGCGGTCTGCACCTGCGCCTGCTCACCGACAGGTATGTCGGCGAGCAACGTGGTGTCGTTCGCGACCGCCTCGGCGTCGTCCGTGGTCTGGGCGGTGCTGCCCGAGGCAACTCCGACGACACTTCCGACTGCGGTGACCGCGGTGGCCGAAGCCACTGCGAATCCCCGGACCGAAATCCGGCTCACACGGTTTCCTTCCAGCATCGCCCGCCTCGGTGACCCTGGCGGACGCAATCGTGCCCCTGGCGCTGGCCTCCCAACTGCGGGGTCACGGAGGCGCGGGCCCGGTGGGCAACTCCCCTGCGGGGAGCGCCGCGTGGTGCTCGGGCGGCATACGACGACGCTATGGAGTTGACCGTGGTGTTGCTGTGGTTCCGTACCGCTGGGGGTACGGCTGTGTCGTATGCGGGGCCTGACAGGAGTGAGACTCTGCCGTAACCCGGCGTCGCAAGGCAATTCGTAGTTGCGTGTGAAAGCTCACACCTCGTTTGGCCCCAGGGATTCTCGGAAACGCCCACACGCCGAGGCGCCGCCCGGCTAGGCTCATCGCCTTTGCCGGACGGCGCCAAGAGGTCCGTCAGTGACCGGACTTGACCA
Organism: Streptomyces sp. NPDC030296; assembly: GCF_055572815.1. Lineage (NCBI taxonomy): Bacteria > Bacillati > Actinomycetota > Actinomycetes > Kitasatosporales > Streptomycetaceae > Streptomyces > Streptomyces sp. NPDC030296. The sequence continues at coordinate 466,073 of NZ_JBVICQ010000003.1, forward strand.
AAACTGGTCAGATCGTCCGGAACCGGCAGAACCGTTAAATCTGCCCGTCCTCCAGCATTTCGGTCACCAGGGCCGCGATCTGGGAGCGTTCGGACCGCGTCAGCGTGACGTGTGCGAAGAGCGGATGACCCTTCAGCTTCTCCACCACGGCGACGACACCGTCGTAGCGACCGACGCGCAGATTGTCGCGCTGGGCCACGTCATGGGTCAGAACCACCCGCGAATTCGCCCCGATCCGGGACAGAACGGTCAGCAGGACGTTCCGCTCCAGCGACTGGGCCTCGTCCACGATGACGAACGCGTCGTGGAGCGAACGGCCGCGGATGTGCGTGAGCGGAAGGACCTCCAGCATCCCGCGCGCGGTGACCTCCTCGATGACCTCGCGGGAGGTGACCGCGGAGAGCGTGTCGAAGACCGCCTGCGCCCAGGGGCTCATCTTCTCGGCCTCGCTGCCGGGCAGATAGCCGAGCTCCTGCCCGCCCACCGCGTACAGCGGTCGGAAGACCATCACCTTCTGGTGCTGGCGCCGTTCGAGCACGGCCTCCAGGCCCGCGCAGAGCGCGAGCGCGGACTTGCCGGTGCCGGCCCGGCCGCCCATCGAAACGATCCCGACGTCCGGGTCGAGCAGCAGGTCCAGCGCGATGCGCTGCTCGGCGCTGCGGCCGTGGATGCCGAAGGCCTCACGGTCGCCGCGGACGAGCCGGATGTTGCCGTCCGCGGTCACCCGGCCGAGGGCCTTGCCCCGCTCGGACTGGATCGTCAGACCCGTGTGGACGGGGAGGCCGCTGACCTCGGGGACGTAGACCGTCCCCTCCTCGAAGAGGATGTCCACCTGGTCGCCCGGCAGGGTCACCTCGGACATCCCGGTCCAGCCGGAGGCGTCCGTGATGGCGAGTTCCGCGCGGTACTCCTCGGCGAGGAGGCCCACGGAGGACGCCTTGATCCTCAGGGGCAGGTCCTTCGACACGACAGTCACGTCGTAGCCCTCGGCCTGCAGATTGCGGGCGACCGCCAGGATGCGGGAGTCGTTGTCCCCCAGGCGGTAGCCGGTCGGCAGGACGCTGGGGTCCGAGTGGTTGAGCTCGACGCGTACGGTCCCGCCGAGGTCCCCGATCGGGATGGGGGCGTCGAGGCGGCCGTGCCGTACCCGGAACTCGTCGAGCAGGCGCAGGGCCTGCCGGGCGAAGTAGCCGAGTTCGGGATGGTGCCTCTTCGCCTCCAGCTCCGTCACCACGACGATCGGGAGCACGACCTCGTGCTCGTCGAAGCGGCTCAAAGCGTTCGGGTCGGCCAGCAGGACGCTGGTGTCGAGGACGTAGGTGCGCCGGTCTGGCTTGTGGCGCTTTGTGCTGGTCACCACGGAAGGACGTACCCCCTCGGATGAGGTCGGGGAGCGACGGGTCTGAGCTGGGCCGGTCGTCGGCGCCGTTGCACGGGCCGGTGACCGGCCCTCCGCTGCTTCGTCCGTGCTGTGACCGCACGATCGGGCTGGTGCAAAGGGCCTCCCGGGCGGACGGCCCCGAGCCGCCCGCTGAGATCCGACACCCGTGGTTCGGGTGTCGACCTGACTGGCTTATGCCCTCGAACATGCGCCGCCATGCCACGCCATACGGGGGCGCCCCGGTGAACTCCTCGTTACGTCTGCCGCGAAAGGGGTGGTGGACACCTCATCGGTAACGCGGGGGAAATGCGGAGGTTCAGCCCCCGTAGCGCCGGTGTCGTACGGCGTAGTCGCGCAGCGCGCGCAGGAAGTCGACCTTCCGGAAGGCCGGCCAGAAGACGTCGCAGAAGTAGTACTCGGAGTGCGCGGTCTGCCAGAGCATGAATCCGGACAACCGCTGCTCGCCACTCGTACGGATCACCAGATCCGGGTCGGGCTGGTCCCCGGTGTACAGATGGCGGCCGATCATGTCGACGTCGACGCTCTCGGCGAGCTCCTCCATCGAGGTGCCCTTGTCCTGGGCGTCGAGGAGCATGGACCGTACGGCGTCGGCGATCTCCTGGCGGCCGCCGTACCCGATGGCGACGTTGACCAGTATCCCGTCGACGTGCGCGGTGGCCTCCTCGGACTCCTTGAGGGCGGTCTGGAGCTGCCCGGGGAGCTGGTCGAGGGTGCCCACGTGGTGCACCCGCCAGCGGCCGTCGGCGGCGAGGGAGCGCACGACGTCCTCGATGATGCCGAAGAGCGGGACCAGCTCCTCCTGGGGGCGGCCGAAGTTGTCGGTGGAGAACAGCCAGAGGGTGACGACCTTCACGTCCGTCTCGGTGCACCAGCCGAGGAACTCCTCGATCTTGTCGGCCCCGGCCCGGTGTCCCTGCGCGGTGGTGGAACCCGCGGCCTTCGCCCAGCGCCGGTTGCCGTCCATGATGACGCCGATGTGCTTGGGCACCTGGGCGTGGTCGAGGTGCCCCTCGACCCTGCGTGCGTAGACCTTGACCAGCAGGCCGCGCAGTGTGTCGCGCAGGTTCACGTGAAAGCCCCTCCGGTGTCGCGGCAGTCCCCTTGGTTGCCAGAGCCTACCGGTGGTGGAGGCCAACTCCGCCAAGGGGTGTTCGGGGTTGGAGGCCCTCGGGGGCCCGTCGCCCGGGCCGTGGAGAGGTGTCCGCGGACGGGCAGAAAAACGGGCCGGTCCGTGGGGGGGAGACGGACCGGCCCGAGGGGGGGTTTCCACCATAACCCTTCGTGAGTGATGCTGCGTGCATCGGCGTGCCACAACTACTCTGCGGAGTCGGGCGACAGCGCGAGGGTGAGCGCGGAAGCGGTCATTCAGGGTGTGATCGAGGGGCGATCATGGCTGGATCGCGACCGATTCCAAGGGGAAGAGAAGGAATCCTGATGGATTCATGAGGTTCGCGCATGCTTGTGCGACTCTCGGGGAGAGAAGGTGGAGCGCGCTCGTGTGGGTGAAGCGACCCTGGAACGCCCGCTTGACGGACGGCTGTCGTCCCGGTCGGCGCGGCCGGTGGTTCACGGCACCGCGCAGCCCCCTCCACTGCGCGGTGCCGTCCCGCGCAGCTTTGCTCACGCGAATTACCTTGGTCTGAACCTACGCGAGAGTAGCCGTCCACGCCAAGTCGCGGGCGATAACGATGTGGACACCAGGGCGGGGACGGGGAGAGGGCGAGGTGTCGCCGCCGGGGAGCGACGGACGCCCCCTCACCCGGACGGCTCACGCGCAGGCGCCCCGAAGTGCCGTCGGCCCTGGCCGGAGTTGGCGAAAGGGAAGGCCATGGGCGTGGTGTCGCGGGCGCAGGACCGGCTAGGCGGGCGTGGGCTTGCGCGCCTCGAAGAGGTGGCGGGCGCTGTGGGCGACGAAACACCCCTCGGCCCGGATCCGCTCGTGGAGGGAGCGCAGCTGGGGCAGATACGCGTCGACGGTGAAGCCGGGCACCATCCAGATGACCTTCTTCAGGAAGTGCACGACGGCGGCGATGTCGTAGAACTCCATCCGGAGCCGCTCGGCCCGCAGATCCACGATCTCCAGCCCCGCCGCCTCGGCGTCGACGCGCTCGCGTTCCGGGTCCCGGCCGGCGCGGACCTCGTCCGGCAGGGGGCCGGTGAAGTGCTCGACGAGCTCGAAGACGCTGGCGGGCCCCACGTGCTGGGCGAAGTAGGTGCCGCCGGGCCTGAGCACGCGGGCGATCTCCGCCCAGTGCGCCTGAACCGGGTGCCGGCTGGTGACCAGGTCGAAGGCCCCGTCCGCGAAGGGCAACGGCGCGTCCTCCGGGCTGGCGACGACCACCGCCCCGCGCGGATGCAGCAGGGCGGTGGCCTTGGCGACGTTCGGCGGCCACCCTTCCGTGGCGACGGTCAGCCGGGGCAGCCGCGGGGCGGAGTCCAGCACCTCACCGCCCCCGGTCTGGATGTCCAGCGCGGCCGACGCCCGCCCCAGCCGCTCCGCCATCCCCCGCGCGTACCCCCACGAGGGCCGGGCCTCGGTGGCCCGCCCCTCGAACCACGAGAAGTCCCACCCCTCGGTGGGCACGGCATCGCCTTCGGCGACGAGCGCTTCGAACGTGGAGGAGGGGAGACCAGTCATGGGCAGGGATTCTGCCGAGGGGCTGCTCGGGACGCGAGCGCTTTTCAGCAGGCCCGCGCCCCGGTGCGTCGGCTGGCCTGCGCGGCCAGCCACGACATACCCGCGGCCGCCGACGCACCCCCACCCCCCACCCACGGGGCGGCCGGCGGCCTAATCGCAGAGAATCGACTCCGCCTCCAGCGTGACCCCCACCGCCTGGATCACCGACGCGATCTTGAACGCCTCCTGCACGGTCTCCCGGTCGACCCCGGCCTTCCGCAGGACCTGCTCGTGCGAGTCGAGGCACAGCCCACACCCGTTGATCGCGGACACCGCGAACGACCACAGCTCGAAGTCGACCTTGTCGACCCCGGGGTTGCCGAGCACGTTCATCCGCAGCCCGGCCCGCAGATTGCCGTACTCGTGGTCCGAGAGCAGATGCCGCGTCCGGTAGAAGACGTTGTTCATCGCCATCACCGCCGCCGCGGACTTCGCCGCCGTGTAGGCCTCGGGCGACAGGTTCGCCCTGGCCTCCGGCGCGAGCTCCCGCAGCACCACGGCCGACCGGGAGGCGATCGCCGTGGCGAGCACCGTGCCCCACAGCTGCTGCGCGGGCAGCTCGGAGTTGCCGATGACGGACCCAAGGTTGAGGCGGAGGTCCTTGGCGTAGTCCGGTATCGCGGACTTCAGAGCGTCGAGGGACATGGCAGCCTCACTCCCCGGCCAGCAGCTTGACGGGGTCCAGTGTCTCGTCGCCCTTGCTCCAGTTGCACGGGCAGAGCTCGTCGGTCTGCAGGGCGTCCAGGACCCGCAGGACCTCCTTGGGGTTACGGCCCACCGACCCCGCGGTCACCATGGCGAACTGGATCTCGTTGTTCTGGTCCACGATGAACACCGCGCGCTTGGCGAAGCCCTCCTCGTCCTCGATGCCGAGGTCCCGCATCAGCTCGTGCCGGGAGTCGGCCATCATCGGGAACGGCAGGTCGCGCAGGTCGTCGTGGTCCTTGCGCCAGGCGTGGTGGACGAACTCGGAGTCGCCGGAGAAGCCGAGGACCTGGGCGTCACGGTCGGCGAACTCGTCGTTCAGCTTGCCGAACGCGGCGATCTCGGTGGGACACACGAAGGTGAAGTCCTTGGGCCACGCGAACACGATCTTCCACTGACCCTCGTAGGTCTTGTGGTTGATCCGCTCGAACTCCTTGCCCTTCTCCAGCGAGACGCAGGCCATCAGATCGAACTCGGGGAACTTGTCACCGACAGTGAGCACAGGCTCTCCTTGCAACGCGAAAACACCCCTTGGACCAGGGGTTTCCGACGGGTTGGACGATCACGATGGTGGCACAGGGTGCATTGATCAATGAAATAGCTACACTCGGTCGGGTTGATCGGATGTAGTTATCAGTGACTTTCAGTGAAAGGTGGGGTCATAGGTGAGGCCTCCCGTGAACGGTGCCGTCCGTCGCCTGCCCAGCCTCTCCCAGTTGCGGGCCTTCGCGGCCGTCGCCGAGCATCTGCACTTCCGGGACGCCGCGACCGCGATAGGGATGAGCCAGCCCGCCCTGTCCGGTGCCGTCTCCGCGCTGGAGGAGACGTTGGGCGTGACCCTGGTCGAGCGGACCACCCGCAAGGTGCTGCTCTCGCCCGCCGGTGAGCGACTGGCCGTACGGGCGCGGGCGGTGCTGGCGGAGGTGGCGGCGCTGATGGAGGAGGCCGAGGCGGTGCGGGCGCCCTTCACCGGGGCGCTGCGCCTGGGCGTGATCCCCACGGTGGCGCCGTATCTGCTGCCGACGGTCCTCAACCTCGTCCACGAGCGCTACCCGGACCTCGACCTCCAGGTCCACGAGGAGCAGACCGCGAACCTGCTCGACGGCCTCACCACCGGCCGTCTCGACCTGCTGCTCCTCGCCGTGCCGCTCGGTGTCCCCGGAGTCACGGAACTGCCCCTGTTCGACGAGGACTTCGTCCTCGTCACCCCGCTCGGCCATGAACTGGGCGGCCAGGACGGCATCCCCCGCGAGGCGCTCCGCGCGCTCAACCTGCTCCTGCTGGACGAGGGCCACTGCCTGCGCGACCAGGCCCTGGACATCTGCCGGGAGGCCGGCCGCGACGACGTCCCCGTCACCACGACCGCAGCCGGTCTCTCCACCCTCGTCCAACTCGTCGCCGGCGGACTCGGGGTGACCCTGCTGCCCCGCACGGCCGTGACGGTGGAGACCGGCCGGAACCCCCAGCTGCTGACGGGACGCTTCGCGCACCCGGCCCCGAGCCGCCGTGTCGCCCTCGCCATGCGGACGGGGGCGGCGCGGGAGGCCGAGTACGAGGAACTGGCCGCAGCGCTCAGGGAAGCGCTGCGGCCGTTGCCGGTCCGGGTGCTGTAGCCGCGTCCCGCGAACGGGCCTGGCCGCTCCGGCTACTCCGTGCGGAGCCCCTCCGGCCGCATCATCCTCAGCAGCGGCGGCATGCTCAGGGCCGTGACCAGGACGACGACACCCGCGCCGATAGCGGTCATCGACAGCACGCTCGCCCAGTCGACACCCACGGAGACGTTCGTCATCTTCAGCAGGACGGCGCCCAGGGTCAGGCCGACCGTCAGGGCGAGGGCCAGGCCGAGGGTGATCGGGATCGCCGTCTGCCACAGCACGGACAGCCCGAGGGTGCGCCGGCGCGTGCCGAAGGCGACCAGCGCGGACAGCAGCTTCCTGCGTTCCCGGAGCTGCTCCAGCTGGGAGACGAGGAGGCTCGCGCCGATCAGGACGAGTACGGCGGTCGCGCCGACCAGCAGTCCGGTGCGGATGTCGGTGAACTGGTCCGCCTGCGTGGTCGACTCCCACTCCCAGGTCCGGATGAGCGGATCGATCGCCACGGCCGCGTTGCGCACCTCGTCGAGCGCGTCCGGGACAGCCGGGTCCGTCCGCACGTACACGGTGCTGGTGAAGTCCGCCTCGGTCTTCGCGGGCAGGGCGGCCGGGGTCACCATCAGCCCTGACGCCCCGATCCGCAGGGAGTCGGTGCGCACGGTCACCTTCTTCATCCCGGACGGCAGCTTCCAGGCGACCTCGGAGCCCGGTTCGTCCCCGCTGAAGGACGGGTCGAAGTACACGGTGCGGCCCGCGGTGGCGAGGTTCGTCGAGGCCGGGTCGGCCGGGTGGGGCGCCACGAAGACGTCGCCGTCGCGGCACGAGGGGATCCTCGCGAGCTCGCGCAGCGCGGCGCAGTCGCCGACGGTCACCCCCAGCCACTGCTCGGGGTCCTTGGCCGTGGCGGACACCTCCGTCGTGGACAGTGCCGCGGTTGCCGCCGCGCCCTTGGCCCCCCTCAGTTTCTCCCCGATGGCGATCAACGAACCGTCCTTCGGGAGGGACAGCTCCAGCTGGGCGCGTGTGGTGTCCTTTCCGGTCGACGCCGTGAACCGGCCCTCGACCCCGGCGAACAGCATCTGCAGGGCGATCGCGCCGGCCACCGCCACCGCGATCCCGTTGACCATCCGGGCAGCCGAGCCGCTGCTCAACTGGAGCCGGCGGACGGCGAGCTGCCAGGAGACCGAGCCGGAGCCGAGCCGGGCGACGAACGCCTCGACGACCCAGGGCAGCAGCGCCGTGATACCGAACAGCAGCAGGACGACACCGCCGGTCACCTGGTACTCGTTGAACTCGCCGTTCTCCGAGCCCTGGCCGAGCATCGGGTAGAGCAGGGCGAGACCGCCGAGCGGCGGCAGCAGCCGCCACCAGAGCCTCCGGCGGACCGGTCTGGCCGTGCGGACCACACCCAGGGGTTCGATGACGACGCCGCGGAGCGCGAACAGCGTGACGAGGACGGCGGCGGCCGGCACGGCGAGCGCGACCAGCAGCGCCAGACCGGGGGAGGGGTTGAGGTCGCTGGGGAACACGCTGACGCCGAACACCTCGACCGAACCGGCGACCTCCCTGCCGAGCAGGAAGAACCCGGTCCCGAAGAGCAGCCCCAGCACGGACCCGGCGAGGGCCTCGCCCGCCGCGATCCGACGGGTCATCCGGCTGTCGGAGCCGACCAGCCGGAGCGCCGCGAGCCTGCGGTCGCGCCGCTCGCCGCCGAACCGTACGGCCGTGGCGATGAAGACGCCGACCGGCATCAGCAGCACCACGAAGACGACCACGGTGAGCAGCAGCAGGATCGGGTCGACCTCCCGCTCGGGCTGATCCGACGAACCGAACCGGTCGATGCGGGCCACCACCGACCCGTCGAGCCGCTTGGCGAGCCCCTCGCCGCCGGCGTAGTAGGTGAGGTCGCCCGAGCCGATGAGCCCGGCCTGGCCGACGGTCCCCACCGTCTTGTACGCCAACCGCTCGCGCAGCAGTTTCCCGGCGTCGGACGCCAGCAGCTCGGACAGGGCGGGGGAGACGACCATCTCGCCCGGAGCGGGGAACTTCGCGACCCCCGGCGGCAGCGGCGCGTCGGCGCCCTCGGGTTCGAGGAGCCGGCCGCGGATCTCCTGGTACCGGTACTCGGTGTCCGTGTCGGCGATGAGCAGAGTGCTGTCGGTCGGCTTGGACTCGGCGTTGTTCTCGAGGTAGCCGATCCCCCGGTCCTGCCGGGCCTCCTCGCGGGCGTCCCGCGCGGACAGCACGTTCGGCACGGCCGCGGTGAGCAGGAGCAGCGCCACGCCGAGACCCACGCCGAACGCGGTGAGCACGGCGCGCACCCAGCCCTCACGGCCCCCGGTGAAGGTGAACCGCACACCCATCGCGAGGTCCCGGTACCACTGGCCGACGACAGCGCTCATATGACGCGCTCCATGTCCCGCGACTTGCCGTCCCGTACGACGATCTCGCGGTCGGAGTACGCGGCCACCCGCGCCTCGTGCGTGACCAGGACGACCGCCGCGTTGGTGGACCGGGCGGCCTCCGTGAGCAACTCCATCACCCGTTCGCCGTTGAGCGAGTCCAGCGCGCCGGTGGGTTCGTCCGCGAACAGCACCCGCGGGCCGGTGACCAGGGCCCGGGCCACGGCGACCCGCTGACCCTGGCCGCCGGAGACCTCGCCGGGGCGCTTGCGGGCGAGGTCGTCGACCTCCAGGCGGGCCATCCAGGACAGCGCCGTCCGCTCGGCCTCCTTGCGGGAGGTGCCGTTCAGCCGCAGCGGCAGCGCCACGTTCTCCACACAGGTCAGCTCGGGCACCAACTGGCCGAACTGGAAGACGAACCCGAACTCGCTGCGGCGGAGCGCGCTGCGCTGGGCGTCGTTCATGGTGGCCATCTCGCGGCCGTTGTAGGTGATCGACCCGGAGTCGGGCGGCACGATCCCGGCGAGACAGTGCAGCAGGGTCGACTTGCCGGAGCCGGAGGGCCCCATCACCGCGACGACCTCGCCGGGGTGGATGGTGAACCCGGCGCCGTCCAGCGCGGTGGTCGGACCGTACGCCTTGCGCAGATCGGTCGCGACGAGCAGGGAGCCGGCGGGCGGCGGGGTCATCGGGTCACCACCTCGGCCAGCTTGCCCAGTCGGGCGGCGGTCAGCTCCAGCCATCGCAGGTCGGCCTCCAGATGGAACAGGGCGTGGTCGCAGATCAGTTGATCGGCGAGGTCGCCCTTGCGTTTGCGGTCGGTGAGGATGCGCATCATGCGCAGGTGCTCGGAGCGCTGGGTGTCGAGGATGTCCGCCGCGTCCCGGTGGGTGAGCAGGGCGAGCACGACCTTCGTGTAGAGGGTCGACTGCAGGTACGGCTCCGGCTTCTCCGGCGTGGCGAGCCACCGCTGGACATCGGTGATGCCCGCCTCGGTGATCGCGTACCGCTTGCGCTCGGGACCGCCGCCGGGCTCGATGCCGTCGACCTCGACCAGGCCGTTCTTCAGCAGCCGCGACATCGTCGAGTAGACCTGGCCGTAGTGCAGGGGCCGGTCATGACCGAACTTCTCGTCGAAGGCCCGCTTCAGGTCGTAACCGTGTCGGGGCCCGGACTCCAGGAGTCCCAGGAGTGTGTGACCGATGGACATGACACGACTGTACACATCGCGTATACACACCACGTATACCTGCCGTGTATAGGTCGTGCCGGACGGTGGATCCGCCGCAGGTCACACGGGAATGTCACGGTTCTGTCACCGCTGCGGCCCGCAACCTGTGGGCCTGCTGGGGCAACCATTGCGCCTGCTGGAACGTCCGTTCCGGTGGGACGAGGTATGTGACCGTCCGTGTCGCGTGCGCATTGTCACGCCGGACGAGGCCCTATCGACTCCTCTTTGCCACAGTCCTCGGTGTTAGCTTGCTGAGCTGGCATTGACCTGAGTGACGTACGAGACCGAGCAGAGGCGGAGCGGACCGGAGTCATGGGACGAGCGGAAGAAAGACGAGCGCGGCAACGCGGCGGTCGCCGCGCGGCGCCCAAGCGCTCGTCCGGCGGCGACGCAGGGACGACCGCCGTCATAGAGGCGCCCGCGGGCGGCGGCAGGGCCGCGGCCCGGGCCGCGGCCAAGGGCGCCAAGGGCGGGAAAAAGAAGAAGACCGGTATACGCCGCTTCTTCACCTGGAAGAAGATCCTCGGCACGTTCTTCGGTCTCTGCCTGCTCGTCATGGGCGCGTTCGTCGTGCTGTACCTGATGATCGACATCCCCGAGGGCAACCCGGACGCGACGAAGGAAAGCAACGTCTACGAGTTCAAGAACGGCGACCTCCTCGCGCGCACGGGCAAGGGCACGACCGCTCGCGAGATCGTCGACCTCGACAAGGTGCCAAAGGGAGTCCAGCAGACCTTCGTCGCCGCCGAGAACAAGACCTTCTACGACGACCCGGGCGTCGATCTCAAGGGCATGACCCGCGGTGTGATCAACACCCTCTCGGGCAAGGGCAAGCAGGGCGGCTCGACGATCACTCAGCAGTACGTCAAGAACTTCTACCTGAAGCCCGACCAGACGGTGACCCGCAAGCTCAATGAGCTGGTCATCTCCCTGAAGCTGGAGCGCGAGAAGACCAAGGACTACATCCTCGCGGGCTACATCAACACCAGCTACTACGGCCGCGGTGCCTCCGGCATCCAGGCCGCGGCCCAGGCGTACTACCGCAAGGACGCCAAGGACCTCACCGTCGCCGAGGGCGCGTACCTCGCGGCCCTCCTCCAGGCCCCCAGCCAGTACGACCTGGCCGTCGCCACCCCGACCGGCAGGAAGCTGGTCATGGCGCGCTGGAACTACGTCCTCGACAACATGGTCGAGATGAAGTGGCTGGACGCTTCCGAGCGCAAGGCGATGAAGTTCCCGAAGCCGAAGCCGCCGCAGGCCACGCCTGACATGGCAGGTCAGACCGGCTACCTGGTGGAGGCCGCCAACAGCGAGCTGGCCCGCCAGCTCGTCGCCAGCAACAGGGTGGACAACCGTGAGCAGGCCACGGCGCTCATCGACAAGGGCGGCTGGACCATCAAGCTCAACATCGACCCGAAGAAGCAGGCCGCGCTGGAGAAGGCCGTCAAGCAGCGGCTCACCAGCAAGCTCGACCCCAAGAAGCGCAAGGTCGACGCACACATCCAGGCCGGTGCCGTCTCGGTCGACCCGAAGTCCGGCAAGGTCCTCGCGATGTACGGCGGCATCGACTACGTGAAGCACTACCAGAACAACGCCACGCGCCGGGACTACCAGCCCGCCTCCACCTTCAAGCCGGTGATCCTCGCCGCCGCCGTGGACGGGCAGGCCGAGACCCAGGACGGCGACCCGATCGCCGCGAACACCATCTACGACGGTGACAGCAGGCACCAGGTCCTCGACAACGGCACCAAGGTCGGCTTCGCCCCGCCCAACGAGGACGACGTCAACTACGGCGACGTCACCGTGCAGACCGCCATGAACAAGTCCATCAACTCCGTCTTCGCCCAGATGGGCGTCGACGTCGGGATGGAGAAGGTCATGGAGGTGGCCGGGAAGCTCGGCATGGACACCGAGGGCATGGAGGCGGTGCCCGCGCAGACCCTCGGCTCCATGGGCGCGAGCCCGCTGGAGATGGCCGGCATCTACGCCACCCTCGACAACCACGGCAAGAAGGTCACCCCGACCATCCTCGCCTCGGCCACGCACCGGGACGGCGCGGTCCAGATGACCGACCCGATCGGCGAGCAGGTCATCACCCGCGAGGCGGCCGACACGGTCACCTCGGTCCTCACGGGCGTGGTCGACGACGGTACGGCCAAGATCTCCGTCCGGGACAACCCCGCCCGGGGCGGCCAGCAGGTCGCCGGCAAGACGGGTACCTCCGACGAGAACCGCTCCGCCTGGTTCACCGGCTACACCCCGAAGCTGGTGACCTCGGTCGGCCTCTTCGGCGAGGACATGAGCAAGAACGGCAAGCACGTCCCGATGTACGGGGCGGCCGGCGTCGAACGCGTCAACGGCGGTGGCTTCCCCGCCCAGATCTGGGCCACGTACACCTTCGGCGTGATGGGCCAGAAGACCAAGTTCGACCTGAAGACCACCCAGGGCGCCGCGGTCGCACCCACCGAGTCCCCGAGCCCGACCCCGACCCCGTCGGAGTCCCCGGAGACCACCCCGTCCGAGTCCCCGGAGACCACCCCGTCCGAGTCCCCGGAGACGACGCCGGAGGAGACGCCCGAGACGTCCCCGTCGGAATCCCCGGAGACGTCGCCGGAGGAGACCCCCAGCGACGGCGACATCGACCTGCCACCGGACCCGAAGGACCCACAGACAGGCGGCTAGCCGCACAAGGCCGCACAAGGCCACACAAAAGAGGGGGCGCCCGGTGAAAACGGGGCGCCCCCTCCGTAGTTCAGGGGCGCGGGTAGCGCGATCAACCACACACAACCCGCAGTCCGAAGACAACGGCCGGCCCCGAGCCGCCCCGAGCTATGCCGGCCGAACCCAGCGGAGCGCTCACGCCTGGTTCAGCTCGAACCAGACCACCTTCCCCGCACTCAACCGCGTCGCTCCCCACCGCTTCGCCAACCGGTTGACGAGGTAGAGCCCGCGCCCGCCCTCGTCGGTCGCCCGGGCCTGCCGCAGCCGCGGCAGCTGGGGCACGTCGTCGGTCACCTCGCACCGCAGCACATCCGTCCGCAGCAACCGCAGCGTCACCGGCCGCGTCGCGTACCGCACCGCGTTCGTCACGACCTCACTGATCAGCAACTCGACCGAGTCGGTCAGCTCCTCCAGCCCCCAGCGGGACAGGGCATGACGAGCGAGACGACGGGCCCGCCCCGGAGCCATCTCCTCCGGTTCCAGGAACCAGTAGGCGACGTCACTGGGAGCGATCCCATCGAACCGTGCGGCGAGCAGCGCGATGTCGTCGTCCCGGTCACCAGGACCGAGCATGTCGAGCACCTCGTCGCACAACGCCTCCAGCGGCGGCGGATGGTCCGGCCCGGTCAACTGCGCGGTCGCGGCGAGCTTCTCGCGGAGCTGCTCTATCCCCGTCCACACGTCCCGGAGCCGGGACTCCACCAGCCCGTCGGTGTACAGCAGCAGCGTGCCCCCGGCCGGCGCGTCCAGCTCCACCGCCTCGAAGTCCACCCCGCCCACACCGATCGGCGCGCCCGGCGGCACCCGCAGCACCTCGGCTCGCCCGCCCAGATGCAGCAGGACGGGCGGCGGATGCCCGGCGTTGGCGATGGTGATGCGGTGCGAGACCGGGTCGTAGACCGCGTACAGACAGGTCGCCATCCGGTCCGTGCCCAGCCGCTGCGCCTGCTCGTCGAGGTGGTGCAGCACCTCCTGCGGAGGAAGGTCGAGACCCGCCAGCGTCTGCGCGGTCGTCCGCAGCTGGCCCATGATCGCGGCGGATGTCATCGAGTGGCCCATGACATCGCCCACGACCAGCGCGACCCGGCTCCCCGGCAGAGGAATCGCGTCGTACCAGTCGCCGCCGACCCGGGCCGTCTCCGCGGCCGGCAGATACCGGTGCGCGAGCCGGACGCCGGTGCACTTCGGCAGCGCCTCCGGAAGCATCGTGCGCTGCAACTCGTCGGCGATGTACGCCTCACGCCCGTACAGCACGGCCTTGTCGATGCCGAGCGCGCTGTGGGTGGCGAGCTGCGCGGCGACCAGCAGGTCGTCCTGCTCGAACGCCATCCGCTCGGGGCGGCGCAGGAACACGGCCGCGCCGATCACCCGGCGCCGCCCGCGCAGCGGCGCGAGGATCGCCCGCTGCCCCGTCGGCACCGTCAGTTGCGCGTCCGGGCCGAGCAGTTCCGGCAGCGCGTCGTGCGCGGCGGGAGCGTCCGCGAAGACCGGCCGCACCCCGCGCAGCACCTCGGCGAGCGCCCCGCCGGGCCGCACCTCGCACTGCTCGGCGGTGACGACCGCCAGATCGACGGGCTCGGGCTGGAGCGCGGGCATGAAGCCGCCCTCGGTGTCCCGCTCCTCGGGGATCCGGTCGGTGCGGCGCAGCCGCAGCAGCATGGGCCCGGTGGGCCGTTCGTCACCGACGGGCAGCGGCTCGCGCAGATAGACGAGGATCGCGTCGGAGAACGTCGGCACGGTCGCCCGACACAGACCCATGACGATCTCGTCCAGGTCGATGCCGCGGGCGATCCGCCGGGTGGCCGCGCCGACGAACCGCAGCCGGTCGCCGTCGCGTCGCATCGGCATGGGGGCGCCCGGCGGGACACCCTGCCCGCTGCGCCGCTCCAGGCCGCCGACCGTGCCGGCGGACCGCTCCGCCTCGCCGCCGGGCTGCGCCGGAATGGTCTCCGGTGCCGGGCGCGGGCGGTGCGGGTCGGGCTCGGTCGCCGCGGGCTGGGAGTGCTCGGAGAGCGCCGGCTGGGCGTGCTCCGAGGGGGCTTCGCCGTTCTTCGGGCACGGGGTCGCCGTGCCCGGCTCGGCGGCCGCGTCGCCCGTACGGGCCTGCGCGTCACTCATGCGCGCCTGTGCGGGTAAGGCCCCGGCGGGCGCCGCGCGCAGCGGCTCCTGGGTACGCAGAACCGCCCCGCGGGCATCCGCGGGGCCGGCGCCGCTCTGAGGGCGCTCGTGGGAGGTGGGGTGCTCCGTCACGCGTGTCGAATCCATCCGTCCGGGACTGCGCGAGCTACGCGCAGTTCGTCCCGCAGCAAACCCGATACTTCGTCCCGCAGAAAGGCCGATACCCGGATTACGTGCCCCCGGAACGGATTTCCCGCGTGGTCAGAGGCACTTCCTGTGCCGCACACGGTACCGGCGGGCCCGCCGAACGACAGTACTGACCGTCCGTCTGGCCTTCTCCGGTTTCTGCCGGTGTGGCCCTCGTACCCCTTGATCACGTCCTGCCGCCCCTCGGTGACGTATGGTCAAGCACTGCGCGAACTGCGGGACTTACCCCTGTGGATCCTCGCGGAGGACGATCCTACGGTTGTGGACCGGGGGCGCATCAAGGGTCTCATGAGGACAAGTGCGCAGGCGTACGGTCCCAGTCGTCAGGGAGAGACGGTACTCCCCATGCGGGATTCGGGCGCCAGTGCTGCCATCCGTCCGAGAACGGCGGGCCCCAGGCGCGGATCGTCTCCACCGCCGAACGCCCCGCCTCCCGCACCCCTTCCGCCGCATGACCGTCCATCAGCCCGTCCTGCTGGGCCTGCGCGAACTCGTCCTCGTCGCGCCAGTCCCAGGACCGGTCCGGATACACGCAGATGTCCAGGAAGTGATCCACGGAGTCCACACCACCGTCCCAACGGGACAGCGGCGTCTCCAGGTTGACGTACCAGTTCTTGAAAAGCCAACCCGGCTCCCAGAACAGCCAGACCGACCACGGCTCGCCCGGCCGGGCGAGCTTCAGCACGCCCGTGCCGAACCAGCGGTCGCGCTGGACCTCGCGCGGCTTCTTGTAGCGGGTGGCGAGGGGCTCCGCGTGCAGCGGGGTCCCGTCCGCGAGGACGGGTTTCACGCACTCGGTGCCGGGTGCCATCCACACGGCCAGCAGTTCCTCGTCGTCACGGACCACGGTGACGGGGCGCACGATGTGGAAGCGCTCGCCCGCGTTCTCCCGGTAACGCCACAGGATGTGACGTCCTGGCTCCCAGAACGCCGTCGTCGGGCCGCCCGCTTCCGCTCGTCTCACCGCTCCACCATCCGCCATGGACAGATATTAGGTGTCATGCGCATATGACGCTGCGGTGCCGGTGATGGTTCACGCCTGGGCGGGAATCGGTTACCCGTGTGTCATCCGGGACGGCCGCCGTGCGCCGCCCGGTCACGGCCGCGTCATCCTGAGGACATCCAGCGCCTCGTCGAGCTGTTCCACCGTCAGATCGCCGCGGTCGACGTAACCACTCTCCAGGACGACCTCGCGAATGGTCTTCCGCTCGGCCAGCGACCTCTTGGCGACCTTCGCCGCCTCCTCGTAGCCGATGTACTTGTTCAGCGGGGTGACCACCGACGGCGACGACTCGGCGTACTCCCGGGCCCGCTCGCGGTGGGCGACGATCCCGTCCACCGTCCGGTCGGCCAGCAGCCGGGAGACGTTCGCCAGGAGCCGGATCGACTCCAGGACGTTCTTCGCGATGACCGGCAGCATGACGTTCAGTTCGAAGTTGCCGGAGGCGCCGGCGACGGCGACCGTCGTGTCGTTGCCCGTGACCTGGGCGGCGACCATGAGAACGGCCTCCGGGACCACCGGGTTGACCTTGCCCGGCATGATCGAGGAGCCCGGCTGGAGGTCCGGCAGGGAGATCTCAGCGAGCCCCGTGCGCGGCCCGGACGCCATCCACCGCAGATCGTTGGCGATCTTGGTGAGGGACACGGCGATCGTACGGAGCTGCCCGGACGTCTCGACGACGCCGTCCCGCGCGCCCTGCGCCTCGAAGTGGTCCCGCGCCTCGGTCAGCGGCAGCCCGGTGGCGTGCGCGACCTCGGCGATCACGGCGGCGGAGAACCCGGGCGGGGTGTTGATGCCGGTGCCCACCGCCGTACCGCCCAGGGGCAGTTCGGCGAGCCGGGGCAGCGACGCCCGCAGCCGCTCCACGCCGTACCGCACCTGGGCCGCGTATCCGCCGAACTCCTGGCCGAGTGTGACCGGGGTGGCGTCCATCAGGTGCGTACGGCCGGACTTCACGACGTCCGCGAACTCCTCCGCCTTGCGGGAGAGCGCCGCCGCGAGGTGGTCGAGCGCCGGGATCAGATCGTGGGTGACGGCGGCGGTGGCGGCGATGTGGAGGGAGGAGGGGAACACGTCGTTGGACGACTGCGAGGCGTTGACGTGGTCGTTGGGGTGGACGGGCCGGCCGAGCCGCTCCGTCGCCAGGGTGGCGATGACCTCGTTGGTGTTCATGTTCGACGAGGTGCCGGAGCCGGTCTGGAACACGTCCACCGGGAAGTGCTCGTCCCAGCGGCCCTCCGCGACCTCCGCCGCCGCTTCCTGGACTGCCTCGGCGATGTCCTGGTCGAGGACCCCCAGCTCGGCGTTGACCTTCGCCGCGGCGCCCTTGATCCTCGCCAGGGCCTCGATGTGGGCGCGCTCCAGGCGCTGCCCCGAGACCGGGAAGTTCTCCACCGCCCGCTGGGTCTGCGCCCGCCACTTGGCGTCCGCGGGGACCCGGACCTCGCCCATGGAGTCGTGTTCGACGCGGTAGTCACTCATGACCGGTACAGCGTCCGGGCCCGTCCCGATGTTCCCGGTTTCCCTCGGACGAGTGAGGGCGGAATTCGACGGGCCCTTGTCGGCGGTGTGCAGTAGCGTCGCCCCGTTGACCCAACGGTCGAACGAACTTCGAAGAAAGAACGTGCATTGAGAAGCGCTGTCATACGCCGGTCCTGCGCGACCGGTGTCGCCGTCCTGTCGCTGACCCTGCTGGCCGGCTGCTCGGACTCCGGGGAGGACGGGAAGGAGACGGGCAAGGGTGGCTCCGGCTCCGCCGAGAAGAAGGCGCCCGCCCTGTCCGCCGCGGACCTGGAGAAGGTCGTGCTGAAGGACGGCGACGTCAAGGGGCACAAGGTCACCGCCCCCACCGTCACCGTCGAGCAGAAGGACATCACCACCGAGGACAAGGCGTGCGCCCCGCTGGCGTACGCGACGATCGGCTCGGTCGTCGACCGGCCCGGCGCCACCGTGCAGCGTGAGACGGCGAGCGTGCCGAACCCCGCGGACCCCAAGAGCCTCGACGTCACCCGGACCCTGATCCGTCTGTCCTCCTACGAGGGCGGCGGCGCCGAGGCCGCGCTGGCCTCCCTGAACAAGTCCGTGGACGCCTGCGCCAAGGGCTTCAAGGTCACCGCCGACGGCACGGACCAGCAGGTCACCAAGGTCGCCAAGACCGACGCTCCGGGCGGCGCCGACGAGGCGGTGGCCCTCGACATCGTGTCCGAGGCCGAGGACGCCAAGGTCCCGATGAAGGTCGTCGTGGTCCGCAAGGGCACCACCGTGGCCTACTTCACCGCGCTGAACATCGGATCCCTCGCCACGGGCAAGGACTTCGACTTCCCGGCCGAGATCGCCGACGCGCAGATCGCCAAGCTGGCCTGACGGCCCGCCGGACGACCGCGGCTCGTACGGATCCCCCGCGCCCCCGGAAGCTTCGCCTTCCGGGGGCGCGGGGCCGTCGGTTAGGCCAGGCCCGGGCCGCGGACCGGGATGGTGGTGAACGTCGGTGCGGGCGCCGGGTCCTTGAAGAAGTCGTTGCCCTTGTCGTCGACGACGATGAACGCCGGGAAGTCCTCGACCTCGATCTTCCAGACGGCCTCCATGCCGAGCTCCTCGTACTCGACGACCTCGACCTTCTTGATGCAGTCCTGGGCGAGGCGGGCCGCCGGGCCGCCGATGGAACCCAGGTAGAAACCGCCGTGCGTGCCGCACGCGTCCGTGACCTGCTGGGAGCGGTTGCCCTTCGCCAGCATCACCTTGGAGCCGCCCGCCGCCTGGAACTGCTCGACGTAGGAGTCCATGCGGCCGGCCGTCGTAGGACCGAAGGAGCCGGAGGCGTACCCCTCGGGGGTCTTCGCCGGGCCCGCGTAGTACACCGGGTGGTCCTTCAGGTACTGCGGCATCTCCTCGCCCGCGTCCAGCCGCTCCTTGATCTTGGCGTGCGCGATGTCGCGGGCCACGACCAGCGGACCGGAGAGCGACAGCCGGGTCTTGACCGGGTACTTGGTCAGCTCCGCGAGGATGTCGTCCATCGGCTGGTTGAGGTCGATCCGCACGACGTCGCCGGCCTCGTCGAGGTGCTCGTCGGTGGTGTCCGGCAGGAACCGCGCCGGGTCCGTCTCCAGCTGCTCCAGGAAGACACCCTCGGCGGTGATCTTCGCGACGGCCTGGCGGTCGGCGGAGCAGGACACGGCGATCGCGACCGGGCAGGACGCGCCGTGCCGGGGGAGCCGCACCACACGCACGTCGTGGCAGAAGTACTTGCCGCCGAACTGCGCGCCGATGCCGATCTTCTGCGTCAGCTCGAAGACCTTCTCCTCCAGCTCCTTGTCGCGGAAGCCGTGCCCGAGCGGCGAACCCTCGGCGGGGATCTCGTCCAGGTAGTGCGCTGAGGCGTACTTGGCGGTCTTGAGGGCGTACTCCGCGGACGTGCCGCCCACGACGATCGCGAGGTGGTACGGCGGGCAGGCGGCCGTACCCAGCGAACGGATCTTCTCCTCCAGGAACTTCATCATGGAGGCCTCGTTCAGGACGGCCTTCGTCTCCTGGTACAGGAACGACTTGTTGGCGGAGCCGCCGCCCTTCGCCATGAACAGGAACTTGTACGCGCCGCCGTCCGTCGCGTACAGCTCGATCTGCGCCGGGAGGTTGGAGCCGGTGTTCTTCTCCTCCCACATGGTGAGCGGAGCCATCTGCGAGTAGCGCAGGTTCAGCTTGGTGTACGCGTCGTAGATGCCCTGGGACAGCGCCTTCTCGTCACCGCCCCCGGTGAGGACGTTCTGGCCGCGCTTGCCCATGACGATCGCCGTGCCGGTGTCCTGGCACATCGGCAGGACGCCCGCCGCCGCGATGTTCGCGTTCTTCAGCAGGTCCAGGGCGACGAACTTGTCGTTGCTCGACGCCTCGGGGTCGTCGATGATCCGGCGCAGCTGCGCCAGGTGGGCGGGGCGCAGGTAGTGCTGGATGTCGTGGATGGCCTCGGCCGCCAGCTTGCGCAGCGCCTCCGGCTCCACCTTGAGGAAGGTGCGTCCGTCGGCCTCGAAGGTGGAGACACCCTCGGAGGTCACCAGCCGGTACGGAGTGGTGTCCTCTCCCATGGGGAGCAGATCGGTGTACTCGAACTCAGGCATCGGTGCCCATTCCTCACTAGACAGGCTGATTCAGGCGCGGCTCGCCTCCGGGGCGCCGAAGCCTGTGACTCACACCGGCGGCCGGCCTCCGTCGGCGGCGTCCACCAGCGTAGAACCTGCGGTCTGCGGCGGGCTTGTGAGGTAAGGCTCAGTTCCACACCTGCGGGGTCTATCGCGATCTATCGTGTGTGGGTACGCTGCTTCCGTGGACCTTCAGAAGCAGACCGGGGCGCGCGCCGCCGCCGCCGAGTTGCGCGCCTCGGACGCCGACCGTGACCGCATCACCGACATCCTTCGGGACGCCCTCGCCGAGGGACGCCTCACCGCCGAGGAGCACGCCGAGCGGGTCGAGGGCGTGCTGGCCGCCAAGACGGTCGGCGAGCTGGACGTGTTCATCCGGGACCTGCCGGCCGCGCACAAGTCGTCGGCGTACGCGCCGCCGTCCTCCGTGCCGCACCGCCCGACCCCCGGCGCCATCCCGATCGACGCGGACGAGCGTCTGCTCGCGGTCTTCAGCTCCTCGGTCCGCAAGGGCCGCTGGCGCGCGGGCCGCCGCATCCACGCGTACGCCGTGTTCGGCAGTGTCGAGATAGACCTCAGTGAGGCCCTCTTCGAGCACCGCCAGGTGATGATCAGGGCTGTCTCCCTCTTCGGCAGCGTGGAGATCCGCGTCCCGGAGAACGTCTCCCTGCGCGGCAGCGGTGGTGGTGTCCTCGGCTCCTTCGAGGTGGACAACCTCGATTCCGGTGAACCGGACGCGCCGGTGGTCTTTGTGGACGGCTTCGCCGTGCTCGGCAGTGTCGAGGCGAAGCCCCGGCGCGGCAAGATGATCGCCGACCTCCTCGGCCGGGTCACCGATCATGTCGCCCGTAAGGTCGACGGCAGTTTGCGCAAACATCTGGACCGTTGACGTCTGTGAAGTGGATCACTTTCGGACCGTTCCCGAAGGGGTTCGGTCCACTTGTGACCACTTGGTGAGAGCCCGGAATTCCGGTGGTTGGGGACTCAGTGCATAGGCCCGCGCACAGCGGGTAGGCCTTGCTGCATCGTCTCTCGCTCGCGAAGCCGTCGTCAGGAGTAGACCGTGCTGCAACCGCCGCATTCGTCCCTGCAGGTCGCTGCCGTTCCGCCCCAGCGGGTGCCAGTGCGAGACAGGGATCAGGAAGCCCCGTGGCATACGGAGGCCGTGTGCCGGCGTGACGAGGCCGGCCTGTTCTTCGCCCCCTCCAAGGAGCCCACCGCGGCCCGGCTCTCCCGCGAGGAGGCCGCCAAGCGCGTCTGCGCCCGCTGTCCCGTCATGGTCGAGTGCCGGGAACACGCACTCCTGCAACCGGAGCCGTACGGCGTCTGGGGCGGCCTGACCGCGGCGGAGCGCCGGGTGGTGCTCGCCCGACGGCGCCGCCGCGACCTGGAGTTGAAGAAGGCGGCGCGGGCGGCGGGGACGATAGCGGCGGCCGGCTAGCCGCACCACACGCGCGAAAGGCGCCCTCTTCCGCACAAGAGGACGCCTTCGTGACGCCGGTGGGCCCGAAGGCCTTGGGGGGCGCGGGGAACCGCGCGACAAGCCACGACGCATCTCGCGGCCGACAGCGCACCGCAGTCCCCTGACCCCCACCGCTCGACCGGCGGAGCTACTTCGCCTTCTCGAAGTCGATCGAGCTGTAGGCACGCAGCTTGCTCAGCCGGTGCACCGAGTCGATCCGCCGCACCGTCCCCGACTTCGACCGCATCACGATCGAGTCGGTCGTCGCGGTCTCCGACCGGTACCGCAC
Source organism: Streptomyces sp. NPDC030296 (assembly GCF_055572815.1). Classification (NCBI taxonomy): domain Bacteria; kingdom Bacillati; phylum Actinomycetota; class Actinomycetes; order Kitasatosporales; family Streptomycetaceae; genus Streptomyces; species Streptomyces sp. NPDC030296. The sequence continues at coordinate 488,012 of NZ_JBVICQ010000003.1, forward strand.
GCCTCGCAGCAGCTCGCCGTCGGTGATCCCCGTGGCGACGAAGAACACGTTCTCCCCGGAGACCAGGTCGTCCGTGGTCAGTACCCGGTCGAGGTCGTGCCCGGCGTCGATCGCGCGCTGCCGCTCCTCGTCGTCCTTCGGCCACAACTTGCCCTGGATCGTGCCGCCTAGGCACTTCACCGCGCAGGCCGAGATGATGCCCTCGGGCGTACCGCCGATGCCGAGCAGCATGTCGACCCCGGTGCCCTCCCGCAGCGCCAGGATCGAGCCCGCGACATCACCGTCCGAGATGAGCTTGATGCGTGCCCCGGTCTCCCGGATCTCGTTGATGATGCCCTCGTGCCGCGGCCGGTCGAGGATGACGACGGTGACGTCCTCGGGCGTGGACCGCTTCGCCTTGGCCACCCGGCGGATGTTCACCGAGATCGGCGCGTCGATGTCGACGAAGTCGGCGGCCTCGGGGCCGGTCACGAGCTTGTCCATGTAGAAGACGGCCGACGGGTCGAACATCGTGCCCCGGTCGGCCGCCGCGAGCACGGCGATCGCGTTGGTCATGCCCTTGGCCGTCAGCGTGGTGCCGTCGATCGGGTCCACGGCGATGTCGCACTCCGGGCCGGTCCCGTCACCGACGCGCTCCCCGTTGAAGAGCATGGGGGCCTCGTCCTTCTCGCCTTCCCCGATGACGACGACGCCGTTCATCGAGACGGTGGAGACGAGGGTCCGCATGGCGCGTACGGCGGCGCCGTCGGCGCCGTTCTTGTCGCCGCGGCCGACCCAGCGGCCCGCAGCCATCGCGGCCGCCTCGGTCACCCGGACGAGCTCCAGGGCGAGGTTGCGGTCGGGAGCCTCGGAGGGGACTTCGAGCTCGGACGGCAAATGATGATTCTCGGTCATCGGAGCGCACCTTTCTGATACGACGACGGCCGGATGAGGGTTCGGCTCGACTCTATCGTCAGGCTGACAAATTGAGCAGGGGACCCCACGGATGAGCAGACCGGTGCACCTGCGACGATGAGGGCGTGGCAGGTACGAAAGGCAAGCAGACCGTTCGCGACATGGTCCTCTCCCTGGGGCTCATCATGCTCGCGGCCTGGGTCATCTATCTCTTCATCCCGCACGACGAGACCGAGCAGGAGCCCAAGCGCGTCGACTACCGCGTCGAGCTGCTCACGGCGCGCCGCGCCGCCTCCTACCCGGTGGCCGCGCCCGTCGGCCTGCCCGACACGTGGAAGGCGACCTCCGTCCGCTTCAGCGGCGCCGACTCCGACCACTGGCACCTCGGGTTCCACGCCCCCGACGGCCAGTACGTGGCCGTCGAGCAGTCCGCCGGGAAGCCGTCCCGGTTCATCCCGGACGCCACCCAGGACGCGAAGAAGACCGGCACCACGCAGGAGATCGGCGGCGAGACCTGGACCCGCTACGAGGGCGACCGCTACGACGCCCTCGTCCTGCGGGGCGAGGAGGCGACCACCGTGGTCGCGGGCAGCGCGTCGTTCGATGAGCTGACGAAGATGGCGAAGGCCCTGAGCACGGAGTGACGTGCCACGGAGACCGCGAATGACGCGCCCATGGACAGGGACGCGGAAGGGGCCCCCGGCAGTCGTGCCGGGGGCCCCTTCCGCGTGGTGCCCGAGGATCAGACGGTCGTGATGACGTCGTCGTAGGCGAGGCGCGGCGAGCGCGGGTAGGAGGCGCCCTCGCCCGGCTTGCCGATGTTGACGACCATCAGCGGGGTGTGGTCGTCGTCCAGGAACTCCTTCTGGACACCGGCGGCGTCGAAGCCGGTCATCGGGCCGGCGGCGAGGCCCGCGGCGCGGACGCCGATGATGAAGTACGCGGCCTGGAGGGCGGCGTTCAGCCCGGCGGCGGCCTCACGGGCCGGACGCTCGGCGAAGAAGAGGTCCTTGGCCTGCGGGAACGCCGGGAACAGGGTCGGCAGCTCCTCGTGGAACTCGTTGTCCGCGGCGAGGATCGCGACCAGCGGGGCGGTGGCGGTCTTGGCCTGGTTGCCCTCGGCCATGTGCGTCACCAGGCGCTCGCGGGCCTCGGCGGAGCGGACCAGGACGATACGCAGCGGGGTCTGGTTGAAGGCGGTGGGGCCGTACTTGACCAGGTCGTAGATCGCCTGCACCTGCTCCTCGGTGACCGGCTCGTCGGTGAACGCGTTCGCCGTGTGCGCCTCGCGGAACAGCAGGTCCTGGGCGGCGGGGTCGAGAACGAGAGACATGGAACAACCTTCGTAAAGACGTGCGCTGACGGCATCGAAGGTACGCAATGGAAGTTCAAGGTTCAACCAAAAGCGGGCTGGGGTGATCCGCTTCACAGGAACCAGGGATTCGCCGTACCCGAAAAGGGGTGCCGGGGGTGCCGGTGCCCTACCCGGAAGAGGGAGCCGGTGTCGCACCCTGAGAGGGGAGCCGGTGTCGCACCCCCAGGCGTGGACGGCGGGCGGCGGTGCCGGGACGGGCGCGGTCAGCCCCGGCCGTCGCCGGAGGCGTCCGTCCCTTCGTCCTCCGCCAGGGCCGCGTCCAGCCGGGCCCGGGCGCCGTCCAGCCAGCGGCGGCACACCTTGGCCAGCTCCTCGCCGCGCTCCCACAGCGCGAGGGACTCCTCCAGCGTCGTACCGCCCGCCTCCAGCCGCCGGACGACCTCGATCAGCTCGTCACGCGCCTGCTCGTAGCCGAGGGCCCGGTCGGCCTCGGACGCTTCGGCCGCCCCGCCCGTCACGGTCGTCTCCTCGGCCTCGCTCACGTTGCTGGTCATGCGGCCCACCTTATGCGTCCCCTCCGACAGTGCCGTCGACCCGGACGGCGAACTCACCCTCCGCGACCCGCGCCCGCAACGGCTCCTCGGCCGTGACCTCCCCGGGCGTGCGCACCACGTGCCCGTCCGCCTTCTGCAGCACCGCGTACCCCCGCTTCAGGGTCGCGGCGGGGGAGAGGGCCACCACGCGCGCGTGCGTGTGCGTCAGCTCCGAGACGGCCCGGTCCAGGTGGTGGCCGAGGCAGCGGCGACCCCGGTCGAGCAGGGAGGTCACCTGGTCGGCGCGCTCGTCGATCATGCGATGCGGATCCTCCATCGACGGGCGCGCCAGGGCGTTCGCGAGCCCCCGCTCCTCCCGCTCCACGAGCGCCTCCACGCACCGCCGCGCCCGGTCCCGCAGCCACCGCACCCGCTCGTACTCCTCGCCGACGTCCGGCACGACCTTCTTGGCCGCGTCGGTCGGCGTGGACGCCCTCAGGTCCGCGACGTAGTCCAGCAGCGGGGTGTCCGGCTCGTGCCCGATCGCCGACACCACCGGCGTACGACAGGACGCGACCACCCGGACGAGCTGCTCGTCCGAGAACGGAAGCAGGTCCTCCACGCTGCCGCCGCCGCGCGCCACGACGATGACGTCCACGCCCTCCATCGCGTCCAGCTCCTTCACCGCCTGCACCACCTGCGGCACGGCGTGCACGCCCTGCACGGCGACGTTGCGCACCTCGAAGCGGACGGCCGGCCACCGGTGCCGGGCGTTCTCCAGCACGTCCCGCTCGGCCGCGGAGGCCCGGCCGCACACCAGCCCGATCAGCTGCGGAAGGAACGGCAGCGCCTTCTTCCGCTCCGGCGCGAACAGCCCCTCCGCCGCCAGAGACTTCTTCAACTGCTCCAGCCGGGCCAGCAGCTCGCCCACGCCGACCGGCTTTATCTCGGTGGCCCGCAGGGACAGCTGACCGCGCGGCGCGTACCACTCGGGCTTCGCGTGCACGACGACCCGGGCGCCCTCGCTGACGACGTCCGCGATCGCGTCGAACACCTGTCGGTAGCAGGTGACGCTGACGGAGATGTCGTGCGACGGGTCCCGCAGCGTGAGGAAGACGACGCCGGCGCCGGGGCGCCGCGACAGCTGCGTGATCTGCCCCTCGACCCACACCGTGCCCAGCCGGTCGATCCAGCCGCCGATGAGCCGGGAGACCTCACCGACGGGCAAGGGGGCGTCGGCGGATGTGTTGAGAGCCATGTGGGGAGCGTATCGGGGGGTGCCGACAGCGCCTCATGGCTCGGGGGTGCGGGGTTCGTTGGCGGGTGCGGGTGGTGTGTGGTTGTTCCCGCAGTTCCCCGCGCCCCTGAAGGGATCGGGCCTGCGGCCCGCCCTTCATGAAAAGCACGGGGCGCAGCCCCGGTCGCTTTTCAGGGGCGCGGGAACTGCGCGAACAACCCCCACCCACCCGCACCGGCACCCACGCGCACCCCCGAGCTCATCCCCGCTCCCACGGCGGAGCCCCCCGCGGGGAACCCCCTACGATGGGGTGCATGACCGCTTCGCCTGGCCGCCGCCGTGTCCTCCTCGCCGCTCCGCGCGGCTACTGCGCGGGTGTCGACCGTGCCGTGATCGCCGTCGAGAAGGCCCTCGAGCAGTACGGGGCCCCGATCTACGTCCGCCACGAGATCGTCCACAACAAGTACGTCGTGCAGACCCTGGAGAAGAAGGGCGCCATCTTCGTCGAGCAGACGGAAGAGGTCCCCGAGGGCAACATCGTGATGTTCTCGGCGCACGGCGTGGCCCCCACCGTCCACGAGGAGGCGCAGCGCGGCAGGCTCGCCACCATCGACGCGACCTGCCCCCTGGTCACCAAGGTCCACAAGGAAGCGATCCGCTACGCGGGCGAGGACTTCGACATCCTCCTGATCGGGCACGAGGGCCACGAGGAGGTCATCGGCACCTCCGGCGAGGCCCCGGACCACATCCAGCTCGTCGACGGCCCCGGTGACGTCGAGAAGGTCGAGGTCCGCGACCCGTCGAAGGTCGTCTGGCTCTCCCAGACCACGCTCTCCGTCGACGAGACCATGGAGACCGTAGGCGCCCTCAAGGAGAAGTTCCCGCTGCTCGTCTCCCCGCCGAGCGACGACATCTGCTACGCCACGCAGAACCGTCAGCTCGCCGTGAAGCAGATGGGCGCGGAGGCCGAGCTGGTCATCGTCGTCGGCTCCCGCAACTCCTCCAACTCCAAGCGGCTCGTCGAGGTCGCCAAGCTCGCCGGCTCCCGCGAGGCGTACCTCGTGGACTTCGCGAGCGAGATCGACGAGGCCTGGCTGGAGGGCGTGGAGACCGTCGGCGTGACCTCGGGCGCCTCCGTGCCGGAGGTCCTCGTCGAGGAGGTCCTCGAGTGGCTCTCCCAGCGGGGCTACGAGGACGTCGAGCTGGTCAAGGCCGCCGAGGAGTCGATCACCTTCTCGCTGCCGAAGGAGCTGCGCCGCGATCTGCGCGAGGAGGCGGCCGCCCTGGTCGCCGAGCGCACCGGACAGGGCGCCGCGGGCGCCTGAGCCCCCGCTGTCCCGTACGGCCCCGGAACGTGAAGGTTCCGGGGCCGTCCGCGTACGGCGACGTGAGGGTTCCGGGGCCGGGCCGCGACGGCCTGGCGGCCCCCGGCCGTGACTGTCAGTCGTACGACGTAACGTAGGGCCATGCACATCTTCGGCGTGGACATCGGTGGATCCGGGATCAAGGGCGCTCCCGTGGACCTGGACCTGGGCGACCTGGCGGACGAGCGGTACAAGGTGCTTACCCCGCACCCGGCGACGCCGGACGCGGTGGCCGACGGGGTGAAGGAGGTCGTCGACCACTTCGGCTGGACCGGCCCCGTCGGCATCACCTTCCCCGGCGTGGTCACGGGCGGCGCCACGATCCGTACGGCGGCCAACGTCGACAAGGGCTGGATCGACGTCGACGCCCGCACCCTGCTCGGCGACCGGCTCGGCGGCCTCCCGGTCACCGTGGTGAACGACGCGGACGCGGCGGGCGTCGCCGAGGTGCAGTTCGGCGCCGGGCGCGACCGTCGGGGCACGGTCATCATGCTGACCTTCGGCACGGGCATCGGCAGCGCCGTCTTCTGCGACGGCGTCCTCGTGCCCAACACGGAGCTGGGCCATCTGGAACTGGGCGGCCACGACGCGGAGACCCGCGCCTCCACGAAGGCCAAGGACGACCACGAGCTGACCTGGGAGCACTGGGCCAAGCGCGTCACCAAGTACCTCGCTCATGTGGAGATGCTGTTCTCCCCGGAGCTGTTCATCATCGGCGGCGGCGTCAGCCGCAAGTCCCACAAGTTCCTGCACCTGATCGAGGGCATCCAGGCCGAGATCGTCCCGGCCCAGCTCCAGAACAACGCGGGCATCGTGGGCGCGGCAATGCGGGCGGCGAAGGCAGGCTGACCGCGGGAGGGCGCGCGGATCCGTCCGTCCGGAGGGGCGGGGTGATTCCAGAAGGGGCGCGCGCGAACAGCGTCCGTCGGCGGGGAAGCCGAAGGGGGCGCAGCCCCGTCCGGAGGCCGGGCCGACCCCGGAGGGGTGCGCGGACTCGTTCGAGGGCCAGCTCATCAGAAGAGGCCCCCATCCGTTCGAGGGCGGGTCAGAGGCCGCGGGGCACCGTGCGGCGGGGCTGGACCGGGGGCCTCGGGGTCCGGGGCCGGGCCGAGGCATTGTCGTACGAGGGGTGGGGCCGGGCGCCGGGTGTTCCCGGTCGTCCGAGCCCTCGCGGCGCCTCGGATCCTCGGGATGCCGCCGCCTCCCGGAACGCCTCCGTTCCCCGGGGGGCCGCCGCCCCTCGGGGAGCTTCGACTCCCCGGGACGCCGCCGCCCCCCGGAACGCTTCCTTTCCCCGGGACGTCGCCGCTTGCCGCTCCTCCGTCCTCCGGCCCCTCCGCTTCCGGGCCGTCTCCCTCTCCCCCTCCCGCTCCGCCGCCCGCCGGGCCATCAGGCGCAGCTTGCGCGCGGTCACGATGACGCCGACGATCAGCGTGCCGCCGTAGAGCCAGCCCGCGGCCATCGCGAGGGCGGTGACCAGGCCCATCAGATACCCGGCGGGTCCGCCCTCGCCCCCGGCGATCGGCGGTAGCCCGGCCGCGAAGGCGATGGGCACGACCACCGGCCCGCTCGCGAGGTCGCCCCGCCGCACCCACACCGCGGTCAACGCGCTGACCGGCAGGAACAGCAGCCCGTACACCGTGAGCGACGCGCCGAACAGCAGCCGGTCGAGGCAGGCCAGCGCGAACATCGACACCGCGCAGAACAGTCCGCCGCCCAGCCCGGTGAGCCGGGGGTTCGGCATCCGCCGCACGGCGCGGGAGACGCGCCGCACGGCTCGGGCCGGCACCGGAACGGGCCGGCGCGCGACCGGGGCACGACGTGCCGCCCCCGCGCCGCCCCGCGCACGGCCTCCTCTGACCATCTGCGGGGGAAGGGGAGTGCCACGCCGCGGTCCGGACCGAGGGAGATGCGTCCTGTGCTGCTCCACTCGACCAACTTAGGTCGGTTAATGTGCCGAATGGGTGCATAGACACGCCGTCGCGGGGACCTTGGCCAAGCGTTCGATACGCCGCCTCGCGGGTGGCCGGGGCGTCCACACGCGCGTAGGCGGGGGTGGGGCGCGGGCACGCCGTAAACTGGGGGACCGGCCAGCCCTCTGGCCCCTGGGGCACGATCCGCCGGACCGCACCCCCAGGCCCCGCCGCCCCAGGCCACCGGCCGCCTGGCCCTCCTACGTACGGGAAGTCGTAAACGTGTCGCTCACGATCGGAATCGTCGGTCTGCCCAACGTCGGCAAGTCGACCCTGTTCAATGCCCTGACCAAGAACGACGTGCTGGCGGCCAACTACCCGTTCGCCACGATCGAGCCGAACGTCGGCGTCGTCGGCGTCCCGGACGAGCGCCTGACGAAGCTGGCCGAGATCTTCGGGTCGCAGCGCGTCCTCCCGGCGACCGTCGACTTCGTCGACATCGCGGGCATCGTGCGCGGCGCCAGCGAGGGCGAGGGCCTCGGCAACAAGTTCCTGGCGAACATCCGTGAGTCGGACGCGATCTGCCAGGTCATCCGCGCCTTCAAGGACGAGAACGTCGTCCACGTCGACGGCAAGGTCTCGCCGAAGGACGACATCGAGACGATCAACACCGAGCTGATCCTCGCCGACCTCCAGACCATCGAGAAGGTCCTGCCGCGCCTCCAGAAGGAGTCGCGCATCAAGAAGGACATCGCGCCGAAGGTGAAGGCCGTCGAGGAGGCGAAGGAGATCCTTGAGAAGGGCGACACGCTCTTCGCGCACGGGATCGTCCAGGGCAGCGAGCGCAACGAGCTGCTGCACGACCTGCACCTGCTCACCACCAAGCCCTTCCTCTACGTCTTCAACGTCGACGAGGAGGAACTGGTCGACGAGGACTTCAAGAACGAGCAGCGCGCGCTGGTCGCCCCCGCCGAGGCGATCTTCCTCAACGCCAAGCTGGAGGCGGACCTCGCCGAGCTGGACGAGGAGGACGCGCTCGAACTCCTCCAGTCCGTCGGCGCCGACGAGCCGGGCCTCGCGACCCTCGCCCGGGTCGGCTTCGACACCCTCGGCCTCCAGACGTATCTGACGGCCGGCCCCAAGGAGTCCCGCGCCTGGACGATCAAGAAGGGCGCCACCGCCCCCGAGGCCGCCGGCGTCATCCACACGGACTTCCAGAAGGGCTTCATCAAGGCGGAGGTCATCTCCTTCCACGACCTGGTGGAGACCGGTTCGGTGGCGGAGGCCCGGGCGAAGGGCAAGGCCCGCATGGAGGGCAAGGACTACGTCATGCAGGACGGCGACGTGGTGGAGTTCCGCTTCAACGTCTAGCGGGTGACTTAGCGCCACTTCGCTGATCTGGAAAACGTCCAGGTCACATGGGGTCTGACTCTTCGGGGTCAGGCCCCTTGATTTTCACCGTGCTGGATAGGTGCTGGATTTCTGACCCCTGGTCACCTGTCATCACCCCTGCTCATCCCTACCGTGCTGGATTCGTGCTGGGAAGGAAGGATGAGAGCGCCCGTGCTGGGGCGGGCACTGTCCAGAGCCTGGTCCGGGGCCGAGAAACGTCTCGTGGTGCGCGGGGCCCGCAGGGAGGCGAGGCTCCCGCCACTGTCGGCGAACGATGTGGTGACCGTGTGGCGTGGAGTGTTCGGATTCCCTGGCCTGGCGTCATGCCTCCTCGGCGCCGCGGTCTGACAGGGAGCCGTACTGGCTGCGCAGGCGGGCCTTGAGGATCTTGCCGGTGGCGTTGCGGGGCAGGGCGTCGACGAGGACGACCGACTTGGGGAGCTTGTACTTGGCGAGTCGGCCGGACAGGGAGTCCATGATGTCGTCCGGCGACACGTCGGCGCCCGCTCGGGGCACGACCAGCGCTCTGCCCACTTCGCCCCATCGTTCGTCGGGTACGCCGATCACCGCGCATTCGGCGACCGCGGGATGCTGGTAGAGGAGTTGCTCGACCTCGGCCGGATAGACGTTCTCCCCGCCGGAGATGTACATGTCCTTGATCCGGTCGACGATCGTGACGTACCCCTCCTCATCGACAGTGGCCGCGTCCCCGGAGCGGAACCAGCTTCCGTCCACGAAGGCGTCCTTGGTCGCTTCGGGCCACTGCCAGTAGCCCTTCATCACGTTGAGGCCCTCGATGATCACCTCGCCGACCTCGCCCGGTGCGACATCGGTGAGGTCGGGCCGCACCACGCGTACGTCGGTGAAGAAGCAGGGTGTGCCGGCCGAGCCGGCCTTGCGGATGCTGTCCGCTGCGCCCAGGCCCAGCGCGGCGGGAGCGGTCTCGGTCAGGCCGTACGCCTGGAGGAAGGTCAGGCCACGGTCCTGGTAGGTGTGGATGAGGGCCTTGGGTACGGGTGCCGCCGCGCACTGCAGGATCCGGATCGACGACAGGTCGGCCGTCGCCCACCGCGACGACCGGGCCATGGCCTGGTACATCGCGGGCACGCCGAACATCCTCGTCACCCGGTGCTCGGCGATGACGTCGAGCACCCGTTCCGGGTCGAAACCGCCCATCAGCACCGACGTTCCTCCTTTGAGGAAGCCCGGCAGGAAGACGGTGTTGAGGGCGGCGGTGTGGAACATCGGTGCCACCACCAGAGCGACGTCGTCGGAGGCGATGTCCACGTCCAGCAGGATGTTGAAGCAGTTCCAGGTGATGTTGGCGTGGGTGAGCATGACGCCCTTGGGGCGGCCGCTGGTGCCCGAGGTGTACTGGATCATGCACACCTCGTCGAGGCCGACCGTCTCGTCCAGGGGGTCGTCCGGCGCGCTCGCGAGCAGTTCCTCGTACGCCTTCCCCACCTCGACGTAGTGCTTCACCTCGACGTCGTCCCTGAACGCGTCGACGAGGTCGGTGAGTTCGGCCCCGAACACCAGCACCGACGCTCCCGAGTCACCCAGGATGAAGGCCAACTCGGGTGCCGCGAGGCGGGTGTTGAGCGGTACGAAGACGGCGCCCAGCGCGTTCGCGGCGAACAGGGTCTCCGCCAGGGCCGGATGGTTCGCGCCCAGGTAGGCCACCCGGTCACCGTGGCTGACCCCCAGGGCGCGCAGGGCGTGAGCGAGCCGTGTCACGCGCGCGGCCAGCTCTCCGTAGGACAGGGATCCACCGTCGTGCACGGCGGCGGTGGCTTCCGGTGACATGCGGGCACGCCGCGCGGGCCACGAGCCGAGCCCTTGATCGCGCATGGTGCGTCTCTCCTCTCTCAGAGCTCTCAGAACCAGTCGGGCCATGTGTAGTCGGCCGATTCGTCGTGATCCCGGCGGGGCGGCAACGGGGCGAGCCGCCCCCGGGAGAAGACCAGCGGTGCGGCGCCGGTCTTCTCCACCCCGAGTTCCCGGACACGGCCGAGGACGAAGTAGTGGTCGCCGAGGGTCCACACGTCGGCGATGTCGCAGTCGATCCAGGCGGCGACGCCCGCCAGGACGGGGCTGCCCGAGGCCGCGCCGCGCCACGGATGGAGGTCGAAGACGTCGGGTGCCTTGGCGCTGACGTCCCGGCAGAGGCCCTCCTGGCCGGCGGCCAGCACATTCACGCAGAAGGCGCCGCCGGCCATGATCCTTGGCCAGGTCGTGGAGGAGCGGCCGGGGAGGAACGCGACGAGCGGAGGGTCCAGGGACACCGAGACGAACGAGCCGATCACCATGCCGACCGGGGTGCCGTCGGGTTCCTGCGCGGTGACCACCGTGACACCCGTCGGGTAGTGGCCGAGCACGTGCCGGAACCAGCCGGGGTCGTCCGCCGGGCTACCGCCGGGCGCCGTCGTGGCGGGCGTGTGCCGGTTCACGCCGGCGTCTCCAGCCCGAGCAGAGAACGGGCGTACCCCGTGGCCCACGAGCCGTGCTGCGCGTTGATGTGGGTCTTGTACGTGGCGACGTCGCGCAGGTACCGCTGCATGCGCTGGCCGTTCGCCAGCGCGCTGGAGCCACTGGCCGAGACCAGCATCTCGACGGCCTGGCAGGCGAGTTGGCCGGACTGCCGGGCCGTGAGGGAGAGAGCCTGGTCGTCCAGTTCGGAGAAGGGCTCGCCCCCTGCCAGGCCCCGGGCGGCGTACGCGGTGTAGTCGTCGGCGACCGACAGGACGATCCGCTGCGCGCTGTCGGCCAGGGCCGTGGCCAGGCCGAGGTTGCGCTGGTATTCCGGATCGTGGCTGCGCGGCGTGAAGGGCGGTATCGGGCTGTTCTTGGTGGTGATGATCCGCTGGTACTCGTCGACCGCGGCCCAGGCGGTGCCCGCCACGATCGAACACAGCTGGATGTTGAAGAACGACATCAGCCGGCCCGCGTACATCGGGTTGCCGTGCAGTTCCACACCCGGCCCGTCGGTGGCGTCGCTCGCCGCGAGGTGGGTCCTGGACACGTACTCGTACGGTACGAGGACGTCCTCGGCCACGACGCTGTTGGAGCCGCTGCCGCGGAAGCCCAGGATCTCGCCCCAGTTGTCGAGCATCCGCCAGCCGGAGGGCACGAGCACCATGCCCGACACGGGCGTGCCGCCCTCTTCGTCGATGATGAGCACGCCACCCAGGAAGTGCGTGGAGACGTTGACTCCGGAGGAGTAGTCCCAGCGGCCGTTGACCAGGTACCCGTCGGGGGTCCTCGTCGCGGTGGCGCTCGGGGCGATCGGCAGCGGGGCCCGGAAGTCACCGTCCGGACCGAACACCTCGCGCTGGGTGCTCTCGGGGAAGCGGCCGGCCACCACCAGGCTGTGGGAGGCGGCCAGACACAGGTTCCAGCCGCTGGACGGGCAGCCGCGGGCCACCTCGGTGACCATCCGGGAGTAGGTCCGCAGGTCGAACTCGTAACCGCCGAAGCGGCGTGGCTGGAGGGACCGGTAGAAACCCGCCTCCAGGAACGCCTTGTGCGTGTCCTCGGAGATACCGGTCCGCTGTTCGGTCTCGTCCTGGTGATCACGTAGCCAGGTCCTCATGCCGGTGGCCCGGCGCACCAGTTCCTCTGGTGTCAGGTCCGGCTCCGGCTGCGGAATCTCGATGATTCTCTCGGCTGTCTCGGTTGTCTCGGACAATTCGCACCCCATCCGCTGCTGTTCTGGGTCGGCCTGAAGGGAGTGTTGGCGGCGCGGCGAAGGGCCGTCCAATGCCGGTAACTGGTGGCTTGATGAATGCTGTGCATCACAGCAGGTCGGAGGGGGTGACGGGAATGCCGCACATTTCTGCCTGGTGACGTGCGGGGAAGCGCGCTGTAACCTGGCACGGACCACAACGTCGTGGACCTCGCCTTTCTGGAGGGCTGAGTGGAACTCCGGAACCTGCGCCATTTCTCGGCGCTCGCCGAGACCTTGAATTACCGGGTCGCCGCCGAGCGTCTGCACCTCACCCAGCCCGCGCTGACGCGATCGATCGCCGCCCTCGAGCGTGAGCTGGGCGTCCAGCTGTTCGACCGCGACAAACGGCATGTGGCGCTCACCGCCGACGGCGCGGAACTGCTCGAACGGGCGGGCGAGGTGCTGGCCGACGCCGACCGGTTCGCCGCCGCCGCAGACGCCATCAGGGCCAGGCGACGGGACGAGGTGCGGGTCGCGCTCTACGGGGTGGCTCTCGCGGAGCTGACGCATCCGGTCATCGAGGCGTTCTGCGAGCGGTATCCCAGCGTCACGGTCCGGGTACATGAAGCGGACTTCCACCAGGGTCTCGCCCCGCTGCTGGCCGGCGAGTACGACGTGGCGCTGTTGCCCCTGAACGTCGACATGCCGGGCGTGACACGCGTACCGATCTTCACCGAGCCCGCTTCCCTCGCGCTGTGGAAGGGGCATCCGCTGGCTGGGGCAGCCGCGGTGGACGTGACCGAGGTCTTCGATCAGCCCTGGGTCACCCCCGCGCCGGGCCTCGACTTCTGGGTGGGCGGACGAAACGGGGACGACGCCCCGACGGTCGGCTTCCACGCCCGCTCGGCCCAGGACGTGTCCTTGAAGATCGCCTACCAGCACATGGTGGGACTGATGCCGCTGTCGGCCACCCGGATGTTCCCGCACCCGGGAGTGCATAACGTCGCTCCGAAGGAGCCCCTCGGCTTGGTGGCCGCCGTCGTGTTTCCGGAGGCCGGTCACTCGCCCGCCGCCCCGGCGTTCGCCGAGGTCGCACGCCGGGTGGCCCGACGCGCGACCGGCGTTCCGTACGCCGAGATCTCCTAGGGCCTGTCCGGCGGCTCGCCCGCCCAGGCCGCGTGCAGGATGGCGCGCAGATCGTCGGCGGAGGCCGGGCGGGGATTCGTGTACGGCGCCCCGAGAGCGACATCGACCGCACGGTCCACGTCGGCGGCGTTCAGGCCCAGGTCGGCGAGCGATCGCGGGATGCCAAGACGCTCGCCCAGCTCGTGCAACTCCCGTACCGGATCCTGGACATCGAGCGCCCGGCGCAGCGCCGCCAGTGCCTCGGGAACCGCCGGCGCGTTGAAGGCCAGCACATGGGGCAGGACGACGGCGTGTGTCTCGGCGTGCGGCAGGTCGAAGGTGCCGCCGAGCACATGGCAGAGCTTGTGGTGCAGCCCCATGGTGGTGGCGCCGAGACAGGCACCGCACAGCCACGCCCCGTACAGCGCGCGGCTGCGTGCGTCATGCCCCGAGGGGTCGGCGACGATCTCGGGAAGGGCCGCGGCCAGCGCCCGTACGCCCTCCTCCGCCATGAGGGAGACGATCGGAGTGGAGTCCGGGGCGTACAGAGCCTCGACGGCGTGCGCGATCGCGTTCATGCCGCTCGTCGCGGACCCCACGGGCGGCATGGTGAGCGTGAGCAGCGGGTCGTACACGACGCTGCGCGGCAACACCTTCGGGTCGCGCCCTGTGCGTTTGACCGCGCCCTCGGTCAGGCCCCAGACGGGTGTCATCTCCGATCCGGCGTACGTCGTCGGGACGGCGACGATCGGCAGGCCGGTCCTGAGCGCGACGGCCTTGGCCAGGCCGGTCACGGAACCGCCGCCGACCGCCACGCAGCCGTCCGCCCGGGCTTCGCGAGCCGCTTCGACGGCCAGGTCGGCGACCTCCACGGGGACGTGCGTCACCGCCCCCGCGTGCAGTCCGGCGCAGGCGTCGCCGAGAGACGCGGCGACGGCACGGGCCGTGTCCAGGCCATGGTCGTCGCACAGCACGAGGACGCGGCGCAGGCCGAGAAGCGCGACCTCGTCGGGCACCGCGTCCGGCACGGCACCCGTCCGGAAGAGGACACGCATCGGCTGGGCCTGGTAGGTGAAGTCCAGGGCCTCGCCCTTCACGCGATCACCGGTTGCAGCACGATGTCGAAGCGCGCCCGGCGGAAGGGGTTGGCCAGGCCCGACTCCGCGGCCTCCTCGGGGGAGTCCACCTCGACGAACTCCTCGACCAGGCTCTCCTTCACGGCGAAGACGGCGTCCGACTCCAGATAGTCGCTGCCCGCCACGAAGATGTGCGTCGTCACGGGGCTGTGCCCCTCGGCGCCCACGATGAAGTGGACATGGGCCGGCCGGTAGGGGTGACGGCCGGTCGCCTCCAGCAGCGAGCCGACGGGCCCGTCCGTCGGAATGGGATACGGGCTCGGAACGCACGAGCGGAACCAGAACCGCCCTTCCGCGTCCGCTGTGAACAGCCCGCGTCCATTGCCCGGCGGCTGCTTCTCCGGCTGCTGGACGTCGTAGAAGCCCTGGTCGTCGGCCTGCCACACGTCCAGCGTCGCGCCGGGCAGCGGGGTGCCGTCGACGGAGACGACCCGTCCGCTGATCACGCACGGCTCGCCGCCGCCGACCAGATCGATGTTCGCCCCGAGTTCACGGACCGGGGACTCGGTCATGTGGAAGGGGCCGAGCACCGTCGAGTCGGTCGCGGCGGCGGCCTTGTGGTCGTTGATCGTCTCGACGAGCATCGACACACCCAGGACGTCCGACAGCAGGATGAACTCCTGCCGGGTGTCGTCGCACATGTGCCCGGTCGCGGTGAGGAAGTCGATCGCCCGCTCCCACTCGGCCTGGGTCGGCTCGATGTCCCGTACGAAATCGTGCAGGTGACGCGTCAGGGAGACCAGCACCTCGCGCAGTCGGGGATCGGAGGTGTGGGCGAAGCTTTCCAGCACCGCCGTCGTTGTCTCGGTCTTCTCGGTCTTCTCGGTCGTCGCGGTCTTCGTGGTCTTCGTGGTGAGGTCCATGGCCGCTCAGCCCCGCCCGAGGATCTGCCGCAGTGCGTCCCTCAGTGCGGCCGTGACGTCACCGGTGGCGTCCTGGCGGCGGAAGGCCACGTGGTTGTCCGGCCGCACCAGCAGCGCGCCCGAGTCGCCGATCTCCCGCAGCCGGGCCCAGTCCCCGTACGGGTCCTCGTACTCCTGGCCGGGGCCGATGACCGCCGTGGCGATCTCCAGGCCGAACTCCTTGCCGAGGATGCGGGCGGCCTCCGTCCAGGGTTCGCCGCCGATGCCGGTGATCAGGGTGAACCGGCCGTTCCCGCCCAGGTCCAGGGTGGACAGGTTGCGGGTGCCCGCGCAGAGCCAGGCGTGCGGGAGCTTGGCGCCGGGGCGGGTGCTCGGCTGGAAGTGCAGCTCGGGGTCGCGTGCGAAGCCGGGGTCCTCGGTGCCGTCCGGGACGATCGCGGCGGAGGTGTAGCGCTGGTTGAGGTCCACGCCGTGGGCGTTGAACTCGTACGCCTTGAAGGCGATCGCCTCCCGCAGCCGCGCCCGCTGCTCCTCGGCCTCCTTGGTGGCGTCCTTGCGGGCGGCGATGTTCCGCCACAACTGCTCGGGGGTCTGCGGCGCCAGGCCGCCGAGCGCCTCGAAGACGGGTGCCGTCTCACCGATGGACTGGTTGGCCCGGGTGACGACCTGCTTGCCGACCGGTGCCCGCTCGTCACTGTAGGTGTCCAGCAGGGACGGGGACGCGGTGCCGTCCAGGACGAGCTTCAGCTTCCACGCCAGGTTGTAGGAGTCCTGGATGGAGGTGTTGGAGCCCAGCCCGTTGGACGGTGGGTGCCGGTGGCAGGCGTCGCCCGCGCAGAACACCCGGCCGCTGGAGTACGTCTCGGCGTACATCTCGTTGACCGTCCACGCGGAGGACGACTTGATGGTCACAGGGATCTCGTCGTCGCCGATCAGCTTGCGGACGACGGACAGGGCGTACTCCTCGGTGAGGTCCGGCGGCCCGGCGTCGACGTCGTAGCCCCACACGATCAGCCACTCGTTCCACGTCCGTACGCAGCGCACCAGGCCGGCGCCGATGCCGCCCACGGTCGCGCCGGGCGCCAGCACCCAGTAGAGGGTGGCGGGTCGGTGCGCCACGTACTTGGTGAGGTCCGCGTCGAAGACGATGTTGATGCTGCCGGCCACGCCCATCTGGCCGCCCATCGGCAGCCCGGCGTCCTCGGCCACCTTGCTGCGACCGCCGTCCGCGCCGATCAGGTACTTGGCGCGGATGGTGTACGTGTCGCCGCGCAGCCGGTCGCGGACCATGGCGGTCACGCCGTCGGCGTCCTGCTCGTGCGACAGGTACTCGGTGCCGAACCGCAGTTTGCTTCCGCGTGCTATGGCCGCGTTCACGAGCACCGGCTCCATGAGGTGCTGCGGCATGTCGCACATCCGGGTGGGGCTCGCCAGCTCGTGCGCGGCCTGCACGAGCGGTTCGTTGCCCCAGGACCTCAGCCGGCCGAGCTCCTCGCCCGCGACGGCGGTGCAGAAGACGGTGTTGCCCATCAGATGCTGCGGGGTGGCCTGGGCGATCACCTCCTCTTCGACACCCAGGTCACGCAGCACTTCCATGGTGCGCTGGTTGGTGATGTGCGCCCTGGGCGTGTCCGCGAGGCGTGAGTAGCGGGTGACCATGACGTTCGGCACGCCATAGGTGCTCAGCGCCAGTGCGGCGCTCGCTCCCGCGGGCCCGCTGCCCACGATGAGCACATCGGTCTCGACGCTCGGCACGGTTGTCACGGTTGTCATCGGGACGTGTCCTCCCCATCCGCCAGTCGCTTGTCCAGCCAGGTCATCAGTGCCTCGGCCACGTCGTCGGAGTTCTTCTCGCCCATGGGCAGGTGACCGTTGCCCGTGAGCCCCAGGTCCGCCAGGCGCAGCAACTCGGCGTCGGCACCGGCCTGGGCGAGGTAGTCGGCGACACCGTGCTGGAACGAGGCGAACGGCGAGTGGTCGGCCGCGACCACGGCGATCGGGAAGCCCTGGAGCCCTGGCAGGGACCGCACGGGACCTGCCTTTTCGTCCTGGACGAGACAGTCCTGGAGCCCGTCGCCCCCGGCCTCGCGCAGCCGAGTGCGCAGTTCGTCCGGGGTCGTTACCGGCGGCTCGTAAGTGATCGGGGCCGCGGTGAGCCCCCACTCCAGCTTTCCGAGGCCGGGCAGTTCGGTGAACGGCGGCCCGATCGGCTCGACGGAGACAACGGCCTTCACCAGCCCGGGCCGGGCATCGGCGACCAGCCAGCCGAACGGCCCACCCATGGAGTGGGTGATCAGCACGGCCGGTCCGATACGGTCCAGCAACTCGGCCCCGCAGCGCCGCATCTGCTCCTCGTTCTCGGCGAAGGTGGGCAGCGTCGGGCCCTGGCTCGCCATCACCTGGTCCAGCGCGGAGTCGTCACCGATCTCGCCGCTGCCGGGCCACTGGCCACCAGGTCGTCCCGCCCCGTCGCAGAACAGCCAGCGGATGAACTCGTACGTCGGCGCCGCGCCCTCGATGGGCCCGAGGACATCGGGGTGGTACGGGGAGCGTCCGTGACCTGGACGGTCGACCACGTACACGGCGTAACCGGCCTGGAGGAACCGGGTGGCCCAGCCGGGGCGCCCGTCCGGCGTCGACAGGTAGTCCGTGCCCTGGCCGCCGCCCCCGTGGACCATCACCACGGGCAGCGGATGCCGCAGATCGGCCGGGATCTGGTACTGGACGTACATCGCGGCCTCGGCGGCGGTCCCGGCCTCGGTCGGCTTGCGCCCGACACCGATCCAGAACGCGCCTTGCTCGCTGATCGTCAACGGCGAGGCGGCACGGGCCGGCTCGGCGGTTGCGGGTGGTGGGGAGATGGTCATCGGCGAACCTCCGTCACGGCGTCTGCGCCCATGCCCAGCACTATTGGTGACCGGCTCCGGGCCGGTCCAATGCCGGTTGGGGACGCAGTGATGCATGGCGCTCATCAGGGCGTGGGTGTAGAGCGCGGCCTCCTGCAGCTGGGGCGGCCGGCCGGGCCGCACGTGAAGCTGAGTGAACCTCAGCGGCTACTTCGCCACCCGCTTCGGCTGCCAGGCGAACGCCGAGAATGACGCCGACCTCGCCACCCTCGCCGAGCACTGGCGCGACTGCGCCCGCCACATCGACGATGTCGTGTACATCCTCGCCGGCCGGCGCACCGGTGCCGGGTTGATCGTCGGCGGAGGGCTGCACCGGGGCCCGAACGGCGCCGCCGACGAGATCGGGAACCTGCGCCTGCTGGCTGGTGCGACGCCCCCGGGCGGCCTGGAGGCCCACGGTGCCGACGCCGCGGCCGTGTTCGGCGCCGCGCCGAGCGACCTCGAGGCCGCCGACGCCGTACGCGCCTGCGCGTCCGCCCTCGCCGACGGCATCTCGGCCTCGTCCTGACCCTCGACCCCGGGCTCGTCGTCATCGGCGGGGGGACTCTCCCGCGCGGGCGACCGGCTTCCGCAACCGCTGCGCGACCGGGTGAACGAACTGTGCTTGACGCACCCCGGACGCGGGAAGGGCGGCGGCGCCCATGTCGATCAGTTCCGCGCGGGCGTCGTACGACGGGCCGGTCGCGTCGTCGAGCTGCTGGACGAGTCGGTCGTGGTCGGACGTGCCGTGTCGCGTCTCCCGCCGCGCGCCACGGCCAGGGACCGGGTGAGTGCCGGATCGCTCATTTGTACGTTCGGTTAATCGGATGTGTCGGATGTATTGACGCGGCTCCTTTTCCGGATTTAGCCTCTGCCCGATTTCGCGAACAGTGTTCGATATGTCGTCCAACCTGCCTGATCTGACAGTGAGTTGACCATGAGGCTTCCAGCCGGAGCGCCGCCCACCTGAACCTGAGAAGCACAGACACCCGGCCCGTGTCGCAACCGCCCCACCTGGGCGGTCGCACTGCTCGCGCGTCCTGACCCGCCGTCACCGCAGCTCCCTGGGCGCAGCGGTGAAACACCGTCGTGCGGATCCCCCCGTCCGGCCCGCGCGGTGTCCGGGTCCTGTCCCGCCCCCTCCGAGACCAAGTTCCCCCCGCCACCCCGCTCCCCCTTCGCCCGGCGGTGGCACCCGCACCCGACAGGAGATCCGATGTCTGCGCTCCGCGCCCGGCTGACGGTGATATTGCTCGCCGTCTGCCTCCTCTTCACGGGCCAAGCCCTCACCACACCCCGACAAGCGGCCGCCGCCGACCCGGGCTACCTGATGGTGCACTTCACCGGCGACTCCGCGACCGGTCAGATGCTGTACCTCGCGCACAGCACGGACGGCCTGCACTGGAACGACCTCAACGGCGGAGCGCCGATCCTCAACTCCAAGATCGGCACGAAGGGGGTGCGCGACCCCGCACTGGTGCGCTCTCCCGACGGCAGCAAGTACTGGATCATCGCGACCGACCTGTGCATCCGCTGCGGCTCGACGTACACCAACGGCAGCCCCAACTTCGTGGTGTGGGAGTCGACCGACCTGGTGACCTGGTCCAAGCCGTGGCTGCTCCCCGCCGCCTCCCTGGTCCCCGGCGGAAAGAACGCGTGGGCGCCGGAGGCGATCTGGAACCCCGAGACCAACGACTACGTCCTGTACTGGTCGACGAACGCCACGGTCAACGGCATCTTCAAGTACCGCATCTACGCCGCCCGCACCAAGGACTTCCGCACCATCACCACCCCGCAGATCTGGATCGACCCGCCCGGCAGCACCCCGGTCGTCGACACCCAGATGACCGAGGTGCCCGCGGGTACCGGCCCCTACCGCTACCTGCGCGCCTCCGGCGACGGCCAGAACAACATCGAGGGCAGCAACTCGATCCTCGGGACCTGGACCAACCTCGGCAACCTCTCCAGCCTCGGCCTCACCGGCAACGTGGTCGAAGGCCCGGTCTGGATGAAGTTCCAGAACAGCAATCAGTGGGCCCTCTACATCGACCACAACAACGCACAGGGCGTACGCGAATACCGGCCGATCCTGACGACCAACCCGTTCGACGTCAGCACCTACCAGCTCCAGCCGACGACCAGCTACGACATGGGCGGCACCGCCAAGCGCCACGGCGCGATCATGCCCCTCACCTCCGCCGAGGAGAGCCGCGTCCTCGCCCGCTGGCCCAACACCCCCGCGCAGCGGCTCCAGTCGTACAACTTCCAGGACCGGTACGTGCGCCAGATCGACTTCGACGTGCGCATCGACCCGAACGTCAGCCCCGTCGAAGACTCCCAGTTCCGGATCAGGCCCGGCCTGGCGGGCACCGGCACCGTCTCCTTCGAGTCGGTGACCCACCCCGGCTACTTCCTGCGCCACGCCAACTACGACTTCCAGCTCGTCCTGAACGACGGCTCCGCCCAGTTCGCCGCCGACGCCACCTTCAACAAGGTCGCCGGCCTCGCCGACCCCGCCTGGTCGTCCTTCCAGTCGTACAACCACCCCGACCGCTACATCCGCCACTACGCCTACCAGCTCCGCCTCGACCCCATCACCACCACTCTGGGCCGCGGTGACGCCACCTTCCGTGTGACGAACTGACCCGCATCGCCAGCGGTGCCGGCGCCTCCAGGTCGGCGCCGGCACCGATGCGTACCAGTTGGCCCACCGCGGCTCCCTGGAGCTGACGAGGGACCGAACCCGTGGGCGGCTCCGGGCAGGGGCCGCCCACGGTTATGGATCCGCCCGCTTCTTCCCTACGCCCCGGAGGCACCAGATGAGCGCAACCCCCCTCCCGTCGCGCCGGCTCTTCCTCGGCATGGCCGCGGCCGTGCCGCTGTCCACCACCGGCGTGCTGGCCCTCGGCAGCCGGTCCGCGAGCGCCGCGACGACCTCCCCGTACGTCATGGCCTACTTCACCCAGTCACCGAGAAACCTCGGCACGGACTACGGCCTGCACCTCGCCGTCAGCACCGACGCACTGCAATGGATGCCGCTGAACCAGAACAACCCTGTCGTCACCCCGACCGCGGGCGACCTCGGTCTGCGCGACCCCTTCATCCTGCCCAAGCAGGACGGCACCTACGTCGTCATGGCGACCAATCTGAAGGGCACCGACTGGACCAAGAAGACCCCGTACATCCACGTCTGGGACTCCGCCGACCTGCGCTCCTTCGACAACTACCGTCTGCTGAAACTGCACGACATGGCCACCCACACCTGGGCGCCCGAAGCCTTCTGGGACCCCTCCCGCGGCCAGTACGCCCTCATCTACTCGGCCGTCAACAGCAGCGGCCACAACGTGATCATGGTGAACTACACCACGGACTTCCAGACGGTGACGGCACCGCAGGTCTTCTTCGACCCGGGCTACGACATCATCGACGGCACTCTGGCCAAGGACGTGAACGGCGTCAACTACCTGTACTACAAGGGCCGCAACAGCCTGGTGGGCGCGAGGTCCACCTCCCTCGCCCCCGGCAGCTTCACCCAGTTCACCTCGGGCCTGGCGCCGCAGGGAGGCATCGAGGGCCCGATCCTCGCCGAGGCCTCCGGCACCTGGTACCTGTGGGGCGACGCCAACGCGCTCTTCTACGCCTACCAGACCAACGACCTCTCCACCGGCACCTGGACCGCCACCGACCGGCGCCTCTACACCCAGCCGCTGAACTCCAAGCACGCCGACATCAAGCCGATCCCCCAGACGGTGTACGACAACATGGTCACCAAGTGGGGAAAGCCCGCCTGGAACCGGCTCAAGTCCTACAACTTCCCGGACAGATACTGGCGGCACCTCGACTCCCTCGGCCGCATCGACCCGTACCCGTTCGACCCCTACACCGACTCGCAATGGAAGCTGGTGCCGGGGCTGGCCGACCCCTCCGGCGTCTCCTTCCAGTCCGTCACCGCCCCGACCCGCTACCTGCGGCACGCCTACTACCAGCTGCGACTGGACGCCAACGACGGCACCGCGAAGTTCGCCCAGGACGCCACCTTCCACAAGACGGCCGGGCTCGCCGACCCATCCTGGTCCTCGTTCCGCTCCCACAACTACCCGGACCGCTACATCCGGCACTTCAACTACGCGCTGCGCATCGACCCGATCTCCACCGCCACCGGCAGAGCCGACGCCACGTTCTCCGTCTGGTACTGAGGCGACGCGCACGCTCCGAATGCGCCCGGATCGTGGTGGTTCGGGGGATGTCGATCTCTTCGCGTGGGCAGCTCTCGGGGAGGGAGGCCGGCAGGTCGGGGGAGGGGGATCCATGTGGGTGGCGTTGGCGATTCTCGGGGTGCTGCTCGTGTTCAACGGTGAGGTGCGGGTGCTCGCGGTCGCCGCAGCGGTGCTCCTGCTCTGGCTGGGGCACAAACGCGGCAACATGCTGATGACGGCGGCCGGTGCGGGTGCTCTCGCCCTGCTGTGGTTCGTGGCGTTCTAGTCCTAGGGCGTGTCCGCGAGGCCCCGCCCGCCACGGGTCGCCGCCCGGCACGCCTGCGCGTACGCCCGGACCAGGGGGCGTCGGGCGTCGTCCTTGCGCCAGGCCAGGACGTAGCGGCTCGGGGGAACGCCCCGCACGGGGCGGGTCGTCACGCCGCCCAGGGTGAGGAGGGGCACGTTGCCCGCGGCGACGAGGCAGACGCCCAGGCCGGCGAGCAGGGCCTCGTACGTCTCCTCCGTGCCGGCGATCTCCGCGCCGATACGGGGCGGACGGCCGTCGCGGGCCTCCAGGGCGAGCCAGTGGTCCCGCAGCGGGCCCGCGCTCTCCGGCAGGGCCAGGAACGGCTCGTCCAGGAGGTCGGCGAAGTCGATCTCGGCGCGGGCGGCGAGGGGGTGCGTGTCCGGGAGAGCCACCCGCACGGGCTCCTCGGCCATCACCGTCCACGCGTAACGGTCCTGGTCGGGGACGGGCAGCCAGATGAACGCCACGTCCGCGTCGCCGTCCGCCAGACCCGCCGTCGGGTCCGCCCAGTTCACCTGGCGCAGCCGGATCACGGCCTCCGGACGGGCCGCCGTGAAACGGGACCGGACGGCGGGGAGCAGGCCGCCGCGGCCGGGGCTCGTGCTCATCCCCACCACCAGCGTGCTCCGCTGCGCCGTGCGCACCTCCTCGACCGCCGCCGCGCCCTCCTCCCACGCCTCCAGCACCCGCCGGGCGTACGGCAGGAGGGCCTCGCCCGCCGGAGTGAGCGCCGCTCCCTGCCGTTCACGCCGGAACAGCTCCACCCCCAGCCGGCGCTCCAGCGCGCGGATCTGCTTGCTCAGCGCCGGCTGGGAGACGTAGAGGCGCTCGGCGGCGCGGGTGAAGTGCAGTTCCTCGGCGACGGTGACGAAGTACCGCAGATCCCGGCCGTGTACGTCCGTGGTCATAACCATCGGCTATCACCGAAGGTCTTGGACGCACAAGCACCGTTCGCCGCAGGCTTGTCGGTGTCGGAACGGTCACCGGCGCTGATCGAGGCGGGTGGCCACGGATCGAACGCGGAACGGGGAGTCGTCATGAACAAGGTGTGGCTGGTGACCGGGGCGAGCAGCGGTTTCGGGCGGGCGATCGCCGAGGCGGCGCTGGCGGACGGGGACGTGGTGATCGGCGCAGCCCGGCGCACCGGCGCGCTGGACGACCTGGTGGCCGCGCACCCCGACCAGATGGAGACCCTCGCCCTCGACGTCACCGACACGGGTGCGGCGGAGGCCGCCGTACGGGACGTGCTGACCCGGCACGGGCGGATCGACGTGCTGGTCAACAACGCGGGGCGGACCCATGTGGGGGCCTTCGAGGAGACCACGGACGCGGAGCTGCGGGCGCTGTTCGACCTGCATGTGTTCGGGCCGGCCGCGTTGACGCGCGCCGTGCTGCCGGCCATGCGGGACCGGCGGTCGGGGGCCGTCGTGCAGATGAGCAGCGTGGGCGGCCAGGGGTCGTTCGCCGGGTTCTCCGCGTACAGCGGGACGAAGTTCGCGCTGGAGGGCATGTCGGAGGCGCTCGCGGACGAGGTGGCGGAGTTCGGGATCAAGGTGCTGATCGTCGAGCCGGGGGCGTTCCGCACGGCACTGTTCGAGAGCGGCCGGGCGGGAGTGAGCGCGGACAGCGGGGTGTACGGGAAGGTCGACGCGACCAGGGGGTTCGTGGAGGGCGGGGACGGTACGCAGCCCGGGGACCCCGTCAAGGCGGCGGCGTTGATCCTGGCCGCGCTGGAGGCCGAGCGCACCCCGCTGCGACTGCCGCTCGGCGACGACAGCGTGACCACGATCCTGGAGCACCTGGAAGGGGTGCGCGAGGAGGTCCTCACCTGGGAGAAGCGGGCGCGGGCGACGGCGTTCGACGCGTGACCGGGAGCGGCAGCGGGAGCGTGAGGGGGAGCGGGAGCGTGAGGGGGAGGGGACGGGTGCGGGCACGGGGGCCTCAGCTGGTCGCAGGCGTAGCCGCTCGTGATCAGTACACCTAGCCCCCCGCCACCCCCGACTTCAGCCCCGCCCCGCAGAGTGGGACCACCGCCGTGCGGCTCCCCAGGACCCCCTCCCGTACGGCGGCCCAGCAGGCCACTCCCGTCGCCTCGACGAACAGGCCCCGGGAGGCGAGATCGTGCTGGGCGTGGCGGAGTTGGTCCTCGGTGGCGGTGAGGAACCTGCCGCCGGAGTCGCGTACGGCCCGCAGGATCTGGCGGGCCCGGGGCGGGCGCGGGATGGCGATGCCCTCGGCGTGGGTCGGCGCCATGGGGGTGGTGCCGACGAGATCGTCCGCGCCCTCGGCCCACGCGTGGGCCAGGGGGGCGACCGCCGCCGACTGGACGGCGTACAGGGCCGGTCGGCGGTCGATCAGGCCCGCCGCGTGGAGTTCGGCGACGGCGAGAGCGGCGCCGAGCAGCAGCGTGCCGTTGCCGACCGGGACGACCAGGACGTCCGGGAGGCGGCCGCCGAGGTCCTCCCACAGCTCGTGGACGTAGGTCTTCGTGCCGTGGAGGAAGTAGGGGTTGTAGACGTGCGAGGCGTAGAAGACGCCCTCCTCGTCCGCCGCCTCGCGGGCCGCGGCCGCCGCCGCCTCGCGGTCCCCCTCGACGATCCGGAGCCGCGCGCCGTGCACGTCGATCTGCTCCAGCTTCTTCGCCGAGGTGCCGACGGGGACGTACACCGTGCAGGGCAGCGCGGCGCGCGCGCAGTACGCGGCGACCGCCGTGCCCGCGTTGCCGCTGCTGTCGGCGACGACCCGGCTCGGCCCGAGCCGCAGGGCCAGTTCGGCGAGGAGCACCGCGCCCCGGTCCTTGAAGGACAGCGTCGGCATCAGATAGTCGAGCTTCGCGGAGACGCCGTCCGTGAGCTCGACGAGCGGGGTGCGGCCCTCGCCGAGAGAGACCGACGGTGTGGCGAGGGGAAGGCACTCGGCGTACCGCCAGAGCGAGTTCACCCGGCCGGTCAGGGACTTGAGGGGGGCGGGGGTGGGCGCGAAGTCCAGGTCCAGGGGGCCGCGGCAGGCCGGGCAGCACCAGGCGAGGGAGGCGGCGGGGACGCGGGTGCCGTCCGTCGGGCAGAAGCGATCCGGCAGAGGTGTCATGCACGCAGGGTAAGTGGGGGCGTCGCCGACGGTGACGTATGACGGTGTGTCATGGCAGTGGCATGACCATCGTGTCGCGGCCGCCGTTCCCTGGTGTGCGGGGGCTTGTGCAATTCCTTCAGAGGCCTCAATCTTTCGGCTGACGCACAGGAACCCCACAGAGTTTTGACATGGGCATGATCTTCGCGATGCCCTCTCGCGCGTCCGCGTGTGTGCGTCGTCCCCCATCAGCGCACCACCGATCGAGGAGGACCCTCAGATGGCAGTGATGCGTCAGAACCGGCGAAGACTGGCCCTGATCGGCGCGGTGACCACCGCGGCGCTCGCCTCCGGCCTCGTCTCCGCCCTCCCCGCCACCGCCGCGACGGACGGCCGGATCCAGTACGCCGGCGCGGCCGACGCTGTGAAGGACAGTTACATCGTCACCCTGAAGGCGGACGCCAAGGCCGGCTCCGGCAAGGGCAGGGCCCTGGCCGAGCGGTACGGCGCCGAGATCGAGCGCACGTACACCAAGGCGCTCAACGGCTATGAGGTCGAGGCCACCGAGGCCGAGGCGAAACGATTCGCCGCTGACCCGAACGTCGTCTCCGTCGTCCAGAACCGCACCTTCCGCATCACGGCGACACAGCCCAACCCGCCCTCCTGGGGCCTGGACCGCATCGACCAGTCGGCGCTGCCGCTCAACCAGAGCTACAGCTACGACGACACCGCGGGCGAGGGCGTCACCGTGTACGTCATCGACACCGGTGTGCGCATCTCGCACAGCGACTTCGGCGGCCGCGCGGTGGACGGCTACGACGCCGTCGACAACGACAACACCGCCCAGGACGGCCACGGCCACGGCACGCATGTCGCGGGAACCGTCGCCGGCACGGCGTACGGCGTCGCCAAGAAGGCCAAGATCGTCGGCGTGCGCGTCCTGAACAACTCGGGCCAGGGCACCACCGCGCAGGTCGTCGCCGGCATCGACTGGGTGACGGCCAACGCCGTCAAGCCGGCCGTCGCCAACATGAGCCTCGGCGGCCCGGGCGACACCGCGATCGACACCGCCGTGCGCAACGCCGTCGCCTCCGGCGTCACCTTCGCCGTCGCGGCCGGCAACGAGACGACCAACGCCTCCACCCGTTCCCCCGCCCGCGTCACGGAGGCCATCACCGTCGGTGCCACCACCAGCTCCGACGCCAAGGCGAGCTACTCCAACTACGGCACCGTCCTGGACCTGTTCGCCCCCGGCTCCTCCATCACCTCCGCCTGGCGCACCAGCGACACGGCGACCAACACCATCTCCGGTACGTCGATGGCGAGCCCGCATGTCGCAGGAGCCGCCGCGCTGTACCTGGCGGACAACTCCACGGCCACCCCGGCGGCCGTCCAGACGGCCCTGGTGAACGCCGCCACCACCGGTGTCGTCACCAGCCCCGGCACGGGCTCGCCCAACCGTCTGCTGAACGTGGGCGGCGGAGGGACCACACCGCCGCCGACCGGGCCGCGCTTCGAGAACACGGCCGACTACGCGGTCAACGACAACTCCACCGCGGAGTCGCCGATCACCGTCAGCGGTGTCACCGGTAACGCGCCGTCCTCACTCAGCGTGCCCGTGAACATCGTCCACACCTATATCGGTGACCTCCAAGTGCAGTTGGTCGCTCCCGATGGCACCGCGTACACACTGAAGGCGTACGGAGCCGGCGGCAGCGCGGACAACATCAACACCACGTACACGGTGAACGCCTCCTCGGAGGTCGCCAACGGCGTGTGGAAGCTCCGGGTGAGCGACAACGCCGCGCTGGACACGGGCCGCATCGACTCATGGGCCCTCCAGTTCTGATCCCGGACCCAGGGCCTGTCGTTTGGATCCCGCCTGTGCCGCCGGGCTTGGTGCGCACATCTGCGGCGTGGTCGTCGGTTGCCAGTTCCCCCACGCTCGAACAACCTCGCGCGGGGACCCCCACGACAGGCCCTGGCCCCGGGCTTTCCGTCCCGGGGCCAGGGATTCCGGATCCCGGCCGCACGGCCTACTGGTCGGCCACGGGCCGGGCGGGAGCGACACCACCGGTGCCGGACCCTCTGGGGCCGCGCCCCGCGTGTCGCCCCCGCCCGGCCCCGCGCTTACCATGCGCCAAGCCGTACGAAGGTCGTACGTCAGTTCCTCTCACTCCGGCGCAAGGAGCACGCGACCCGTGGCCACACCCCCGCCCCCCGGTGCCCAGCCGCCCCAGGGCGGCCCGTTTCCGCCTCCGGGGCAGCCGCAGTCCGGGCAGCCGCAGTCCGCGTCGGGACAGCCGTACCCGGTGGCGCCCCAGCCCTGGGGCCAGGCCTGGGGGCGGGCCTACCCGGCGCCGCTGCCCCCGCAGGTCAACGGGCTCGCGATCGCCGCGCTCGTCCTGGGCGTCATGTGCCTGCTGCCGGGCGCGGGTCTGGTCCTCGGCGTCCTCGCCCTGGTGCAGATCAAGCGGAAGGGGGAGCGCGGCAAGGGCATGGCGGTGGCCGGAATCGCACTGTCGGCGACCGGTGCGCTACTGATGACGCTCGCGCTCACCACGGGCGGCGCGCGCGACGCGTGGGACGGCTTCCGGGACGCGGCGAGCGGCGCGGGCACGACCTTCTCGGTGAAGAAGGGCGAGTGCTTCGACGCGCCGAACGGCTCCCTGGAGGGCTACGCGTACGACGTGGACGTGGTGCCGTGCGAGGGGAGGCACGACGCCGAGGTGTTCGCCGAGTTCTCGCTGCCGGACGGGGCGTACCCGGGCGACGACGAGGTCGAGGACGCCGCCGGTGACCGGTGCTACGACCTGTCCGCCTCGTACGTCATGGACACCTGGGCGATGCCGGCCGACGTCGACGTGTACTACTACACGCCCACCCGGCAGAGCTGGCGGTACGGCGACCGCCAGGTGGCCTGTGTGTTCGGCAACGAGGACGCGGAGGCGGGCCTGACCGGCTCGCTGCGTCAGGACGGGACCACCCTCGACGCCGACCAGTTCGCGTTCCTCCAGGCCGACGCCCTCCTCAACGAGGCCTTCGAGGGCCTGCCCGACACCGACTACGTCAGTGACGACCTGCCCGCCCACAAGGCGTGGGCGCCCGATGTGGTCGACGCCCTGGAGCAGCAGGCGGCGGCCCTGCGGGCGCACGACTGGGAGCCCGGCGCCGAGAAGGCGGTGACCGCCTACGCCAGGGCTCTGGACCGGGCCCGCGAGGAGTGGCAGGGCGCCGCCGACGCGAGCGACGCCGACGAGTTCAGTGACCACTGGGACCGCGCGCACCGGCTGACCGACGGCCCCAAGGCGGTCACGGCCCGCGAGGCTCTGGGTCTGGCCACCACTCCGGAGATCAGCGACGAGGACGGCACGGGCGAGGGCGACGGCGAGAGCGAGCCCCGCGCGCAGGTGTGACGGCGTCCATAGCGGGGAGAAACTGCCTGCGTAAAGGCCTCCCCGGGCACATGTCATCACATCGAGTGATTCCTTGGCCTTCGCTTGCATGGCACAACCGACGGTTGCCAGGCTGTTGCTGTCTGTACAGCCTGATGGGAGCGGCCAGTGACTTTCGGTGAGCAGCCGGCGTATCTGCGTGTCGCGGGTGATCTCCGCAAGAAGATCGTGAACGGATCGCTGCCGCCGCACACCCGTCTTCCCTCCCAGGCGCGGATCCGCGAGGAGTACGGCGTCTCCGACACGGTCGCGCTGGAGGCGCGCAAGGTGCTCATGGCCGAGGGGCTGGTCGAGGGCCGCTCCGGATCGGGCACGTATGTGCGGGAGCGGCCGGTGCCGCGTCGGGTGGCCCGTTCCGGGTTCCGTCCCGTCGGCGGGGCCACGCCGTTCCGGCAGGAGCAGGCAGACGTCGCCGCCCGCGGCACCTGGGAGTCCCGCAGCGAACAGGTCGAGGCGAGCGGCGCGATCGCGGAGCGGCTGGCCATCCAGCCCGGGGACCGGGTGATGTGCACGAAGTACACGTTCCGGGACGCGGGCGAGGTGATGATGCTCTCCACCTCCTGGGAGCCCCTCGCCCTCACCGGGCGGACCCCCGTGATGCTCCCCGAGGAGGGGCCGCTGGGCGGAATGGGCGTCGTGGAGCGCATGGCCGCGATCGACGTGATCGTGGACAACGTCACGGAGGAGGTCGGCGCCCGCCCCGGCCTCGCGGAGGAACTCCTCGCCCTGGGCGGCGTCCCCGGGCATGTCGTCCTGGTCGTGCAGCGGACGTACTTCGCCTCGGGGCGCCCGGTGGAGACGGCGGACGTGGTGGTGCCGGCCGACCGGTACCGGGTCTCCTACCACCTGCCGGTCAAGTGAGCGGCGCCATCTGCCCGTCGGGGCCTGACCGTCCGTCGGGGCCTGTGGTCCGTCGGGGTCGGCCCGCCCGTCCCGGGATTCCAAAGATTCGGTGTGTATCGGACGGTGACGCGGGCATGGGTCAAGTGGCCTTTGCCTGAGGGAAGTTGGAAGTGTCGGGGCTTTCGGGGGCGTCCGAACACCGTTCGAATCCGGTCGTTCTTGCCGCCGGGCGGCGGTGCGCCCCGATGGCCTCCCGGTACGCCCTAGAGGCGCTGTACGGCTGCTCGTTGGGGCGCGGAAAGGTGCACGGGTGGTGAGCGACGGCGCGTTCGACGGGGTGCGCCGCTCTCATCTTGGCTTGTTGCGTACCTCTTTGTGAAAAGACGGATTCGCTGCGTAAAGGTTGGGCGTACGCTCGGGCATATGCGGATTGCGGTTTCCTTAGGTGGCGGGGTGCGGCGGAATCCGGGGACGGGACTCGGATCGGCCGAGGCGGGAAGGAGCGGTGGGGGTCGATGAGCGACGGCACGATCACTCTTCCCTGGCTCGTCATAAGGCAGGACGACAACGGCAATCGCTATCGCGTCGGCCGGTACGCGACCCGCGCCGAGGCGCAGAAGATCGCGGACAGCCTCGACAATCGCGGACACAAGCAGCTCTACTGGGTCGAGCGCATCGGACAGAACGGTCAGAGTGGGAGCAAGTGATTCACCCCGCCCGACGTCTCCGTCCGCTCCCGTAGGCTCCCGCGCATGACCGAACCGATCGTGGTGGTGGGTGCCGCCCTGCTGAAGGACGGCCGGCTGCTCGCCGCGCGTCGCAGCGCGCCGCCCGAGCTGGCCGGGCGCTGGGAGTTGCCCGGCGGCAAGGTGGAGCCCGGCGAGCCCCCCGAGCAGGCCCTCGTGCGGGAGCTGCGCGAGGAACTCGGCGTCGAGGCGAAGTCCGCCGAGCGGGTGCCGGGGGAGTGGCCGGTGGGCTCCGGCTACGTCCTGCGCGTCTGGATCGCGCATCTCCTCTCCGGGGAGCCCCGGCCGCTGGAGGACCACGACGAGCTGCGCTGGCTCAGCGCCGACGAGGTGTGGGACGTCGACTGGCTCGACCAGGACGTTCCGGCCGTGATGGAGACCGTGCGGCTGGCCTGGGGTCCCGGGGGCGTCTGAGCGGCCTCCGTCTCGGCGAAACGGCCCGCATTTCCCCGTCGCGCCCGCCGTGCCGGCCTTCTCGCCGCGCCCCTGCCGCCCCTTCTCGCCGTGTCCTCTGCCCGCGTCCGTCGAGCGGTTCCGTGCGCCCCTTTCTGACGCCTCGCGTACGGGGGGATGCGCTCACTGCGCTGTTTGTGCCACAGTGCGCCCTCATGCGCGGTACTCGAGGTTGGATATCGGGTATGTGCCCATTAACCCCATGAAACCGGACAGGGTCCGCTTCTGACTGGGAAGTGATCGGCGTGATCGACAACGGTGACGACTGCGCCGAGTGGACCTTTCCCGCGGAGCCCGGCGCCGTGCGGACCGCTCGGGCCGTGGTCCGCGACCGGCTGCGCGCATGGGGGCTCGACTCCGTCGGGGACATCGCCGCCCTGCTGGTGAGCGAGTTGGTGACCAACGCCCTGCGGCACGCCACCGGCCCCATCGGCGTGCGCCTCGTACGCTCCGACGGCTCGCCGGGCACCCTGCTCGTCGAGGTCTCCGACCCGCTGCCCGACCCGCCGCGCGAGCGGACCGCCGACCTGGACGACGAAGGTGGCCGAGGACTGCGGCTCGTGGCCTGCTCCGCGCGGGCATGGGGTACCCGGCCCGGTGAATCGGGCAAGACGGTCTGGTTCGAGTTGACGGTTCCCGACTGACCGGACCCATGGGCGTACGAGGTGAAAGACCTGGTGCACGACCGGCGTCCACGGCGTACGGACCGGGCAAGGGGCGGCTCCCCAGGGCGCGCGTGCGACCGATCGGTTCAAGCCAGTAGCGCTGGCTGGAGTCTTTGGTTCGAGCGGGCAACGCCTGGTTAGAAGACTTGGAAGTATGGCCAAGCCGGTCCAAAAACGATCGGGACCGTGCTGTGATCGTGAACACCGTGTTGCGCGGCGCCGTAGTGCTGGATACTGCGGGCAGCCGCCCCTGGTGACCGAAGCCGGACGCGGTGAGCTGGAGGGGACGGTTCGCGTGAGCGAGATACCAGCGAAGGCCACGGAGTCCACGGAGCCGAAGGGCCCGACGGACCGCGCGAGGCCCGAGGCCGCGGGCGATCCCGGCCTGGGCCGCGCCACACGCGACGACGTCACGCGCGAGGGCGTAAGCGCTTCCGTCGAGGCGGGCGGCGACGCCCAGCGGCCGGCGTCCGGAAGCCGACCGTCGGCCGGCCGTCCGGCGGGTGCCGGGGGTCGGGCCGCCGGCGCCGTCGCGGCCGCCGGTGTCCTGGCCGGTCAGGGGCCCGGCGACCCGATGTGGCAGACCAGCCCGCCCGGATCGATGTACGACTACATCAAGGTGGCCTCGTTCTCCATCGGCCCGGACGGTCTCGTCGACCAGTGGAGCCTGCGCGCCGAGCAGTTGTTCGGGATCTCGGCCGCACGGGCCGTGGGCATGGACCCCATCGAGGCGTTCGTCGACCCCGACCGGCGCGAAGAGGGCCAGCGGAAGATGGCCGAGGTCCTCGACGGCCGCGAGTGGACCGGAGTGGTGCCCTTTCGGGTTCCGGGCCCCGAGGGGATCGAGGGGCTCGCCGAGGTCTATGTGATGCCGACCACCGTCGAGGGCGGTGAACGGGCCGCCGTGTGCATCGTGGTGGACGTGCGCACGCTGCGCCGCATCGAGACCGACCTCGCCGCCTCGCAGGCGATATTCGGCCAATCTCCGTTCGGCTTCCTGCTGATAGACACCGACCTGCGGGTGCGGCGCGCCAACCAGCGGTTCGCCTCCATCTACGGCGGCCACGTCGACGACCACCGCGGCCGGGGCGTCCACGACTACCTCCGGTCCCCGGAGGCCGAGCGGGTCGAGGCGACCCTGCGCCGGGTCCTGGAGACCGGTGACTCCATCACCGACATGCACATCTCCGGGTTCGTGCCCGGCTCCGAGGAACGCCGCCACTGGTCCGTCAACCTCTACCGGGTGCACAGCGGCACCGGCCGCCCCATCGGCATCGCCTGGCTCGGCATCGATGTGACGGCCCGTCGCGCCGCCGCCCGGGAGGCCGCCGCCGCACGGCGCAATCTCGCCCTCCTGAACGAGGCCGGTTCACGCATCGGCAACTCCCTCGACCTGGAGACCACCGCCCGCGAACTCCTCGACGTGGTCGTCCCCAACTTCTGCGACCTCGCCACCGTCGACCTCCACCAGGGCCTCCTCGTCGGCGACGAGACCCCGCCCGGACTCGCCGACGGCAGCGCCGAACTGCGCCGTGTCGCCTTCGCCAGCGCCGTCTCCGACGCGCCGTTCGTCGGCGGGCCCGCCCCGGTGCGCGTCGGCGCGGTCCACCACTACCCGTTCAACTCGCCCTGCGCGGACGCCCTGCGCACCGCCCGCCCCCAGCAGGTCCCCGAAGAGGGCAACCTCATCCAGTCGACGCTCGCCGTGCCGATGGTCGCCCACGACACCGTCGTCGGGCTCGTGCAGTTCTCCCGCACCAAGGGCAGCGAACCGTTCGGGGAACGCGACCGGGCCCTCGCGGTCGAGCTGGCCGCCCGCGCCGCCGTCTGCATCGACAACGCCCGCCTCTACCGGCGCGAACACGAACGCGCCCTCATCCTGCAACGCTCCCTGCTGCCGCCGGGCGACCCCGAGGCCTCCGGCCTCGACATCGCCTGCCGCTATCTGCCGGGCAACGCGGCCACCGAGGTCGGCGGCGACTGGTTCGACGTCATCGAGCTCCCCGGCCACCGCACGGCACTCGTCGTCGGCGACGTCATGGGCCGGGGCCTGCGCGCCGCCGTCGCCATGGGTGAACTCCGCACGGCCGTGCGCACCCTGGCCCTGCTCGACCTGGAACCCGCCGAGGTCCTCTCCGCGCTCGACGAGATCGCCCGCGGCCTCGGCAACCCCGGCGGCGTCCAGTCCGCCTCCCGCACCGCCGCCAGCCGGCCCCGCGACAAGGACCTCTCCGAGGTGTACCTCGCGACCTGTGTGTACGCCGTCTACGACTCGGTCACCCGGCGCTGCACCTTCGCCAACGCGGGCCATCTGCCGCCCGTGCTGGTCGAACCCGGCGAGAGCGCGCTGATGCTCGACGTGCCGCCCGGCATGCCGCTCGGCGTCGGCGGTGAGCCGTTCGAGGAGGTCGAGGTCGAACTGCCCGAGGGCGCGCTGTTGGCGCTCTACACGGATGGACTGGTCGAATCACGCGACCATCCCCTCGACGAGGGCCTCCAGGCGTTCGTCGGCGCCCTCACCGACCCCGCCCAACCGCCGACTGGGCGCTCCGACGGCCCCCGATCGCTGGAGGACGTCTGCGACCACGTCCTCAACACCCTCGACACCCATCACGGCGAGGACGACATCGCGCTGCTGATGGCACGTGTCCAGGGACTGCCCTCCGACTCCGTCGGCGACTGGACCCTGCCCCGTGAGCCGCGCAGCGTGGGACGCGCCCGGGAGTACGCCCGGGGCCAGTTGCTCAGCTGGGACCTCGAACCCCTGGTGGACACGGCCGAGTTGCTCGTCAGCGAGCTGGTCACCAACGCGCTGCGCTACGGCGAGGGCGAGATACGGCTCCGGCTGCTCCTCGACAGGACCCTCGTCTGCGAGGTCTGGGACGCCGGGCTCGTCCAGCCGCGCCGCCGCCGCGCACGCGACACGGACGAGGGCGGCCGGGGCCTGCAACTCGTGGGCCTGCTCTCCGCGGCGTGGGGCTCCCGTCGTACGCCCCGCGGCAAGACCGTGTGGTTCGAACTGCCGCTCCCCGGAGAAGAGGGCGCCCTCACGGACCCGGCGGAGGCGCTGCTGAGCCTGTTCTAGGGGAGCCCCCGGTTCACGGGAGAGCCTCCGGCCCCGCGGCCTGGCCGGGGCTCGCCGCCCTGCGGGCGCGGGTCGCCGTGCCGCCGAAGCAGGCCGGGCCCCGTGGGGTGATCCGGCCGCCTTCCAGGGTGTCCCCGAGGATGATGCCGCCCAGCAGCGCCCCGGCCATCCCGTCGCCGACCGGCCCCTCGTACGGCTCGCCGTACTCCCGCACGTCCCGCTCGGCCAACCGCCACGCCTCCCGGGCAAGGGAGTGGGCACGCCGGGCGCTCTCGACATCAGCGGTCTCCACGGCGGCGGCCACATCGCCCTGGGGTGCCGCCTGGCCGGGCGCGCCCTCCTCGGCGCTCCCGTCGTCCGGGGGTGCCGCCTGGCCGGCCGCGCCCGCCCCGGCGCCCTCGTCGCCCGGAGACGCCACCGCGTCGGCCCTCTCGGTCCCGCCGAGCCCGGACCCCTCGGCCCCGCCGCCCCCATCCCCCGCGGCGCCGCCAGCCCCGGACCCCTCGGCCCTGCCAGCCTCAGCCCCCTCGGCCCCGCCGACCCCATCCGTCCCGGCTGCCTCCGCCCACGCCGCTCCCGTGGGCCCCTCCCGGAGTGCCGCCGCCTCGGCGGTGGCCGCGCAGTGTTCCGCTTCCGTGAGGCGGGTTCTCGCCGTTGCTCCCACTGCTCCGCGGTGCGTCGTGATGTAGTCCCTCGTGGTGGCCACCGCGCTGCGGGCCGGCAGCAGCCAGCGGTCCTCGCGGCAGAGGGCGTCGAGGGGGTCGGCGTACGTGCCCTCGCCGGGCGCGCCCTGTTTCGTCGCGCCGGCGGCGCGTGCCACCTCCGCGGCGAGCCGCTCCACCCCCGTCACGAGGACGTCCGCCTGGTCGATGGCGCCCTCGGCGGCCCGCAGATGCACGGCGGCCGTGAGCGGGTCGCCCACGTAGGTGAACTGGCGGGCCCGGTTCAGCTCGGCCGTCGCGAACACCAGCCGGTCCTCGGCCTGTTCGGCGTGGCCGGCGACGGGGAGGACGACGTCGGGGGCGTAGCGCGCACGGAGCCCGGCGAGGGTGGCGGCCGCCGTCGCCGTACGGCCGGTCAGCTCGCGGAAGCGGGCCTCCGCGCTCTGCAGGGCCGGGACCGCGTCGCGTTCCAGGGCGCGGAGCTGGTCGAAGGCGGGGGCGGCGATGTCGAGGCGTCGCTGGGCCATCGTGCAGCGGGCGAGGATCTCCTCCAGCAGGGCCCGCTCCTCGTCCGGCGGCAGCGTGCCGGTGGTCTCGTCGAGCCGCTGCCGGAGCCGGAAGGCCGCCTCGACCTCGCGGCGCGCGTCCGCCAGGGCGTCGGTGAAGGGTTGGGCCGCCGCGGGGCCGGATCGGGCGACGGCGAAGCGGAGTTCCTCGGCGCCGGTACGGACGCAGTCGTCCGTCTCCACCAGCAGGCGGCGACCCCGCTGGTGCAGGTCCGGCAGCGGGGGCAGATGTTCTGCGAAGGTTTCGGTCGGCGTCGTCCGCAGCGCCGCGCGTCGCTTGCGCCGGACGAGTGAGTACGCGGCGAAACCGGCGACCACCGCGGCGACCGCGACCGGCAGGATCAGTTCCGTCGCCGAACTCTCGTCGTCACCGGGCGCCGCGTCGCCCGCCCCGACGGCCACGGCCCGCCGGACGCCGACCGGGAACGGGGACGGGTCGATGTCCGCGAACCCCGAGGACCCCGTGGACCACTCGGCGGCCGCCGGGGACGCGGCCGCCGCCGGGGGCGTCCGGTGGCCCGTGTCCGGCGAGTCCGTCACCGGGACCAGCAGCAGCCAGACCAAGGCGGTCATCCCGCCGAACGCGGCGTGCGCCACCCGCACCCCTATGTGCGACGTGGCGCCGCGCGACCGGTTACTCCTCGAACGCGACGTCACATTTGGGAGCGTATGGCCGGACCCGCCAGGTCGCGACCGGGAGGAGGCAAAGACGTCCCGGACGCGGCCCGGCAGCTCCGCGTCCTGCGCGGCGCCCCCGCGGCGGCGCTCAGTCCGCCGAGGAGCGCCTCCTGATCTTCGAGCCGAGCCAGACGAGCGGGTCGTACTTGCGGTCGACGGCCCGCTCCTTCAACGGGATGAGCGCGTTGTCCGTGATCCGGATGCCCTCGGGGCAGACCTCCGTGCAGCACTTGGTGATGTTGCAGTAGCCGAGGCCGTGCTCGTCCTGCGCGGTGCGCTTGCGGTCCAGGCCGGCTTCCTCGGCCGCGTCCAGCGGATGCATGTCCAGCTCCGCCACCCGCATGAGGAATCGAGGGCCCGCGAACGCCGGCTTGTTCTCCTCGTGGTCGCGCACCACATGGCAGGTGTCCTGGCACAGGAAGCACTCGATGCACTTGCGGAACTCCTGCGGACGGTCCACGTCCTCCTGCATCATCCGGTACTCACCAGGGCCGAGCCCCTCCGGCGGTACGAACGCCGGAACCTCCCTGGCCTTCTGGTAGTTGAAGCCGACGTCCGTCACCAGGTCACGTACGACGGGGAAGGCCCGCAGGGGCGTGACCGTGATCGTCTCGTCCCGGTCGAACACCGACATCCGGGTCATGCACATCAGCCGGGGACGGCCGTTGATCTCCGCCGAGCACGAACCGCACTTGCCGGCCTTGCAGTTCCAGCGGACGGCGAGGTCCGGGGTCTGGGTCGCCTGGAGGCGGTGGATGATGTCCAGCACCACCTCGCCGTCGTTGACCTCGACCTTGAAGTCCTCCAGGCCGCCGCCGTTCACATCGCCCCGCCACACCCTGAAGTGGGCCGTGTAGCCGCTCATGACCGTGGCTCCTCGTGGCTGCTCACTCGTACAGCTCCTCTTCGGCGAGGTACTTGACCAGCTCCTCCTTGTCGAAGAGGGCGAGCAGGTCCGGGCGGATGGGATCGGTGGTCTCCCGCGTCAGGGAGATCTGGCCCGCGACGGGGTCGGTGGCCGCGAGCCCGCCCGTCGGGTCGGTGAGCCGGCACAGCAGGTTGAGCCGGCGCCAGTCGCGGTCCATCGCCGGGTGGTCCTCGCGGGTGTGGCCGCCGCGCGACTCGGTGCGCTCCAGCGCGGCCCGTGCCACGCACTCGCTGACCAGCAGCATGTTCCGCAGGTCCAGGGAGAGGTGCCAGCCCGGATTGAACTGCCGGTGCCCCTCGACCCCGGCCCGGCGCGCCCGCACCCGGAGATCCGCCAGCTTCTCCAGGGCCTGCTCCATCTCGCCCTCGCGGCGGATGATGCCGACCAGGTCGTTCATGGCCTGCTGGAGCTCCTGGTGCAGGGTGTACGGATTCTCCGGCGGCTGCCCTTCCTCCCGGCCCTCGCCCTCGGCGGAGAACGGGCGCAGCGCCTCGGCGGCGGCCGCGTCGACCTGCTCGTCGTCCACCGGGGGCCGTGCCCCGGCGAGGCCCGTCGCGTACTCGGCCGCGTACAGCCCGGCCCGGCGGCCGAACACCAGCAGGTCGGACAGGGAGTTGCCGCCCAGCCGGTTGGAGCCGTGCATCCCGCCGGCCACCTCCCCGGCCGCGAACAGCCCGGGCACCCCGCGCGCCGCAGCCGTGTCCGACTCGACGGCGATGCCGCCCATCACGTAGTGGCAGGTGGGGCCGACCTCCATGGCCTCCGCGGTGATGTCGACGTCGGCCAGCTCCTTGAACTGGTGGTACATCGAGGGCAGCCTGCGGCGGATCACCTCGGCCGGCATGCGGGTGGACACGTCCAGGAAGACCCCGCCGTGCGGGGAGCCCCGGCCCGCCTTCACCTCCGCGTTGATGGCGCGGGCCACCTCGTCACGGGGGAGCAGCTCGGGGGGCCGCCGGTTGTGGTCGGGGTCCTCGTACCAGCGGTCGCCCTCCTCCTCGGACTGCGCGTACTTCTCCTTGAAGACGTCCGGGATGTAGTCGAACATGAACCGCTTGCCCTCGGAGTTCCTGAGGACCCCGCCGTCGCCGCGCACCGACTCGGTGACGAGGATGCCCTTCACCGACGGCGGCCAGACCATGCCCGTCGGATGGAACTGCACGAACTCCATGTTCAGCAGCGGCGCCCCCGCGAGCAGCGCCAGCGCGTGTCCGTCGCCCGTGTACTCCCACGAGTTCGACGTCACCTTGAAGGACTTGCCGATGCCACCGGTGGCGATGACGACGGCAGGCGCTTCGAGGACGAAGAAGCGGCCCGACTCGCGCTCGTAGGCGAAGACCCCGGAGACGCGGCCGCCGTCCTTGAGGACCCGGGTGACCGTGCACTCCTGGAAGACCTTCAGCCGGGACTCGTACTCCCCGGTCTCCTTGTGGTCCTCCTGCTGGAGCGCCACGATCTTCTGCTGGAGCGTGCGGATCAGCTCCAGTCCGGTCCGGTCGCCGACGTGTGCGAGCCGCGGGTACTCGTGCCCGCCGAAGTTGCGCTGCGAGATCCGGCCGTCCTTCGTACGGTCGAACAGCGCACCCCAGGTCTCCAGCTCCCACACCCGGTCGGGGGCCTCGCGGGCGTGCAGCTCGGCCATGCGCCACTGGTTGAGGAACTTCCCGCCGCGCATGGTGTCGCGGAAGTGGACCTTCCAGTTGTCACCGGAGTTGACGTTGGCCATGGCGGCCGCGATGCCGCCCTCGGCCATCACCGTGTGGGCCTTGCCGAACAGCGACTTGCAGATCACCGCCGTACGGGCGCCCCGTTCGCGGGCCTCGATCGCGGCGCGCAGCCCGGCTCCGCCGGCGCCGACCACGACGACGTCCCACTCCTGTCGTTCGACCACGGACATCTCAAGCACCTTTTTGTCGTCAGAAGAGGGTCGGGTCGTCGAACGCGCCGGACGCGAGCAGATACACGTAGAAGTCGGCGAGCGCCACGCTCACCAAGGACGCCCAGGCCAGCTGCATGTGGCGTGCGTTGAGCCTGCCGACCCACTGCCACATCCGGTAGCGCACGGGATGCTTGGAGAAGTGCTTGAGCTTGCCGCCGACGATGTGCCGGCAGGAGTGGCAGGAGATCGTGTAGGCCCAGATCAGCACGATGTTGACCAGGAAGACGAGTGTGCCGAGGCCCATGTGGCCCCACTCGTAGTTCTCGTCGCGGAAGGCGAGGACGGTGTCGTACGTCAGGATCCCGGCGACGACGATCGCTGCGTAGAAGAAGTAGCGGTGGATGTTCTGCAGGATCAGCGGGAAGCGGGTCTCACCGGTGTACTTCTTGTGCGGCTCGGCCACCGCGCAGGCTGGCGGGGACGCCCAGAAGCCGCGGTAGTACGCCTTGCGGTAGTAGTAGCAGGTCAGGCGGAAGCCCAACGGGAAGATCAGGATGATGATCGCCGGTGAGATGCCCCACCAGCTGCCGAAGATCTCCCAGTTGGGCCCCGCGTGCATCGGCTCGCAGCGCTCCGCCAGACACGGGGAGTAGAACGGCGAGACATAGGGGGCCGCGTAGTAGTGCGCGTCCGAGAAGGCCCGCCATGTCGAGTACACGATGAAGGCGAGCAGACCGGCCGCGGTGCCGGCCGGGGCCAGCCACCAGCGGTCGGTCCGCAGATGCGGTGCGGTGATCGCGGCGCGTGTACCGCTGTGCACGCCGCCGCGCTGGGGATGGGGTTCGGTGCCTGGAGGTTCCGTACCAGTGGCCAACGGGGACTCCCGGTCGGTTCTTTTCGGTTGTCGGGCGCTCGGCGTGCCGGGTGCCCGGGGTCAGGGGGCGCGGCGGTCGCGGGCGCCGAGTCCCTCGTCGTCCGAGTCCGTCCACAGCGAGTCGTCGTACGGGGTGTCGGGGATGGGGACGAGTTCGGGGTGCTTGGCCGACGAGCGGGCGACGGCCCCCTCGCGCAGCAGTGCGACGCTCTCGCGCAGGTGATCGGCGTCGGCGCGGACACGGCGCATGTCGAGCCCGCCGCTGCCGATCTGTTGTTCCAGGCGTCCCACCGACCGGTAGAGGTCGTCGAGGCAGCGCTGGATCGATGTCAGTTCTTCTTGCACGGACATGACTTGCCCTCACTTCCGCGGATCGTCGAGGACCGAGGCGGCAACGTTCATGCGCCTGCGAGTGTTGCGCGTCACACGTTGCGCTGGGAAGGGATGTGCATCGATTGGCGGATTGCGGGCCTCCTCCGCGCGCCCATGCGCGCTCGGTATGCGCCGGGGATCACCTACGGCACATTGCGCCGCACGGGTGGCTTTTCACTCCCCGTCGCCGTGTCTCCCTAGGTCGGTGAATCCTTTCCTCTTCAGTGTGTGGCCGTAGATGTGATCAGCTCCATATGCACCCAAAAGTGATCATAACGCCCTCCTGGTGGAGGGTGCGGTCCTCCGGAGGTAGCAGTGATGTCCCACCACGGCGTCGGACCGCGTGCGGTGATGCGCTCGGTCGCCTTCCTGACCGCGGGTGTGCTCGCGGCGCCCCTGCTCGCGGCCTGCGGCGAGGAGGACCCCGCGGGCAGGCCGACGGCCGGCCCCGACATCGCTCCGGCCGCCCGTGACCGGATCGCCGACGGCGGCACCCTGCGCTGGGCCGTGGACGCCGTACCGGAGACGTTCAACACGTTCCAGGCGGACGCCGACCCCACCAGCGCGCGCGTCGCCGACGCCGTCCTGCCGTCGATGTACCGCCTCGACGCCAGGGGACGGCCCCAGGTCGACACCGACTACCTGGAGTCCGCGAAGATCGTCGAACGCGAACCCCGGCAGGTCGTGCTCTACAAGCTCCACCAGGAGGCGGTGTGGAGCGACGGCCGGGAGATCGGCGCCGCCGACTTCGTCGCCCAGTGGCGGGCCCTGTCCGGCAAGGACTCCGCGTACTGGACCGCCAGGAACGCCGGCTACGAGCGCATTGGGAAGGTCGAGCGCGGCGCCAACGACCTGGAGGTCCGCGTCACCTTCGCCCGCCCCTACGCCGACTGGAAGTCGCTGTTCTCCCCGCTCTACCCCAAGCAGGTGACGGGCACCCCCGACGCCTTCAACGACGGCACCCGCAAGAAGCTCAACGTCACCGCCGGCCCCTTCGCCGTCAAGGACATCGACCGCAAGGGCGGCAAGGTCACCCTCACCCGCAACCCCCGCTGGTGGGGCCGCCAGGCCAAGCTGTCGGAACTGGTGCTGCGCGCCGTCCCCCGCGACAAACGGGCCGAGGCGCTCGCCAAGGGCGAGGTGGACATCGCCGAGATCGACTCGTCCCAGGCGCAGCGGGTCATGCTGGCCGGCAAGGAGGCCCGGGGCCCCGAGGGCTCGGCGGGCCCCCGCGGCTCCGCCGCCCCGCAGGGCTCTCCGGGCGTCCGGGGGGCGGCGCAGGGCCTCGGCGGTCCCCTCGCCGGGGCCGGCGGCATCCTCGTCCAGGGGCCCGGCGCCGCGCTGACGCCCGCGCAGTCGCTGCGGTCCTGGGCGATCGCGCACGGCTCCGACGAGAAGGCCGCAGGCAAGGAGGCCGGCGCCCGGAAGAAGCGGCGGGCGGCGCTCGCCGAGTACACCGCGCAGCAGTCCGCCCTGCGCGGTTTCGAGGTGCGCCGCTCCCTCGAACCGGCCTTCACCCAGCTCGCCCTCAACGGCGCCGACGGACCCCTCGCCGACGAGCGCGTCCGCCGCGCGGTGGCCCGCGCCCTCGACCGCGAGGAACTCGCCGCCCTCGTCCTGAAGCCGCTGGGCCTGCCCGCCGTCCCGGTCGGCAGCCACCTCGCCCTCTCCGGCCAGGCCGCCTACGCCGACAGCAGCGGTGCCCTCGGCGGTCAGGACACCGACGAGGCCCGCGCCCTCCTCGCCGACGCCGGCTGGGAGGAGGGCGGCCCGCTCCGGGAGACCAAGAAGGCCGCCGGGGCGGAGAGCGAGAAGACCGCCGGGTCGAAGGAGGAGAAGCCCGGGAAGAAGACGGAGAAGAAGTCGGACGACGCGGCGGACAAGAAGGCTGACAAGAAGGCGGCGGACAAGAAGGCGGACAAGAAGACCGGCGACGAGGACACCTACGTCGTCGGCGACGACAACAAGCCGTACGAGACCGACGACGACAGCCCGCTCGCCCGGGACGGCAAGGAGAACGCCCCCGGCGCCTACGCCCCGCGCGGCACGCGGGCCCCCGGCGACGCCGCGCGGGCGCCGCTCGCAAAGAACGGCAAGCCGCTCACCCTCCGCTTCGTCCTGCCGTCCGGCCCGGGCACCGAGTCCCTGCGCACCGTCGGCGAGCGGATCGCGGTGATGCTGGAGCAGGTCGGCATCCGCACGGAGATCTCCAAGGTCGCCGACGACAGCTACTTCAAGGACCACGTCGCGAACGGGCAGTACGACCTCGCCCTGTACTCGTGGCCCACCTCCGCGTTCCCCGCCACCGACGCCCGCCCGATCTACGCCAAGCCGGTCCCCGCGGCCGACGGTTCGCTGAGCGTCGAGCAGAACTACACCCGGGTCGGCACCAACCAGGTCGACCAGCTCTTCGACCAGGCGATCTCCACCCTCGACGAGTCCGAGACCCGCTCCCTGATCCGCAAGGCCGACGCCCGCATCTGGGCCGCGGCCGGCTCGATCCCCCTCTACCAGCGCCCTCAGCTCTACGCCGCCCGCCCGCACCTGGCGAACGCCGGCGCCTTCGGCTTCCAGACCCCCGTCTACGAGGACATGGGCTTCCTGAAGAAGGACCCGAGGGCGTCGCAGAGCCCCGCCCGCAAGTGAGCGATCACCCTCCACGTACGTTCCGACCGCCGCCCCGCACGACGCGGGGCGGCGGTCGGCCGTAGGGGACACGGGCTTCGTCGACACGGCCGGGCGGGCCGCCATCGAGGCACCACATGCGGTGATCGGAGGCCGTCAAGAGGGTCTGACCTGCGGCGGAGCCAGGGCCGTCCGGCCCGGGGAGCTCCTGCCGTCGGGGGCCCGTACCATGGGGTGAGGCCGTGGCGTGTCCAGCCCGGCAGGGCCCGCGTAACACAGACGTACGCAGCAGGGCCGTCCTCACACTCCGGGAGAACGCCGCAACATGGCTGTGACCACACGTCACGACATCCGCAACGTCGCCATCGTCGCCCACGTCGACCACGGCAAGACGACCATCGTCGACGGCATGCTGAAGCAGGCCGGTGCCTTCGCCGCGCACCAGCTCGACTCCGTCGACGACCGCATGATGGACTCGAACGACCTGGAGCGTGAGAAGGGCATCACGATCCTCGCCAAGAACACGGCGGTCAAGTACCACCCGAAGGACGGCGGGGAGCCCATCACGATCAACATCATCGACAC
Source organism: Streptomyces sp. NPDC030296 (assembly GCF_055572815.1). Classification (NCBI taxonomy): domain Bacteria; kingdom Bacillati; phylum Actinomycetota; class Actinomycetes; order Kitasatosporales; family Streptomycetaceae; genus Streptomyces; species Streptomyces sp. NPDC030296. Next base: position 532,321 of record NZ_JBVICQ010000003.1, read on the forward strand.
CCCCGGCCACGCCGACTTCGGCGGCGAGGTCGAGCGCGGTCTGTCGATGGTCGACGGTGTCGTGCTGCTCGTCGACGCCTCCGAGGGCCCGCTGCCGCAGACCCGCTTCGTGCTGCGCAAGGCGCTCCAGCAGCGGCTGCCGATCATCCTGTGCATCAACAAGACGGACCGCCCGGACTCCCGGATCGACGAGGTCGTCAACGAGACCTACGACCTGTTCCTGGACCTGGACGCCGACGAGGACCAGATCGAGTTCCCGATCGTCTACGCCTGCGGCCGTGACGGCGTCGCCTCGCTGACCAAGCCCGCCGACGGCACCGTCCCGACCGACTCCACCAGCCTGGAGCCGTTCTTCTCGACGATCCTGGAGCACATCCCCGCGCCGACGTACGACGACGCCGCGCCGCTCCAGGCCCACGTCACCAACCTCGACGCCGACAACTTCCTCGGCCGTATCGCGCTGCTCCGCGTCCACCAGGGCGAGCTGAAGAAGGGGCAGACCGTCGCCTGGATGAAGCGCGACGGCTCCGTCACCAACGTGCGCATCTCCGAGCTGATGATGACCGAGGCGCTCACCCGCAAGCCGGCCGAGAAGGCGGGCCCCGGTGACATCTGCGCCGTCGCCGGTATCCCCGACATCATGATCGGCGAGACCCTCGCCGACGTGGAGAACCCGGTCGCGCTGCCGCTCATCACGGTGGACGAGCCCGCGATCTCCATGGTCATCGGTACGAACACCTCCCCGCTGGTCGGCCGCGGCGGCACCGGCAAGGGCGCGGACGCCAAGGCGGCCGTGAAGGACCGCAAGGTCACCGCCCGCCAGGTCAAGGACCGCCTCGACCGCGAGCTGATCGGCAACGTCTCGCTGCGCGTGCTGGACACCGAGCGCCCCGACGCCTGGGAGGTGCAGGGCCGCGGTGAGCTGGCGCTGGCCATCCTGGTCGAGCAGATGCGCCGCGAGGGCTTCGAGCTGACCATCGGCAAGCCGCAGGTGGTCACCAAGGAGATCGACGGCAAGACCTACGAGCCGGTCGAGCGCATGACGGTCGACGTGCCCGAGGAGCACATGGGCGCCGTCACGCAGCTCATGGGTGTCCGCAAGGGCCGGATGGACAACATGTCCAACCACGGCTCGGGTTGGGTCCGCATGGAGTTCGTGGTGCCCTCGCGCGGCCTCATCGGCTTCCGTACCGAGTTCCTCACGCAGACCCGCGGCACGGGCATCGGGCACTCCATCCACGAGGGCTTCGAGCCCTGGTTCGGCACCCTGCAGACCCGCAACAACGGCTCGCTCGTCGCCGACCGCTCCGGCGCCGTCACCGCGTTCGCGATGACGAACCTCCAGGAGCGCGGTGTGCTGTTCGTGGAGCCCGGCACCGAGGTGTACGAGGGCATGATCGTCGGTGAGAACTCCCGCGCCGACGACATGGACGTCAACATCACCAAGGAGAAGAAGCTGACGAACATGCGGTCCTCGACCGCTGACGTCGCCGAGTCCATCGTCCCGCCCCGCAAGCTCTCGCTGGAGCAGTCCCTGGAGTTCTGCCGGGACGACGAGTGCGTCGAGGTGACCCCGGAGGCCGTGCGCATCCGCAAGGTCAACCTGGACGCCCGTGAGCGCGCCCGCGCCGCCAGCCGCGCCAAGCACGGCTGACAGACCGTCATCCGCGGTCCCCGAGGCCCCGGTCCACCGCCCAGCGGCGGACCGGGCCTGCGGTGTGCCCGCACTTGGGGAGAGCCTGTGAAGGGACCGGGGCTCCCGGACCACTCGTGAAGGAGCGGTGGGGGAAGGTCGGCCTCACGACCCGAACCCCTCCGCGGGCTGTCGATGTGCCCGTGAAGCACTGTTCGCATATCGGTGTTCCGGCGATCAAGTTTCGGACATGTAAACAAAAATCCTTCACCGAATGTCCGATTAGCCGGAATCTCATCTCACCTGTCAAGCGCGACCAGATGTCAATCTTTGCAATTTTTGCTCAAAATATGGACGGTAGGGAGATCCCTATGCCTTCCGCCCTTGACGCGCGTTGACTCACTTGGCGAAAGTTCCCCCAAAACGCAGAACCCGCCGGTAGCCGGATCTGTGCTGCGCTCAACTCTCCAACCCCCCGGGGGAAGAACACACATGACCAGTCCAACCAAGGCCGAGGGCTCAGGGCCCGCGGTCGCCTTGGACCCCGAACTGGCGGCGACCTCCGAGGTCGACAAGCCCAAGACCCTTGAGGGCCGTTCCCCCGGCCAGCTCATGTGGCAGCGCTTCAGGCGTGACCGTACCGGCATGATCTGCGCCGGGGTAGTGATTTTCTACTTCGTCCTCGCCCTGTGCGCGCCCCTGATGACGGCCCTCAGCGGGACCAACCCGTACACGCTGTACGGGCAGGACCCGACGTATGTCGACACCAACCCGATCCTGGACGACTTCGGTCTGCCGCTCGGCTACTTCGGTGGTGTCTCGGGGGACCACTGGTTCGGTGTCGAGCCGCAGTACGGCCGTGACCTGTTCGCCATGCTGATGTACGGCATGCGCACCTCGCTGTACATGGCACTGGGCGTGACCGTGCTCCTGATGGCCACCGGCGTCATCATCGGTCTCATCGGCGGTTACTTCGGCGGTCGCACCGACTACTGGATCGGTCGCGTCACCGACTTCTTCCTCGCCTTCCCGCAGCAGCTGTTCTTCATCGCCTTCATGCCCGTGGTCACGGCGTTCTTCGTCGACCCGGAGGAAGAAACCCCCACTTACTTCCGGGCGGTGGCGATCCTGATCGTGCTGTGGCTGCTGGGCTGGATGGGTATGGCCCGCCTGGTCCGCTCCACCGTGCTCTCCCTGCGCGAGCGCGAGTTCGTGGAGGCGGCCAAGGTGTCCGGCGCCTCGCCGTGGCGGATCGTCCGCAAGGAGATCCTGCCGAACGTCGTCTCGCCGATCCTGGTGCAGTTCACGTATCAGCTGCCCAGCACAATCCTCACCATCGCGTTCCTCTCCTTCGCGGGTGTCGGCTTCGTCGAGCCCACCCCGGACTGGGGACGGCTGTTCGCCGCCGGCGCCAAGTACGCCGAGCAGGACCCGGCGTTCATGTTCTTCCCGGGCCTCGCGCTGGTGATCTTCATCCTGTGCTTCAACCTCCTCGGAGACTCCGTACGGGATGCGTTCGACCCCAAGTCCGGGCGCTGAATCGTCCATTGGTGGGGGGTGGCTGCCGCCCCCGCGTCGGCCTACCAGCCGCGTCAGGCAGTACTCATGGATAACAAACGACAGGTAGGTGCATACACCGTCATGAAGTCGCTCACCTCGCGCAGAGCGCGCGCCATAGTGGTCGCCGTCGCGGCCGGCTCCCTCGTGCTCACGGCGTGCTCGGAGAACAAGGGCAACACCTCGGGGACCGACTCCAAGAAGGACCAGAAGCAGGCCGCCCAGCAGTCGAAGGCCATCACCTACGCCGACGCCGCCGCGTCGACGGGTCCCGCAGCGGAGGTGGCCGGCGCGAAGAGCGGCGGCACCATCGAGGTCTACCAGGAGGCGGGTCTCTCGCACCTGGACCCGGGCCAGATCTACGTCTCCGACGGTGGCCAGGTCGCCAACCTGATCTACCGCGGGCTGACCAACTTCAAGGAGGACGGCAAGGGCAACATGTCCGTCGTCGGTGACATCGCCACCGACGCCGGCAAGTCGTCCGACGGCGGCAAGACCTGGACGTACACGCTCAAGGACGGCATCAAGGACCAGAACGGCAACGAGATCACCTCGGCCGACGTCCGCCACACCGTCGAGCGCATGTACGCCGAGTTCATCTTCGACGGCCCGAACTACCTGCAGACCTGGCTGAGCGGTCCGAAGTACCGCGAGGCGCTGAAGGACGGCGGCTTCGGCAAGAAGCACCTGCCGGCCTCGGTCCTGGACACCCCGGACGACAAGACGGTCGTCTTCCACTTCGACCAGCCGCGTCCGGACCTGCCGCAGATGCTGGCCATGTCGGGCTACTCCATCGTCCCGGAGAAGACCGACACGAAGGAGAAGTACGACAAGGCCCCGGTCTCCCTCGGCCCGTACAAGATCTCCGAGTACAAGGTCGGCAAGGCCCTCAAGCTGGTCAAGAACGACCAGTGGGACCCGAAGACCGACTCCGTGCGCCACCAGTACGTGGACGGCTGGAACTTCGACTTCGGTGTCACCGAGTCGACCCAGACCAAGCGTCTGATCGCGGACCAGGGCGCCTCCAAGAACGCCATCCAGTTCACCGGCAGCGTCGAGTCCACCCAGATCCAGGACGTCATCACCGACCCGGCCGTCAACAAGCGCACCATCAAGGGCTACCAGCCCTACGTCATGGTGCTGAACTTCAACCTGGACCGGGTCAAGAACAAGAAGGTCCGCGACGCCGTCACCTACGCGGTGAACTCCAAGTCGCTGATCGCCGGTGAGGGTGGCGCCTACGGTGGCGACCCGGCCCCGAACCTGTTCGCCCCGACCCTGCCGGGCTACGAGGCCAAGTACGACCCGTACGGCCGTCTGAAGACGCCGTCCGGCAACATCGAGAAGGCCAAGGAGCTCCTGAAGGACGTCCCGGCGTCCGAGAAGAAGCTGGTCTTCGCCTACCGCAACAGCGAGAACGAGCAGAAGCGCAAGGTCGCCCTCGAGGACGCGCTGTCCAAGGTCGGCATCAAGGTCGTCGGCAAGGAGATCGACGCCGCGAGCTTCTACGAGCAGATCGGCAAGGTCAAGAACCCGTACGACATCTACGTCACCGGCTGGGGCCAGGACTGGCCGTCCGCGGGCACGGTCGTCACCCCGATCTACGACGGTGACCAGATCGCCGACGGTTCGCCGAACTACTCGCACGTGAACGACCCGAAGGTCCAGGAGCTGATCAAGAAGGCCCTCTCCGAGGAGCCGACCGCGGCCCAGAAGACCTGGCAGGAGGCGCACCACTACATCCTGGAGAAGATCAACCCGGCTGCTCCGCTGTGGTACGCCAAGCAGTTCCAGCTCTACGGTTCGAACATCGGCGGTGCCCGCTACAGCACCGAGTCGAGCTACATCGACGTCAACAACCTGTTCCTGAAGTCGTAACTCCCTACGGCTGATCGCGGGGGTGCGCACCAGGCGGAGCGCATCCCCGCGGTTCCGTGAAACCGTCCACCCTCTCTGCAGAGAGCAGCCTCCCCGCCATGCTTCAGTTCATCATCCGGCGCCTGGCCGGTGCCGTCGTCACGTTGTTCCTGATCGGCGCCGTCACGTTCTTCCTCTTCATCGCCGGGCCGTCCGACTACGCCTCTCTGGCCTGTGGCAGGGACTGCTCCCCGACGAGGATCGCGGACATCCGCGAGGCGCTCGGCCTCAATCTGCCGGTCGCCACGCAGTTCTGGCAGTTCATGTCCGGCATCGTGATGGGCCGTGACTTCCCGGACGGCCACTGTGCCGCCCCGTGCCTCGGCCAGTCGTTCTACTCGGGCGACATGGTCTGGGACACGATCTTGGACCGCTTCCCGACCACCCTCACGCTGACCGCCGGTGGCACGATCTGCTTCCTGATCTTCGGTGTGGGTGCCGGCATGATCTCCGCCTACCGGCGCGGTTCCACGCTCGACAAGTTCGCCACGGGCTCGTCGATGGTGCTCAGCTCCTTCCAGATCTACTTCCTCGGCCCGATCGCGCTGACGGTCCTCGTCTACAGCACGGGCTGGATGGAGGACCCCAAGTACGTCCCCATCAGCGAGGACCCGGTCGGCTGGTTCGTCGGGATGTCCATCCCGGTCGTCGTGATGGCCACGATCTTCACCGCGCAGTACACGCGTATGGCACGCGCTTCCATGATCGAGCAACTCGCCGAGGAGCACGTACGCACCGCTCGGGCCAAGGGCATGACGAAGAAGTACGTCTTCTTCCGCTACGCCTGGCGCGGCTCGCTCATCCCGATCGTCACGGTCCTCGGTATCGACATCAGCTCCATGCTGGGCGGCGCCGTGGTCACGGAACTCACCTTCTCGCTGCAGGGCATCGGCCGCCTGGCCGTGAACGGCGCCATGACGAGGGACCTCCCCCTGACGATGGGCGTCATGATGTTCGGGGCCTTCTTCATCCTGATCGTGAACATCCTCACCGACATCGCGTACGCCTGGATCGACCCGCGCGTCCGGCTCTCCTAGGAAGAACGAACCACCGTGACCACACTGACCAAGACCGAGGACGCCCCGGCCCCGACCGGGCCCGAGAGCTTCCTCTCGGTCCGTGACCTGCGGGTGCAGTTCTCCACCGAGGACGGCATCGTCAAGGCCGTCGACGGGCTCTCCTTCGATGTCGAGCGCGGCAAGACCCTGGGCATCGTGGGTGAGTCCGGCTCCGGCAAGTCCGTCACCAACCTGTCGATCCTGGGCCTGCACAACCCGCGGACCAGCACCATCGACGGTGAGATCCTGCTCGACGGGCAGGAACTCGTCACCGCCACCGACAAGGAGCTGGAGCAGCTCCGCGGCAACAAGATGGCGATGATCTTCCAGGACCCGCTGACGGCCCTGTCGCCGTACTACACGGTGGGCCGGCAGCTGTCCGAGCCGTTCATGAAGCACCGCGGCGCCTCCAAGAAGGAGGCCAAGGACCGGGCCATCCAGATGCTGGAGAAGGTCGGCATCCCGCAGCCGAAGGTGCGCTTCGACGACTACCCGCACCAGTTCTCCGGCGGTATGCGCCAGCGCGCGATGATCGCCATGGCGCTGATGTGCGACCCCGACCTGCTGATCGCCGACGAGCCCACGACCGCGCTCGACGTGACCGTGCAGGCCCAGATCCTCGACCTGCTCAAGGACCTCCAGCAGGAGTTCGGCTCCGCGATCATCTTCATCACCCACGACCTCGGCGTCATCTCCAACATGGCCGACGACCTGCTGGTGATGTACGCGGGCCGCGCGGTGGAGCGCGGCAGCGTCAAGGAGGTGCTGCGCACGCCCCAGCACCCCTACACCTGGGGCCTGCTCAGCTCGATGCCGCGCCTCGACGGCGACATCCACGAGATGCTGACGCCGATCCCCGGCTCGCCGCCCTCGCTGCTCAACCCGCCCCCCGGCTGCCGCTTCCACCCGCGGTGCGCGTTCAAGGACGAGGTCGCCGGCACGCTGTGCAGCGACACCCGTCCGCCGCTCGCCGACGGCCGGGCCGCCGCGTGCCACCTGACCGCGGAGCAGAAGCAGACCATCTTCATCGACAAGATCCAGCCCCGGCTGCGCTAGGGAGAACCGAGATCATGAGCGACAACCTCACCCTCCCCGCACAGCAGGGCCCCACCGACACCTCGACGGAGACCCTTCTCGAGGTGCAGGGGCTGACCAAGCACTTCCCCATCTACGGCGGCTTCCCGATCAAGCGCAAGGTCGGCGCCGTGCAGGCCGTCGACGGCGTCGATCTGACCGTCGGCGTCGGCGAGAGCGTCGGCCTGGTGGGCGAGTCCGGCTGCGGCAAGTCGACCACCGGCCGACTGATCACCCGGCTGCTGGAGCCGACCGCCGGCAAGATCAGCTACATGGGCCAGGACATCACCCACGCCTCGCGCAGGCAGCTGGCACCCGTGCGGTCCGAGATCCAGATGATCTTCCAGGACCCGTACTCCTCGCTGAACCCGCGGCAGACCGTCGGCTCCATCATCAAGTCGCCCATGGAGGTCAACGGGATCGAGCCCGAGGGCGGCCAGGAGAAGAAGGTCCGCGAGCTCCTGGAGCTCGTCGGCCTCAACCCGGAGCACTACAACCGCTTTCCGCACGAGTTCTCCGGCGGTCAGCGCCAGCGCATCGGCGTCGCCCGCGCCCTGGCACTGAACCCGAAGCTGATCGTGGCGGACGAGCCGGTCTCCGCGCTGGACGTGTCGATCCAGGCGCAGGTGGTGAACCTGCTGCAGAAGGTTCAGCAGGAGCTGGGCATCGCCTTCCTGTTCATCGCCCACGACCTCGCGATCGTCCGGCACTTCTCGCAGCGCGTCGCGGTCATGTACCTGGGCAAGGTGGTCGAGGTCGGCGACCGTGACTCCATCTACAACCGGCCGCGCCACCCGTACACCCACGCCCTCCTCTCCGCGGTCCCCGAGGTCGCGGTCGACGACGAGGCCGGGGACAAGGAGCGGATCCGCCTCTACGGCGACGTCCCCTCCCCGATCTCCCCGCCGTCCGGCTGCCGCTTCCGCACCCGCTGCTGGAAGGCGCAGGACAAGTGCGCCAGCGAGGAGCCGCCGCTGCTGCAGCTCTCCGGCAACCGCGACGGCCACCTGACGGCCTGCCACTTCCCGGAGGACCCCACCACGGAGGCCCGCGCCGAGGACGTCGTGCTCGACCCGGCGCTGAAGGCGCTGGAGAAGGACACGGCCGACGACGCCGAGTCGAAGCCCGCGCAGGGCTGATCGGCAGCCGCCGAACGCATGGCCGGTGCTCCCGGTGCGCAGGAGTTTCTTCCTGGGCACCGGGAGCACCGGCATTTCGCGCTTGGACGGTTCTACGGTCAGCCGACCGTTCCAGCGCCGGCCGCTTCGGCTGCTGCACCACGGCCGACCGTCAGGGACCAGTGGACGGTGGCGGGCGCTCGAACCGAGATGGTTCCCTGCTTCTCAGTTCCAGGGACACCGACCTGGTTATAGGTCGTAGCCGTTTCCTCGTCGAGGCACTCCAAGGGAAAGGAAACATCGACCGGTCTCACCCGAACGTTGATCTTTCCCTTTCCTTGGCATCGCACTGCGACGATCAGTGCGTCACCCTTTTTTCCTCCGCGGAAACGAACAAGTCCATTCCCGTGGGTCTTTCCCCGCTCGGCAGCCACGATCTCTGTCTCGTCCATCTCCGGTGGACTCACCGGATCCACGTCCTTGACGGGCGAAGTATCGGCCTCGCGACCCTGGCCGCTGTCATGGGACGGCCGTGGGGATGAATGCGCCGATGGGCCGGACGCCGAGCAGGCGGCAGTCAGAGAGAAGAGGGTGGCCGCCGACACGAGACTCAGGGCGATGTGTGTTCGCCGAGTCACGTCACTTTTCCCAGACGTGTCAGCCCACACGGCGAGGGGTCAGCAGCGTCGACTTGACCTTCTTCCCCTTCGTGCAGTTGGCGTGGACGTCTCCGCCATGGCCGGGCTGGCACCACCCATAACCACAATGGCAAGTGTCGGGGCGAGTAACAGGGACGAATTCTGCTTCTGGAATTGCGCACAGCGGAACTCCTCGGTCGCGGGATATCCGGACTCGTTGCGGTGGGTCATTTTCCCAACGGCTGCGATCATGCCAACAAAGTGAGCCGGTGGCGCGGTGTCCACTGAATTCTGATCAACATTTGAGGTTGGTTTCAGTGGGCTGTGTGCAGTGAGCCGAGTCGGTTGTGTTGAAACCGCCGGTGTGCTCGATCGCCGATTCCTGCTGGGCTCGGGTTACTGAACCCGGCCCGTTCGTCCATCGGTTCTGCCCTTGCCCCCCGTACTCGTACGGCCCCCGCGAACGTGCGCGATGTGTGCCGTCCGCCGATATTGACCGGTAACGGGATCACTCGAGAGGAGGCACTCGATGCGCGGAGCCACGCATGCCAGATGGGCCGCGGGCGCGGTCGCGGTGGCGCTCACCGCGACCGGCTGCGGCGGCGGGGACGGCGGCGACAGCAGCGGCGGCGGTGACAGCGGCGCGGTGCTCAGCTCCTCCTGGGGTGACCCGCAGAACCCGCTGGAGCCGGCCAACACCAACGAGGTGCAGGGCGGCAAGGTCCTCTCGATGATCTTCCGGGGGCTGAAGCAGTACGACCCGAAGACCGGCGAGGCCGAGGACATGCTCGCCGAGAAGATCGAGACGACGGACTCGCAGAACTTCACGATCACCGTCAAGGACGGCTGGACCTTCAGCAACGGAGAGAAGGTCACCGCCAAGTCCTTCGTGGACGCGTGGAACTACGGGGCCAGTCTGAAGAACAACCAGAAGAACGCCTACTTCTTCGAGTACATCCAGGGCTACGACAAGACCCACCCGGACGACGGCGGCAAGCAGACCGCCGACACCCTCTCGGGCCTGAAGGTCGTCGACGACCGGACGTTCACCGTCGCGCTGACGCAGAAGTTCTCGACGTTCCCCGACACCCTCGGCTACAACGCCTACGCCCCGCTGCCCCAGTCGTTCTTCACCGACCACGACGCCTGGCTGAGCAAGCCCGTGGGCAACGGTCCGTACGCCGTCGACTCGTACACCAAGGGCTCCCAGCTGTCGGTGCGGAAGTGGGACGACTACCCCGGCGGGGACAAGGCCCAGAACGGCGGTGTGGACCTGAAGGTCTACACGGACAACAACACCGCCTACACCGACCTGATGGCCGGCAACCTCGACCTCGTGGACGACGTCCCCGCCGCCCAGCTGAAGAACGTCCAGGCCGACCTCGGCAACCGGTACATCAACACCCCGGCCGGCATCCTCCAGACGCTGTCCTTCCCGTTCTACGACCCGGCCTGGAACAAGCCCGGCTCGGAGAAGGTCCGCGAGGGCCTGTCCCGCGCGATCGACCGCGAGCAGATCACCGACACCATCTTCCAGAAGACCCGTACTCCCGCCACCGACTGGACTTCACCCGTGCTCGGCGAGGACGGCGGCTACAAGGAGGGCCTGTGCGGTGACGCCTGCGAGTACGACGCGGACGCGGCCAAGAAACTGATCAAGGAGGGCGGCGGCCTCCCCGGCGGCCAGGTGAAGATCACGTACAACGCGGACACAGGCTCCCACAAGCAGTGGGTCGACGCCGTCTGCAACTCCATCAACAACGCCCTCGACAACGACCAGGCGTGCGTCGGCAACCCGGTCGGCACCTTCGCCGACTACCGCAACCAGATCACCCAGCGGAAGATGAGCGGCCCGTTCCGCGCCGGCTGGCAGATGGACTACCCGCTCATCCAGAACTTCCTCCAGCCGCTGTACTACACCAACGCCTCCTCCAACGACGGCAAGTGGATCAACGCCGACTTCGACAAGCGCGTCGACGAGGCCAACGCCGAGGAGGACACCGCAAAGGCCGTGGAGAAGTTCCAGCAGGCCGAGGAGGTCGTCCGGGACAACATGGCCGCCATCCCGCTCTGGTACCAGAACGGCAGCGCCGGCTACTCGGAGCGGCTGTCCAACGTGTCCCTGAACCCCTTCAGCGTGCCCGTGTACGACCAGATCAAGGTCGGCTGAGCCGTCCGGGCGGGCGCCCCGGAGCCCGCCCACTACCTCCGGAGCCCGCATGGGACGGTATGTGATCCGGCGCCTGCTGCAGATGATCCCGGTCTTCGTGGGCGCCACCCTCCTGATCTTCCTGATGGTGAACGTGATGGGCGACCCCATCGCGGGTCTGTGCGGCGACCGGGAGTGCGACCCGGCGACCGCCGCCCAGCTCCGCAGGGAGTTCGGCCTCGACAAGCCCGTGTGGCAGCAATACCTGACCTACATGGGCAACGTCTTCACCGGCGACTTCGGCACCGCCTTCAACGGGCAGGAGGTCACCGAGCTGATGGCCACCGCCTTCCCGGTCACCATCCGGCTGACGATCGTCGCGATCCTCTTCGAGATCGTCATCGGCATCACGCTCGGCGTCGTCACCGGGCTGCGGCGCGGCCGGCCCGTCGACACCGGCGTCCTGCTGACCACCCTGGTCGTCATCTCCGTCCCCACCTTCGTCACCGGTCTGCTGCTCCAACTGCTGCTCGGCGTGGAGTGGGGCTGGATCAGCCCGTCGGTCTCCTCCGACGCCCCTTTCGACGAGCTGATCGTCCCCGGACTCGTCCTCGCCTCCGTCTCCCTCGCGTATGTCACCCGGCTGACCCGTACGTCGATCGCGGAGAACGCCCGCGGCGACTACGTCCGCACCGCCGTCGCCAAGGGCCTGCCCCGGCACCGGGTGATCCGCAAGCACCTGCTGCGCAACTCCCTGATCCCGGTGGTCACCTTCATCGGCACCGACATCGGCGCCCTGATGGGCGGGGCCATCGTCACCGAGCGGATCTTCAACATCCACGGCGTCGGCTACCAGCTCTACCAGGGCATCCTCCGCCAGAACACCCAGACCGTCGTCGGCTTCGTGACCGTCCTCGTCCTGGTGTTCCTCGTCGCCAACCTGCTCGTCGACCTCCTCTACGCCGTACTCGACCCGAGGATCCGCTATGCCTGAGCCGCAGCCGGGGGAGCCGCACGTCTCGGGCGGCCAACGCGCCGTCGAGAACGGGGCGATCGCCGCGACGGGACTGGACGGCACCATGGATCTGGCCACCACCGAGGGGGAGACCCTGGAGAAGGGCCTCGGCAACGCCGACGCCGGGGGCCCGGTGGACAAGGCCCGCAGCCTCTGGTCCGACGCCTGGCGCGACCTGCGCCGCAACCCCGTCTTCATCATCTCGGCGCTCGTGATCCTCTTCCTGGTCGTCATCTCCCTGTGGCCGTCGCTGATCGCCTCCGGCAACCCCCTCAAGTGCGACCTGTCCAAGGCCCAGGAGGGCTCGCAGCCGGGCCACCCCTTCGGTTTCGACGGCCAGGGCTGCGACGTGTACACGCGGACCGTGTACGGGGCGCGGATCTCCATCGCCGTCGGCGTCTGCGCCACGCTCGGGGTCGCGATCCTCGGGTCGGTGCTCGGCGGGCTCGCCGGCTTCTTCGGCGGGATCTCCGACTCGTTCCTGTCCCGGGTCACCGACGTCTTCTTCGCCATCCCGGTGGTGCTCGGCGGTCTGGTGCTGCTGTCGGTGGTCACCAGCAACAGCGTCTGGCCGGTGATCGGGTTCATGGTGCTGCTGGGCTGGCCGCAGATCTCCCGCATCGCCCGCGGCTCCGTCATCACCGCCAAGCAGAACGACTACGTCCAGGCCGCCCGCGCGCTCGGCGCCTCCAACTCCCGCATGCTGCTGCGGCACATCACGCCGAACGCCGTGGCCCCGGTCATCGTCGTCGCGACCATCGCGCTGGGCACGTACATCGCCCTGGAGGCCACCCTGTCCTACCTCGGGGTCGGTCTGAAGCCGCCCAGCGTCTCCTGGGGCATCGACATCTCCGCCGCCTCGCCGTACATCCGCAACGCCCCGCACGCCCTGCTGTGGCCCTCCGGCGCCCTCGCGATCACCGTCCTGGCGTTCATCATGCTCGGCGACGCGGTCCGCGACGCCCTCGACCCGAAGCTGAGGTGAGCCGTCGTCATGCTGCTCGAAGTACGTGATCTGCGGGTGGAGTTCAGGACGCGGGACGGGATCGCCAAGGCGGTCAACGGGGTCGAGTACGCGGTCGACGCCGGGCAGACGCTCGCGGTGCTGGGGGAGTCCGGGTCGGGGAAGTCGGTCACCGCGCAGGCGATCATGGGGATCCTCGACATGCCGCCGGGGCGGATCACCGGCGGCGAGATCCTCTTCCAGGGCCGGGACCTGCTGAGGCTCAAGGAGGACGAGCGCCGGAAGGTCCGCGGCGCCGAGATGGCGATGATCTTCCAGGACGCGCTCTCGGCCCTGAACCCCGTCCTCACCGTAGGCGACCAGCTCGGCGAGATGTTCGTGGTGCACCGGGGCATGTCCAAGAAGGACGCCCGTGCCAAGGCCGTCGAGCTGATGGACCGGGTCCGCATCCCGGCCGCGAAGGAACGCGTACGGGACTACCCCCACCAGTTCTCCGGCGGTATGCGCCAGCGCATCATGATCGCGATGGCGCTGGCCCTGGAGCCCTCCCTGATCATCGCCGACGAACCGACGACGGCCCTCGACGTCACCGTCCAGGCCCAGGTCATGGACCTCCTCGCGGAGCTGCGCCGCGAACTGGACATGGGCCTCATCCTCATCACCCACGACCTCGGCGTCGTCGCGGACGTCGCCGACCGCATCGCCGTCATGTACGCCGGCCGCATCGTGGAGTCCGCCCCCGTCCACGACATCTACAAGGCCCCGGCCCACCCGTACACCCGCGGCCTGCTCGACTCCATCCCGCGCCTGGACCAGAAGGGCCAGGAGCTGTACGCCATCAAGGGCCTCCCGCCCAACCTCACGAAGATCCCGCCCGGCTGCGCCTTCCACCCGCGCTGCCCGATGGCCCGCGACGTGTGCCGCACCGACGTACCCCCGCTGTACGACGTGACCCCGTCCGACGGCACGAGGGTGAGCGCCTGCCACTTCTGGAGGGAGTGCCTCGATGACCGAGTCGACGGCCACGTCAACGGTTGAGCCGATCCTGGAGGTCAGTGGACTGGTCAAGCACTTCCCATTGACCCAGGGCGTGCTGTTCAAGAAGCAGGTCGGCGCGGTGAAGGCCGTGGACGGGGTGGACTTCACGCTCGGCGCGGGGGAAACCCTCGGCATCGTCGGCGAGTCCGGCTGCGGCAAGTCGACCGTGGCCAAGATGCTGGTCAACCTGGAGCGGCCCACCGCCGGGACGATCAAGTACAAGGGCGAGGACATCACCAAGCTCTCGGGCAGGGCCCTGAAGGCGGTGCGCCGCAACATCCAGATGGTCTTCCAGGACCCGTACACCTCCCTCAACCCCCGGATGACCGTCGGCGACATCGTCGGCGAGCCGTACGACATCCACCCCGAGGTCGCCCCCAAGGGAGACCGGCGGCGCAGGGTGCGGGAACTCCTCGACGTGGTCGGCCTCAACCCCGAGTACGTCAACCGCTATCCGCACCAGTTCTCCGGCGGGCAGCGCCAGCGCATCGGCATCGCCCGCGGGCTGGCGCTCCGCCCCGAGATCATCGTGGCCGACGAACCGGTCTCCGCGCTCGACGTGTCCGTCCAGGCCCAGGTGATCAACCTGCTGGAGCGGCTCCAGGGGGAGTTCGGGCTGAGTTACGTCTTCATCGCGCACGACCTGTCGATCGTGCGGCACATCTCCGACCGGGTGGGCGTGATGTACCTCGGCCGGATCGTCGAGATCGGCCGCGACGCCGAGATCTACGACCACCCCACCCACCCCTACACCCAGGCGCTGCTGTCCGCCGTGCCCGTCCCCGATCCCGAGGCCCGGGAGCACCGCGAACGGATCATCCTCTTCGGCGATGTGCCCTCCCCGACGAACATCCCGTCCGGGTGCCGCTTCCGCACCCGCTGCTGGAAGGCCCGCGAGAAGTGCGAGCGGGAGGTGCCGCCGCTCGCGGTACCGGCGGAGTTCCGGCACGGATTCGGCCCGGCCGCCCATGACTCCGCCTGCCACTTCGCGGAGGAGAAGCAGGTCGTCCCGCCGGAGGAACAGCTGGACGATCATGTCGAGGGAGCCGTATAGCGGTACAAAAGCACACCAACGGCGTTAACACGCAGGCAACTTGACTGTCGCCGTTCCGATATACGGACGGGCGAAGCTGAACAGCGTACGGCCGTGCGGGTGCCGTAAACGGGCCGGGGCGCGCCATGTCGCCCCGGCCCGTTGCCGTGCCCGCCGCCCGGCTCCCTACTCCAGACCCAGCGAACGCTTCAGGAAGTCCACCTGGAGCAGGAGCAGGTTCTCCGCCACCTGCTCCTGCGGGGTCATGTGCGTGACCCCGGAGAGCGGCAGCACCTCGTGCGGGCGGCCGGCCGCGAGGAGAGCGGAGGACAGCCGCAGGGCGTGGGCGAAGACCACGTTGTCGTCGGCCGTGCCGTGCACGATCATCAGCGGCCGGTGCGGCGACGCGGGCGAGGAGAGTCCGCCGTCCGTCACCAGCGAACTCCCCGCGTACGCCTCCGGGTTCGCGGCCGGGTCGCCGAGATACCGCTCCGTGTAGTGGGTGTCGTACAGCCGCCAGTCGGTGACCGGGGCGCCCGCGATCCCGGCGTGGAAGACGTCCGGGCGGCGCAGCACGGCCAGGGCGGCCAGCCAGCCGCCGAACGACCAGCCGCGGATCGCCACCCGCGACAGATCGAGGGGATGTGACCGCGCGAGGTCCCGCAGCGCGTCCACCTGGTCGTCCAGGGAGAGCGTGAGGTCGCCGTCGATCGCCTTCTCCCACGCGGGGGAGCGACCCGGCGTGCCTCGTCCGTCGGCGACCACCACCGCGAAGCCCTGGTCGGCGAACCACTGCGAGGTGAGGTGCGCGTTGTGCGCCGCCAGCACCCGGGGGCCGTGCGGACCGCCGTAGGGGTCCATGAGGACCGGCAGGGGTGTGACGCCGTCGTAGTCCCTCGGCATAAGCAGGGCGCACGGTACGCGGCGTGCGCCCCCCTGTGTGAACCGCACGCGCGGGGACATACCGGGGTTTTCCGCGCAAGTCGCCACGGTGGCCACTTGCTTGCCCTCCCGCAGCACCCGCACCTGTGACCCCGCCCGGTCCGGCACGGCGGAAACCAGGACCGTCACACCTCCGGAACGCACCGCCGAGTGCACGCCGGGCTCCTCGGAGACCCGCTCCACCCCCAGCTCGTTCACGCGGTAGACGTGCACCTGGCCGATCTCCGGCTCGGCGGCCCTCTCGCCCGCCGACGCCGAGACCAGCACATCGTCGTCGGAGACGTCCAGCACCGCCCGGACGTGCAACTGCGGCCCCGTCAGCGGGCGTTCACCCACCGCCAGCACCCGCGCGCCGCCCTCGTCCGCGACACGCACGAGCTGCCCCGACGGACTCCACGAAGGCACCCCGGGGAAAAGATCAAGCCAATGTGGATCTTCGTCGGCGTGCACCATCCGGGTCGCCCCGGTGTCCGGGTCCACCGCCAGGAACAACTGGCTGCGCTGGTCCCGCGCCTGCACCAGGAGCAGCGGCGCCCCCGCCCCTGACCAGTGCACATGCGCCAGATATGGATAGCGGGCCCGGTCCCACACGACCTCCGTGCGCGTCCCCGCCAGGTCGGTCACGAAGAGCCGCACCTCCGCGTTGGCGGTGCCGGCCGCCGGATACGCCACCCGCCGCGGGTCCCTTTCCGGCTGCGCGGGGTCCGAGATCCACCAGCGGCGCACCGGCGTGTCGTCCACGCGCGCCACGAGCAGCCGGTCCGACTCCGGCGACCACCAGAAACCACGTGAACGGCCCATCTCCTCGGCCGCGATGAACTCCGCCAGGCCGTGGGTGACGTTCTCCGTCCCCTCCTGGGTGAGCGCCCGGTCGCCGCCACCCTCCGCCTCCACCACCCGCAGCGTGCCGCGGGTGACGTACGCGACGTACCGGCCGTCGGGGGAGGGGCGCGGGTCGATCACCGGTCCGGGGACGTCGAGTCCACGTGCCGTACCGGCCCGCAACTCCGCCACGAAAAGCTGCCCTGACAAGGCGAAAGAGGCCAACTCCACGGCCGCGTCGGTGGCGTAGCCGACGATGCCGGCGCCGCCCTCGCGGCTGCGCTCACGTCGCGCCCGCTCCTCGGGGGACAACTCCTCGGACGAACCGCGTAGCAGCGCCCCCGGGTCGGCCGCCACTCGCTCGGCGCCCTCCGGGAGGTCCAGTACCCACAGCTTGTTGGCCCGGTCGGTACCGGACGAGGAACGCAGGAACACGACACGGGAACCATCGGGAGCGACGGAGAACGCGCGCGGCGCGCCGAGGCTGAAACGCTGTGTCCGGGCGTGCCGACGGGGGAAGGACTCGGGCTCGGTCGTCATGTGCCGACCATATTGGCCATGCGCCCCCTTGTGCGGCCGTGCGCCGATCGATGCGCGCGTTTGGATAGTTATGATCACTACCGCTGGGTGGGTATGAACCTGCTGGCCGCTGTACGGATTCACAACTGCGTCACCCGAGTCATCGTCCGACGACGATCTCACCGTCGCCGTTCGACAACTGCTTCACTCCCCAGGTCCCAGGGAACTTTTTGGAGGTGAGCCGCCGTGGCACTCTCGATTTCGGCGGTGGTGCTGCTGGCGATCATCGTCTTCATCCTGATCAAGAAGTCAGGGCTGAAGGCACCACACGCGATCATCTGCATCCTGCTCGGGTTCTACCTCTCCTCGTCGACCATCGCGCCGACGATCAGCGAGCTGACCACCAACATCGCGGGCATGATCGGCAGCATCAAGTTCTGAGACCTCCGGCCGCCTTCGGGCCCGCCCTCGCGCCCGTTCCCGTGCGTGCCCGCGCCCGGCGCGGGCACGGATCGGGCGCCTCGTAGGGTGGGTCCATGACCGATCTGCCCGCCCGCCGACTGCTCCTGGTGCACGCGCACCCGGACGACGAGTCGATCAACAACGGCGCGACCATGGCCAAGTACGCGGCCGAGGGAGCGCGGGTGACGCTGGTGACCTGCACCCTCGGTGAGGAGGGCGAGGTCATCCCGCCCCACCTCGCGCATCTCGCGCCCGACCGCGACGACTCCCTGGGCCCCTACCGGGTGGGTGAGCTGGCCGAGGCCATGAAGGAGCTCGGTGTCACCGACCACCGCTTCCTCGGCGGCCCCGGCCGCTACCGAGACTCCGGGATGATGGGCGTCGAGCAGAACGAGCGGCCGGGCGCCTTCTGGTCCGCCGACGTCGACGAGGCCGCCGCCCACCTCGTGGCGGTCGTCCGCGAGGTGCGCCCCCAGGTCCTGGTCACCTACGACCCGGACGGCGGCTACGGCCACCCCGACCACATCCAGGCCCACCGCGTCGCCATGCGCGCCGTCGACCTCGCCGCCGACCCCGGCTTCCGCCCCGGCCTGGGCGCCCCCTGGGAGATCGACAAGGTCTACTGGAACCGGGTGCCGCGCGGGGTGATCGTCGAGGGCTTCGCCCGGCTCCGCCGCGACCTCGCCGAACCCGGCCGGCTGCCCTTCGAGCGGGCCGCCGACGTCACCGACGTGCCGGGCGTGGTGGACGACCACATCGTGACCACCGAGATCGACGGCACCGGCTTCGCGGCAGCGAAGGCCGCCGCGATGCGTGCCCACGCCACCCAGATCGAGGTCGCCGAACCCTACTTCGTCCTCTCCAACGAGCTGGCCCAGCCCCTCCTCACCACCGAGTACTACGAGTTGGTGCGCGGCAGACGCGAAGGCGGCAGCCGGGAGAGCGACTTGTTCGAGGGGATTCCCGGCAGGTCTTTCGAGGAAGTCCAGAACGGAACGGGCCTGTGATGCGTACGACTGTGTATGACGAACGAGTGGCACGTCCGCGCGACGGCCGAGAGGCGGTCGCGCGATGAAGCCGACCCAGCCGCCCACGGGCGGACAAGGCAGCATGCTCGCCCAGCCGTTGACCCTGCCCTCGCTCCCGCGGATCGCCGCCTACCTGGGCCTTCTCCTGCTGGGAGCCGTGCTCGGAGTGGCCGGCGGGCTCGCCCAAGCGGCCTGGTTCCCGCTCGGATTGCTGCTGGCGCTGGTCGCCGCGGCCGGGCTCTTCCTGGGCGGCGCCCGGGCGACGGGCGGCAGGGCGGGGGCCGTTGCGCCGGCCGCCGGCTGGATGGTCTCCGTGGTGCTGCTGACCTCCACCCGCCCGGAGGGCGACTTCCTCTTCGCCGCGGGAGTCGGCTCGTATCTCTTCCTGCTCGGTGGCATGGCTGTGGCTGTGATGTGCGCCACCCTTGGGTGGGGGCGGCAACCGGCCGGGTCCGACGCCCGACTTGGGAAGTGACGTACCACTTCGCCGCAGTCCGGGGGTGCGGGTCCGGTGTGGGTTTCCCACGCGGTCGTGGGATACGCGCCGGAAGTGGCCAGTATGGTGGTGCGCGCCGCCGAGCTGCCCGCTGAGTTGAGGTCGTGACGGGCGGCGGAGCAAACCGGGAGAACCTGCCTTGAGTCGTGAAACTGACACTTCGTCCTCCGGGGCCAATGGGCGCGGCAGCACCGCGTACCCGTCGGGGACACCGCCGTACGGCACACCCATGGCCACCGAGGCCGGTGCCGAAGCGGCCCGGTCGGCCGCAGGCGAGCGGCCGGACGGCCCCAAGACCGAGACCACGCTGACGACCCGGGTCCGGATCAACATCCCCGGGTCCCGGCCGATCCCGCCGGTCGTCGTGCGCAAGCCGGTCGGTGACGGCGAGGCCCCGGCGGACGACGCCGGCTCCGAGTCGGAGACCACCGGCACCACGGCCATGCCCGTGCTGACGAACGTCCCGGCGCCCGCGCCGGAGCCGTCCCCGGCGGCCGACGACAAGCCGGCGAGCGACTGGTTCGCGCCACGCAAGAGCGCCCCCGCGGGCAAGGGCCCGAGCGGCGGCCACAGCAACGGCGCCGGATTCTCCGCCGGTGCGGCGGCCGCGGCCGGCGCACCGGCCCCCCGCCCCGGCGGCAACGGCGCAGGCAGGCCGCCCGGCGCCCCCTCCGCCCAGCCCGGCGGCCCCCGCCCCGGCGCGAGCGGCGCCCCCCGGCCCGGCGGGACGAACGGCGCCGGGCTCCCCGGTGCCACCGGCGCCGGACCGGTGGCTCCCGGCCACGGCGGCGGCACCGGCTCCTTCGACGTGTCGGCCGCGCTCGCCGCCGCCACGTCCGACCGCGAGGACCTGCCGTACTTCTCGGGCAACGGCACCGCGGGCGGCCCCTCCGGCCCCACCGGCGGCCCCGTCACCGGAGACAGCCCCCTCGGCCCGCCCCCGGCCCCGAACGACCCGTTCGGCCCGGCCGCCGACTTCACCTCCCCGGTCGGCGCGGACTACGCCCAGCCCGGCGGCGGACTCAGCGACGACACCGCGGTCCTCACCCCGCAGCGTCCCGCCGACGGGTCCGGCGCCCCCGGCTACGGCGGCCCCGGCCCCCTGGACAATCCGTCCGGGCACACCCTGACCAGCGGCATCCCCGTCGTGCCCCCGGGCAGCCAGGGCGCCCCGTTCGGGCCGGGCGGCGTCGACGGCGCGACCCGGCACACCCCGCCGAAGCTGCCCGACCCCGGTACGCAGCAGCAGAAGCCCGCCGGCGGCAAGGCCCCGAAGGCGGCGAAGCCCGCCAAGAAGAAGGGCCGCAGCAAGCTGGCGCTCCTCGGCGGCGGCGTGGTCGTCCTCGCCGGCGGTGTCTACGGCGCCGGTCTCCTCATGAACCACTCCGACGTCCCGAAGGGCACCACCGTCCTCGGCGTCGACATCGGCGGCGGTACCCGTGACGAGGCCGTCAACAAGCTGGACAAGGCCTTCGCCGACCATACGAACAAGGAGCTGAAGCTCACGGTCGACGGCGAGACGGTCACACTCCGCCCGGACCAGGCCGGACTGCAGTTCGACATGCAGGACACGGTCCGCGTCGCCGCGGTCAGCGACTACAACCCGGTCTCCGTGATCGGCTCCCTCTTCGGGCAGAAGCGGGTCGTCGAGCCCGTCATGCCGGTCGACTCCGAGAAGCTCCGGGCCGCGCTGGAGCGCGCCGCGGGCAGCTCCGGCTCGTCGAGCGACGGCACCGTGAAGTACGAGCCCGGCAAGGCCGTCCCCGTCTACGGCAAGGCCGGCAAGGGCATCGCCGTCGACCAGTCCTCCGACGCCGTCGAGAAGGCCTACCGCACCCAGGTCGAGACCGGTACGACCCCCGCCGTGAGCCTGCCGACCACCACCAAGGAGCCGTCGGTCGACAAGGCCGAGGTCGACCGGTTCATGAAGGAGTTCGCGCAGCCGGCGATGTCCGGCATCGTCACCGTGCAGACGGACGCCGCGCACTCCGTGAAGCTCAGCCCTGAGAACTCCCTCTGGAAGTTCCTCACCGTCAAGGCCGTGGACGGCAAGCTCGTCGACTCCTACAACGAGAAGGCCCTGGTGGAGCTCTACGGCGGCACCTTCAACGGTGTCCTGATCACCCGGGCCAACGGCGAGAAGACCCCCGTCAACGCCAAGGACGTCTACGGCGCCCTCCGGCTGGCCCTCAAGAGCAAGACCGACCGGGTCGCCGTGATCGACACGAACCCGACCTGACCGAGCACGCGAGCAGGGGGCATCCGGTGGCATACCGGGTGCCCCCTGCCCGTGCTGCCCGCCGTGAACCTCGTCGTCCTCACCACGTTCGGCCGCCCCGGCAACCTCCGCGGCGCCATGAGGCCGGCGCCGACGCGTTCCTCGTCAAGGACGCTCCCGCCGCGCGGCTGGCCGACGCCGTACACCGCGTCCTGACCGGCGAACGGGTCATCGACCCCACCCACGCGGCAACGGCCCTCGCCGAGGGAGCCAAGCCCCTGACCGACCGCGAACGCGAGGTGGCGGTGGATGGGTCGAGGCGACTCGACGGGACCTGGAAGCCGCCGGCCAGGGCAGCCACCCCAGGGGCGCGGGGAACTGCGCGACCGACCACGACGCACCCGCAGCCGTCAACGAACACCAGCCCCCACGGCGAGAACACGCACCCGGCCCCCACGGCGAGAACACGCACCGGGCCCCCACCGAAGCCGCACCCGGCCCCCACCGAAGCCGCCCCTCAGTTCAACCGCGCCCGAGCCGCGCCCGCCTGTCGCCGCACCCGTTCCGCCGCGCTGTCGTCCACCCCCGCCAGCACCTCCGCGTACGCCTCCAACTCCGCGGCCCCGCGCAGGAAGTCCCCCCGCAATACCAGCAACTGCGCCCACTCGTACCGCAGCCGCGCCGGATGCGAGGGCAGGGCCAGCGACAACTCGATCGCCCACAACGCCACGTCCGACCGCTCGGGCCGGGCCGCGGCCCACGCCCGCACGTTGTTCAGGACCCGCAGCACGACGTCCAGCGGATCGGCCGGCCGCAGCATCCCCGGCTCCAGGGGACCCCCGGTCGCCCCCGCGACCAGGGTCTCCGCGTCGCTCCCGCTGAGCAGCCGCCCCCCGTCGAACGGATCGGCCAGCACCTGCTCCTCCGCGGGCCCGAACCCCACGACGAAGTGCCCGGGCAGCGCGACCCCGTACACCGGGGCCCCCGCTCGCCGGGCCACCTCCATCCACACCACCGACAACAGGATCGGCAGCCCCCGCCGCCGCTCCAGCACGCGGTGCAGCAGCGACGACTCCAGCCGCTGGTAGTCCGCGGCCGAGCCGTGGAACCCGCACCGCTCGCCGAGCAGCCCCGCCAGCGCGAGCGCCCACGCCCGAGGCCCGCCGGGCCGGTAGGGCAGCAGCCCCGCGAGCCGGTCCAGTTCGATCTGCGCGGCGTCGAGGCCGGCGTCGTCCAGCGTCCCGTCGCCCGCGGCGCCCACGAGCAGGCACAGCGCGGCGAGGTCGGGCCGCTCGGCCCGCGCCTCCGCGGCGAACCGCCGCCGCACCTCGGCGGCCCGCTCCGGCTCCGGCGGCAGAGGCGCACGCATGTCGGGGTACGGCCCGCTCATGACGGCCCGGACGACTCGAAACGGCCCCCGGACTCCCCGGACGCCCTGTCCTCGGCCTCCTCGGACGCCCCGCCCTCGATCGCCTCGTCCCCGGGCGCCCGATAGTGGTGATACGCGTGGTGCGCGGCGAAGCCCATGCCCCCGTACAGCGTCCGCGCGCCCGCGTTGTCCGTCTCGACCTGGAGCCAGCCCGCCGAGGCCCCCTCGTCCAGCGCCCGCTGCGCCAGCGCGGCCATCACGGTCGTCGCGAGGCCCTCCCGGCGGCGCGCCGGATCGACCTCCACGGCCGCGAAACCGGCCCACCGCCCGTCCACGACGCACCGTCCGATCGCCGCGGGCGCGGCCCCCTCGGCCGCCGGCACCGTCGCGAACCACACCGAGGGCCCGCTGCCGAGCACCTGCAGCGCGACCTCGCCGGCTCCCTTGCGCCGGTAGCGGCTGAGCCACGCCTCGTCCGCCGTCCGGGACAGCCGCACCGCGGGCGCCTCCCGGTCCGCGACGGGCGCGAGCGCCCCGATCCACAGCTCGGCCGTGACCTCACGGATCCACCCGCGGTCCTCCACCTCCGCGCAGAGCAGCTCCTGGGTGCCCTCGGCGCCGGTGGCCAGTTGCAGGTACGCGGGCAGCCCCCGGGCCGCGTACCAGCCGCGTACGGCCGTCAGCGCCTCGTCCAGGGGTATGCCGGGGTCGCCGAGGGGCAGCACCGAGTTGGCCCGGCGGGTGAAGCCGGAGGCGGCCCGCAGCTCCCAGCCGCCGAGCGACTCCCGCTCGACGGGCTGCCAGGCCCGCGCGCAGACCCGCGCCAGTTCCTCGTACGAGGCCGCCGGTCCCCGTCGGCGGGCGGGCGCGGCGGGCACCACCTTCCCCGCCACCAGCGACGACTCCTCGATCCGGACGCGCTGCCCGTCCCTGCGGGTGATCAGCAGCACGCCGTCGTCCCATGATGTGAGAACACCAACCGTGTCGGTGAATTTCCGACCCGCGACGGCGTCGTCGGCGACCCGCCGCACGGAGACGCGTTTTCCCACGTCAGCGGCGGAAACGCGGATCTCGAGACGTCCACCGGCAGAGATTTCCACAGGTCAGTTCACCCCTCCTGTTCGGATCATGCCCAGGAACGGAGATACTAGGGGCGGGCATCGACGACGCCGCGCTCCCGCGCGCCAGGCGGCGGAGCCTGAGGAGGCCCGCCAGCGCCCTATCGAGGAGGAACGACAGCGTGACCTACGTCATCGCGCAGCCTTGTGTCGACGTCAAGGACAAGGCGTGCATCGAGGAGTGCCCGGTCGACTGCATCTACGAGGGTCAGCGGTCCCTCTACATCCACCCGGATGAATGCGTCGACTGCGGTGCCTGCGAGCCGGTGTGCCCGGTCGAGGCGATCTTCTACGAGGACGACACTCCGGAGGAGTGGAAGGACTACTACAAGGCGAACGTCGAGTTCTTCGACGAGCTCGGCTCTCCCGGCGGTGCGAGCAAGCTCGGCCTGATCGAGCGCGACCACCCCTTCATCGCCGCCCTGCCGCCGCAGGCCTGAGGAAGCGACGCCGCGGTCCCGCCCGGCCGGCGGCCCGCGGCAGGCGCCGCCTCGGTCCCGTACGGTCCGATCACATGATCGCCGTACGGGACCGAGGCGTTGCCGTACGAGCAGTACGTACGCCCGCGTCCCGTCCCACGGGCCCGTACGGAGCGTCCGTACGAGAAAGTGAGCCAGATCCCGTGTCCGCAGTCAGCGACCGTCTCCCCACCTTCCCCTGGGACAAGCTGGAGCCGTACAAGGCGACGGCCGCCGCCCACCCCGGGGGCATCGTCGACCTCTCCGTGGGCACCCCCGTCGACCCGGTCCCCGAGCTGGTCCAGAAGGCCCTGGTGGCCGCCGCGGACTCGCCGGGCTACCCGACCGTGTGGGGTACCCCCGAGCTGCGGGACGCGATCACCGGCTGGGCCGAGCGCCGCCTCGGCGCCCGGGGGATCACCCACCGCCACGTCCTGCCGATCGTCGGCTCCAAGGAACTGGTCGCCTGGCTCCCCACCCAGCTGGGCCTCGGCCCCGGCGACCGGGTCGCGTACCCGCGCCTCGCCTACCCGACGTACGAGGTGGGCGCCCGCCTCGCCCGCGCCGGGTACGAGGTCTACGACGACCCGACGCGGCTCGACCCCGAGGGACTGAAGCTCCTCTGGCTGAACTCGCCGTCCAACCCCACCGGCAAGGTCCTC
The DNA here is from genome assembly GCF_055572815.1 of Streptomyces sp. NPDC030296. Lineage (NCBI taxonomy): Bacteria > Bacillati > Actinomycetota > Actinomycetes > Kitasatosporales > Streptomycetaceae > Streptomyces > Streptomyces sp. NPDC030296. Next base: position 557,609 of record NZ_JBVICQ010000003.1, read on the forward strand.
TCCCAGGAGGAGCTGACCCGGATCGTGGCATGGGCCCGCGAGCACGGCATCCTGCTCTTCTCCGACGAGTGCTATCTGGAGCTGGGCTGGGAGGCGGACCCCGTCTCGGTCCTGCACCCCGACGTCAACGGCGGCTCGTACGACGGCATCGTGGCCGTCCACTCCCTCTCCAAGCGCTCCAACCTCGCGGGCTACCGCGCGGCCTTCCTGCTGGGCGACCCGGCCGTCCTGAACCCGCTCCTGCAGATCCGCAAGCACGGCGGCATGATGACGTCGGCCCCCACCCAGGCCGCCGTGGTCGCCGCCCTCGGTGACGACGCCCACGTCCGCGAGCAGCGCGACCGCTACGCCGCCCGCCGTGCCGCCCTCCGTGACGCCCTGGAGCGCCACGGCTTCCGCATCGAGCACAGCGAGGCCAGCCTCTACCTCTGGGCCACCCGCGACGAGTCCTGCTGGACCACGGTCGCCCACCTCGCCGACCTGGGCATCCTCGTGGCCCCCGGTGACTTCTACGGCTCCGCGGGCGAGCACCACGTCCGCGTCGCCTTCACCGCCACGGACGAGCGGGTCGCGGCGGCGGTGGCCCGGCTGACCGGGGCGTAGTCCCGGCCGGACGACGGAAAAGGGGCCCGGGGAAACCCCGGGCCCCTTTTCCGCTGGAGCAGGTGTCAGCCGAGCGGGCTCTTGACCGGCAGCTTGCCCGTGGGCAGGCCGCCCTTGGCGACGGAGTCCGTGGGCAGGCCGCCCTTCGTCGCGCCCTTGGCCGTGTCGCCCAGAGCCGCCCCGGCGGTGCCCGCGGCGTCCCCGGCGGCCTTCTGCGCGACGGGCGTCGTCTTCTTGACGGTCTTCCCACCGGTCTTGCTCACGGTCGGCAGGGTCTCCTTGGCCGTCTTGCCGCCCACGTTGCTCGCGACGCCGGTGACGCTCTGCGTCGCGCCGTCCACGGTGTTGCCGGCGTTCGCCCCGTCCACGGCGGACAGACCGCCCAGGTCCGGGGTGGCCGGGAGTTCGGGCGCCGCGCTCGCGGAGCCGGCCGCACCGACCACGGAGGCCGCTCCCGCTGCGGTCAGCAGCGCGGCATTGGCGATCCGGCGGGTCAGGGGGAGGGACATGGTGCTCCTTTGACGGAAGGGAACGGTGAAGTGTCCGACCGTGCCCGGGAGTTGACCGCCGAATGGCTGTCGGCGTGATCGTTCCGGGCTCGGACGCAGTGACTACCGCTCGAAGTCCGTGAAGGTTGCGGCGGCCCAACGTAAAGAGTTGGCAATGCGTCGCATTATCGAATGCGGACAAAGCAGATGAATGACGCGCGGTCCGACTGTCTGCTGAATCCTTACGGCCCCGCCCTCCCAAGGAATCCGCCGAGGCGAGGATGAGCAGGCGAAAACCTGCGCACCCCGTCCACCCGACGCGCCGCGCGTACCACCGAAGGGTGAGCCCCGACCCCGGTTGTCCAGGGACGATTCGGACCGCCGCCCGCGGGTGCCCCGTCGTGGCGCGGCCCCTACCGTCCCGTGACGATGCGGACCTCGGCCGTCGAACCGCCCGCCGCCGCGGCCTTGCGCCAGGCGCCGGCCCGGCCCTCGGCCACCCACTCCCGCCCGGCGTACGTGACGCGCTCGACGCCCAGCCGGGAGGAGTTCGCCACGGCCCAGTGCGCCAGCTCCCAGCCGCGCCGCCGCACGTCGTCGGCGCTCCCGGCGTCCGACACCGGGATCGTCAGCGCGGACACGGCCGGGCTCGGGCTCGCCCCGGTCGCCGACGGGGCGCTGGACGCCGTCGAGGCGGTCGCGGAGGCGACGGAGCGCGAGGACTTCACCACCGCCCCGGCCGTCTCGATCTTGTCGCCGAAGTCCCGCGCGAGCGCGCTGCGCACCGCCTCGGGGCCGCCGCCGTACGCCGTCGCCTTCGCCTCCAGGCGCCCCTCGCAGGTCAGCGTGGCCGCCGCCCGGCCGGTCAGCGCGGCGGCCAGCAGCGTGGCGTCCGGCTCGTGCTTGGCGTAGGCGTCCGGGTAACCGCTGCGCTGCACCTTCTGGGCGGCCACGGTCAGCGGCAGCTTCTCGTAGCCCGAGACCTTCACCAGGTGCTCGTAGAACTCGCCCGACGCGTACACGGGGTCCTGGATCTGCCGCTCGGTGCCCCAGCCCTGCGACGGACGCTGCTGGAACAGTCCCAGCGAGTCCCGGTCGCCGTGCGCGATGTTCCGCAGACCTGACTCCTGGAGCGCGGTCGCCAGCGCGATCGTCACGGCCCGCTCGGGCAGGTCGCGGGAGGTGCCCACGGCCGAGATCGTCGCCGCGTTCGCCGCCTGCTCGGGGGTGAACTCGTACGACGTCTTCTCGTCGTCGGCCGACACCACCGTGCACTTCGGTGTGCCGTTGCCCCCGGTCAGATACTGCATGGTCAGATACGCCCCCAGCGCGAGCAGCACGACGAAGGCCGCGGAGAAACGCAGGAAGCAGCCACCACGCCGACGGGGACGGGGATGAGGAGAAACGGTGTACGACTCTGGCACGCCGTACAAGGTACTGGAGGGTAATGGGAACGTGCCCCCGGTTGTGGACAACCTCCCGGCGGGCGGCGGGAACCGGTCGGCGGCCGGATCCGCGAGCGCGGCGCGTTAGGGTCGTGGCCATGGCCGACACCCCGATTGACCTCACGCTGGACGCCGCGCGGCTGACCGCGCAGCTCGTCGACTTCCCCTCCGAGAGCGGCACCGAGAAGCCCCTCGCGGACGCGATCGAGACCGCGCTGCGCGCCCTGCCGCACCTCACGGTCGAGCGCTTTGGCAACAACGTCGTCGCCCGCACCCACCTGGGGCGGGCGGAGCGGGTGATCCTGGCCGGCCACATCGACACCGTGCCCATCGCCGACAACGTCCCCTCCCGTCTCGACGAGGACGGGGTCCTGTGGGGCTGCGGCACCTGCGACATGAAGTCCGGCGTCGCGGTCCAGCTGCGCATCGCGGCCACGGTGCCGTCCCCGAACCGCGACCTGACCTTCGTCTTCTACGACAACGAGGAGGTCGCCGCCGAGCTGAACGGCCTGAAGCACATCTCCGAGGCCCACCCCGAGTGGCTGGAGGGCGACTTCGCGGTCCTCCTGGAGCCCTCCGACGGCCAGGTCGAGGGCGGCTGCCAGGGCACCCTGCGGGTCCTGCTGAGGACGAAGGGCGAACGCGCCCACTCCGCCCGCGGCTGGATGGGCTCCAACGCCATCCACGCGGCCGCCCCGATCCTCGCCCGCCTCGCCGCGTACCAGCCGCGCTACCCGCTGATCGACGGCCTGGAGTACCGCGAGGGCCTCAACGCGGTCGGCATCTCCGGCGGCGTGGCCGGCAACGTCATCCCCGACGAGTGCGTGGTCACGGTCAATTTCCGCTACGCCCCCGACCGTACGGAGGAGGAGGCCATCGCCCACGTCCGCGAGGTCTTCGCCGACTGCGGTGTCGAGGAGCTCGTGGTCGACGACCACAGCCCGGGCGCGCTGCCCGGCCTCTCCCACCCGGCGGCCGCCGCCTTCATCGAGGCGGTCGGCGGCACCCCCTCGCCCAAGTACGGCTGGACGGACGTCTCCCGTTTCAGCTCCCTCGGCGTCCCCGCGGTCAACTACGGCCCCGGGAACCCGCACTTGGCGCACAAGCGGGACGAGCGCGTGGAGACCGCGAAGATCCTGGCGGGGGAGGAGCGCCTGCGGGCCTGGCTCACGGCCTGAGGCGGGGAATGGATTCGGCCGGGGATCCGCTGGAGATGAATCAGCGCATATCGGCGGGCATCGGAACGCGTCGGTGACGGATCGCGGCGGACACGCTCGCGTCCCCCCTCCGTAACCCGTGTCGATCTACGCTGAACCGAACCACCAGCACGGCGGAGGGAGCGGACATGGCGACCGGCAACCCCGAGGGCAAGAACCAGCCACCGGAGGAGCAGCGGCTGGGGCCGGTGCTGCGCAGACGCACCCAGGTGCAGGCGAGCACGACCGACCAACGGCTGCTGGACGCGGGCGGCCCCTCGGACTGGGTCCACACCGACCCCTGGCGGGTCCTGCGCATCCAGTCCGAGTTCATCGAGGGATTCGGCACGCTCGCCGAACTCCCGGCCGCCATCAGCGTCTTCGGCTCCGCCCGGACGCCGGTCGACTCACCCGAGTACGAGGCGGGCGTCCGGCTCGGCCGCGGCCTCGTGGAGGCGGGCTTCGCCGTCATCACAGGCGGTGGCCCCGGGGCCATGGAGGCGGCCAACAAGGGCGCCCTCGAAGCCGGCGGCACCTCCGTCGGACTCGGCATCGAGCTGCCCTTCGAGCAGGGCCTCAACCCCTACGTCGACATCGGCCTCAACTTCCGCTACTTCTTCGTCCGGAAGATGATGTTCGTCAAGTACGCCCAGGGCTTCGTCGTCCTGCCCGGCGGTCTCGGCACCCTCGACGAACTCTTCGAGGCGCTCACCCTCGTCCAGACCCAGAAGGTGACCCGCTTCCCGATCGTCCTCTTCGGCGAGTCCTACTGGAGCGGCCTGGTCGACTGGCTCACCCACACGCTCGTGGCCCAGGGCAAGGCAGCGGAGAAGGACCTGACCCTGTTCCACGTCACCGACGACGTGGACGAGGCGGTGGCCCTGGTCTCGAAGGAGGCGGGCCGCTGACCGCGCCCGCCCACCCGTGATCGAGAGGCAGGGGAGCAGCCCCCTGCCTCTCGCTACGCCAGCCCCCGCCGGGCCACCGTCGGAGCCCGGTGCCCGGCGATCGCACCCACCATGTCGAGCACCTGCCTGGTCTCGGCCACCTCGTGCACCCGGTACACCTGCGCGCCCAGCCACGCCGACACCGCGGTCGTCGCCAGCGTCCCGACCACCCGCTCCTTCACCGGCTTGTCCAGCGTCTCCCCGACGAAGTCCTTGTTGGACAGCGACACCAGCACGGGCCACCCCGTCGCCACCATCTCCCCCAGCCGCCGGGTGGCCTCAAGGCTGTGCCGCGTGTTCTTCCCGAAGTCGTGCCCGGGATCGATCAGCACCGACTCCCGCGGCACCCCCAGCGCCACGGCCCGCTCGGCGAGCCCCACGGTCACCCGCAGGATGTCCGCCATGACGTCGTCGTACTCGACCCGGTGCGGCCGCGTACGGGGCTCGGCGCCCCCCGCGTGCGTGCACACCAGCCCCACCCGGTACCGCGCCGCCACCTCCGCCAGCCGCGGATCGACCCCGCTCCACGCGTCGTTCAGGAGATCCGCCCCGGCCTCGCAGACGGCCTCCCCGACCTCGTGCCGCCAGGTGTCGACGCTGATGATCACGTCGGGGAACCGCCGCCGCACCTCGGCCACGAACCCCACCGTCCGCCGCGCCTCCTCCTCGGCGGTGACCTCCTCGCCGGGCCCGGCCTTCACCCCGCCGATGTCGATGATCGCGGCCCCCTCGGCGACAGCCCGCTCCACGCGCGCGAGCGCCGGCTCGTCCCGGAAGGTCGCCCCCTGGTCGTAGAAGGAGTCGGGGGTCCGGTTCACGATCGCCATGATCACCGGCTCGTGCGTGCCGAATTCCCGCTTGCCCAGCCTGAGCATCCGCTGTGCCCTCTCCCAGTACGTCCCGCCGATTGACCGCCCTGCCCAACCGCCTGCGACCCTAACTGTCAGACTCGCATGGCACGATCGGAGCGGACACAGTCGAGGGGACCCCAGCGATGTTCATGTTCTTGTTCCTGGTCGTCGCGCTCGCGGTCGTGGTGGCCGCGGTGACGCTCGCCGTGGTGGGCGGCGGCGAGAGCGCCGCCCTGCCCGAGGCCCCGGCCGAGCGGCTCCAGGACCCGCTGCCGGCCGACCGCCCGGTCAACCGCGCCGATGTGGAGGCCCTCCGCTTCCCGGTCGCCGTGCGCGGCTACCGCATGGTGGACGTCGACGACGCCCTCAGCCGCCTCAGCGCCGAGATCGCCGAGCGGGACGCCCGGATCGCCGACCTGGAGTCGGCGCTCGCCGGCGCCCGCGCGGCCACCATGACGTCCCTGCGCAAACCGGAGGAGGGCGAGCACCGGTGAGCGACGGCACGGCCCTCGCCGGTCCCGACGGCGCCCCGCGCTGCCCCTGGGCCCTGTCCACCGAGGACTACGTGGCGTACCACGACGAGGAGTGGGGCCGCCCGGTCCACGGCGACGACGCGCTGTACGAGCGGCTCTGCCTGGAGGCCTTCCAGTCCGGCCTCTCCTGGATCACCATCCTCCGCCGCCGCGAGGGCTTCCGCGCGGCCTTCTGCGGCTTCAGGATCGCCGACGTGGCCGCCTTCACCGACGCCGACAAGGAGCGGCTCCTCGCCGACCCCGGCATCATCCGCAACCGCGCCAAGATCGAGGCGACGGTCGCCAACGCCCGGGTCCTCGCACAGTGGTCCCCGGGTGATCTGGACGCCCTCATCTGGTCCCACGCCCCCGACCCGGCCACCCGGCAGGTCCCGAAGACCCTCGCCGACGTCCCGGCGGTCACTCCCGAGTCCACGGCCCTGTCGAAGGCCCTGAAGAAGCAGGGCATCCGCTTCGTCGGCCCGACCACGGCATACGCCCTGATGCAGGCGTGCGGCCTGGTCGACGACCATCTGGAGACCTGCGTGGCGAGAGGGGCGGTGCTCTAGCCGCTCCAGGGTGGCCCGGCGGGGTGGCTACACCCCTTCCGACCACGGGAAGGGCGAGCCCCGCGAGAGGAGCGCGCCCTTCCGAGCGGGAGAGCGGCCCGCCGAGCCGAACCTCAGCGGCCCAGGTACTTCGGCGTCTCCTTGTTCACGAACGCCCGCACGGCGATCGCGTGGTCCTCCGACGCCCCCGCCCGGGTCTGGAGCTCGTCCTCCTTGTCCAGCGTCTGGGCCAGCGAGTGCGAGAACCCGTACGCCATGGCCTCCTTGATCGCCGCGTACGCCACCGTCGGCCCCTCGGCCAGCATCCGAGCCACCTGCTCGGCCGCCTCCGGCAGCGCGGCCGACGGCACGATCCGGTTGGCGATCCCCAGCTCGTGCGCCTCCTGGGCCTTGATGCTCCGCGGGAACATCAGCAGATCGGCCGCGCGGCCCGGCCCGATGACGCGCGGCAGCGTCCACGAGACCCCGGAGTCCGCGGTCAGCGCGACCCCGGCGAAGGACGTGTTGAACGCGGCGGTCTCGGCGACCACCCGGTAGTCCGCGGCCAGCGCGAAGCCCAGGCCGGCACCGGCGGCGACCCCGTTCACGCCCGCCACCACCGGCTTCGCCATGCCCGCGATGGCCTTCACGATCGGGTTGTAGTGCTCCTTGACCGTGCTCATGACCTGCGTCGAGTCCTCGACGAGCAGCCCGATGTGCTCCTTCAGGTCCTGCCCCACACAGAAGGCCCGGTCCCCGGCGGCGGTCAGCAGCACGGCCCGTACCGCGTCGTCCCCGGCGGCGGACTCCACGGCCTCCCGCAGCGCGACCTTGGTCGCGATGTTCAGCGCGTTCATCGCCTCGGGGCGGTTCAGCGTGATCGTCGCGAGTCCGTCGTGCACCTCGTAGAGCACGGTGTCGGCCATGGCGGTTACCCCTCCGGTGTCGCGGCTGGTGACGTACTGGTCGGTACGCCCTGCGTCACAGCACAGCATGTCGGAGATCACCGACGGTGGCGCGGGCCGGACGTGTGACCTGTGTCAAAGAATCACGATCGGCCGAGCGGTGACCGATGTCGGTGTGGTGGCGCAGTATCGCAGCCACACCGCCGAATTGGGTGGTTTTGCTCGCGCGCGTTGCCCAAGCGATGCCTACTGATGTTGGTCATCGGGTCATGAGATGCGGGATAATGGCCTGGAAGCAATGTGTTCGATGCCGGTGTCGCGTGTCCCCAGGTGGGGCCCGCGCCTGCCCTCCAGGGCCGTCGGCTATGGCGATGAGCTGGTTTCAGGAAGGGGAACGAGCATGGCGGCCATGAAGCCGCGGACGGGCGATGGCCCGCTCGAGGTGACCAAGGAGGGGCGGGGCATCGTCATGCGCGTTCCGCTCGAAGGCGGCGGTCGGCTCGTCGTCGAGCTGACCCCTGACGAGGCCGACGCCCTCGGCGACGCCCTCAAGAAGGTCGTCGGCTGACGCGCGTAGCGACCCATGTCTCTTCAGTGCCCCGGCACCGCCCCTCGGTGGTGCCGGGGCACTGTTGTACGGGGCGGGCCCGGTGAACGGCGGGGGCGGAGCGGGGAGCCCTCAGCGCTTGACCGCGCAGAGCAGGCCGTCGCCCACCGGCAGCAGGGAGGGCACCAGCTCGGCGCTCTCACGGACCGTGCGCAGGAGCTCCCGCAGACGTATGACCTCGGTGGGCTGGGGGCCCGAGTCGACGGTGCGGCCGCTGGCGAAGACACCCTCGAAGGCGACCAGCCCGCCGGGTCTGAGCAGACGCAACGATTCAGCGAGGTAGTCGAGGCTCTCCAGCCGGTCGCCGTCGCAGAAGACGAGGTCGTACCCGGCATCCGCGAGCCGGGGCAGCACATCGAGGGCGTGGCCCGGGATGAAGCGCGCGCGGTTGCTGGCGAAGCCGGCCGCGCGGAACGCCTGCCGGGCGAACTGCTGGTGTTCCGGCTCCGGATCGACGGTGGTCAGCACACCGTCCGGCCGCATGCCGTGCAGCAGGTGGATGCCGGAGACGCCGGTCCCGGTACCGATCTCCGCGACCGCCTTCGCGTCCACGGAGGCCGCGAGCATGCTCAACGCGGCGCCTGTGCCGGGCGACACCGAGCGCAGCCCTGCTTCCCGAGCCCGGTCGCGAGCCCAGCGCAGCGCGTCGTCCTCGGCGACAAAGGCGTCGGCGAACGCCCAGCTCGTCAGCCGGTTGCCGGTAATGACCCTCTCCTTATGTACCCGCGGATGCCTGGGCGTGACTGTATCCGTTGCCGCCGGGAACCTGCTGATGGGACCGGTCGTTTAAAGGGATGAGTGAGTGACGGGGGCCGCGACGGGGGTCAAGTGATGGATCGGTACGGCGAGCAGGCGCCGGTGCAGGTGCTGACAAAGCCATATGAGCCGGATCGGCCGGATCAGCCGTATGAGGCACATCGGCACACATCAAATTCTCGTAAAACCGCTTATCCGGAGCTAACGGGCGAGGTGGCTATGGTAGGGGCTCCACTGGACACCACCAGAGCCGATAGGGGAGGTGCGGCTGCGCCTGTGGATCGGGGAGGAGTGCTGCGGCGCTTTCTCGGATCGGCGGGTAGGCCGAAATCCGTGAACGACACCGCTGACCACGCCCACGCCGACGCTGCCGCCGCACACGGAGCGCAGACTGCGACCTTCACCACGGACGCGCACGCGCAGGCGTGGACTCCGCCCACCTGGGAGGAGATCGTCAGCACCCACAGCGGCCGGGTCTACCGCCTCGCCTACCGTCTGACCGGCAACCAGCACGACGCCGAGGACCTCACCCAGGAGGTCTTCGTCCGCGTCTTCCGCTCCCTGTCGACCTACACGCCCGGCACCTTCGAGGGCTGGCTGCACCGCATCACCACGAACCTCTTCCTGGACATGGTCCGGCGCAAGCAGCGCATCCGCTTCGACGCCCTCGGGGAGGACGCGGCCGAGCGCCTGCCCAGCCGCGAGCCCACCCCGCAGCAGATCTTCAACGACGCGCACTTCGACGCCGACGTCCAGCAGGCCCTCGACACCCTCGCCCCGGAGTTCCGCGCCGCCGTCGTCCTCTGCGACATCGAAGGACTGTCGTACGAGGAGATCGCCGCGACGCTCGGCGTCAAGCTCGGTACGGTCCGCTCGCGGATCCACCGCGGCCGCTCCCAGCTCCGCAAGGCCCTCGCGCACCGCTCCCCGGAGGCCCGGGCCGAGCAGCGCCGCGGCTTCACGGTGCCCCGGGTGCCCGCGCTGGGAGGAGGGGGCGCGACCGCGTGAGTGGATCCCGGCCCACCCCTGCTGAGCAGCATCTGGGAGACCGACTCTCCGCGCTGGTCGACGGAGAGCTCGGTCATGAGGCGCGCGAACGCGTCCTGGCACATCTGGCCACGTGTCCGAAGTGCAAGGCGGAGGCGGACGCCCAGCGCCGACTGAAGAACGTCTTCGCGGAGGCCGCGCCGCCGCCTCCCTCCGAGAGCTTCCTGGCCCGGCTCCAGATGCTCCCGGCGGGCGGCGACCTCGACGGCGGCTCCCCGCTGGGCGGCGGAGGCTTCGGAGGAAGACTCGGGGGGGCGCCCGGCGGCCCCGGACTCCCGCTGGACCCCTCCGACAACAGGGACTTCGCCGACTTCGGCGTCTTCGGCACCACCGGGGACTCCTTCGGATACGTCCCCTCAGGTCCGCACAGCGGCGCGCTCTCACCCTCGGAAGGCCGTGGAGTGCTCGGCGGTCGGGGCCTGACGGGGGGACGCGGTTTCCTCGGTGACCGGGGCTTCCTCGGGGCTCGGGGATTCCTCGGCGACCGAAGCGGGCTCAACGGACGGTCCCCGTCCGGCGACCGCGGCTTCCTCGGCGGAGGCAGTTCGCTCTCCGCCGACGGGGACAGCGGCGAGGGCCGACAGGGCACGGCCGCCGAGGAGCGCGGAGCCACGGGTGACCGCGGCTTTCGGATCCATGACGTGAGCCGGCACGAAGCCGAGCGTTCGGCCTCGCGCGGTATGCGGTTCGCGTTCGTGGCGGCCGGCGCGGTCTCGCTGGCCGCGATCGCGCTGGGCGGTATGACCTCGGGTGTGCCCGCCGAGACGGTGGACGCCCGGGGCGGCGCCGGCTCCGGCAGCAACGTCACGCCTCTGCGCACCCAGACCACCGGAGCGGCCACGAGCCCCGAGGCGCAGCGCCGCCGTGGGACCGCCGGCCCCCTCCTCGGACAGGGCCAGCGGGCCGAGGTGCCGGTGGCGCCGACGGAGGTCTCCGCGCCCCTGCTGCCCGGGATCCCCGCGCCGGGCGGTCAGCTCCGCGAGGCCGTGAGCCCTCTGCCCACGCCTGTCCTCGCGGACGCGGCCGTGATGTCCCCGCTGATACGTCCGCTCACGGCGGCCCCGCCGTTCCAGCTGACGACCTGGTCCCAGGCACCCGAGCTCATCGCTCCGGGCCTGCTGACAGCCCCCGACACCACCTCGTCTCCCCCTCCCACCTCCCCTGCCCTCCGCTGACCCCGAGTTCTGCGCGCCGGCCCGCGAACCTGGTTGAATCCAGAGTGGGCCGTGTCCGCTCCGGCCGGTTCCGGCCGGCGGCACTCGGCGAACGGTGGGCGTAGGGCCGGTCCTCGGGACGGGCCCCAGGTGTGGGGAGAACATGAACGAGGGGAAGCCCACGAAGGGGAAGTGGTGGGGCCGACCCCGAGCGCATGGCGCGGGGGCCGGGACGACGGGGGACCACAGCGGGCCTTCGGGGGCCGACGGGGCGCCCGCGGACGCGGTGCAAGACGGAGCCGGCAGAGCGGGCGACGCGGGCGGCAGGGCGAGCGACGGGGGCGATTTCGAGTTGGAGCGACCCGCGACGACACCGGCCCCCGGCCGCCCCGCCCACGACGACGACTTCGCACTGGCCGACCCCGTGGCACCGTCCCGACAGGACGAGCCGCCGGGGGACGCCGCGCCGTCGGCCGGCTCGACGCGGCGTGCGGAGAGTGCCGACGCGGACAGTGGCGACTTCGAGCTGGCGCGGCCGGTTTCCGCCGGCCCGGCGAGGGGCGCCGACGCGTCGACGACTCTCAGCGTGGACGCGGGCGGGGAGGCACCGACGGCTGCGGACAGCGCCCACGTCGAGGCGGACGAGACGACCACACGGCTCGTCCTGGAGAAGAGCGCGCCCACGACTGACGAAACGACTCCGCTCCCGCGTCACGAGGCGCCGGTGACCGTGGTGGCGGGTGTGAGGGAGCAGAGCCCGCCGGAGCCGCTGAGAGCCCCAGGCCCCGCAGAGGGCCCGGCAACGGCCGTGGAGCGCCCCAAGCCGCTGCACGACCCCGATCCCTACAGCACCCCGCCCTACGGCGAGCCCGGCCCTTGGGCGCCCGCACCGCCGGTCCAGCACCCGGCGACAACCCCGGCGCACGGCACGACCGTTCAGCCGGGGACGTCGGCGCACGGGGTGCCGAGCCCAGCGGTGGCTCCCTCGCACGGCGCGACGGCCCCGGCCGCGCCCCCGGTGCCCAGTGCGACGACCACCATGGTGGCGCCCCAGGCCGCCGAGCCCGCCCCACCGTCGGCCCACTCGACCAACGGCACACACGCCACGTCGGCCGCACCAGCGCCCGCCCCTTACGGGAACGCGGCCCCGCAGCCGTACGCGGACGTCTCCCAGCCCGCCCCACCGCCTTACGGGGACGGCTACTCGGACGGCTCGCACCCCGTGGCGCCCCCGTACGCGGGCGGCGCCCAGCCCACATCGCCGCCCGCGGCGCATCCGTACCCGGACGGCTCTCACCCCCCTTCGCCGGTCCACCCGGACGCCTCCCAGGCCGGCACCCCAGCCGCCCCCTACACAGACTCGACGCAGCCCCCCTTCGCTGATGCTCCCCAAGGGGCCTCCCCGGCGGCTCGGGATCCCTGGCGGAACTACGATCCGTGGTCCGCGTCGGGGTCGTTGCAGCAGAACGGGGCCGGTGTCGACGACATGGCGCGGCGGCGGAAGCGAGGGATGAGGATCCTCGTGCTGGGGGCCGTGTTGATCGCGCTCGTGTCCGGTGGTGTCGGCGGGGCCGTGGGGGCGTATCTGGAGCGCAACGGCGGGGTCGGCGAGGTCGAGCTGCCGCAGGCCGGCGGCGGGACGACCGGGCGGGCCCCGGACAGCGTCGCCGGGATCGCCGCCAGCGCGCTGCCCGGCGTCGTGACCCTCCATGTGAGCGGCTCCGACGCGCAGGGCACCGGCACCGGGTTCGTGCTCGACAAGCGGGGCCACATCCTCACCAACAACCACGTCGTGGAGCCCGCCGGGGACGACGGCGAGATCACGGTCACCTTCAGCGGCGGGGAGACCGCCGACGCCAGCCTGGTCGGCCGGGACAGCGGGTACGACCTCGCCGTCGTCAAGGTGTCGGGGGTCGACGGCTTGAAGCCGCTGCCGCTCGGCAACTCCGACGACGTACGGGTCGGCGACCCGGTCGTCGCGATCGGCGCCCCCTTCGACCTCGCCAACACCGTCACCTCCGGCATCATCAGCGCCAAGGAGCGGCCCATCACTGCCGGCGGGGACGGCGGCGACCGCAGCGACGTGTCGTACGTCGACGCGTTGCAGACCGACGCGCCGATAAACCCGGGCAACTCCGGGGGCCCCCTCGTCGATGTCAACGCCCGGGTGATCGGCATCAACAGCGCCATCCGTTCCGCGGGCAGCGGCTCCGAGTCGGACGGCGGCCAGGCCGGTTCGATCGGGCTCGGTTTCGCGATACCCATCAACCAGGGCAAGCGCGTCGCCGAAGAACTGATCAACACGGGCAAGGCGACGCACCCGGTGATCGGCGTGACCCTCGACATGGACTACTCGGGTGACGGCGCCCGTGTCGGCGACGACAGCGACGGCACCGTGAAGAAGGGCGGACCCGCCGACCGGGCGGGCATCCGCGCGGGTGACGTGATCACCGAGGTCGACGGGCAGCGCGTCCACTCCGGCGACGAACTGATCGTCAAGGTGCGCGCCCACCGGCCCGGCGACCGGCTCGAACTCACCCTCCAGCGGGACGGCGGGGAGCAGAAGGTCACCCTGACCCTGGGCTCCTCCGACGGGGGCTGACACCGGCGCGCATGCCGACGACGTCACAGGAGGGGGAGCCGTCCCCCCCTCCTGTCAGGCAAACAGCTGGGAAAACCGTGGCGTGACCATGGTCCGGGGCCGCCCGACAGTACCGGTTCGACAGCATCGCCGGGTACCGTGGACCCGGCCCGGACCACGGAAGACCTGCCGAGGCCCGCGGATCGGGACCGAGGACATCGCAAGGAGCTTCAGGTGTTCAATGACATAGGTGCGCTCGAGGTGGTGACGCTCGTCGTCCTCGCCGTGCTCGTCTTCGGTCCGGACAAGCTCCCGAAGGTGATCCAGGACGTCACGCGGACCATCCGGAAGATCCGCGAGTTCTCGGACAGCGCCAAGCAGGACATCCGCAACGAACTCGGCCCCGAGTTCAAGGACTTCGAGTTCGAGGACCTCAACCCCAAGACGTTCATCCGCAAGCAGCTGGACAACGACGAACTGGGGCTGAAGGAGATCCGCAACGGCTTCGACCTGAAGAAGGAGATGGCCGAGCTGACGGACGCGGTGCACGGCCGGGAGTCCGAGTCGCCGTCCTCCGCTGCCCTCTCCAGCTCCTCCTCCGGGTCCGGCGGCTCCGTCGACATGACCAAGAAGCGCGAGAAGCTCGAACTGGAAGAGCGCCCGCCGTACGACCTGGACGCCACCTGAGCCGACCGCACGGTCGCCCGCCCGAGCCGCGCCGCCCGTAGTCGTCCGCACGGCCTCCCGCCTGCGCTTCCGCGCCGTACACCCGCGTGCCGCCACGCCCCCGTACGTGATGCGATTCATACCGTCACACGCCCTCGTACGGTCCGAAGCCGCCCGTACGCCGTCCTACGCGCCGGGCGCTTTCCCTGCTGCTCGGAGCGCTGTGGCTATGCTGCCCAGTTGTTGTGCGGACCGTAAGGAAAGCGAGCGCGACGCCCGAGAGGGGGGCGGGCCGCTCCGGTCCGTCGAGAGCGAGGAGGCGTCCGGGCACATGGAGACGACGAGTCGGGTAGGCGCGCAGGCGTCGGCCGCGGAGGGCGGACAACAGCTGCCCTCCGCCCGACGCACGGTCGACGGCTATCTGCTGGCGCCCTTCCCTTGGTACGGCCTCGACGAGGCCTTCACGGGGCCGCGCTGGCTGATGCAGGTCGGTACCTCGGCGGAAGGCGCCGTCGAGCACGGTTCGGTCGGACACGGCGACGAGCCCTCGGTCCGCAACGAGTTCACCGCGGTCACGGAGGACGAACCCAAGGAGCGGTTCGCGGTCGTCGTGACCGTCGCAGCCAACGACGTACGGCGCAGCGCCGACGGCACGGGCCTGCTGGAGGCCACCTCGGTCTCCTCCGCCGCCTGGCTGGCCGGTGTGGGGCTGCTGTCCTTCACCTGGCCCGGGCAGCTGGACCACACCCTGAGAGACGACTGGCTGGACCAGCAGACGGAGACGGCGTGGGCCCTCGCGGACGATCTCGCCGGACCCGACTGGTCGACGCTGTCCCTGCCGGTGGACGGCGTCCCCACGCCCTTCCACTACCGCGAGTCCGAGTTCGGATGGGTGCTCGCCGGCTCGACCCAGGAAGGGGTGCACGTAGGGGCGTACGGGCGCGGGATGAGCGCGTACGGCCTCGGGTTCGCGATGATCAAGGACATCGTGACGTACGCCTAGCGGTTCGACGTACGCCCGCAAAACACCCCCAGAAGACAAGGGGCACCGCGTCGGATGACCCGCGGTGCCCCGTCAACGCCCCCGAGGAGCGCTCTCCTGCTTCGGCTGGCGCCCTAGAACTTGTTCCTCGGGGTGATGCCCAGGCTCATGCCCGACAGGCCCCGCTGACGGCCGCCCAGCTTGCCGGCGATGGCCCGCAGGGCCGCGCCCGCCGGGGAGTCGGGGTCGGAGAGCACGACCGGCTTGCCCTCGTCGCCGCCCTCGCGGAGACGGACGTCGATCGGGATGCTGCCGAGGACGGGCACCGTGGCGCCGGTGGTGCGGGTGAGGCCGTCGGCGACGACCTGGCCGCCGCCGGTGCCGAAGACGTCCACCATCTCGTCGCAGTGCGGGCAGGGCAGGCCCGACATGTTCTCGACCACGCCGACGATCTTCTGGTGGGTCTGGACCGCGATGGAGCCGGCCCGCTCGGCAACCTCGGCCGCCGCCTGCTGAGGCGTCGTGACGACGAGGATCTCCGCGTTCGGGACGAGCTGCGCCACCGAGATGGCGATGTCGCCGGTGCCCGGCGGGAGGTCCAGGAGCAGGACGTCCAGGTCGCCCCAGTAGACGTCCGCGAGGAACTGCTGGAGGGCGCGGTGGAGCATCGGGCCGCGCCAGACGACGGGCGCGTTGCCCGGGGTGAACATGCCGATCGAGATGACCTTCACACCGTTCGCCGACGGCGGCATGATCATGTTCTCGACCTGGGTGGGACGGCCGTCGGCGCCCAGCATGCGCGGCACCGAGTGGCCGTAGATGTCGGCGTCCACCACGCCGACCTTCAGACCGTCCGCGGCCATCGCGGCCGCCAGGTTCACCGTCACCGAGGACTTGCCGACGCCGCCCTTGCCGGACGCGACCGCGTACACGCGGGTGAGCGAGCCCGGCTTCGCGAAGGGCACCTCGCGCTCGGTCTGGCCACCGCGCAGGGCGGACGCCAGCTCACGGCGCTGCTCGTCGCTCATCACGTCCAGCTCGACGTCGACACGGGTGACGCCCTCGACCCGGGCGACCGCCTCCGTCACACGCTGCGTGATGGTGTCGCGCATGGGGCAGCCGGAGACCGTCAGGTACACGGCGACCGCGACCGCTCCGTCCGCACCGATCTCCACCGACTTGACCATCCCGAGCTCGGTGATGGGGCGGTTGATCTCGGGGTCGTTCACCGTCGACAGTGCCTCGCGCACCGCGTCTTCCGTAGCCATAGTGACGATGGTACGGCGACGCGCCGGGCCCCTGGGAGCCCTCTCAGCGGTCGTCCATGTCACGCCCGCCGGGGCGCTCCGGCGGGAATAGGGTCCTCGTCCCGCGATGTCCGTCGCCGTCGCGCTCGTGCAGCTCCTTGACCAGGTCCTGGAGCTCGGAGCGAAGCCAGTCGCGGGTGGCGACCTCCCCGAGACCGATCCGCAGGGCCGCGATCTCCCTGGTCAGATACTCGGTGTCGGCGATCGACCGCTCGTTCTGCTTGCGGTCCTGTTCGAGATTGACCCGGTCCCGGTCGTCCTGCCGGTTCTGCGCGAGGAGGATCAGCGGGGCCGCGTAGGACGCCTGGAGGGACAGCATCAGCGTCAGGAAGATGAACGGGTAGTTGTCGAAGCGCAGGTCCCGCGGGGCGGAGACGTTCCACACCACCCACAGGATGATCACGACGGTCATCCAGACGATGAACCGCCCGGTGCCCAGGAACCGCGCGATCCGCTCCGAGAGCCGCCCGAAGGCCTCCGGGTCCCATTCGGGCAGGAGCCTCGCTCGGCGCGGCAGGGGCTGGTCGAGACGGGTGCGCGGGCGCGCGGTGGCCCCAGCGGGCACGCGCTCCCGCACAGGCGCCCCGGAGGACGGCGTGCGCTCGCGTGTCCCCGCCCCGGCGTGTGCCCGCTCGCGCCCTCCGTCCCGCCCGTCACGCCCCTGGCGCTCGGAACGCTCAGGAACCATGGGCGGCCCCCTCCACATCGTCGTCGTCCAGATGGAACTCCGTCTCCCGCCAGTCCTCCGGCAGCATGTGGTCCAGCACGTCGTCCACGGTCACCGCGCCCAGCAGCGAGCCGCTCTCGTCGACCACGGGCGCCGCCACCATGTCGTACGTCGCGAAGAACCCGGCCACCTCGGGGAGCGCGGCGTCCGGGTCGAGCGGCTGGAGGTCGTCGTCGAGGATCGAGCTGACCAGGGTGTACGGCGGGTCGCGCAGCAGCCGCTGGAAGTGGACCGTGCCGAGGTACTTCCCCGTCGGCGTCTCGTCGGGCGGCCGGCACACGTACACCTGGGCGGCGAGGGCCGGGGAGAGGTCGGGGTTGCGGACCCGGGCCAGCGCGTCGGCGACGGTGGCGTCGGGGCGCAGCACGATCGGCTCGGTCGTCATCAGTCCGCCGGCGGTCTTCTCCTCGTACGCCATGAGCCGCCGTACGTCCGCCGCCTCGTCCGGCTGCATCAGGGTCAGCAGCCGCTCCTGCTCGGCCACCGGCAGCTCGGCCAGCAGGTCGGCCGCGTCGTCCGGGTCCATGGCCTCCAGGACGTCCGCGGCCCGCTCCTCCTTGAGCTTGCCGAGGATCTCGATCTGGTCGTCCTCGGGCAGCTCCTCCAGCACATCGGCGAGGCGGTCGTCGTCGAGGGCGGCGGCCACCTCCGCCCGGCGCTTGGGGGAGAGGTGGTGCAGCACGTTGGCGAGGTCGGCGGGGCGCAGCTGCTCGAAGGTCGCGAGGAGGTTCTCGGCGCCCTGCCCGTGCTCCTCCAGCGAGAACCCGGTGACGGCCGACCACTCCACGGTCAGCGTCTCGCCCTTGTGCCGCCGGAACGCGCCGCCCTTCCCCTTGCGGACGAACACCCGGTCGATCTCCCAGTCCCGGCGGGCCGGCAGCTGCTGCACGGAGATGTCGAGGACCGTGACCTCCTCACCCGTCTCCACGAGCCGTACGCGACGGTCCAGCAGCTCCCCGATGACGAGCCGTTCGGTGGGCCGCTGCTCGAAGCGGCGCACGTTCAGCACCCCGGTGGTGATGACCTGGCCGGACTCGACGCCGGTGACCCGCGTCATCGGCAGGAAGATGCGGCGTCGCGTGTGCAGTTCGACGACCAGGCCGAGCAGCCGCGGGGGCTTCCGTCCGACCCGCAGGATGGCCACGAGATCGCGGACGCGGCCCACCTGGTCGCCGTTCGGGTCGAAGACCGAGATTCCGGAGAGGTGGGAGACGAAGATCCGGGGCGCCACCGCCGCCATGAGCCGCCCCTTTCCTGCGTGTTGGTGCGAGATCCGTGTGCTCTGCTGGCCGCGTGGGTCTTTCGCGATAATCAGGCGAGCCATACGGGATTTGTCGGACGAGGAGGGCTTCAGGCTAGCCCGTCCCGATCGGATATGCCCTGGTGAGCGGTGCGGACGGACTGCCTCCGTGGCACCCCGCGAGCCCCGGTACTCTGCGGTAGGCCTGGACTCCACACGAAGAGGTGCATCGTCTGTGACTCCGACTCCCCGTACCCGAAGGGCCGCACTGGTGGGCGCCGTCTGCACCCTCGTGGCGAGCGGGCTGGGGCTCACCGGGTGCAGTGAGGATCCGAACGAGGGCACCAACGGCGTCGGCAGACTGACCCCCGAGAAGATCCAGACCAAAACGAAGGCGGCCGCCACGGCGGCGGACACCGTCCGGCTGTCCGGATCCGTCGTCAGCAACGGCAAGACCTACAAGCTGGACGTGCGCCTGAAGGAAGGCGGCGGCACCGGCTCGGTGACCTCGGGCGACACGACGTTCCGGCTGCTGAAGGTCGGCGAGCACCTCTTCCTGAAGGCCGACGCCGAGTTCTGGGACCACGAGGACGGCGGCGGCAAGAACGACGACGACTCCGACGAGGCCGCCGCGGACAAGCTGGACGGCATGTACGTCAAGGTCCCCACCGGCGACCCGGCCTACCAGCGGTTCAGCGGCTTCACCGACAAGGACGTCCTCCTCAACAGCCTGCTGACCCTGCACGGCACCCTCTCCACCGACGGCCACCACGACCAGTCCGGCACCCGCACCGTCCGCATCACCGGCGACAAGGGCGCGGGCGGCACCCTCGACGTCTCCCTCGAGGGCACCCCCTATCCGCTCCGCCTGGTCCGCGCCGGCGACGCGGGCACCATCCTCCTCACCGACTGGGGCAAGGACTTCCCCCTGGAGGAACCGGACAAGAAGTCGGTCGTCGACTACGGCAAACAACTCCCGACGTCGTAGGACGGGCCGACGAGCGTTCGGGGCCGCAGGCCCCCGAAGGGGCGCGGGGAACCGCGCGACCAGCCACGACGAACCCTCCAGCCGCCGACGGACGCACGACCCCCGCCCCGGTGGGCGAAGGAAGCACACCCCCGCCCCGGTGGGCGAACGAAACCCCTCAGCCCTGCTTCTTCCGACGCTTGAAAAGCAGCCGGGGCAACCCGGCCGGCACCGGCTGCCGCGTCGTCGCCGGCGTCGGCAGCGGAGCCCGCGCCAGATCGCCGTCGGGCAGCGGCGCGGTCGTCCCCGTCGGTTCCAGACGGAGCACCCGGCACTCCCGCGCCCACCGCTCCGGCATGGCCTCACCGTCGGGCGCGTTGAGCCGCTTCCCCTTGAGCTCGGCCACGGCCGCGTCCCACTCGGGCGACCGGGGGGCCAGCTCCACGACCGTCGCGTCCCAGGTCACGAGCCGCCCGCCCTTGTCCTTGCTGCGCACGGTCACCACGGCCGGGCCGCCGTCGGCGAGCCCCGGCAGCGGCTGTTCCCCCGGCCCGTCGCCGACCAGACACACCGCGCCCTCGTGCCAGACGTGCCACAGCGCCCGCGACGGCACCCCGGGCCCCTGGGCGTGCGCCGACGGCGCCCCGCCGCCGCTCACCCAGATGAGCCCGGACTTCTTGGTGGCCTCCTCGACGAGGGCCCGGTCGAGCAGCTGTTCCGTCATGCCGTCAGCCTAGGCCCTGGCCCCCCGGCGGCGCCGGGCGGCTACAGCCACCCGTTCCGCTTGAGCGTGCGGTGGATGCCCAGGCAGAGCGCCACCGTGACGCCGAGGACCACCGGGTAGCCGAACTTCCAGTGCGTCTCCGGCATGTAGTCGAAGTTCATGCCGTACACCCCGCAGACCATCGTCGGCACGGCGATGATCGCCGCCCATGAGGTGATCTTGCGCATGTCCTCGTTCTGGGCGACGGAGGCCTGCGCCAGGTTCGCCTGGAGGATCGAGTTCAGCAGCTCGTCGAAGCCGACGACCTGCTCCTGCACGCGGGCGAGGTGGTCGGCCACGTCACGGAAGTACTTCTGGATGTCCGGGTCGACCAGCCGCATCGGACGCTCGCTCAGCAGCTGCATGGGGCGCACCAGAGGCAGTACCGCCCGCTTGAACTCCATGACCTCGCGCTTGAGTTGGTAGATGCGGCCGGCGTCGGTGCCCCGGGGCGTGCCCTTGCGTCCGGGGGAGAACACCTCCGTCTCCACCTCGTCGATGTCGTCCTGCACCGCGTCCGCGACCGCCACGTACCCGTCGACGACGTGGTCGGCGATGGCGTGCAGCACGGCGGAGGGGCCCTTCGCGAGCAACTCCGGGTCGTCCTGCAGCCGGTGACGGAGCGCCCGCAACGAGCCCTGGCCGCCGTGCCGGACGGTGATGAAGAAGTCCCGCCCGGTGAAGCACATCACCTCGCCGGACTCCACCACCTCGCTGGTGGCGGTGAGTTCGTCGTGCTCGACGTAGTGGATGGTCTTGAAGACGGTGAAGAGGGTGTCGTCGTAGCGCTCCAGCTTCGGCCGCTGGTGCGCGTGCACCGCGTCCTCCACGGCCAGCGGGTGCAGCCCGAACTCGGCCGCGATACCGGCGAATTCGGCCTCGGACGGCTCGTGCAGACCGATCCACACGAACCCGCCGTCCCGGCGTACCTGACGGATCGCCTCGTGCGGGGCGAGGGTGCGCTCGAACGTGACGCGCGCGCCGTCCCGGTAGACGGCACAGTCGACGACGGCCGTGGTCGCCTCCGCGGGGCGGGTGGCGTCGTACACGGCCCCGTCCTTGCGCAGCGACAGCCGGGACGGCCGGGAGGGGCGGACCGCGGCGCGCAGGTTGTTGATCATCGACATGGGCAGACTCCTTCGCAACGAAAGGCCGCCGACGACGGTTGGAACTACCCGGAATGAGGACGTTTTGGCTTCCGATGTTTGGCACGTCCACAAAGCGGGGAGCACCGCACCGTCGCGGTGACAGCTTCGCTTGATTCAGATCGGCGACGTCGGATCGATGCGGTCTGATCGGCGACGGCTGATCGGTGATGGGATCAAGGCGGGAAAGAAGTGCTCTTCCGTTGCGCGACGACCGACGAGCGGCACGACGCGAGTGAGGGTGGCAGCCAAGCAGAGAGCTGACGCGAGAGCTACGTGACTCAGCGGTCGGAAGAGCGGGTGGTACTGCACGGTCGACTTCGGTCCATCGCAGCCCCACCTCCTCCGGCCGGTCCCTCGTAAGGGACGTTCCATACCCCATCCGGGGTTCCCCGTAGGGGAGTCAGTTCTCTCTGGCCGGGACAAGAGGGCTTGAGAGCGACGCTTCTGCGTGCTGCCCGCGTGTTGTTCCGACCGGCGCCCCAGACTAACAGTCGACTGAAGTGTCAAGGCGCCCGTTTGCCGGTTCCTGACGAGTTCTATGCTCGGTTCATGGTTGATGTTCTTCCGTTGGTGGAAGCCCGTTTGCGGTCCGCGCTGGGCGAGCCGGACGCGCGCGCCGCGGTCACCTTCCTCGGTACGGACCGCATCGAGGTGCTCCGCTTCACCGACGGCGACGTCGTCCGCTACGCCACGCTCGGCATGTCCGCCCAGCCGATGGCCGACCCCACCGCGGTCCTCGCCGACCCCGTCAAGGGTCCCCGCGCCGAGCTCGTCCTGTCCGTACGGCACGGGATCGCCGACACCGACAAGGTGCTCCGCCCGCTCGCCGTGCTCGCCGCGTCACCGCAGGTGGAGGGTGTGGTCGTGGCGCCCGGCGCCTCCCTCGACGTGGGCGATCCGCTGTGGCCGGGCGCCCCCTTCACCTCCGTCCTCGTCGCCGAGTCCGGCGGCCTGGTCGAGGACCTCGAACTGGAGGCCCCCGCCGACCCCGTACGGTTCCTCCCCCTCCTTCCGATGACCCCCAACGAGGCGGCCTGGAAGCGCGTCCACGGCGCCCAGGCCCTCCAGGAGCGCTGGCTCACCCAGGGGACGGACCTCCGTGACCCCGTCCGTACGTCGGTCTCCCTGGACTAGGCCGACCGCCCCGAGGACTCCCTCCGCGACTTCCCCGTGTGACCGATGGCACGCCACACGTGACCGGTGGGCGCCCGGCAGGTGGCCGAAAATCGGCGCTTCCCTCCGTGGCGCGGGTAGTTGATCCCGATGGCGGGTTCTCCGGTCCCCCGGAGGGCCGGCCGCCGTCCGGCGTCCGGTGGTCGTGCGCGGAATGTGACGCGCACACGCCGGACGGGTGATCGTCCTTGACGCGAGGAAGCACGGGGAGGACCGTTGGGCCCTATGAGGGGCGAACCCAGTTGCCCGAAGTGTGGTGGCCGGGTCAGGGCTCCCGGCCTCTTTGCCGACTCCTGGCAGTGCGCTGTACACGGGACGGTGCACCCGCTGCAGCCCGTGATCCCGCCCAGCGTCGAGGCCCTCAGTGTCGTGGTGCACCGCGCCCAGGTGCCGGTGTGGATGCCGTGGCCGCTGCCGGTGGGCTGGCTGTTCACCGGCGCGGCCTTCGCCGGCGACGACCGCAGCGGAGGGCGCGCCACCGCCGTGGCCTGCTCCGGTCCGGGGCCGCTCGGCGGCATGGGTGAGCTGGTGCTCATCGCCGAGGAGCTCGGCGTGGGCCTCGGTGCCCGGTACGCCGGCATCGACGGACCCGACCCCGGCCCGTATCTCAGCGTCGAGAAACCGCCCCAGGCGAAGGTGCTCGCCGCGGGACGCCCCACGCCCCTCTGGCATGTCTCCGGCACCCCCGACGACCGCGCCGTCTTCGCCGGGGAGGCACTCGGCCTCTGGCTCTGGGCGGTCGTCTGGCCCGAACAGACGGGCCTGCTCATGTACGACGAACTGGTCCTGACCGACCTGCGGGACGCGGGCGCCGAGGTGGAACTGCTGCCCTGCGGCGCGCTCTCCCCGCGCATCCTGGAGCCGTAGGCGGCCCTGCGCCGGCACGTGTCTGGTCGGCGGGGGCCTGTCCGCGACGGCCGGGGGGCTTGTCCGCAACGACCGGGGCCTGTCCGCAACGGTTGCGGGCCCGTCCCGCAACGGCGGGGTGCCCCCTCCATGTGTAGGGGGCACTACCCGGTTTCGGGTGTGACCGGAGTGCTTCAAAAGGACGCTATTCTTGAGCGTCCGCTTTCGTTTCGTCTGTGCCTGGAGTCCGCGTCGTGCGCATTGATCTGCACTGCCACTCCACGGCCTCCGACGGTACGGACACCCCCGCCGAGCTGGTCCGCAAGGCCGGTGCCGCGGGCCTGGACGTGGTCGCGCTGACCGACCACGACACCACCCGCGGGTACGCCGAGGCGATCGCCGCGCTGCCGGAGGGGCTCACGCTCGTCACCGGCGCCGAGCTGTCGTGCCGCCTGGACGGCGTCGGCATGCACATGCTGGCCTACCTGTTCGACCCGGAGGAGCCCCGCCTGCTCGCCGAGCGCGAACTGGTCCGGGACGACCGGGTGCCGCGGGCCCGCGGCATGGTCGACAAGCTCAACGAACTGGGTGTGCCGGTCACCTGGGAACAGGTCGCCCGGATCGCCGGGGACGGCTCCGTGGGCCGGCCGCACGTGGCCACCGCCCTCGTCGAACTCGGCGTCGTACCGACCGTGAACGACGCGTTCTCCCCGCAGTGGCTCGCCGACGGCGGCCGCGCCTATGTCGAGAAGCACGAGACCGACCCGTTCGAGGCGATCCGGCTGATCAAGGGCGCCGGCGGAGTCGCGGTCGTCGCGCATCCCGCCGCCGTCAAACGAGGCCGCACCGTCCCCGAGTCCGCGATCGCCGACCTCGCCGCCGCCGGGCTCGACGGCATCGAGGTCGACCACATGGACCACGACCCGGCGACCCGGGCGCGGCTGCGCGGCCTGGCGAAGGAACTGGGGCTGCTCGCCACCGGATCCTCGGACTACCACGGCAGCCGCAAGACCTGTGAGCTCGGCGAGTACACGACCGATCCCGAGGTGTACGGGGAGATCACCCGCCGAGCCACCGGAGCGTTCCCCGTCCCGGGCACCGGCGGGAAGCGTTCGGTGCCTCGGCCGTAGGGCATCCGGCGGTTCGGCAGGAGGCGTGGTCGGCGGGTCGGTCGACGGGGCGGCCGGCAGGTCGATCCACGGCTTGGCGGGCGGGTCGGTCGGCGGATCACCTGATGGGTCGCCCCAGGGGTCGCTGATCGGGCGGGCAGGGGTGACCAGGTGGGTCGGCAGTCCCGCTGCTCGGCCTGAGGCTGCTCGACCTGAGGTCTCGCCCTCCCGTCCTCCGTCCTCCGCCCCCGTTCTCCGTGCTCACCCCCCGGCCCCGTCACCCGTTCGTCACCACCGGCGTAAGGCCCCCGCCCCGCCCTCCCCGCGCCCGCACCGCCCCGCTCCGCGATACGGGCCGGCCCCCCGCCCCTCTCCCTCCCCTTCCGCACACTCTCGCAAGGCACCCCCGTGTTCGATCTCGCCGTCTTCGGTTCCCTGTTCCTCACCCTGTTCGTGATCATGGATCCCCCCGGGATCACCCCGATCTTCCTCGGCCTCACCGCCGGGCGCCCCGCCCGGACGCAGAAGCGGATGGCGCTGCAGGCCGTCTGTGTGGCCGGAGGTGTGATCGCCGTCTTCGGTCTGCTGGGGCACCAGATACTCGACTACCTGCATGTCTCCGTTCCCGCGCTGATGATCGCGGGCGGACTGCTGCTCCTGCTGATCGCGCTCGATCTGCTCACCGGCAAGACGGACGAGCCCAAGCAGACGAAGGACGTGAACGTCGCCCTGGTGCCGCTCGGCATGCCGCTGCTCGCCGGGCCCGGGGCGATCGTGTCGGTGATCCTCGCGGTGCAGAAGGCGGACGGGGTGGCCGCCCAGGTGTCGGTGTGGGTCGCGATCCTCGCGATCCACGTCGTGCTGTGGCTGACGATGCGGTACTCGCTGCTGATCATCCGGGTCATCAAGGACGGCGGTGTGGTGCTGGTGACCCGGCTCGCGGGCATGATGCTGTCCGCCATCGCGGTGCAGCAGATCATCAACGGTGTCACGCAGGTGGTCCAGGGCAGCTGACGCCGACCCGCCAAACGTACAGCCGTGCAGGGGCCGGATGTACGCAGAGCCCCGTACGGCGCACCTCGGTGCGGCCCGCACGGGGCTCTGAAGTCTGCACGCATCCGCCCGATGCGGGGCGGCCGCGTCGGCCGGTCCTACGAAGCGGTCACGTCGGCGGGGCGGATCCAGAGACGCTGCCCGATGGCGGCGGCCTGCTGCACGATCCTGTTGACGGAGGCGGCGTCCACGACCGTGCTGTCGACGGGCGTGCCGTTGACGTCGTCGAGTCGCAGGATTTCGAAGCGCATGGCTTCTCCCTTCGTCTGGTCGTCCTCCCACTGGGGAGAACTACTGGCGGTGCGCGGGTCGTCGGTGCCCGTGTTCCATGAGGATTCAACGGTATGCCTGTTACAAACATTCCCTACGCTAAGGAAATTTTTCGAGAACCTAATTACTGGCTGGTAAGTGACGTTGTGGGTGTGTCTACCAGGAAGCTGTAAGACTGATTGGGACCGGTTGTGTTCGCAGCGTGACCGCCAGGACAATGGATGCATATGAACGACGACGACCTGGCGGCGCTCGGCGCCCGCATCGACCGTACGAACGAGCTGCTCCAGCGCATGCTCGCCGAGGTGGCGAAGACGCCCTCGACCCATGCGATCTTCGTCGACGCCGGGTATCTCTACGCGGCCGTGGGGCGGCTCGTCGCCGGGACGGAGGACCGGCGGTCCTTCGACCTCGATGCGGAAGGTCTCATCGACGCCCTGATCGACCGGGCCCGCACGATCTTCGCGGACAGCCGGCTGCTCCGGGTCTACTGGTACGACGGGGCGCGGCGCCGCATCCACACGGCGGAGCAGCAGTCCATCGCCGAGCTGCCGGACGTCAAGGTGCGGCTCGGCAACCTCAACGCGAACAACCAGCAGAAGGGCGTCGACTCCCTCATCCGCACGGACCTGGAGTCCCTGGCCAGGCACCGCGCCATCAGCGACGCGGCGCTGATCGGCGGCGACGAGGACCTGGTCTCGGCGGTCGAGGCCGCGCAGGGGTACGGGGCGCGCGTCCATCTGTGGGGCATCGAGGCGCCGGAGGGCCGCAACCAGGCCGAGCCGCTGCTCTGGGAGGTCGACAGCCAGCGCACCTTCGACCTCGACTTCTTCAAGCCGTACGTGTCCCGGAGGGCCGCCGTCCCGTACGAGGCCACCGCCGGGGCCCGGCCCACCCGTGAGGACGTCCGCTTCGTCGGCGCCCAGATCGCCGCGAAATGGCTGGCGTCCCGGGGCCGCGAGCCGCTCAAGGAACTCCTGCACGGCCACCCGTACCTGCCCGGCTCGGTCGACCAGGACCTCCTCGTCGAGGCGGAGGGGCTGCTCCAGTACTCGCTACGGGGCCAGGCGGATCTGAGAAGGGCGCTGCGGGACGGGTTCTGGGAGCACTTGAGGGCGCAGTACTAGCTAGCCAGTGCCGGCAGAGGGCGATCAGCCGGTCAGCTGATCCCAGAAGCCGATCAGGGCGGAGGCCGTGGCCTTCGGCCGGTCCGTGTTGGGGGAGTGCTCGGCGGCGGCGATGACCGTGCGGTGCGCCTGGAGGCGTGCGGCCATGTCGTCGAGGAGTGGGATCGGCCAGGTGTCGTCGCGCTCGCCGGACAGGACGTGTGTGGGCAGGCCCAGGGCGGCCAGTTCCGCGACGCGGTCGGGTTCCGCGCAGAGCTGCCGGCCGGTGGCGATGAGCTGCGCCGGGCTGTGGGCGAGCCAGCGGCGGCGCAGGTCGGCGCTGTCGTCCAGCCCTTCGTCGAGGCCGCCGGTGTCGGTCTCCTCCGGCGGTTCCATCGCCTGGATGGCGTCCCACACCTGCTCCATGCCCATCACGGCCAGGGCGTCCCTCAACAGCTTCACGCGCTGCTGCTGACTCTGCGAGATCTGGGCCGGGCCCGAGGCCATCAGGGTGAGGGAGGCGAAGGGGGAGGGGTCCAGGAGGACGGCGGCGCGGCAGATCTGACCGCCGAGTGAGTGGCCGAGGAGATGCAGGGGGGCGCCGTCGCCGACGACCTGTGCCTGGGCGAGCAGGTCCCTCGCCAACTCGTCCTGCGCATACGGCGACTCGTCGTCCTTGGGGCCCTCGCTCTCGTACTGGCCCCGTCCGTCCACGGCGACGGAGCGGTAGCCGGCCTCCGCCAAGGGTTCGTGCAGCGCGATGAAGTCCTCCTTGCTGCCCGTGAACCCCGGCACGAGGAGCACGGTGCCCTTCACCGGGTTGCCCGCCTCGATGACGGCGAACTCACCACGCGAGGTGCGCAGCCGGTGGGCGCGGGCACCGGGGGGAGGGGTGAACGTGGGAGGACGGCTCATGGGGCGAGGGTAACCGGAGACCGAGGAGAGGAATCACCCTGCAGGGTGGTTCGGGGGGGCCGTCGGGAGACGATGGGCGCACACGGCCGGTCCTTCACCCGGCGGCTGAGTGGGTGGGGGTTGATCGCGCAGTTCACCGCGCCCCTGAGCCCGCCCCAGCTGCCGTTGGAGGGCCGCAGACCCCATCAGCAGCTGACCCCTGAACGGCCGCAGGCCCCTTCAGGGACGCGGGGAACGGTGCGCCAAGCCCCCACGGACCCGCATCTGCTCCTGGAACCCCATGACCCGCATACGCCGCTCCGGCCAGGCGGGGTCGAAGGGGCGGCAGCCCCTGGGGAGGGGAGGGGACGGGTAGGGGCGGCGGGAGCGAGGAAACCCGTGTCCGGCTCCGGCGGTCGCGCCCCCGCCGGAACGCCGGAGGCCCGGCCCCCAGGAAGGGGAACCGGGCCTCCGCGCAGCCGGCTACTACCTGACCTCAGCCATCCGTCGGCTCCACAGCAGCCGCAGCCTTCCGCACCCGCCGACGCGGCGCCGGCGTCTCAGCCGCACCCGCACCGGCGTCCTCGACGGCAACAGCCGGAGCGGCAGCCTTGCGCGTACGACGCGGCTTGGTGGCCTGCTCCTCCGTCGGCTGCGCCGGAACCGACGCCTCGATCGGAGCCTCCGCGACCTTCCGCGTACGCCGACGCGTCTTCGGCGCGGTCTCCTCGGCCACGGCCACGGCCCCGGCCGCGTCGACCGGCGCCTCCGCGACCTTGCGGGTGGTCCGGCGGCGCGTCTTGGGCGCGCTCTCCTCGGCGGCGGCCGTCCCGTCACCCGTGGCCTCGGCCGTCGCCGCGGTCTTGCGGGTGGTCCGGCGGCGCTTGGGCGCGGCCTCCTCGGTGGCGGGCGCGCCCTCGGCCGTGTCGAGCGCGGCTTCGGCGGCGGGCGCCTCGGCAGCCGCGGGGGCCTCCGTGGCCTTCCGCGTACGCCGGCGCGTCTTCGGCGCGGCCTCCTCGGCGACCGTGGTCTCGCCCACGTCGACCGTGTCAACCGGTGCCTCGGCGACCTTCCGCGTCCGGCGCCGCGTCTTGGGCGCAGCCTCTTCGGCCACGGCCTCGGACGCGTCGACCGGCGCCTCCGCGACCTTGCGGGTGGTCCGGCGGCGCGCCTTGGGGGCGGCCTCCTCGGTGGCGGGCGCGCCCTCGGCCGTGTCGAGCGCGGCTTCGGCGGCGGGCGCCTCGGCAGCCGCGGGGGCCTCTGCGGCCTTCCGCGTACGCCGACGCGTCTTCGGCGCGGCCTCCTCGGCGACCGTGTCGACCGTCAGCTCGGCGGCCGGAGCCTCGACCGGCTCCGCCGAGGCCGTCTTGCGCGTGCGGCGGCGGCGCGGCTTCGCCTCGTCGGCGGCAGGCAGGGCGTCGGCGGTGTCCGCGACGTCCGCGACCGTGCTCACGGCCGAAGCCTTCACGGCGTCCGCGGCGTCGGGGGTGGCGGAGGTGGCGTCCAGGGCCTTCTCGGACCCCTCCGCCTCCACCGCCGACGTCACCGTCTGGGCCGTCGGCGCCGTACCGCCGCGGGTGCGACGACGACGGCGGGGTGTACGGGGGCCGGCGTCGGCCTCGGTGGACGTGCCCGGCGTCTCCGTGGGCCGCGTCGGCTCGGTGACCGCCGTCGCCTCGGGGGCCGTCGCGTCCACGGTGGCGCCACCGCGCGTCCGGCGGCGACGGCGCGGCGTACGCGCCGGGCGCTCACGCTCCGCGGAGGGCGCTGGGCCGGAGGAACGTCCGCCACGCCCGCGGGCACCGCGACCACCCGGCTCACCGAGGTCTTCCAGCTCCTCGGCGTCGAGTCCGGCCCGCGTGCGCTCCGATCGCGGCAGGACACCCTTGGTGCCCGCCGGGATGCTCAGTTCCTCGAAGAGGTGCGGGGACGTGGAGTACGTCTCCGGCGGGTCGTTGAACCCGAGGTCCAGCGCCTTGTTGATGAGCTGCCAGCGCGGGATGTCGTCCCAGTCGACGAGGGTGATCGCGATGCCCTTGGCGCCCGCGCGGCCCGTACGGCCGATGCGGTGCAGGTACGTCTTCTCGTCCTCGGGGGACTGGTAGTTGATGACGTGGGTCACGCCCTCGACGTCGATGCCGCGCGCGGCGACGTCGGTGCAGACGAGGACGTCGACCTTGCCGTTGCGGAACGCGCGCAGCGCCTGCTCACGGGCGCCCTGGCCGAGGTCGCCGTGGACCGCACCGGAGGCGAAGCCGCGCTGCTTGAGCTGGTCGGCCAGGTCGGCGGCCGTGCGCTTGGTGCGGCAGAAGACCATGGCCAGTCCCCGGCCGTCGGCCTGCAGTATGCGCGCGACCATCTCGGGCTTGTCCATGTTGTGCGCGCGGTAGACGTGCTGCGAGGTGTTCGCGACCGTCGCGCCCTCGTCGTCCGGGGCCGTGGCGCGGATGTGCGTCGGCTGGGACATGTAACGGCGGGCGAGACCGATGACCGCGCCCGGCATGGTCGCCGAGAACAGCATCGTCTGACGGCGGGCCGGAAGCATGTTGATGATCTTCTCGACGTCGGGCAGGAAGCCCAGGTCGAGCATCTCGTCGGCCTCGTCGAGGACCAGGCACTTGACGTGCTTCAGGTTCAGTTTCTTCTGGCCGGCGAGGTCGAGGAGTCGTCCGGGGGTGCCGATGACGACGTCGACGCCCTTCTTCAGGGCCTCGACCTGCGGCTCGTAGGCGCGGCCGCCGTAGATCGCGGTGACGCGGACGTTGCGCACCTTGCCGGCCGTCAGCAGGTCGTTGGTGACCTGGGTGCACAGCTCGCGGGTGGGGACGACGACGAGCGCCTGCGGGGCCTCGGTGAGGTCCTCGGGCTTGGCGCGGCCGGCCTCGACGTCGGCGGGGACGGTGACGCGCTCCAGGAGCGGCAGGCCGAAGCCGAGCGTCTTGCCGGTGCCGGTCTTGGCCTGGCCGATGACGTCGGTGCCGGAAAGAGCGACCGGGAGCGTCATCTCCTGGATGGGGAAGGGAGTGACGATGCCGACGGCTTCCAGGGCCTCGGCCGTCTCGGGAAGGATTCCGAGATCTCGAAAAGTCGTAGTCAGGGTGCTGCCTCTTCTGTGTACGCGGTGTGGCGCGAGCGCGGGGGTCGTGTCGTCTGACCGTGCCTGGGGGCATCGGCCGCCCTCACGGGCTGGCCGTGTGGCACGGGACCACTGCCGACGCTCTAGCGCTCATACCGCTGAGGGGTTCCCTCCGGACGCCGTACGCGGAGTGCCGTACGGAACAGGAGGGCTGTCGGGTCGGAGCCGATCGGGCCACCGACCGGGCATCCTCATGCGTGCGGCCTGTCGAGAGACGGTCGAGATACCGCGGTGGTACGTCGACGTACTCAGCAGGCGCATTACCACCATACCCCGGAAACGCGCACATGCGATGGCCGATTTGGTCACGTAGTCGTCGTCACACCGATCGACCGGACCCTTCCGCCCTGCGCAGAGCGGGCTATTGTGCGCTTCATGACCACGTCTGACAAGCCTGAGAACGCCGCCGGTACCGCTGAGACGGCCGAGACCGCCGAGGTCACCGGCATCGCCGCCCAGGACTGGGCCCAAGCCTCGGCCGACCCGCAGTACCGCGCCGCCGTCGTGGATCTGCTCGGAGCGCTGGCGTACGGGGAGCTCGCGGCGTTCGAACGGCTCGCGGAGGACGCGAAGCTGGCGCCGACGCTCGTCGACAAGGCGGAGCTGGCGAAGATGGCCGCCGCCGAGTTCCACCACTTCGAGAGGTTGCGGGACCGGCTCACGGAGATCGGCGAGGAGCCGACGCGCGCCATGGAGCCGTTCGTGGACGCGCTCGACGGCTTCCACAAGCAGACTGCGCCGTCGGACTGGCTGGAGGGCCTGGTCAAGGCGTATGTCGGCGACTCGATCGCCAGTGACTTCTACCGGGAGGTCGCGGCGCACCTCGACGCGGACACGCGCGGGCTGGTGCTCGCCGTCCTCGACGACACCGGGCACGCCGGGTTCGCGGTGGAGAAGGTGCGGGCCGCGATCGACGAGGACCCGCGGGTCGGCGGGCGGCTGGCGCTGTGGGCGCGGCGGCTGATGGGCGAGGCGCTGTCGCAGTCGCAGCGGGTCGTGGCCGACCGGGACGCCCTGTCCACGATGCTCGTGGGCGGCGTGGCCGACGGGTTCGACCTGGCCGAGGTGGGGCGGATGTTCTCCCGGATCACCGAGGCGCACACGAAGCGGATGGCGGCGCTCGGCCTGGCCGCGTGAGCCGCTGCTTGCATTGAGCGCCCGGCCGCCATGAGCCGCTGGTTGCATTGAGGGCCCGGCCGCCATGAGCCGCTGGTTGCATTGAGGGCCCGGCCGCCGTGAGCCCCCGGCCGCCGCGGGCCGCTGACTTCGCGGCCGGCTAGGGCCTGTCGTTTGGATCATGCCTGGGACGCGGGGCGTGCGAGGCCGGTCGCGGATGCGCGGTCGGTCGCGCCCGCTCGGTGGCGCCGCGGCTCCGCGTCTCTTCGGAGGGCTCGCCGTGGCGCGGGCTACGCGGTGGCCGACCTGCGTCGAAAACGCTCCGTCGGCCGAAGCAGGAGCGACAACGACGCCGCGGCGACGATCGCCCCGCCGCTCAGGAGCACCAGGACGTTCGTGGAACCCAGGGCGGTGTGGGTGAGGAACGCGCCGAAGAGGGCGCCCGCCACGCCGGTCGGCAGGACGAGCGTGCGGGGCGGCAGACGGTGCGGCAGGCGGTAGACGGCGGCCCAGGCGAGGGCGAGCCCGACGAGTGCGGATCCGAGCGCTTCCAAGAACATGATCGGGTTCCCTCCCACACAGCCTGGCCTGGGCAAATCGGTCGTAGCCGGTACTACCCGCGAGTCACGGAAGGCAATCCTCCCCCTGTGGACGAGTTGTGGAGGGACGCATACGGAGGGGCCCGGTGGTTTCATACCACCGGGCCCCTCCGTACACGTCGTGCGCCTCTCGGCTACAGCGCGCTGAAACCGACCTTGCGGACGGTCGGCTCGCCGATGTCGATGTAGGCGAGACGGTCGGCAGGGATCAGCACCTTGCGACCGTGCTCGTCCGTGAGGCTCAGCAGCGCCGACTTGCCGGCCAGCGCCTCGGACACGGCACGCTCGACCTCCTCGGCACTCTGACCGCTCTCCAGAACGATCTCGCGGGGCGCGTGCTGCACGCCGATCTTGACCTCCACGGCTATGTCCCTCCGACGGTCAGTGAAGTGCGCGGGCGTCCGCGCCGTACCCAGCACACATTAGCCCGGTGAGGGGACGTCCACCCTCCGCTCGGCAACGCCAGGAGCGAACAGGGTGCGGGAACAAAACCCCGGACCAGGGGTGTGCCGATCAACGGTCCGGGGCCGCGGGCGACGGTCAGTGGTGCTCGATGCCGTGCAGCGGGAAGCCGGCGATGCCGCGCCACGCCAGCGACGCCAGCAGCTGGACCGCCTGCTCGCGCGGGACGCTGCGGTCGCTGTGCAGCCAGGACCGCGCCACGACCTGGGCGAGCCCGCCGAGGCCCGAGGCGAGGAGCATCGACTCCGCGCGCGACAGACCGGTGTCCTCGGCGATGACGTCGCAGATGGCCTCCGCGCACTCGTTCGTGACCTTGTCGACGCGCTCGCGCACGGCGGGCTCGTTCGTCAGGTCCGACTCGAAGACCAGCCGGAAGGCGCCGCCCTCGTCCTCGACGTACGCGAAGTACGCGTCCATCGTCGCCCGTACGCGCTGCTTGTTGTCGGTCGTCGACGCGAGCGCGCCGCGCACGGCCTGGATGAGGGACTCGCAGTGCTGGTCCAGCAGGGCCAGGTAGAGGTCGAGCTTGCCTGGGAAGTGCTGGTAGAGGACCGGCTTGCTGACACCGGCGCGCTCGGCGATGTCGTCCATCGCGGCCGCGTGATAGCCCTGGGCCACGAAGACTTCCTGGGCGGCGCCCAGCAGCTGGTTCCGTCGGGCTCGGCGCGGAAGGCGTGTGCCCCGCGGGCGTGCCGCCTCTGTCTGCTCGATGGCTGTCACGCCGCCTCCCAAATCGTCCATGTGCGGTGTGCGCCGCGCCGCCATCGTACTTTTCGGTAACCCTGGCGCGCGCGGTGCGAGCGCAGAATTTCACGGACCGGACGCCTGGGAAAGTGCCGCGGACCACGTCAAACGCGGGCAGGGTGGACAGAAGGAAGCCCTTTCCCGTCACCGGTCGTCGTCTTTCGCGTCACCGGCGGTCGTCCTCGGGGACGGGGCTCCTGTGGGCACGCGGGCGTGGTCGGCCGCCGGCGGTCCCCGGGCGAGGGGCCCGCTCTAGCGGTAGTCGTCCTCGTCGAGGTCGACCACCCGGGCCTGTTCGGCGAGATCGGCCGGGTTGGCGACGCCCGGATCGACGTCGGTCAACGGGTCGTCCCGGTCCGGGGTGACGTACGTGTGCTGCTCGGCGGCATCGGCCTCGGGGGCCTCGACGTCGTCGATCTCCACGGAATCGGCCTCCGTCTCCGCGAACGTCTCGGGATCGGTGGGGTCAACGGCCATCGTGGTTTCCCCTTCCTGCTCCTGCCTCGGTGCTGCCGGAACCCTGTGAAGCGGCAGGGGCCACGTACGGGTGTGCCTTGCTGTCTACGAGCCTAGGAGACAGCCGAACGTGGCGCTATGCGGTCCGGTGGTGACGGGACGGTTCGCTCTACGAGTTGTTCCATGAGTCGTTCCCTCCGGTACCCCGCCGTACGTGGCTCGATCTGTGACGGCGAACACATGAACCACTACGTGATCGTCTCGTAACATTGCCGCATGTCTTCGACCGAGCTGCCGTCCCTGATGACCGCCACCGCGTCGCCGAAGGCGAGTTCCGTGCGCGTGGCGCCGGGGGAGCGGCTCAGGTCGGTGCGTCTGCCGGGGATCACTCTGGCGGTCCGGTCGAGACCCCCGGCCCGTGACGATCTGCCGCCCGCCCTGTACGTACACGGCCTGGGCGGCTCCTCGCAGAACTGGTCGGCGCTGATGCCGCTGCTCGACGACCTGGTGGCCAACGAGGCCGTCGACCTGCCCGGTTTCGGCGACTCGCCGCCGCCGGACGACGGCAACTACTCGGTCACGGGACACGCGCGTGCCGTCATCCGCTATCTGGACGCGTCCGGGCGCGGCCCGGTGCACCTCTTCGGCAACTCCCTCGGCGGCGCGGTCACCACCCGCGTCGCGGCCCTGCGCCCCGACCTCGTCCGGACGCTGACGCTGGTGTCGCCCGCACTGCCCGAACTGCGTGTACAGCGCACCGCGGTGCCGACCGGGATGCTCGCGGTCCCCGGTGCCGCGGCACTCTTCACCCGCTTCACCAAGGGCTGGACCGCCGAGCAGCGAGTCCGGGGTGTCATGGCGCTCTGCTACGGCGACCCCGGCCGCGTCACGGGGGAGGGCTTCCGCAACGCGGTGGAGGAGATGGAGCGGCGCCTGCGGCTTCCCTATATGTGGGACGCGATGACGAGGTCAGCCCGCGGCATCGTCGACGCGTACACACTGGGCGGGCAGCACTCGCTGTGGCGTCAGGCCGAGCGGGTCCTCGCCCCGACGCTCCTTGTCTACGGCCGCCGTGACCAGCTCGTCGGCTACCGCATGGCCCAGCGCGCCGCCCGCGCCTTCCGCGACTCGCGCCTCGTCTCCCTGCCGGACGCCGGGCACGTCGCCATGATGGAGTACCCGGAGGCGGTCGCCGCGGCGGTCCGCGACCTGCTGGCCGATACGACCAGGAGGGCGTCGAACGGTGTGGGAGGCTCTGAGGGACATGGCTCCGGGACGCGGCAATCAGGCGTACGGGGCTCGGCGACGTCGGCCCCGGACGGGGCGGACGCGAAGCGGGTGAACGGGGAGTCCGTGAACGGCAAGCCGGTGAAGGGCGAGGCCGACGAATCCACCGGGGACGGGGTCGTCCCCGGCGCCCCCGCTATGGGGAGCTGAGGCGCGGCGTGGGACGACACAGCCGCAAGGGGCGGGCGCCGAAAGGCGACACGAGCGAGAACTCGACGGCGGCTCCAGCGGGCCCGCCGGTAGGGGGCGACCACGGGGCGGTGCTCGGCGGACCACGTCCGGGGTACGAGGGGGCCCCGGGCCCGGGCATGCGGCGCCTTGCCGACGGCCCGCCCGCGCACGGTTTCCCCCGTCATGCCGAAGGCCCGCCCGTGCGCGGTGTCCCGCGATTCCCCGACGGCACGCCGGCACACGGGTTCCCGCGTCCGCCGGACGGTACGCCCGCCCATGGGTTTCCGCGTCTTCCGGACGGCGGTTCGGGGCAACGAGTGCCGCGTTTCCCGGACGGCACACCCGCGCACGGTTTCCCCTGTCTCCCCGACGGCACCCCCGGCCGAGGCGTCCCGCAGAGTCGTGGCGGGCATCCCGAGCACCGTGAAGCGGGCGGCGGCTGGGGCCGGTTGGGCGGTGAGACGCGACCACTCCCGGGTGACGGACAGGGTGCGTACGGGGCTCCTTCGGGGGCCCCGTACGGCGCGCCCGGCGGCCCTTCGTACGGCATGCGGCACGGCGAGTCCGGCGGCCCCTCCTCCGGCGCGCCCGGGGAGGGTCAGGGTCGGCGCATCCCCATCCCTCGGCAGCGGCAGGAAGCCGCGCCACCGCCGCCGGGCGGGCCGCGGCAGGCCTACCTGGACGCCTTCGACGAAGAGCGACCGCCGACCGGTGAGTCCGGCGAGGGCAAGGACACCGGGAGGAGCGGCAAGGGGCGGGCGTTCGCCGGGATCGCGGCCGCCGCCGTCACCACCGTGCTCGCGGTCATCGTCGGCGGGCAGGTCACCGGCGGCCAGGAGGACACCACCGCCCAGGGGCGGGCCGCCGACGCCGCCGACCGCGCCGTTCGGGGCGCCTCACGCAGCGACGACCGGCCCACGCCGTCCAGTCCGCCGAGCATGCGCGCGACCCCGCTCTCGTACGACGAGAAGATGGGTCAGAAGTACGCACTAGCCGCGGACCTGGAGGGCAACGGCAAGTTCCAGACCGTCAGGGGCTTCGACAAGGCGCCCGGGACGGGACGGAAGTACCGCTACCGGGTCGACGTCGAGGAAGGGCTCGTCCTCGACGCGGAACTGTTCGCCCAGGCCGTCCAGAAGACACTGAACGACGACCGGAGTTGGGCGCACAACGGCGGCCGCACCTTCGAACGGATCTCCTCCGGGAAGCCCGACTTCGTGATCACACTGGCAAGTCCGGGCACCACCGCCGTGTGGTGTGCCAAGTCGGGGCTCGACACGACGGTGGACAACGTGTCGTGCGACTCCGCCGCCACTGAGCGCGTGATGATCAATGCCTATCGCTGGGCCCAGGGTTCGAAGACCTACGGCGACCGCATCCACGCGTACCGGCAGATGCTGATCAACCACGAGATCGGGCACCGTCTCGGCTACAGCCACGTGACCTGCGACAAGGACGGTGACCTCGCCCCCGTCATGCAGCAGCAGAGCAAGTTCCTCTCCTACGACGGGATCACCTGCAAGGCCAACCCGTGGGCGTTCCCCGAAGGTTGAGTTTCTGACGCACCGTAGTCGACTGATCCCCTAGCGCGACGAAACGCGTTCCGCTAGGGAAAGTTACGACCGTTCACCCCTTTTGGTGGCGCGACGGACAACCGTCCGTCGCGCCACCGCCATGTCCGCATACGTTCGTCCCGCTGCGAGCCGCCGGGTGAACGGCGGCTCCCCAAACGGGAGATCGGGGGTGCACACGTGCGCATCGGACTGCTTACGGAGGGTGGCTATCCGTATGTGAGCGGTGACGCCAGGCTCTGGTGCGACCGACTCGTGCGTGGGCTGGAGCGACACGAGTTCGACGTCTACGCGCTCAGCCGTAGTGAGCAACAGGAGGACGAGGGCTGGGTCCCGCTTCCGCCGCAGGTCAGCCGCGTCCGGACGGCACCGCTGTGGACGGCCGAGGACGACGGTGTGGTCCACCGCCGCCGGGCGCGGCGGCGCTTCACGGAGGCGTACGGCGAACTGGCGTCGGTGATCTGCTCCGCCGGGACGCCTGAGACGCGAGAAGCCGGCGGAACGGGAGAAGAAGCTCCCGGAACGGGAAGAGCCCTCGGAATGGGAGATGCCCCCGAGAGCGGCTCCCGTCGTGAGGCGGACCGTTTCGGCAACGCGCTGTACGGGCTTGCCGAGCTGGCCCGTGACGAGGGTGGACTGGTGGGCGCCCTGCGCTCGGAAGCCGCCGTCCACACACTCGAACGCGCCTGTCGTGCGCCGGGCGCACTCGGAGCGGCGCGCGAAGCCCGCGTACCGGATCTGCTGACCGTCGCCGCCCACCTCGAACGCGCCCTGCGCCCCCTCTCGCTCGACTGGTACGAGGACGACGGGCTCGGCTCGGTCGACCTGTGCCACGCCGCGGCCGGCGGCTCGGCCGCCCTGCCCGGTCTGCTGGCCGCCCACTTCCACGAGGTGCCGCTCCTGGTCACCGAGTACGGCGTGCCGCTGCGCGCGCACTACCTCGGGGCCTCCGGTGACGCGCCGGTGCGCGCCCTGCTCGCGGCCTTCCACCGGCGACTCACCGCCGAGGTCTACCGGCGCGCCGCCTGTCTCACCCCCGGAAACACCCACGCCCGACGCTGGCAGGAACGCTGCGGCGCCGACCGGGCGAAGATCCGCACGGTCTATCCCGGCATGGAGGCGTCCCGCTTCGCCGAGGTGGGGGAGGCGCCGGAGAGCGCGGACCCCCACACCCTGGTCTGGGTCGGCCGTGTCGAGCCGGCCAAGGACCTGGTCTCCCTGCTGCACGCCTTCGCCGAGATCCGCAGAGCGGAGCCGAAGGCCCGGCTCAGAATCGTCGGAGCGGCCGCGGGCGACGAGGGGGCCGCCTATCTCGGCCACTGCAGGGCCCTGGCCGCGCAACTCTTCCCCGACGAGGCCGACGGAGTGCACGCCGTCGGTGACAACCCCGTCTCCTTCGAGGAGATCGGCGACCCCGCCGTCCCCGATCTTGCCGAGGCGTACGCGTCCGGCGCCGTCGTCGTCCTGTCGAGTGTCGTCGAGGGGTTTCCCATCAGCCTCGTGGAGGCCATGTTCTGCGGACGGCCCACGGTGTCCACGGATGCCGGCGCGGTCGTCGAGGTCATCGGCGGGACGGGGCTCGTCGTCCCGCCCCGCAACCCGAAGGCGCTTGCGGAGGCGTGCGTGGCGCTCCTGCGCGCACCCGAGCGACGTGCGCGCCTCGGCGCGGCCGCCCGCGCACGCGCCCTCGAACTGTTCACGGTCGAGCAGAACGTCGCCGCGTTTCGCGGCATCTACCTGGAGGTCGTCTCCCACGCCCCGGTACGGAAGGACGTCCTCGACGAGACCGACGCGCCCCTGCCGTTCGGCGCCCCTGCCGAGGCGCACGTCCCCGGCCGCTGGACCGAGCCCCGGCTGGGGACGGGAGGCCTCGGTGTTGCCGGCATGGCCGGTGCGGCGGGCGTGGCCGGTGCCGTCACGGCGGGCTCGGGCGTCGGCGGGGTTGCGTCCGGCCGTCCCCGCTGGGCCGTGGAAACCCCCGTCCACACCATGGGAACGCCTCCGGCCGCTACCGGTGAACCCGTGCCGGCGGGAGAGGGAGCGCGATGAGCGAGCTGCGGCTGGACGGCCTGGAGAGCAGGGACGGGGCCGACGAACTGGCCGGGCCCGGTCCGGCTGAGCCGAGTCCTGCTGGCGAAGGCCGGACCTCCCACGAACCTGAATCCCCGCCCGCCGCCGGACGCGGGGCCGTGGACCCCGTGAAAGCCCTGATGCACCGGCACCGGGAGCTGTGCGAACGGGCCGTGGACCCGCTGGAGATCGCCGCCGGGCTGGAGGCCCACGGGGTCACCGACCGCACGGCCGCCCGCTTCCGGCACCGGGACGTCTTCTCGCTCGCCGAGGAGATGTACGCGCGCGTGCCCCGTGACGCGGAGACACCCCCGGAGCGTCGGCCGATGCCCGCCGCGTCCGGGCCGGGCGGCGGCTGGGCGGTCCTCGCCCTTCTCCCGGGCGCCCTCTGCGCGGCGGCCGTGGCCGGTGTACGGCTCACCCACGGCCAACCCCGCCTCGCCGTCGTCACGGCCGGCATCCTCGCCGTCGCCCTCGGCCTGCGCGTCGCCCTCCGCCGCGGCCCGCTCGGGTCGCCGCTCGGTACTACCGGCCGCAGCGGCACATGGACCTGCTGGCTGCTCGCGTACGCCCTGCTCGGCGACGGACTGCTCGCCGCCGGTCTCGCCGACGGCCCCGACGGCCCCTGGGCCCTCGCCACGGCACCCGTCCTGGCACTCGCCCTGAGCTGCGCTCCCGCCCTTTGGTGCGCCCACCTCCTCTCCGTACGCGCACGCCGCAAGCTCGTCGCGAGCCGCGGCCTCGCCGACTTCGCCGACTCCGTGAAGCCCCTGCTTCTCGGCGTGTTCGCCCTGTACCTGTGCGCCCTGGTCTTCCTGCTCGCCCTGTGCGGCACGGTCCTGGACGAACCGGCCGTCTCCGTGGGGGCGGTCGCCCTCGGCGCGCTGCTTCTGCTGGCCCGCCTCCTCAGCACCCACGGCTTCCCCCACGCCCCCGCCACCGTCCTGTGCACGGCGGCGTTGACCGAGACCTGCGCCCTCGCCACCGTCTTCGCGAGCCGCCTGCCCGGCTACTCCTTCCTGGCCGTCCCCGTCAGGACGGTCACCGACGCCTGGGGACCGGGCGCCGTCCCCGCCCTGGTCTGCGGCACTGCCGCACTCCTCCTCCTCGTGCACGCCACCCGCACCCTCACCCGGGCCTCGGCCCACGCCCGCCCGCCGGGGGCGGTCTGACCCCACTCCGGCCGGTCCACGGCGCGGTCACCACAGACCGCAGCCCGCAACCGAGCCCCACCGGCGCGCGGGACAGCCGTCGCGCGCACCACCTCCCGCGGGGCCGACACCGCGGGACCACCTCATCACCCACGGCACCACCTCATAAGGAGAACGCCAGATGATCACCTCCCGAACCGGAGAGTCCGCCCCGGGAGCCGCCCGATGAGGGTCCTGCTGATCGGAGCCAACGGATACCTCGGCCGTTTCGTCGCCGAACGCCTCCTCGCCGACCCGGCCGTCCAACTCACCGCGCTCGGTCGCGGCGACGACGCCGACGTACGGTTCGACCTCGCCACCGGCAGTCCCGGCGCGCTCACCCGCTTCCTGGACGCGGTCCACCCCGGCGTCGTCATCAACTGCGCCGGAGCCACCCGCGGCGGCGCCCGCGAACTCACCCGGCACAACACCGTCGCCGTCGCCACCGTCTGCGAGGCCCTCCGCCGCAGCGGCTGCGGTGCCCGCCTGGTGCAGATCGGCTGCGGCGCCGAATACGGCCCCAGCCAGCCCGGCTCCTCCACCGCCGAGGACGCCGTGCCCCGCCCCGGCGGCCCGTACGGCGTCAGCAAACTCGCCGCCACCGAACTCGTCCTCGGCTCCGGCCTGGACGCCGTCGTCCTGCGGGTCTTCTCACCCGCCGGGCCCGGTACCCCCGCCGGCTCGCCGCTCGGTCGCCTCGCCGAAGCCATGCGGCGCGCCATGCAGTCCGGCGACGGCGAACTCAAACTCGGCGGCCTGGGCGTCCAGCGCGACTTCGTCGACGTCCGGGACGTCGCCCGCGCCGTCCACGCGGCCTCACTCTCCGCCGCCCAAGGCGTGATCAACATCGGGTCCGGCCGTGCCGTACGCCTCCGCGACGCCGCCGCCGTCCTCGCCCGTGTCGCCGGCTACGGCGGCGCCCTCCACGAACTCGACACCCTGCCCGGGTCCCTCAGGCCGACCATCGGCCACCCCCGGCCCGAACCGGACCACACCCCTCCGGTCGCCTATCCCTACCCGGACGGCTGCGGCAGCTGGCAGCAGGCCGATGTCCGCACCGCCCGTGACCGGCTCGGCTGGCGGCCCCGTATCAATCTGGAGGAGTCCCTCGCCGACATCTGGATGGAGGCCGCATGCCGTATCTGACCTCCGCCCCGTCCGGCACCGCCAGCACCGGCCTGAGCGCCGGCCTCGGCATTCCCGGCTATGCGCACCCCCTTGTCGCCCCGCTGGAATGGGGCGAACTCACCCGCCCCGGGACCCCTCTGCACTGGGTTGTCCTGAACGTCTCCGACGGCCCCGGTACCCGCCCCGACCCGCTCTGTCTGGAAGCGGCGGGACGGCTCCGCAACGCCGGCGTCCGGGTCCTCGGCCACATCGACGTGACCCATGGCGCGCGCCCCTTCGGTGAGATCGTCGCCGACGCCCACCGCCACCTCGACTGGTACCAGGTCGACGGCTACCTCCTCGACCGCTGCCCCACCGAGCGCGGCGCACTCCCCGGGATCAGCCGCACCGTCCTCACCCTCCGGGCGCTCGTCGGCGGCGGCCACATAGTCCTCGGCCACGGCACCCATCCACATCCCGGGTATGCCGAGAGCGCCGACCAACTCGTGACCTTCTCCGGGCCCTGGAGCGACTACCGCTGGTCCCAGGTCGCCGAATGGACCGCCGACCACCCTCCCGAGCGCTTCTGTCACTTCGTCCACGGTGTGCCCCGCGTCCACCTCGACGAGGCGCTGCGCGTCGCCCGCTGGCAGGGCGCCGCCACGATCTACTTCACCGACCGCACGGACCGGGGCGGCCGAGTCGATCCCTGGGCGACCCTGCCCGGCTACTGGGACGACATTGTCTCGCTGGTTGGAACGGGTGTCTCGGAATGAAAAAGGGCGTGGCAGTGTTACTGGGAGAACAACTGTAGTGATTGACCGATCAACGGAGTCCCCGTGTCGCTGCCACCCCTGGTCGAGCCCGCTTCCGAGCTCACCGTAGATGAGGTCCGCAGGTACTCCCGCCACCTGATCATCCCCGACGTCGGGATGGACGGGCAGAAGCGGCTGAAGAACGCCAAGGTGCTCTGTGTGGGCGCCGGCGGCCTGGGCTCGCCGGCGCTGATGTACCTGGCCGCGGCGGGCGTCGGGACGCTCGGCATCGTGGAGTTCGACGAGGTCGACGAGTCGAACCTGCAGCGTCAGATCATCCACAGCCAGGCCGACATCGGTCGCTCCAAGGCCGAGTCCGCCCGTGACTCCGTCCTCGGCATCAACCCGTACGTGAACGTGATCCTTCACGAGGAGCGGCTCGAGGCCGACAACGTGATGGACATCTTCAGCCAGTACGACCTGATCGTCGACGGCACGGACAACTTCGCGACCCGTTACCTGGTCAACGACGCCTGCGTGCTGCTGAACAAGCCGTACGTGTGGGGCTCCATCTACCGCTTCGACGGCCA
This sequence comes from Streptomyces sp. NPDC030296, assembly GCF_055572815.1. Classification (NCBI taxonomy): domain Bacteria; kingdom Bacillati; phylum Actinomycetota; class Actinomycetes; order Kitasatosporales; family Streptomycetaceae; genus Streptomyces; species Streptomyces sp. NPDC030296. The sequence continues at coordinate 600,754 of NZ_JBVICQ010000003.1, forward strand.
GGCCTCCGTCTTCTGGTCCGAGCACGGCCCCTGCTACCGCTGCCTGTACCCGGAGCCCCCGCCGCCGGGCATGGTCCCCTCCTGCGCCGAGGGCGGTGTCCTCGGTGTGCTGTGCGCGTCCATCGGCTCCATCCAGGTCACCGAGGCCATCAAGGTCCTCACCGGCACCGGTGAGCCCCTCGTCGGCCGACTGATGATCTACGACGCCCTCGAGATGCAGTACCGCCAGGTCAAGGTCCGCAAGGACCCGAACTGCGCGGTCTGCGGCGAGAACCCCACCGTCACCGAGCTCATCGACTACGAGGCCTTCTGCGGCGTCGTCTCCGAGGAGGCCCAGGAGGCGGCCGCGGGCTCGACGATCACTCCCAAGCAGCTCAAGGAGTGGATCGACGACGGCGAGAACATCGACATCATCGACGTCCGCGAGATCAACGAGTACGAGATCGTCTCGATCCCCGGTGCCCGGCTGATCCCGAAGAACGAGTTCCTCATGGGCTCCGCGCTGGAAAGCCTCCCGCAGGACAAGAAGATCGTCCTGCACTGCAAGACGGGTGTCCGCAGTGCGGAAGTCCTCGCGGTCCTCAAGTCGGCCGGCTTCTCCGACGCCGTCCACGTGGGCGGCGGCGTGATCGGCTGGGTCAACCAGATCGAGCCCGACAAGCCGGTCTACTAGTCCCGTCCTCGCCGTAGGCGGGCGGACGCTTTCTCCGGAGGGGCTCGGCACGGCGTGTGCCGGGCCCCTTGTCGCGGTGGCCACGACTACGCGCAGACCTTTCCGTCCTTCGGCACCCTCCCGGCCAGCAGATACGCGTTCACCGTCGAGTCGACACAGCTGCTGCCGCTGCCGTACGCCCCATGGCCCTCGCCCTTCCAGGTGAGCATCACTCCGACGTCCTCGCCCAGCTCCCGCGCCATCCTCTCGGCGCCCTCGTACGGCGTCGCCGGGTCCCCGGTGTTGCCCACGACGAGAACAGGGTCGGCCCCCGGCGCGCTGACCTCCGGTGAGTCCGTCAGGCCGGGCACCGGCCAGTCGTGGCACCAGCCCGCGGTGTCCCAGCCCAGGAACTCGCCGAACACGGGCGAGAGCTTCCGGAACTCGGGCAGCAGCGTCTTCGTCTCCTGCGGTGTCGGCCGCTGCTTCTGGTCCAGGCACGATATGACCCGTTGCGAGTGGGTCGTCGTGCCGTAGCGGCCCGAGGGGTCCCGCTCGTTGTAACCGTCGGCGAGCGCCAGCAGCTCCGTGCCGTCGCCGTCCTCCGCCGCGTCGAGAGCGCTCGTCAGGCCGGGCCAGCTCTGCTCGCTGTAGAGCGGCAGGACGATACCGGTGATCGCCAGGGTCTGGGTGAGCTCCCGTCCGGACGTCGTCGGCAGGGGATCGGCGTCGATCCGCTCCAGCAGGTCCGCGATCTTCCGGGTGCCCTTCTTCGGGTCCTGGCCTGTCGACGCGAGGTAGTTGTCGAGGGCGCGCTGGAAGCCCAGGGTCTGATTCTTGGCGTGGCCCACCGTGTCGGCGGTCGGGTCGACGACCGCGTCCAGCACCAGGCGCCCGACGTTCCCGGGGAAGAGATGGGCGTAGACGCCGCCCAACTCCGTGCCGTACGAGATGCCGAAGTAGTGCATCTTCCGGTCGCCGACCGCTCGGCGGATGAGGTCCATGTCGCGGGCGGTGTCGGCGGTCGACACATGGGACAGGAGCTTGCCCGCTGCCCGCTCGCAACCGGCGCCGAAGGAGGCCGCGTCGTCGAAGAAGGCCGTCTCCTCGGCGGCGTCGTCCGGAGTGGCGTCCACGGACTCGGCCGCCTGGATCTCCTTGTCGCTGCGGCAGCGCACCCCTTCACTCCCGCCGACGCCCCGGGGGTCCCAGCTCACCAGGTCGTACCGCTTGTGCAGCTCGCTCGTGAGAGCGGCGTACGAGGGCATCGTGGAGACACCCGAGCCGCCCGGTCCGCCGAAGTTGAACAGGAGCGAGCCGAGCCGTTCACTCCTGTCGCCGGTCGCCTCGCTGCGGATCAGCGCCAGCCCGATCGTCTCGCCGTCCGGCTTCGACCAGTCCAGCGGGACCTTGAGCGTCGCGCACCGCCAGTCGCCGCCCGGCGCCGGACCTTCCGACGTCGCCTCGCAGCGCCCCCAGTCGAGCTTCTGTGTGGGGAGCGGGGAAGGTGAGGGAACCGCGGACGCGGACTCGGCGCTCTCGCCCTTCCCGCTGTCGGTAGCTCCACTGCAGCCGGCGACCAGCACCGCAGCCGCGGTCAGAGCCGCTCCCCGTAGCCATCGAGCCATGAGCAAATCCCCCCTTACGACACCACCCGCCGGATGTCGTGAATGGCAGTCATGCCATGGTATGCGGACTGCCGCGCTCGCGTCGGGGCCTGTGGATAACGTTCTGACCTGCGGTTTCAGGTGCAGACCGTGCCGGATTTCGGGACCTTGCCCTTGAGCAGGTAGCCGTCCACGGCCGCCTTCACGCAGCCGTTCCCGCTGCCGTATGCCCCGTGCCCCTGCCCCTTGTACGTCAGCTCGACACCGACTCCCGCCCCGAGCGCCCCCACCATCTTCCGCGCGCCCTCGTACGGCGTGGCGGGATCGCCCGTGTTGCCGATCACCAGGATCGGCGCCGACCCCGCCGCGCTGACCTCCGGATGGTCGGCGGCGCCGGCGACGGCCCAGTCGGCACAGGTGAGCATGGACCAGGCGAGCCAGTCACCGAAGACGGGGGAGGCGGCCCGGAACTCGCCCTGCTTCGCCTCCACGTCCTTCGTGGTGTACCGCTGTTTGTCGTCGGCGCAGCTGATGGCGACGTTCGCCGCGGCCAGATTGCTGTACTCGCCGTTCTCGTTGCGCCCGTTCATCGAGTCGGCCAGCAGCATCAGCAGTCGGCCGTCCCCGTCGTACGCCTGTTGGAGCCCTTCGGTGAGGAGGGGCCAGAGGTCCTGGGAGTACAGGGCCTGCGCGGTGCCGGTGATGGCGGCGGACTCCGTCAGGTCGCGGGGGAAGACACCCGGGATCGGCTCGCGGTCGAGGTCGTCGAGGAGCGTCATGATGCGGTTCTCGACGTCCTGCGCGGTGTCGCCGACCGGGCACTCCTCCGCCTTCGACACACAGTCCTTCGCGAAGTTGCCGAGCGCGAGCTGGAAGCCTTTGGCCTGCCCGAGGCTGCTCTGTTCCGGTGTCTGTGTCGGGTCGACGACGGCGTCGAAGACGGCCCGGCCCACGTTCTTGGGGAACAGGTGGGCGTAGACGCCGCCGAGTTCGGTGCCGTAGGAGATGCCGAAGTAGTGCAGTTCGTCGTCGCCGAGAACCTCGCGCATCAGGTCCAGGTCGCGTGCGGCGTCCGGGGTGCCGACGTGCGGGAGGGTCTTGCGGGAGTTGTCCTCGCAGGCCGCGTTGAACGTCTTCGTGCTGTCCAGGAGTTCCTTCCGCTCGGACGCGTCGTCCGGCGTCTGGTCCTGCTGGAAGTACTCGTCGAGTTCCTCGTCGTCCTCGCACTCGACGCCCGCGCTGCGACCGACTCCCCGCGGATCGAAGCTGACCAGGTCGTAGCGGGTGCGCAGCGTGGTGAAGTCGTCTGCGAAGGCGGGCAGCCCCTTGACGCCCGAGCCCCCGGGGCCGCCGAAGTTGAAGACGAGCGAGCCGATCCGCCGGTCCCGGTCGCCGCTCGACCGCGCCCGGATCAGCGCGATGTCGATCGTGTCGCCCTTGGGGTCGCCCCAGTCGAGAGGAGCCTTCATGGTGGCGCACTGCCAGGGGGTGCCGTTGGGCAGGGGCGAGGGGGCTGGGCCGCCGCCCTCGGACGCCGATGGCGCCGGGCAGTCCTTCCAGTCCAGTTTCTGCGTCGTCAGATCCTCGTCCTCGCCCTTGGGCTCGCCGCCACAGCCCGCCGCCGCCCAGGACAGGGCGACGGCCATGGCGGTCAGGACGACGGCGCGCAGCCGGAGCGAGGTGGGCATGCCCTCATCCTGAAGCCGCCCCGAGCGGTGCGCTCGGGGCGCGGGCCGAGCGGGTGAGAGGGTCCCGAGGGGGCGGGCCGAGTGGTTGAGATCCGCCCCCACCCGCGCGTGTGGAGGCGGCGCACCGCCCTCTAGAGGGCGCCCTTGCGTGTCAGCTGGTTGAAGGCCAGCCACCCGGGCAGCACGGGCAGCCACAGCGTCAGGAGCCGGAACAGCAGGACAGCGGGGGCCGCGACCTCCTTGGGGAGGCCGACGGCGATGAGACCGACCGTCAGCGTGGCCTCGACCGCGCCCACACCGCCGGGCGTCGGCGCCGCCGAGCCCAGCGCGTTGCCCGCGAGGAAGACGACCGCGACGCTGGCGATGCTGATCGAGGCGTTCTCGTCACCGAAGGCGCGGATCGAGGCGTCCAGGCACATCACGAAGCAACCGGTGAGGAGCAGCATGCCGCCGATGCCGGTAACGAGCTTCTGCGGCCGCTGCAGCACGTCGAGCATGCGCGGGACGACACCGGCGAACAGCGACCGCACGCGCGTGACGACGAACTTCCGCAGGAACGGGATCGACGTCACCACCAGGACGAGCACCGCGACCGTCAACAGGCCCGCGATGACCGTGCGGGACGGCGACAGGGACGGCGTCTTCTCGGTTCCGGTGAGATAGCCGAAGGCCAGCAGCATCAGGATGTGGCAGCCCAGCCCGAACAGCTGCGAGGCGCCCACACTTGCCACCGCGAGACCCGGCCGTACCCCCGCCCGCTGCAGGAAGCGCGTGTTGAGCGCCACACCGCCCACCGCCGCCGGGGCCACGATCTTCACGAACGACCCGGCGACCTGCGCCGCCACGGTCCGGGGGAACGGGACCCGCTCCGGTACGAAGCCCAGCAGGCTCATTGCGGCGGCCACATAGCTCAGCGCGGAGAAGAACACCGCGGCGGCGACCCATCCCCACTCGGCGTTCTTGATGAGCGGCCCGAACTCGATGTGGGTCAGCTGCGTCAACAGGAAGTACGCGCCGATGGCGCCGGCGATGAAACTGATCAGGGTGCGCGGCCGGACCCGCTCCAGGCGGGCCGGTTCGACGGGCGCCTGCGGCCGGATGAGCAGCACCTGGTGGCGGATCTGGGTGAGCAGGTCCTCCTCGCGGGCCTCCTCCAGGGCCTCGTCGATGGCCCGCTTCTCCGCCCGCTGCTCGGCTCGTACGGCCTTCTTGGCGGTCTTGCCCGCCTCGGCCTCCTCGTGCTCCTCCGCGCGGGCCTGCTTGGCGAGCTGGGAGGCCTCCAGGACCGCCTCGCGTTCGCGCTCCGCCCGCTCCCGGGCCAGTCTGCGCAGGGTCGCGCGCGTGGAGCGGGACAACGCGATGGGCTGCAGCATCGGCAGACAGTCGGCCACCGCGTCGGGGCCGAGGACGCTCACCGCCGACGCCACCGCCCGCTCGGCGCCCACCCGGAGCCCGAGCGTGGTCAGCAGCTGGGAGACATCCATGCGGAGCACCAGGTCGCCGGCCGCGATCTCACCCACGCGCAGATCGGTCAGGATCACCGTGCCGGAACGATCCACCAGAATCGCGTCGCCCACCAGCCTGCGGTGCGCGATGCGGCGTGACTGCAGGGCCTTCACCTGGGCCCAGGTGTCGTGCAGCAGTTCGTCGGTGACCTCGTCGTCCGACAGCGAGTCCAGGGTGCGTCCACCGGTGTGCTCGTAGACGAGCATCACCGCGTCCGGTCCGAGTTCGGAGGTCGCGATCAGCTTGGGGGCGTTGGCGCCGGCCGCGATGGCCGCGTAGGCGAGGAGCGCCTCCTGCTCCAGGGCCTGGCGCAGGGACTGCAGGCTGCGGCGCGTCGTGATGCCGCGCAGGGTCAGCCGCCGCCAGACGCGGTAGAAGAAGCCCTGTGCCTGTTGCTCCCGGTCGACGACCGTGACGTCGAGGGGTGGGCCGTCCTCCAGCGTCACGAAGTACCTGCGGCCCCGATCGCCGCCTTCCGTGGTGTCCGAGGCCTCCTCGCGGGCGGCGCTGACCGGCTTGAAGCCGACCCGCCTGAGGCCCGCCATCAGGGTCCGGCCGGTGGGGCGGACGTTCGGTGAGCCGACGGCGTAGAGCGTCCCGTAGGCGACCGTCCAGCCGATGAGCACCGTCAGGATGATCGAGAACGGCGTCGTGTAGCCGGCGACCAGCATGGAGAACGTGTCCAGCAGCAGCACGATCCACAGCACCGCGCGCCAGCGGGGTCTGCGGGACATGCCCACGGCCGTCATATAGGCGATGACCGGCGCGAGATAGCCGTGGACGGGGTCCGTGAGGGCGTGGATGTCGCCGGGGGAGGGCTGGGTCAGCGCCTCCTGGATCGAGTCCGGGGCGGTACGGGCGACCCACAGGTCCGTCGCCAGGGTCACCCCGTGCGCCAGGACCGCCGCGAGCACACCGTCCGCGATGCGCAGCCCGTCCCGCTTGACCAGGCGCTCGATCGCGAAGGCGACCGGGACCAGCAGGATCGCGATGCTCGACCCCAGGCCCGCGAGCTTGATCATCAAATCGGGTGCCTGGCCCGTGCCCTTGTTGATGTCCTGTTCGAGACCGGCCGTGGTGCCGTGCGCGAACGCGGCGATCGCCAGCAGGACGATGATCCCGAGGATGCCGACCGACAGCCGCATGAGGTCCGAAGGACGGTGCACGCGCGCGGGGAGCAGTGGTTCGTCGCCCTCGACCGCTTCGGTGTGCCCCTCGTCCAGGACGTCGGCATCCGGTCCGACCTGCGACGACGTGTCGTCGAGCCGGTCCTCGCGCGCCCTGGGGGAGAGCGATGTCTCCGCGGGCGCGGTGCTCGCCGGGTCCTTCGGGTCGGCGGTCCCTGCGCCCTTGTCGTCCCCGTCGGCGGCGTCCGGGCGCGACGAGGCGTCAGAGGTGCCCGCCGCGTCATCGGGGTGCACGCTCTGCTGCTTCATCGTCTCTTCTTGGTCTCGTATCACCAGTCACCGCCCGCACGATGGTGGCATGCCGGGTGGGCACACAGGGGCATCAGGGTGCAATGCGGGGGCGCACAGTCTGCCCGAAGACCGTCCTCGGAGCGAGGGACGCACGCGTCGGCCACCACGTCCCATTGTCGGTGGGGTGGGGCAGGATGGGCCGGATGAGCGAGGAGAGCCTTCCGGCGGACGCCCTGCCGGAGTACGCGGAGCGGGTCCTCGAGGTCGCCGAGCTGATCCCGCCCGGGCGGGTCATGACGTACGGGGACGTCGCCGAGTGGCTGGGGGAGGGCGGCCCGCGCCAGGTGGGCCGCGTGATGGCCCTCTACGGGGGTGCCGTGCCGTGGTGGCGGGTGGTCCGTGCGGACGGGCATCTGCTGCCCGGCCACGAACTGAGAGCGCTGGGTCACTACCGGACGGAGGGCACGCCCCTGCGCGAGGCGAGCCGCGCCGCCGAGGGCCATGTGCCGCGCCTCGACATGAAACGGGCGCGCTGGGACGGCGGTGAACGCACCGGCTGGGACGGCGGCGAACGCGCGGAAGATCACACCTGACGGCATTCCGCGTCCGACGGTCGCGCCGACGCCCCCGTACGGGGGAAGCGGGGCACGTCGGCGGCATGCCGTACGTTCGTGGGGCGAGGGACGCACGGGCCGCGTGAGTCGGGAGGGAACAAGAGGAAGCTGCGCTTCCGCACCACCCGTCGGCGTAGCGTCGGCTGCACGTGTCCGCCTCACCCCGCGGCCACCGCTCTCCACGAGCAGGGGCAGGACAACCAGCACACCCACCAGGACCGGCGAACCACGTGAGCTCCTCTTCCTCCACCAGGCGCCTGTCGCACACCCAGGTGCGACAGGGGAGCCGTGGCGCTTACCGACTGGTGCGTACCCCACCGGTCCGATCGAGTCCCCCTCATCTGGACGCCGAGCAGGCCGCCGTGGTTGACCACGAGACGGGCCCCATGCTCGTTCTCGCAGGTCCGGGCACCGGAAAGACGACCACCCTCGTCGAGTCCGTGGCGGCCCGCATCGCCCGCGGAGCCGACCCCGAGCGCGTCCTCGTCCTGACCTTCAGCCGCAAGGCGGCTGTCGAGCTGCGCGACCGCATGGCGCTGTGCATGGGCGCCGCGCGGGCCCCCCGGGCCACCACGTTCCACTCGTTCTGCTACGCCCTGGTCCGCGCCCACCAGGACAGCGACCTGTTCGTCGAACCGCTGCGGCTGCTGTCCGGTCCCGAGCAGGACGTCGCCGTCCGTGAGCTGCTCGCGGGACAGCCCGACCTCGAACGCCTCGGCCTCGCGCACGTGCGCTGGCCGGACGAGCTGCGCGCCTGCCTCACCACGCGCGGGTTCGCCGACGAGGTCCGCGCGGTCCTCGCCCGCAGCCGTGAGCTGGGCCTGGCCCCCGCCGACCTGCGGGCCTTCGCCGACCGCATCGGCCGTCCCGACTGGCGCGCGGCCTCCGCCTTCCTCGCCGAGTACCTCGACGTCCTCGACCTGCAAGGAGTCCTCGACTACGCGGAACTCGTCCACCGCGCGGTGCTCCTCGCCGGCCGGCCCGGCGTCGCCGAACAGTTGGCCGGGCAGTACGACGCCGTCTACGTCGACGAGTACCAGGACACCGATCCGGCGCAGGTACGGCTGCTGAGGGCCCTCGCGGGCGGCGGCCGCACCCTGGTCGCCCTCGGTGACCCCGATCAGTCGATCTACACGTTCCGGGGCGCCGATGTGAACGGAATCCTGGACTTTCCGGCCGCCTTCCCTCGCGCGGACGGCCGCCCCGCGCCGGTCGCGGTACTGCGCACCTCCCGCCGCTCGGGGGCCGACCTGCTCGCGGCCACCCGACTGCTCACGCAGCGGATGCCGCTCACCCGCCTCCCGGCGGAGAAGGTACGGGCCCACCGCGAGCTCCGACCGGTACGGGACGGCGGCCGCGTCGAGGTCTACACGTACCCCACGCCGGGCACCGAACTGGACAACATCGCGGACGTCCTGCGCCGGGCCCATCTGGAGGACGGAGTCCCCTGGGGCGAGATGGCCGTCCTGGTACGCGCGGGTGCCCGCACGATCCCGTCGATGCGACGTGCCCTCACGGCAGCGGGCGTACCCCTGGAGATCGACGGCGACGACCTGCCGCTCCGCCACGAGCCGGCCGTACAGCCCCTCCTGACGGCCCTGCGAGCGGTCGCCCGGGCGGAGCTGGGTGCCGGCTCGACGGCCGCACAGGGGCCTGTGGGGCCCAGGGAGAGCGCGAGGACCGAGGACGGTGAGAAGGCGGAGGAGACCGGAACAGGCGGGGCGCCGGAGGGGGGCTACGAGCGCGACTTCGGGCCGGCCTCGGAGGCGGACCACGAGCCCGACGCCGGTCCGGCGGCGGAGTCCGGCCAGCCGTCCGCCGCCCCCGAGCCGGACTCGTGCTGGCTGGACACCGAGACCGCGCTCACCCTCCTCGCCTCCCCCCTCGCCGGTATGGACACCGCCGACCTGCGGCGGCTGGGCCGTGCCCTGCGCGAGGAGGAGCGGGCCGGCGGCAACCCCGTGCCGCCGCCCTCGGACGAGCTGCTGGCCCGCGCCCTGGCGGAACCGGAGCGGCTGGTCGCCCACGACCCCGTGTACGCGCGGGGCGCGCAACGCCTCGGCGCGCTGCTGCGGAAGGCACGGGAGCGCCTCGCCGGCGGCGGCACGGCCGAGGAGGCCCTGTGGGACCTGTGGGACGGCACGCCGTGGCCCAGGCGCCTGGAGCGGGCCGCCCGGCGCGGCGGCGCGGCCGGACGCAACGCGGACCGGGACCTCGACGCCGTGTGCGCGTTGTTCGCCACCGCGGCCCGCGCGGAGGAACGCACCGGAGGTCTCGGCGCGCTCAACTTCCTCGCGGAGATCGAGGCGGAGGACATCGCCGCCGACACGCTCACCGGCAGGGCGGTGCGCCCCGACGCCGTGCGTCTGATGACCGCGCACCGCTCCAAGGGCCTCCAGTGGCGCCTGGTCGTCGTCGCGGGCGTCCAGGAGGGACTCTGGCCGGACCTGCGCCGCCGTGGCTCGCTCCTGGAGGCCGACCGCATCGGCCGCGACGGCCTCGCCGAACCGCTCACCCCCGGAGCGCTGCTCGCCGAGGAGCGGCGTCTGTTCTACGTGGCCACCACGCGCGCGCGTGAACGCCTCGTCGTCACCGCGGTGAAGGCCCCTGCCGACGACGGCGACCAGCCCTCCCGCTTCCTCGCCGAACTCGGCGTGGAACCCAAGGACGTCACCGGCCGCCCCCGCCGCCCGCTCTCCGTGGCCGCCCTCGTGGCCGAACTGCGCGCCACGACGGTCGACCCGCGAGTGTCCGACGCGCTGCGTGAGGCAGCCGCCCGGCGACTGGCCAGGCTCGCCGCCCTGAGCGACGAGGACGGCCGTCCCCTGGTGCCGTCGGCGCACCCGTACCGCTGGTGGGGCATGTTCGAACCCACCGAGAGCAAGGTCCCGCTCAGGAACCGCGACCAGCCCGTCGTGCTGTCCGGCAGCGCCCTCGACCAGCTCGCCAACACCTGCGCCCTGCAGTGGTTCCTGGGGCGCGAGGTGAAGGCCGACGCGCCCGCGACCGCCGCCCAGGGCTTCGGCAACGTCGTGCACGTCCTCGCGGACGAGGTCGCCTCCGGACGCACCCCCGCCGACCTCGACGTCCTCATGGAGCGCCTCGACTCCGTGTGGAACGCGCTCGCCTTCGACGCGCCCTGGAAGTCCGACCAGGAGAAGCAGCACGCGCGCGTGGCGCTCGAACGTTTCCTGACCTGGCACGTCGACTCGAACGGACTGCGCGCCGGACGTACCCCGGTGGCCAGCGAGCAGGACTTCGACGTGACCCTGGAAGCGGGCGACTACGAGGTGCGGATCCGGGGGTCCATGGACCGTGTCGAGACCGATGCCGAAGGCCGCGCCTACGTGGTCGACTTCAAGACCGGCAAACAGGCGCCGACCGCCGCCGAGGTCGAACGGCACCCGCAGCTCGCCGTGTACCAGCTCGCGGTCCGCGAGGGGGCCGTCGACGAGCCCTTCGGCGGCGCACGGCCCGAACCGGGCGGTGCCGAACTCGTCCAGCTGCGGCAGGGCGCCGCCAAGAAGAACGGCGGCGAGACGCTTCCCAAGGTGCAGGCTCAGGGGCCCCTGGAGGGCGACTGGGTCGGCGGCCTCCTCGCCAACGCCGCCGGCAAGGTCCTCGACGAGCGCTTCTCCCCGACCGCCGGACAACACTGTGCACACTGCGCTTTCCGGGCGTCCTGCAGCGCCCGCCCGGAGGGCCGCCACGTGGTCGAGTGACCGACGTGATCCACAGCACCACCCCTGCTGACCAGTGCCTATCCCCGCCGGGGCGGTGATCCGGCGTCCGCTGTCAGTGGCCGCCGCTAGCCTCTCTGGGGTGTCCGCCCGTATCACTGATCCCGAGCAGCTCAAGGAGCTCCTCGGCATCCCGTTCACCCCGGAGCAGACGGCCTGCATCATCGCGCCGCCCGCCCCGCAGGTGATCGTGGCCGGAGCCGGCTCGGGCAAGACCACGGTGATGGCCGCGCGCGTGGTGTGGCTGGTCGGCACCGGACAGGTCGCCCCCGAACAGGTGCTCGGCCTGACCTTCACCAACAAGGCGGCCGGCGAACTCGCCGAGCGGGTGCGCAAGGCCCTGGTCAAGGCGGGCATCACCGACCCCGACGTGATCGACCCCGACAACCCCCCGGGCGAGCCCGTCATCTCCACGTACCACGCCTTCGCGGGCCGGCTCCTCACCGATCACGGGCTGCGCATCGGACTGGAGCCCACCTCCCGCCTCCTCGCCGACGCCACCCGCTACCAGCTCGCCGCGCGCGTGCTCCGCGAGTCCCCGGGCCCCTACCCGGCGCTCACCCGTTCCTTCCCCGACCTCGTCAGCGACCTCCTGGCACTCGACTCCGAACTCGCCGAGCACCTCGTACGCCCCGAGGAACTCCGCGCGTACGACGCCGAGCTGCTGCGCGACCTGGAGAGCGCCAAGCTCTCCAACGCGGACCTCCGCAAGGTCCCCGAGGCGGCCGCCGCCCGCCGGGAACTCGCGGAGCTGGTCGGCCGCTACCGAGCCGCCAAGCGCGAACGGGACCTCCTCGACTTCGGCGACCAGATCGCCCTGTCGGCCGGTCTCGGCCGGCTGCCCGAGGTCGGTCGCCTGCTGCGGGACGAGTTCCGGGTGGTCCTGCTCGACGAGTACCAGGACACCTCAGTCGCCCAACGCGTGCTGCTCGCGGGCCTGTTCGGCGGTGGCACCGGTCACCCCGTGACCGCCGTCGGCGACCCCTGCCAGGCCATCTACGGCTGGCGGGGTGCCTCCGTCGCCAACCTCGACGACTTCCCCGAGCACTTCGCCCACTCCGACGGCCGCCCCGCGACCCGCCAGGCGCTCAGCGAGAACCGTCGCAGCGGCGGTCGCCTCCTCGACCTCGCCAACGGCCTCGCGGAGCCCCTGCGCGCGATGCACGCGGGCGTGGAGGCCCTCAGGCCCGCCCCCGGAGCCGAGCGCGACGGCCTGGTCCGCTGCGCGCTGCTGCCGACCCACGCCGAGGAACTCGACTGGATCGCCGACTCGATCGCCCATCTCGTACGCACCGGCAAGGAACCGGGCGAGATCGCGGTCCTGTGCCGTACGGCCACCGACTTCGCCGACATCCAGGGCGCGCTCGTCGCCCGTGACATCCCGGTCGAGGTCGTCGGTCTCTCCGGGCTGCTGCACCTCCCCGAGGTGGCCGACCTCGTCGCCGTCTGCGAGGTACTCCAGGACCCCGGCGCCAACGCCTCCCTGGTCCGCCTGCTCACCGGCCCGCGCTGGCGCATCGGCCCCCGCGACCTCGCCCTCCTGGGACGCCGGGCCAGGCTTCTCGTGTCGCACGCGCGCGCGGGCGCCGACGACGATCCGGACCGCCGGCTCGCCGCCGCCGTCGAGGGCGTCGACCCGGCCGAGGTGATCTCGCTGGCCGACGCGCTCGACACGTTCCTCGAACTGCCCCTCGAAGCGGAGGGCGAGGACGACGGGCTGCCCTTCTCGCCGGACGCGCGCGTACGGTTCGCCCGCCTCGCCGCAGAACTACGCGACCTGCGCCGCTCGCTCGCCGACCCGCTCATGGACGTCCTCCACCGGGTGCTCGCCGTCACCGGCCTCGAAGTCGAACTCTCCGCCTCCCCGCACGGCCTCGCCGCCCGTCGCCGCGAGACCCTCTCCAACTTCCTCGACATCGCCGCCTCCTTCGCCGCCAACAGCGAGGGCGAGGCCACCCTGCTCGCCTTCCTCGGCTTCCTGCGCACGGCCGCCCAGTACGAGAAGGGCCTCGACAACGCCCTTCCGGGCGGCGAGAACACCGTCAAGGTGCTCACCGCCCACAAGTCGAAGGGGCTGGAGTGGGACGTCGTCGCCGTCCCCGGCCTCGTCACCGGGACCTTCCCCAGCACTCAGGGCCGCGAGAAGTGGACCGCCCAGGGCAGGGTCCTGCCGCACGAACTGCGCGGCGACGCCGACACCCTGCCCGATGTGGAGGCATGGGACTCACGCGGCCTGAAGGCCTTCCACGAGGCCATGAAGGACCACCAGCACACCGAGGAACTCCGCCTGGGCTATGTGACGTTCACCCGGCCCCGCTCCCTGCTCCTCGGCTCCGGCCACTGGTGGGGCCCCTCCCAGAAGCGCCCGCGCGGCCCGTCCGACTTCCTGACGGCCCTTCACGACCACTGCGCCGCCGGGTTCGGCGAGATCGAGGTCTGGGCCGACGCACCCGAGGAGGGCGCGGAGAACCCCGCCCTGCGTGAGGCGTCGGCCGACCACGCCTGGCCGCTGCCGCTGGACGGCACGGCCCTGGCCCGCCGCCGCGCGGCCGCCGAGACCGTCCTGGCCCACCTGGAGCGTGCCTCGGCCCCCGAGGACACCCACCCGGACGGTGCGGACGACCCGTACGCCCACGAGGACCCGGACTGGCCGCCTCCGCCTGACGACGAGCAGCTGGACGACGACCACCCGGACCACCTCCCCGAGGACCTTCCGGGGGACGGGTTTCCCGAGGAGGACGCCGCCGACTGGGACTCCTGGACGACGGCCCGGCCTCGCGAGACCCCACCCCCACTCCCACCTCCTGGCCACGGCACGCGCATGCCCTCGGTGCCGCACGCCCGCAGACACCCCGCCGAGGACGACCTGACGCCCGAGGAGGCCCGCACCATCGCCTCCTGGGACCGTGATCTCGACGCCCTCACCGGAGAGCTCCTGCGCGCCCGCGCGAAGGTCACCGAGGTGCCCCTGCCGGCGTCGCTGACCGCGTCGCAGCTGGTGCGCCTGGCCGCCGACCCCGACGGCTTCGCCCAGGAACTCGCGCGCCCCATGCCACGCCCCCCGCAGCCCGCCGCACGCCGCGGCACTCGCTTCCACGCCTGGGTGGAGGCCCGCTTCGAAGAACTACGGCTGCCCATGCTGGAGCCGGAGGACCTGCCCGGCAGCGAGGCCGAGATCGCCGACGAACGGGATCTGGAAGCACTGAAGGAAGCCTTCGAACGCACCCCCTACGCCCAGCGCACGCCGTACCGCGTGGAGGCGCCCTTCCAGCTCGGGATCGCCGGACGCGTCGTACGCGGCCGCATCGACGCCGTGTACCGGAACACCGACGGCGACGGGACGACGACGTACGAGATCGTCGACTGGAAGACCAGCCGCGCCCGCACCGCCGATCCCCTCCAGCTCGCGCTGTACCGTCTCGCCTGGGCCGAGCAGCGGGGCGTGCCCCTGGAGTCCGTGGGGGCCGCGTTCCTGTACGTGCGTACGGGTGAGGTCGTACGGCCGGAGAACCTCCCCGACCGGGCGGCTCTGGAACGGCTGCTCCTGGAGGAGCCGGGCTCCGAGGCCCCCGAGTGGCCGGAGGAGGCCCCGGGGCCGTTCGGGGACGAACCGCCGGACGAGTACGCCGGTGCGGGCCGATAGTCTCGTGAGCATGAGCGAGACCCCGGACAGCGCCGTCCGTACGTACATCGAGAACCACCGTGCCGCCTTCCTCGACGACCTCGTGGAATGGCTGCGCATCCCGTCGGTGTCGGCGCAGCCCGAGCACGCGACGGACGTACGCCGCAGCGCCGACTGGCTGGCCGCTAAGCTCCGGGAGACCGGCTTCCCCGTCGCCGAGGTCTGGGAGACACCGGGCGCCCCCGCCGTCTTCGCCGAATGGCCCTCCGAGGACCCCGAGGCCCCCACCGTCCTGGTCTACGGCCACCACGACGTGCAGCCCGCCGCCCGCGAGGACGGCTGGAACAGCGAGCCGTTCGAGCCCGTCATCCGGGGAAACCGCCTCCACGCGCGCGGGGCGGCCGACGACAAGGGGCAGGTGTTCTTCCACACACTCGGCGTCCGCGCCCATCTCGCCACTACCGGCCGCGACACCCCCGCCGTCCACCTCAAGATGATCGTCGAGGGCGAGGAGGAGTCCGGCTCCCCGCACTTCCGGGCCCTCGTCGAGGAGCGCGCCGAGCGGCTCGCCGCCGACGCGGTGGTCGTCTCCGACACCGGCATGTGGTCCGAGGACACCCCCACCGTGTGCACCGGCATGCGCGGCCTCGCCGAGTGCGAGATCCGGCTGTACGGCCCCGACCAGGACATCCACTCCGGCTCCTTCGGCGGCGCCGTCCCGAACCCGGCCACCGAGGTCGCCCGCCTCGTCGCCGCCCTGCACGACGAGCACGCGCGCGTGGCGATCCCCGGCTTCTACGACGGCATCGTCGAACTCACCGACCGGGAACGCGAACTCTTCGCCGAACTGCCCTTCGACGAGGACCGTTGGCTGCGCACGGCCAGGTCGACGGCGGCACACGGAGAAGCCGGACACACCACCCTGGAGCGCGTCTGGGCCCGCCCGACCGCCGAGGTCAACGGCATCGGCGGCGGCTACCAGGGCGCCGGCAGCAAGACGATCATCCCCTCCTCGGCAATGGTGAAGCTGTCCTTCCGGCTGGTCGCCGGCCAGGACCCCGACCACATCGCCAAGGCCGTCACCGCCTGGGCCGCCGAACACGTCCCCGCCGGCATCCGCCACGAGATCACCTTCAGCGGGGCCACCCGCCCCTGCCTGACGCCCCTGGACCACCCGGCCCTGCGATCCCTGGTGCGCGCCATGGGCCGCGCCTTCCAGCAGCCGATCCGCTACACCCGCGAGGGCGGCTCAGGCCCTGCCGCCGACCTCCAGGAAGTCCTCGGCGCGCCCGTGCTCTTCCTGGGCATCTCCGTCCCCTCCGACGGCTGGCACGCCCCTGACGAGAAGGTCGAACTGGACTTGCTCCTCAAAGGCGTCGAGGCCAGCGCATACCTCTGGAGCGAGCTGGCCGCGAGCTCCCGCGAGGCACACTGAACAAGGCCCCACACCGCCCCCCGCCCCAGCGCACCCGCCCGCCGTACGCCCCGCCCGAACCGCCCGCCCGAACCCGACCGTTCCACCGGGGGAGTTGGAAGCACCCGTGACGACCTGGACCGACCACACCGCCGATCGACCCATCGCGCTCACCGCCCCGAGCGGCATCGACCGGGCGGCCCACCACCGCCTCGACGAGGCATGGCTCGCCGCGGCCTGGAGCCACCCCACCACCCGCTGCTTCGTGGTCTCCGGCGGTCAGGTCCTCATCGACGAGACGCCCGATGGCACCACCGAACTCGTCATGACAGCGTCCTTCGAGGCACCGCTCACCGAGGCGCACCGCTACTTCCTCGGCACCGACGCCGAGGGTGTGAGCTACTTCGCACTGCAGAAGGACTCGCTGCCCGGACGCATGGACCAGTCGGCCCGCCCGGCCGGCCTGCGTGAGGCGGGCATGCTGCTGTCGCCGCGCGACACCGGACTCATGGTGCACGCGGTCGGTCTGGAGAACTGGCAGCGGACCCACCGCTTCTGCTCCCGCTGCGGCGAGCGCACGGTCATCGCGGCGGCCGGTCACATCCGCCGCTGCCCGGCCTGTGGCGCCGAGCACTACCCGCGGACGGACCCCGCGGTGATCATGGGTGTCACGGATGACGACGACCGTCTCCTCCTCGGCCGCCAGGTGCACTGGCCCGAGGGCCGCTTCTCGACCCTCGCGGGCTTCGTGGAGCCCGGTGAGTCCATCGAGCAGGCCGTGCGCCGGGAGGTTCACGAGGAGGTCGGCATCACCGTCGGCCAGGTCGAGTACATCGCCAGCCAGCCGTGGCCCTTCCCCTCCAGCCTCATGCTCGGCTTCATGGCCCGCGCCACCTCCACCGACATAGACGTGGACGGCGACGAGATCCACGAGGCGCGCTGGTTCTCCCGGGAAGAGCTGCGGGCCGCGTTCGAGTCCGGGGAGGTGCTGGCTCCCTACGGCATCTCGATCGCGGCCCGGCTGATCGAACTCTGGTACGGCAAGCCCCTGCCGACCCGGGGGCACACCAGCTGAGGGGTGCGACGGGGCGGGGGCTCGCGCGGCTACGCGCCTATCTTCTGCTTGACCTGCGCCAGCGAGGGGTTGGTGAGGGTCGAACCGTCCGGGAAGAGGACGGTGGGAACGGTCTGGTTCCCGCCGTTCGCCTTCTCCACGAACGCCGCGGACTCCGGGTCCTGCTCGATGTTGATCTCGGTGTACGTGATGCCCTCGCGGTCCATCTGGCTCTTCAGCCGACGGCAGTAGCCGCACCACGTGGTGCTGTACATCGTCACAGTGCCCGCCATGTCCCTGGCGCTCCTTCACGGTATGAGGGGTGCTCGTAGCAGTGAGTGGAACGTACGCGACGGGCCCGCCATTCCCCGCGGGAGGGTGGCGTCCACCACCACGCTCTCTCCCGGCCCACGCCCCACGGCCCACGCCGGATGTCCCGCGCCGGACGCCCGGAGCGCACGGGGGCGCCTGCCGCATTAGTACGACTGCGGGGGCCTGCCTGTGGACAACCGGCTCAGCCGTCTCCGGCGACCTGGCAGCATGGCCGTGTGACAGCAGCAACGCATTCCACCCTCTTCCCGCGGGTCCCCGACTCGGCCGACGCGGTGCTCGAAGGGCTCGACCCCGAGCAGCGCGCGGTGGCCACCGCCCTGCACGGGCCGGTGTGCGTCCTGGCGGGAGCCGGCACGGGCAAGACCCGCGCCATCACCCACCGCATCGCCTACGGCGTGCGGGCGGGGATGCTCCAGCCCGGCAGCGTGCTCGCCGTCACCTTCACCGCCCGCGCCGCCGGGGAGATGCGCGGCCGCCTCCGCCAGCTCGGCGCCGTCGGCGTCCAGGCCCGCACCTTCCACTCCGCGGCCCTGCGCCAGCTCCAGTACTTCTGGCCGAAGGCCGTGGGCGGCGGGATGCCCAGGATCGTCGATCGCAAGATCCCCCTCGTCGCGGACGCGGCGGCCGCCTGCCGGATCCGTCTCGATCGCAACGAACTACGGGACGCCGCCGCCGAGATCGAGTGGTCCAAGGTCACCCAGACCGTTCCCGCCGACTACGCCGCCGCAGCCGCCAAGCACGGCCGGGAGACCCCCCGCGACCCTGCCGAGATCGCCCAGATCTACTCCACCTACGAGGACCTCAAGCGCGAGCGCGCCGTCATCGACTTCGAGGACGTCCTCCTGCTCACCGTCGGCATCCTCCAGGACCGGCACGACATCGCCGAGCAGGTCCGCTCCCAGTACCAGCACTTCGTGGTCGACGAGTACCAGGACGTCAGCCCCCTCCAGCAGCGCCTCCTGGAGCTGTGGCTCGGCGACCGGGACGACCTGTGCGTCGTCGGCGACGCCAGCCAGACCATCTATTCGTTCACGGGCGCAACACCCGACCATCTGCTCGACTTCCGCCTCCGCCACCCCGGGGCCACCGTCGTCAAGCTCGTTCGCGACTACCGCTCCACCCCCCAGGTCGTCCACCTCGCCAACGGCCTCCTCGCCCAGGCCCGCGGTCGCGCCGCCGACCACCGCCTGGAGCTGATCTCGCAACGGCCCCCGGGCCCCGAACCCCGCTACACCGAGTACACGGACGAGCCCGCCGAGGCGGAGGGCGCCGCCCGCCGCATCCGCGACCTCATCGGCTCCGGGGTCCCGGCGAGCGAGATCGCCGTCCTGTTCCGCACGAACTCCCAGTCCGAGACCTACGAGCAGGCCCTGGCGGACGCGGGGGTGCCCTACCAGCTGCGCGGCGCCGAGCGCTTCTTCGACCGCCCCGAGGTGCGCAAGGCGGGATCCGCGCTGAGAGCCGCGGCCCGTTTCGGCGGCAACGACAGCCTCCTGGAGGACGCCGTCGACCTCCCCTCACAGGTACGGGCCGTGCTGTCCGGCGAGGGCTGGACCGGAGAACCACCGGCCGGCTCCGGAGCGGTCCGGGAACGCTGGGAGTCACTGGCCGCCCTGGTGAACCTCGCGCAGGACTTCGCCGCGGCCAAGCCCGACGCCACCCTCGGCGACCTCGTCGCGGAACTGGACGAGCGGGCCGGCGCCCAGCACGCCCCGACCGTCCAGGGCGTCACCCTCGCCTCCCTGCACTCCGCGAAGGGCCTGGAGTGGGACGTCGTCTTCCTGGTCGGCGTCGCCGAGGGCATGATGCCGATCACCTACGCCAGAACGGACGAGCAGATCGAGGAGGAGAGACGACTCCTCTATGTGGGCGTCACCCGCGCCCGGCAGCAGCTCTCCGTCTCCTGGGCCCTGTCCCGCTCGCCCGGCAGCCGCCCGAACCGGCGCCCCAGCCGGTTCCTCGACGGTCTGCGCCCCGGCTCGACCGCCCCCGGGGGCCGCTCCGGCGCGACCGCCTCCGGCGGGATCGAACAGGGCTCGACGGGTCACCGAACGACCTCCCTCGCGGTCGGCGGCGGCAGCGGACCGGTCGCGCGCCGCACCAGCCGGACCCCTGCCCGCTGCCGGGTCTGCGGCCGCAGTCTGCGCGAGGCGGGCGAGATGAAGCTGATGCGCTGCGAGGACTGCCCCTCCGACATGGACGAGGGTCTCTACGAGCGGCTCCGCGAGTGGCGTGCCGTCCAGGCCCGGCGCAGCGGGCAGCCCGACTTCTGCGTCTTCACCGACCGGACCCTGATGGCGATCGCGGAAGCGGGGCCGAGCACTCCGGTGGAACTGGGTCGTATCCCCGGTGTCATAGCCCGTAAGCTCCAGCGGTACGGCGCCGATGTTCTCGACATCTGCGCAGGCCGGGAGCCCCTGGCCGAGGACGAGAGCGGCTGATACGAACTCGTCGAAAAAATAGTTTGCGCATGCCCCAGCAATCCCCATAGGTTCTTAGGCACGGGAACAGCGGCCTTCTCCAAGGCCCTGGTTTCGTGGTGTACTTCATATCCGTCGGATTGGCTCACGCCGATCCCGTAGACGCCGAGAGGAGGCGAGTCCAGTGATCAGCATCAACACCAGCTTCATCAGCCCGGTCAAAATGACCGATCGCTCGGCCGTCTCCACGTGCATGCTCGGCGTCTCGAACCTGGGCACCGGTCTGTCCGCCCTCCGTGGCGGCCGTCCGGCGTCCTCCGTGTCTCCTGCGGGCCTTCCCGTCCGTGAGCGCAATGAGCGACCGACCAAGGCACTGGAAGCAGCAGTAGAGGCACAGGCCCAGGCCTATGCCTTTGCGGCGGCCGGTGCCGGAATCCGGAAGCAGACGACGCAGCACCACCTGATGTGGGCCTTCCGTGGGCCTGAACCCTGGAGTGATCCAGCCTGATCGACGATCAGGCCGGCGCCTTCAGGGCCGCGGAACCCCATCCGGGATCCGCGGCCCTTCTGTTTGTCCCCGACCGGGGACTGCAGAGCGAAGGGGCCTCGGGACAAGAAAAGAACCCGGTACCAGCCGCCACCCGGCCCACCAGGCCGGAACGACCAGACGAGGAAGACGAACCGTGCAACTCGAAGCGCACGCCCCGTCCGTACCGCCTTCCGAAACGATCCCCCCGCCCCGCCTCACGGAGGACTCCACCTTGACCCCGCTCACCGCGCTCACCGCGCTCGACGACGCCATCGAGAACCTGGGTGTACCCGTCCCCTGCCGCTCCTACGACCCGGAGGTCTTCTTCGCCGAGTCGCCGGCCGACGTCGAGTACGCCAAGTCCCTCTGCCGCACCTGCCCGCTGATGGAGGCCTGCCTCGCCGGCGCCAAGGAGCGGCGTGAGCCCTGGGGTGTCTGGGGTGGCGAGCTCTTCGTCCAGGGTGTCGTCGTTGCCCGCAAGCGGCCTCGTGGTCGCCCGCGCAAGAACCCGGTCACGGCATGAACATCACCGGAACGATCGACCGCCCCCTCACGCACGACCCCAAGAAGCAGGCCCCGATGAAGCCGTCCACGAACGAGCCCGCAGGCTCCGCGACCCCAGACTTCACCACCACCGGCGCGAACGCCTCGCGCCAGAACAGGACCCGAGAAATGCATCTCATGCCAGAAGCCCTGGCTCGTGCGCATATGCACGATCGCCTGCACCAGGCCGAGCAGGAGCGCCGGGCCATGCGCCTGGCGGTCGCCCGCCGGATGCAGCGCCGGGCCGAGCGCGCCTCGATGCGCGCCCGCCGTGCGCTCGCCTTGGCGGTCATGCAGTAGCCGCCACGCGGCCATCGGCATGAGCCTGCCGGAACCGGCACAGGCACCTCATCACCACCTCTGACGGTGGTTCCTCGCGGGGGCGGGTCCGAAGGGACCGGCCCCCGCGCTGCGTTGCGCCCGCGGATCCGCCCGGCACGGAGTTATCGTCGCCCGGTGACGAGTCTTTCCGGGGGCAACAACGACAGCGGCGCCGCCGCGACACCGCAGACCCTCGTGTGCGCCCGCTGCGGGGCCACCACCGCGGCTCCCCACTCCTTGTGGACCTGTTCCGTGGAGAACGGCCGACGGCACTACTTCTGCGAGACCTGCGCCCGGGAGAACCTTCGCGCGATCGAGGGACGCCTGGACTCGGCCTGGTGGTGAACCGAACCCGGCCCGCCGGACCCGTGATGGTCGGCCGGTGGTCGGCTCACGCTCACGCTCCCGGGGCCGACTCCGGCTCCGCGTCCGTCATGAAGCCCGGCAGCCACTCCTCCAGCTCGTCGCGCATACGGACCGTCGCACCCAGCTGACACAGCACACCGATGGTGCTCAGGGTGACCCGGTGGATGAGCAGATAGGACGGCGGCAGGTTCAGCTGTTTGCCCAGTTGGTGGGCGGGGGAGCGCGGGTCGGCTATACGGGCGGCCTGGCTGCGCATCCAGCCTCGGGCGAAGGTGAACTCGTCGGCCCGGGCCGGCTCGATGATGGGCAGCAGATAGTCGAGGACCGCGTCCGGGTCCAGGTCGATCGATTCCTTGACGAAGCCCTCCGCGCACAACATCTCGTAAACGGCCTCCGCCTCGCCCTCGATGGTCAGACGCAGGGCGTCGCCGATCGGGGTGGGCAGGCCGCCCGGCAGCCGGTCCACCGTGCCGAAGTCGAGGACACCGAGGCGCCAGCCGACCTTCTCGTCCGGCAGAAGGCGGAAGTTCCCGGGGTGCGGGTCGGCGTGCAGGAGACCGGTGCGGGCCGGGCCCGAGAAGAGGAAGCGGGTCAGCAGCTGACCGGCTCGGTCACGCTGCTCCTGGGAACCGTCGGTGATCACTTCCGAGAGGGGCGTGCCGTCCATCCACTCGGTCACGAGGACCTGGTCGCACTGGTGCACCACGGCCGGGACCACGACATCCGGGTCGTCGGCGAACTCCTCCGCGTGCGCCTGCTGGGCCTGCGCCTCCAGACCGTAGTCGAGCTCCTCGGAGACCCTGTCCCGTAGCTCCGCGATGAGGGGCTTGATGTCCATCCCCGGAATCAGCGGGCCCAGAAGACGGGCGAACCGGCTGAGCTGCCCGAGGTCGGAGAGGAGGGCCTCGCCCGCGCCCGGATACTGCACCTTGACCGCGACCGCGCGGCCGTCGTGCCACACCGCGCGGTGGACCTGCCCGATCGAGGCCGCAGCGGCCGGCTTGTCCTCGAATTCGAGGAACAGCTCCTGCCAGTCCTCGCCGATCCGCTCCCGCAGCACGGAGTGCACCGTGCGGGTCGGCATCGGCGGAGCCGCGTCCTGGAGCTTCGTGAGCGCGGCGCGGTAGGGGCCCGCGACCTCCTCGGGGAGCGCCGACTCGAAGACGGACAGGGCCTGCCCGAACTTCATGGCGCCGCCCTTCAGCTCGCCCAGGACCTTGAACAGCTGCTCCGCGGTGCGCTGTTGCAGCTCACGGCCCACGAGCTCCGCCGACTCGCCGACGATCCGCTTGCCGAGGCCCCAGGTGGCCCGACCTGCGAAGCCGAGCGGGAGCGCGGCGAGCTTGGCGGTCCGGGTGACCGCCTTCCGGGGAAGATCAGACATGCGCCCTCCAAGTCCCAGCCGGCCGTGCCGCGTACGCCTTGCGGGACAACCTCGTTGACCGCTGATGCCTCGCCATTGTCTCGCGCCGTTCCCCGTCTTTTGGGGTGTGTTCCCCGTTACCTTTCTCGCTCGGTCCATTCTGCGCCGCCCCACAGGGACAATCGGGATGCGACCAGACCGGGCGCGAGTGCCAGTCGAGCCCTGGTAGAGAGGCCTCCCAGCGGGCACCCGCGCTGGACGGTGTCTGTCCGCCGAGGAAGGACAGCGCGTGACCCGCCGCCAGTGCCGCGACGGTGGTGGCGAGCGTCACGTCACAGGCCTCGACCTGGCGGGGGCGGCCGGAGCGCCACTGCGCGACCAACCGCGGCCAGCTCTCGTCGCGGTCCGCGCGCCCCTGCTCCAGGCAGCCCGCGCAGCCCGTCTCGCCGGGCAGAACCAGAGGGCCCACGACAGCGGTGCCCTCCACGACGCCGGCGTACAGATGAGGTGTCCCGGAGGCGATGAGCGGCTCGGCTGCGGTGGGACTGGGGGCCTGGACGTCGACGGGGTCGCGTGGCGCGAGGATCACCAGGGAGAAGCCGGGCTCGTCGCGGAGGCGGTTCGACGGCATGTCCTCGGAGGGGTCCGCGGGGGGCCGGGTTCCGCCGCGGCGCCGAGGCGGTCGGCCGGGGGCCGCGTGGCGAGCGGCCCGGCGCGCCGCGACGTCCCGGCGCTCACCGATCGACTCGACGGGCAGACCGCCCGGCGCCACATCCCACGGCTCCACCCGCCCGACGTCCCGCACGTCGACCTCGCCGACCCCCGCTCCCGACAGCAGGGAGGCAAGCATGGCGCCCACCCGGCCCGCGCCCCGTACCTGCACTCTCTGTGAGCGACGGGCGGCCAGGTTCCGCATGGCGTCGCCCGGGGCGGGGGTGATCAGGGAGAGCGTGGCGACGTCGGGCCGCAGCCGGTCCAGGACCTCGGGCTTGCTCCGCAGGGCGTCCGCCGCCGGGCCGCCGCCGGTGGCGTCGTCCAGCAGGCCGGACGCGGCCAGCCGCTCCACCATCCCGTCCACATGACCGTCGGGCAGGCCCATGGAACGTCCCTCCTCGCGCAGCAGCGGCAGCCCGCGCGTCCCGTCGAGGAGGTCGAGGAAACCGCCCGTAGTCGTGTCCATCGGCCCCAGGACCATGGCGTGCGCCGGTGCGAGTCCGAACTGCACGGTGTTGAGATCCCGCCAACCGCGCCGGAGCGCGGGCTTCACCATCGGATGCATGATCGGCCCCCGTAGCCAGAAGAAGATCCCCATGATGTCGACGGGGCGAGTGCCCGGTCCGCCGACGAGTGCCAGCATGCACGGACCGCGACGACGCGTGTCGAGAGTTGTCCACAGGCGACGCCGTTCGTCGTACAAATCAGGCGCTCGGAGTGCGGATCGATATCGAACCGTCCCGGAGGCGGGACTTCCCCCGTGTGCAGCGGGTAACGTCGGGGCGTGCCCGCCGACCCACTGCACCGCGCCGGAAAACCACAGCGCAGCACGACGAGCCAGCCGCCAAGCGGCTCGGGGGCGAGCGCGATCGAGGTCCGCAGGAGCGCGCGACGGCGCAGAACGGTCTCCGCGTACCGAGAGGGCGATCGCACCGTCGTACTGATCCCCGCCCGGATGTCCGAGGCGGAGGAGCAACGCTGGGTGACCGTCATGCTCGACAAGCTGGCCGCGCAGGAAAACAAACGGCTCCTCGGCGACACCGAGCTGGCCGAGCGCGCCGCCCGTCTGTCGGACCAGTACTTCGGTGGGCGCGCGCGGCCCGCCTCGGTCCGTTGGGTCACCAACCAGAACACCCGCTGGGGCTCCTGCACCCCCGCAGAGGGCAGCATCCGGCTGTCGCACCGCCTGCAGGGCATGCCCGAGTACGTCGTCGACTACGTCCTCCTCCATGAGCTCGCACATCTTCTCGTGCCCGGTCACGGGCCACGATTCTGGCGGCTTCTGGAGGCGTACCCGCGCACGGAGCGCGCTCGCGGATACCTCGAAGGGGTGGTCGCCGCCGACCGGCTGCCGCATCTCTCCGCCTCCGACGACGAATGACGCCGCGCGCACGGGGTGCGAGCGCGTGACGTGACGCGTGACGTGAAGTGCACTCCACGCGCGCGTGGGCGATTCCCGGCAGGGTGGCTCGAAGACGCGCTTTTGTACCGGGTCTGTACCAGCCTCGTACGGTCTCGGACTTTGCGGTTAGCCTGGCGCGACGCACTCGCAGGCGCACTCACTTTCGGGATGGGGGACGGTCGTTACGCATGGCCAGGGAATTCCAACGCGGCCACAAGGCCAAGATCAGTGACCTCACCGCGGGTACAGATCTATACGTAGGTGTACAGATCTCCGCCCCCGGACTGACCTTCGACATCAGCTGCTTCGGGCTGGACGCCGACGAACGTCTCTCGGACGACCGCTATTTCGTCTTCTTCAACCAGCCGAAGACCCCCGAGGAAGCCATCCAGCTCCTGGGCTCCCAGGCGGGCGACACGGAGTCCTTCCGGGTCACGCTCGACAAGATCCCGCCACAGATCCAGAAGCTGTCGTTCACGGCGACGATCGACGGCAATGGCCAGATGTCGCAGATCTCCCCCGGCTACCTGCGCATCGTCGCGGGCGGCGAGGAGGTGGCCCGGTACCCGTTCGACGGCTCGGAGTTCTCCACCGAGCGCGCCGTGATGCTGGGCGACTTCTACCTGAAGGACGTCTGGCGGTTCGCGGCCGTCGGCCAGGGCTTCGACGGCGGTCTGGACGCGCTGCTGAAGAACTTCGGCGGCGAGGTCGCCGAGGAGGAGCCGGCCGCCCCGCCTCAGCAGCCGCAGGCGGACGCCGCCCCCGGCTTCGCCCCGCCCGCGTTCGGCGCCCCCGCCGCCCCTGCCCCGGCACCGGCTCCGGCACCGGCTCCCTCCCAGGCCTACGCGCCCCCGGCGCCCTCCCCGTCCGTGCACGCCGCTCCGACCATCGCCGCGCCGCTGCACACGCCCCCCGGTGGCACCGTCCCGCCCCCGGCCGCACCGCCGGCCGGACCCTTCACACCGCCCGGCGCACCGCCCCAGGGCGGACCGTTCTCCCCTCCGGGCGCCCCGCCCCAGGGCGGGCCGTTCACACCGCCGCCCGGCGCGGCACCGCAGGGCGGCCCCTTCACGCCTCCGGGCGCCCCCGGGGCCTTCCCGGGACAGGGACAGCCGTTCGGCGGCGGGACGCAGCTCGCCCCCGTGCCGCCGGAGGCCGGACTCCGCGTCGTGCTGTCGAAGTACTCCGAGGCACCCGTCGGCGACCGCTGGACCGAGCAGAACCCGCAGTTGGTGCGGGCCACCCTCACCAAGGGCGCCAACATCCTCGCCAAGCAGGGCAGCATGGTCGCCTACCAGGGCGACATCGACTTCGCCCACAAGGGTTCCGGCCTGCTCGGCAAGTTGACGGGCCAGCTCACCGGGCAGGGCATGGCCCTGATGCGGTGCTCCGGCGACGGCGAGGTGTTCCTCGCCGACGAGGGCAGCAGGCTCTTCGTCATCCGCCTCCAGAATGAGCAGCTCTACACCAGCGCGCGCGGCGTCCTCGCCTTCGACGAGGCGCTGGACACCGAGATCCGCCGTATCGAGGGTGCCGGTCTGCCAGGCGGCGGCCTGTTCAGCATGCTCTTCTCCGGCACCGGAGCGGTCGTCGTCAAGACACGCGGCGTCCCCGTCGTCCTGCCCGTCGGTCCGGCCACCTACGTCGACGGCAACGCCGTCATCGCCTGGTCCGCCGGTGCGCAGGCCGTCACCACGACCTCGCTGAGGCTGCGCCGCTCCGGGTACGCCCGGCAGACCCAGGAGGCGATCAACCTCCAGTTCCGCGGTGCCCCCGGCAACTTCGTCGTCGTCCAGCCCTTCGAGGTGTGAGGCAGAGCATGGACCTCCAGACACTCCACGCGCACCGCTCCGCGGCCACCGGCGTCCGGATGAGCGTGCACAGCTCCAAGACGCTCAAGGTCACCATGGTCACCGGCCAGGACCTCCTGGCCAAGGCCGGCTCGATGATCGCCTACGACGGGTTCGTGCAGTTCGACGCGGCTCCCGCCTCGCTGCGCCGCAGCGCGGAGGAGATGGTCACCGGAGAGGGCGGCAAGCTGATGCTCTGCCGCGGCGACGGCGACCTCTACCTCGCCGACTACGGCGGTGACGTCCTCATCGTCCACCTGAACAACGAGGCGCTGTCCGTCAACGGCCCCACCCTGCTGGCCTGCGACGCCTCCCTCCAGCTGACCATCGAACCGGTCAAGGGCCTCGCCAAGCTCTCCGGGTCCGGACTGACCAACCTGGTCATCCGGGGCACCGGATGGGTCGCCCTGGTCAGCAGGGGCGTGCCGATCTCACTCGACTGCGCCGAACGGGAGACGTACGTCGACCCGGACGCGCTGATCGCCTGGACCGACGGCCTCGACATGAAGGCCCGCCGCACCATCAAGGCCGGAGCGCTCATCGGCCGGGGCAGCGGGGAGGCCTTCCAGATCGGGTTCAAGGGGCAGGGCTTCGTGGTCGTCCAGCCCAGCGAGGACACCGGTGACCGTTTCAAGGTCCGTGGCTGACCGGGGCCGAGAGGAGAACAGCACACCATGCACAGCACACTCTTCGCGCACATCCCGGTGGAGCACACCGAGCGCTACACGCTGCAGAACCCGCAGCTGCTGAAGACGGACGTCACCATCGGCAGCAGCCCCGTCCTGGCTCGCCAGGGCGCCATGGTCGCCTTCGAGGGGCAGGTCGAGTTCGACAGCCAGTACCGCAACCGCAGCTGGCGCAACGCCGAGCGGATGACCGGTGAGCGCCTGGAACTGATGCGCTGCAAGGGCAACGGGATCGTGTATCTCGCCAACTTCGCGCAGTATCTGCACATCATGGACGTCGGCCGCGGCATCACCGTGGACTCCTCCTCCGTCCTGGCGTTCGACGGCTCCCTGAACGTCGGCATCGTCGCCGTGGACAGCGCCGTCGAGGTCGCCTCGGCGGGGGCGTACAACCTGGAGCTGTCCGGCGGCGGCAAGGTCGTCCTGATGACCTCGGGCGAGCCGCTGGCGCTCGAGGTGACGCCCGAGAAGAACATCTGCGTCGACTCCGACGCCGTCATCGCCTGGTCCACATCGCTGCGCACCCAGCTGCAGGCGCCGACCTCGACGTCCGCCGTGTGGCGCCGCCGGGGCTCCACGGGTGAGGGCTGGGAGATGCACTTCTCCGGCAGCGGACACGTCCTGGTGCAGCCGAGCGAGCTGCTGCCGCCGCAGCACGTCCGCACCTCCGGGGTGCTCGGCCAGTTCGGCATGGGCGCGGGCGGTCTGAGCGGGAACAA
The DNA here is from genome assembly GCF_055572815.1 of Streptomyces sp. NPDC030296. Classification (NCBI taxonomy): domain Bacteria; kingdom Bacillati; phylum Actinomycetota; class Actinomycetes; order Kitasatosporales; family Streptomycetaceae; genus Streptomyces; species Streptomyces sp. NPDC030296. The sequence goes on from NZ_JBVICQ010000003.1 coordinate 629,315, forward strand.
CCTCGGTGGAAGCCGCGCCTGATCCCGGCGGGGCAGTACGGACACGCGCATGAGTAAGGGGCGTCCGCCAATGGCGGACGCCCCTTACGGCGTTCGTCTCCCGGTGAGGGACCGGCGCGCGGTCACAGCCGCGCCCGTGTCGCCTCCAGCAGTCGTACGACAGACTCGTCCGCCACGTCCGCCACCTCGGCGTACGGGAACCAGCGCACGTCGAGGGACTCGTCGCTGACCAGGTGCTCGGCGTCCGGCGGGGCAAGCACCGCGTACTGGACGTCGTAGTGCCAGTGGCACGGCGCCGGGATCGGGTGGCGGTCCAGACGCACCGGCCCGCCCGGGAGCAGGGTCAACCCGGTGACACCGGACTCCTCCGTCGCCTCCCGCAGCGCGGCGGCCGCGAGGGTGGTGTCCTCGGGCTCGCAGTGGCCCCCCATCTGGAGCCACATGCGCAGCTTCCTGTGGAGCGTCAGCAGGACCCGCCCCCGCTCGGGGTCGATCACCAGCCCGCTCGCCGTGATGTGCCCGGCGCCGCAGGCCTTCCAGATGCCGTCCGGGTGCTCGGACAGATGATCGAGGTAGGCCTGGCGCAGCTCCGGCTGGTCCTCGTAGCCCTTCAGTACGAGGACCGCGTCGTCGTGCAGGCTCACTCGGTGTCGTCGTCCTTCTTCTTCGGATCGGGCTGCTCATCGGACTTCTTCAGGTCCGGCTGCTCGGTGGACCGGGACCCGGACCCGGACGCGGCCTCGCCGAGCATCTTGTCCAGCTCCGAGAAGTCCAGTTGCTCGCGGTGGACGAAGCCGTCGGGGTCGTCCAGATCGGAGGCGTTGGGCAGCATGTCCGGGTGGGCCCACAGGGCGTCCCGGCCGTCGACGCCGCGCGCGTCGGTGAGGGAGGCCCACAGCCGGGACGCGTCGCGCAGTCGGCGGGGACGCAGCTCCAGCCCGATCAGCGTGGCGAACGTCTGCTCGGCCGGGCCACCGGTGGCGCGGCGGCGGCGCAGGGTCTCGCGCAGCGCGTCGGCGGAGGACAGGCGCGGCTTCGCGGCGGTGTGCACCACGGCGTCGACCCAGCCCTCCACCAGCGCCAGCGCCGTCTCCAGTCGCGCCAGGGCGGCCTTCTGCTCCGGGGTGTCCTCCGGCTGGAACATGCCCTGCTGGAGCGCCTGCTGCAGCTCCTCGGGGTTCTGCGGGTCGAACTGGCCGACCACGTCCTCCAGCTTGGCCGTGTCGACCTTGATCCCGCGCGCGTAGCCCTCGACCGCGCCGAACAGATGCGAGCGCAGCCACGGCACATGGGCGAAGAGCCGCTGGTGGGCGGCCTCGCGCAGCGCCAGGTAGAGCCGCACCTCGTCCTGGCCGATGCCCAGGTCCTTGCCGAACGCCTCCACGTTGACCGGGAGGAGGGCGGCCTTGCCTGCCGGGCCGAGGGGCAGGCCGACGTCCGTCGAGCCGACGACCTCGCCCGCGAGCACGCCCACGGCCTGGCCGATCTGCTGGCCGAACATGGCGCCGCCCATCGACTTCATCATGCCGATCAGCGGGCCCGCCATGGCCTGCATCTCCTCCGGCAGGATGTCGCCCATGGCGCCGCCGACGCGCTCGGCCACCGGGTCGACGAGCTCCTTCCAGGCGGGCAGGGTCGCCTCCACCCACTCCGCGCGGCTCCACGCCACGGCGGATCCGGCACCGGACGGCAGGGACGTCGCGTCGTCGAGCCACAGGTCGGCCAGGCGGACGGCCTCCTGGACGGCGGTGCGCTCGGCGGGGCCGACACTGGAGTCCTTGGTGCCGTCGGCGGTGCCCTGGGCGACCGTCTGGCGGGCGATCTGCTTGGCCATGTCCCAGTTCACCGGGCCACCCTCGTACGAGAGCATCTGGCCCAGCTGCTGGAAGGCGGCGCCCAGGTCGGTGGGGTTCATGGAACCGAACATCGCGGCGAACGGATTGTCGGCGCCGGGGCCCCCGGCCCCGGGGAACCCGAAACCGAACGGGTTGGCCGGGCCCTGACCACCACCGCTCTGCTGGTCCTTCTTCTTGCCCTCGTCGCCGTCGTCCGGCTCCTCCGGCGGAAGGCCGAATCCGAATGGGGTGTCACTCACGGGATTCCTCGGCTGATAGGGCCGTCGGCTCCACCGACGGCACGGCTGCCCGAACACCACCCAGCCTAGACACCGTGGCGGGTTCGGGCCTCGGTGCTCCGCCGACCGATGGCCTGCGGCAGGATGGATGCCACCTGGTACGTACGCGTCACCCGCGTTCGTACTGAAGACAACCGCTGGAGACGCCCGGTGAGTTCCCCAGATCCGCAGGTTCGCGCAGCGCGAAACCCCTCAACCAGCTCCGCCCTGCGCGGACCCGTCGTCGCGGTCACCGGCGCCGCGTCCGGGGTGGGCGCGCTGCTCACCGAGCGGCTCGCCGAGTCCGACGAGGTCCGGCAGGTCATCGCGATCGACGAGCGGCGGGGGGAGTGCGCGGCCGCCCAGTGGCACATCCTGGACGTGCGGGACCCGGCGATCGCCGACAAGCTGCGCGGCGCGGACGTGGTGGTGCACCTCGCGGTCGACCTCGACCTGGGCACCGACCCGGCGGCCCGCAGCGCGTACAACGTGCGGGGCACGCAGACCGTCCTCACGGCGGCCGCCGCGGCCGGCGTGCACCGGGTCGTGCTGTGCACCTCGGCCATGGTCTACGGCGCGCTGCCCGACAACGAGCTGCCGCTCTCCGAGGACGCCGAGCTGCGGGCGACCGCGGAGGCCACCGGGGTCGGCGACCTGCTGGAGATCGAGCGCCTCGCACGCCGGGCGCCGCGCGCCCACCCGGGCCTCAATGTCACCGTCGTCCGGCCCGCCGTCCTCGTCGGGGGTACCGACACCGCGCTGACCAGGTACTTCGAGTCGCCTCGACTGCTGGTGGTGGCCGGATCGCGGCCGGCCTGGCAGTTCTGCCATGTCGAGGACCTGTGCGGGGCGCTGGAGTACGCCGTCCTGGAGAAGGTCGACGGGGAGCTGGCCGTCGGGTGCGAGGGCTGGCTGGAGCAGGAGGAGGTCGAGGAGCTCAGCGGGATCCGGCGCATGGAACTGCCGTCCGCGGTGGCCCTGGGGGCCGCGGCCCGGCTGCACCGCATCGGGCTCACCCCGTCGCCGGCCGGGGACCTGGCCTACACGATGTACCCCTGGGTCGTCAGCGGCAGCCGGCTGCACGAGGCCGGGTGGCGGCCGCGGTGGACGAACGAGGAAGTGCTCGCCGAACTGCTGGAGGAGGTGTCCGGGCGGCACACGGTGGCCGGACGCCGGCTCGGGCGGAAGGACGCGACGGCGGCGGGTGCCGCGGGCGCCACGGTCGCGCTGCTGGGTACGGCGGCGCTGGTACGACGGGCCCGGAAGGCTCGACGCAGACTGTGACGGGGCGCCCGGCGGGACGCCGGGACGAGGGTGCGACCGGCACGAGGATGCGCGCCCTGTGGGACGGGACGAGCACGCACGCGCGTGCCTGCTGATCCGACCATGTCGGGCCGGGGGGCGGGTGGGGCACGATGGAGGTATGGCAGCGATGAACGATCATCCCGGTGAGCAGAGGGCAGAGGAGCCCATCAAGCTGATCGGTGTCCGGGAGACCGCGCTCTCCGTGGACGAGGTCTTCCGGGCCGTCGGGGACGACGCGGCCGGTGGGACCGCGCTGTTCGTGGGGACGGTGCGGAACCACGACGGCGGAGCCGATGTCGACGAGCTGGGCTATTCGTGCCATCCGACCGCCGAGGCGGAGATGCGGCGGATCGCGGAGAAGGTGGTCGCCGACTATCCCGTGCGGGCGCTCGCGGCCGTGCACCGGGTGGGAAGTCTGAAGGTAGGGGATCTCGCCGTGGTCGTCGCCGTGTCGTGCCCGCACCGTGGTGAGGCGTTCGAGGCGTGCCGCAAGCTCATCGACGACCTGAAGCACGAGGTGCCCATCTGGAAGCACCAGAAGTTCTCCGACGGCACGGAGGAGTGGGTCGGGGCCTGCTGAGCCCCTCCCCAGAGCGTCGACGGACCTGGGTCGGGGCCGGGGAACACCCGGGTGGCGTGACCGAGATGGGGCCATTCGCGTTCCGGTTGCGTAACCCGCCCCCCAGCGTGAGCGTTGACGAAGCGGACGGATAATCTGCTGATCAGTCAGTTGCGGTCATGTGAATCGGGTTGGGAGGTCGGCATGGCGGCGCTCGCCTGGTTGCTGATTCCACTTGTGGCTGTGATCGGTGCCGGACTGTGGGGCGGCTGGGCCAGCCGGAACCGCAAGAGCATCGAGGACGGCACCGAGCTCGCCGGCTACACACGGTTCCGTGAGGCCATGGAGAGGTCCCACACCGGCGGTTGACCCCTGCCCGCGCCCACGCGCGCCCCCGCCTGTCCGGTGCGCCGTCGCCCCCGCTCGTCGCCGCCCCGGACGGCAGCCCCGACAGTGCACTTACAGGCCTGTCCCGTACTGTCGTTCCATGCCACGCCGCACCGCGACGATGCTCGCCTCCACCCTGATGCTGATCGCGATCCTGTGCGCGGGAGTGCTCATCCCCGTGCCCTACTCGGAGATGTCGCCGGGGCCGACGGTGAACACGCTGGGCAAGCACGACGGCGAGCCGGTGCTGCAGATCTCGGGGCGCAAGACCTATCCGACGACCGGGCACCTGAACATGACCACGGTCCGGGTCACGAGCGCCGACTACAAGATGAACCTCGTCGAGGCCGTCTACGGCTGGCTGGCACACGACAACAAGGTCGTCCCGCACGACACGCTGTACCCGGACGGCAAGACCGAGGAGCAGTCCACCCAGGAGAACGCCGAGGAGTTCAGCCAGTCCCAGGAGAGCGCCAAGGTCGCCGCCCTGAAGCAGTTGGGCATCCCGGTGAAGTCCTGGGTGATCGTCTCCACCGTCGTCAAGGGCTCCCCGGCCGAGGGCGAACTGCACGCCGGTGACGTGATCAAGTCCGTCGACGGCACGCCGATCAAGGCCCCCGAGGACGTCGCGAAACAGGTCACCAAGCACAAACCGGGCGAGAACGTCGACTTCGTCATCGTGCCCGCCAAGGCGCAGGCCGCCGCCGAGAAGAAGAACACCACGGCGACCGAGACCCAGAAGATCACGATCACGACCGCCAAGTCCGACGACTCGGGCAAGGAGCGGGCGATCGTCGGGATCTCCGCAGGGACCGACCACACCTTCCCGTTCACCATCGACATCAAGCTCGCCGACGTCGGCGGCCCGAGCGCCGGTCTGATGTTCGCCCTCGGCATCTACGACAAGCTGACGCCGGGCAATCTGACCGGCGGAAAGTTCGTCGCCGGCACCGGCACGATCGACGACAACGGCAAGGTCGGCCCCATCGGCGGCATCGAGATGAAGACGGTCGGTGCGCGCGGCAAGGGCGCCCAGTACTTCCTGACGCCCAAGGACAACTGCGCCGCGGCCGCCAAGGACACCCCCGACGGACTCACCCTCGTCAAGGTCGACACCATCGAGGACGCCCTCGGCGCCCTGAGGGACATCCGCTCCGGAGACACCTCCGACCTGCCGAAGTGCACCACCAAGGGCTGAAGTGCACGCGCGCGTGGGGGCGCTCTGTCACCAGGGGGCGCCCCCGCCGCCGTAGGGCAGGGGTCCGCCGCGCGACGGCCTCCGAGTGATCAGTCCGCGAACGTCGCCGTCAGCGCCTCGGCCAGTCCCGGCACCAGTTCGGGGCCGGTGAGGACCTCGGTCGGGGAGTCCTTCTCGCGCAGGCGCAGCGCGGAGTCGCGGGAGCCGTCCCGCAGGACCGCGACCGTCATGCGGACCTCCTGACGCTCCGGGTGGGAGGCGACCCACTCGGTGAGCCGGGCCCCGTCGAGGTGGTCCGGGACGGACGCCTCGACGGACGGCGGCAGCATCAGCCGCTCCACGGTCAGCGCGCAGCCGACCACCGCGTCGGGCCAGGCGATCGTGCCGAGGAACTCGTCCAGCGCCTTGCCGCTGGGGATCTCGTCCTGCTCGATCGGGGTGAGGCCGCTGGTCTCGGACTCGTCCTCCAGACCGAGCTGCGCCGCGAGCGCGGGCTCCTGGGCCTTCAGGCGCGCGGTGTCTACGAGGGCGAAGAGGCGAGCGGGCTGGTCCCAGCCGAGGCCCGAGGCGTACTCGTCGATCTCGAGTACGGCCCGGGTGAGCGGGTTCGCTGCCATGGGAGTGTTGGACATGGTCACAATCCTGCCTCGTTCGTTACCCGAAGCGGGAACCGAGTAAAGCGTGAGTAAGTTGCAATAGGTGAGGCTCCTAGGACCAGGGGGCCCGCTGAAGGGTCCGTAGACGCGGCCCCGACATGTCGACAGCGATTTTCGAGGTGCACACCTTGGCTTTCCAGATGCCGGACCGCGGCGGAGGCCCGACGGGGCCGCGGATCAGAGTCGGCCGACCGTCCCGGCGTGTCCGGACCCTGCTCATGACGCTGGGCGTCCTTGCCGCGCTCGGCATGGCGTTCGTCATGTTCGCGGGGTTCTGGACGGACTGGCTCTGGTACCGGTCGGTGAACTACTCGTCCGTCTTCACCACCACGCTGTGGACGAAGATCGGGCTCTTCTTCGTCTTCGGTCTGCTGATGGCGGCCGCGGTCGGCTTCAACATCTGGCTGGCGCACCGGCTGCGCCCGCCGCTGAGTGCCATGTCGATGGAGCAGCAGAGCCTCGACCGGTACCGCATGGGCATCGCGCCCTACAAGAAGTGGCTGCTCCTCGGGATCACGGCCCTGGTCGGCCTGATCGCCGGCGCCTCCGCCTCCGGGCAGTGGCGTACGTGGCTGATGTGGGTCAACGGCGTGTCCTTCGGCCAGAAGGATCCCCAGTTCGACCTCGACGTCTCCTTCTACGCCTTCGACCTGCCCTGGTACCGCTTCCTGCTCGGCTTCGGCTTCGCCGCCGCCGTGCTCTCGGTGATCGCCGCCGCGCTCACCCACTACCTGTACGGCGGCCTCAGGGTCACCTCCCCGGGCGCGCGCGCCACGGCCGCGGCCACCGGGCACCTGTCGGTGCTCCTCGGCATCTTCGTCGCCCTGAAGGCCGTCGCCTACTGGCTCGACCGGTACGGCCTCGCGGTTAAGTCCAGCGACTTCAAGGCGACGGGCAACTGGACGGGCCTGAGGTACGTCGACGCGAACGCGTACCTGCCGGCCAAGACCATCCTGTTCTGCATCGCCGTGATCTGCGCGCTGCTGTTCTTCGCCACGATCTGGCGGCGCACCTGGCAGCTGCCCGTCATCGGCTTCGGTCTGATGGTGCTCTCCGCGATCCTCATCGGCGGGCTGTACCCGGCGATCGTGCAGAAGTTCCAGGTCCAGCCGAACGAGCAGGCCAAGGAGGCGCCGTACGTCGAGGAGAACCTGAAGGCGACCCGCCAGGCGTACGGGATCGACGGCACCACGGTCCAGGAGTACTCGGGCACGGGCGACACCACCGACAAGGCCAAGCTGCGCAAGGACGCCGACGGCGCCGCAAGCATCCGCCTGCTCGACCCGAACATCGTCTCCCCGACGTTCCAGCAGCTCCAGCAGATGAGGAACTACTACGCGTTCCCCACCAACCTGGACGTGGACCGGTACAGCGGTGAGGACGGCGCGGAGCAGGACACGGTCATCGGTCTGCGCGAGCTGAACCTCGCCGGCATCCCGAAGAACAACTGGATCAACGACCACTTCCGCTACACCCATGGCTACGGCGTCGTCGCCGCCAAGGGCACCGAGGCCACCTCCGGCGGCCGTCCGGTGTTCACGGAGTCCGACCTGCCGTCCAAGGGCACTCTGGGCGAGTACCAGCAGCGCATCTACTACGGCGAGAAGACCACCCAGTACTCCATCGTCGGCGGTCCCCAGAAGGAGATCGACTACTCCGACGACAGCGGTGAGAAGACCACCAGCTACAAGGGCGACAGCGGGGTCAACCTCTCGAACCCGATCAACCGGGCGGCGTACGCGGCTGCGTTCAGCGAGCCGCAGATCCTCTACTCGGGTGCCATCGGCGAGGGTTCGAGGATCCTGTACAACCGCACGCCCAAGGAGCGCGTCGAGGCGGTCGCCCCCTGGCTGACCATCGACGGCGACGCCTACCCGGCCGTCGTCGACGGGAAGATCCAGTGGATCGTCGACGCGTACACGACGACCAACGGCTACCCGTACGCCTCCCGCACCACCCTCGGCGACACGACGGCCGACTCGCTGACCGCCGACAACAGCCAGCGCGCGGTGGTGGCCCAGCAGAACCAGGTCAACTACATCCGCAACTCGGTGAAGGCGACCGTCGACGCGTACACCGGTGAGGTCAAGCTCTACCAGTGGGACACCAAGGACCCGGTCCTGAAGACCTGGATGAAGGCGTTCCCGGACACGGTGGAGCCGAAGACGGCGATCTCCAAGTCGCTGGAGGCCCATCTGCGGTACCCGCAGGACCTGTTCAAGGTCCAGCGTGAACTGCTCACCCGCTACCACGTGAAGGACGCGGAGACGTTCCTCAGCGGCAGCGAGGTGTGGCAGGTCCCGGACGACCCGACCAACACCTCGGGCAACGCGGTGCCGCCGTACTACCTGAGCATGAAGCTGCCGGGTCAGCAGGCGCAGGCGTTCTCGCTGACCACGACGCTCACGCCGAACGGCCGCGACAACCTGAGCGCCTTCGTGTCGGTCAACGCCGAGGCGGGGACACCGGACTACGGCAAGATCACGGTCCTGAAACTGCCGACGAGCGAACCGATCGACGGCCCCAAGCAGGTCCAGAGCCAGTTCAACTCCGAACAGGACATCGCCGAGACCATCAGCCTCCTCAAGAGAGGTGACTCACAGGTCGAGTACGGCAACCTCCTGACGGTTCCGCTCGACGGCGGACTGCTCTACGTGGAACCCGTCTACGTGCGAGGCGGCGGCCTCAAGTACCCGCTGCTGCGCAAGGTTCTCGTCACCTACGGCGGCAACACGGCCTTCGAGGACACCCTCGACGCCGCGCTCAACAAGGTGTTCGAGGCGGAGGGCCCGACGCCCGAGCCACCGAAGGACGACGGCGACGAAGGCACCGACGAGCCGCCGACGTCCGGCGACCCGACGGTCCAACAGGCGCTGCAGGACGCCCAGAAGGCGTTCGACGAGGGCCAGAAGGCCCTCAAGGACGGCGACTGGGAGGCGTACGGCCGCGCCCAGCAGGACCTCGAGGACGCGCTGAAGCGGGCCGAGGAGGCGCAGTCCAAGGCCGACGGGGCCGGTGGCACCGCAGGCAGCGAGAACAAGGACACGGACAAGGGCGACCAGGCCGACCAGGGCGACAAGAGCGCCGACGAGGGCACTGGGAGCGGGTGATTCAGGGCTCCACCCCGCGCCGTGATACGGTTGCAGAGCAACGGCGCGGGGTGGAGCAGCTCGGTAGCTCGCTGGGCTCATAACCCAGAGGTCGCAGGTTCAAATCCTGTCCCCGCTACTGAAGTTGAAGGCCCGGATCCTCCAAAGGATCCGGGCCTTCGACGTGTTGCCTGGGGACATGGGGCGATCTGTGTTTGACTTGTCGCTCTGTGGGCATGTCGACAAAACGCTGTAGTGACCTCAATGGCTGCGGTATACCAGGTGTACCCAGGTTGCAGGTGGTGCGACGATGGACGTTATGGGGGACAAGGCAACTCTGTGGGAGACAGGGCGGTTTGCGCAGTCCGTCGATGTTGCGCTGTCTGCCGACCTTGTGCTGCCCGCGGAGTCCGAGCCGTCGGGGGAGTCCGTCCTGACCACCGAGTCCGAGATCACCATCGGCCGTCCGCGTCCCGCGGGTGACTCCGCGCCGGCCGCGGACCCGGACGAGGCCGGGGAAGCCGTCGAGGAGGCGCGTCAGCGGCTCGCCGCCGAAGCCGGTGACTCCGAGGCCATGAGCGTCCTCGGAGCCATGCTGCTGCGCCGCGGTGACCTCGACGGGGCCGAGCCGTACCTGCGCGCCGCCACCGCCGCCGGGGACCGCGCGGCCGCCAACAACCTGGGCGTTCTGCTCCACCAGAGGGGATACCCCGACGAGGCCGCCGGATGGTGGCGGATCGCCGCCGTCGCCGGTTCCGCGGCCGCCGCCCACGCGCTCGGACGGCACCACCGTGAGCGCGGCGACGAGCCGGCCGCCGAGTACTGGCTGCGCCAGTCCGCGGAGCAGGGCCACGCGCTCGGCGCGTACGCCCTCGCCGACCTGCTGGAGCACCGCAGCGACGCCGCCTCCGAGAAGTGGATGCGCGTCGCCGCCGAACGCGGTCACCGCGAGGCCGCCTACCGCCTTGCCCGGACGCTCGACCATCGCGCCGAGCGCGAGGAGCGCGCGGCCGTCCGCGAGGGGCGCAGGATCGCCCGCGCCGCCCTGGAGATCGGCGGCGCGAGCCGCGAGGTCGTCCGGGATTCGCCTGACGCACGGGACGGACGGGCCGCTCGGGACATCAGGGACGCCAGGGAGGCAGCGCGGGACAGTCGCGACGGTGGACGGGGCGGTCGCGGTATCGCGGTCCGTGAAGGGCGGGACGGCGTACGCGAAGGGCGTTCCGCCGCGCGAGCGGGGGCGCCTGGGGCTGACAACGGTGTCGCACCGACCGCCGCCGAGGAGGCCGAGCAGTGGTACCGCCAGGCCGCCGCGCGCGGCCACCGGCGGGCCGCACTGCACCTCGGCGCGATCCTGGAGCGGCGCGGCGAGCTCAAGGAGGCCGGGCGCTGGTACCTGACCTCCGCCAAGGACGGCGAGCCCCGGGCCGCGTGCGCGCTCGGGTTCCTGCTGCGCGACGCGGGCGACACCGAGAGCGCGGCCGTGTGGTGGCTGCGGGCAGCCCAGGACGGCGACGGCAACGCCGCGAACGCCCTGGGGGCGCTGCACGCCGAGCGCGGCGAGACCCAGACCGCCGAGCGCTGGTACCGGGCCGCGATGGACGCCGGTGACGTGAACGGCGCGTACAACCTGGGACTGCTCTGCGCCGAGCAGGGGCGGACCGCGCAGGCCGAGCAGTGGTACCGGCAGGCCGCCTACGCCGGGCACCGGGAGGCGGCCAACGCGCTCGCCATCCTGCTGCTCCAGGTCGGCGACGCGGCCGGTGCCGAGCCGTGGTTCTCCAAGGCCGCGGAGGCCGGCAGCGTGGACGCCGCGTTCAACCTCGGGATCCTGCACGCCGGGCGGGGCGACGACGCGACCGCGCTCGTCTGGTACGAGCGGGCGGCCGCCGCCGGCCACACGGAGGCGGCGCTCCAGGTCGCCATCGCGCGGCTGCGGGAGGGGGACGAGCGGGCCGCCGAGCGGCATCTGCGGTGTGCGGCCGGTGGGGGCAGCGCGGAGGCCGCGTACCGGCTCGCCGCCGTGCTCGACGCGCGCAGGCCGCCCGCGCCCGCGCATGAGCTGGGGGAGCCGGTGCGCGAGAGGAACGAGTGCGAGGAGTGGTACGAGAGGGCCGCGTCGCAGGGGCACCGGCGGGCGCAGGTGCGCGTCGGGATGCTGGCCGCGGGGCGGGGCGACGTCGTCGAGGCGGCGCGGTGGTACCGCATCGCCGCCGAGGCCGGTTCGCGGAACGGCGCGTTCAACCTGGGTCTGCTGCTGGCGCGTGAGGGGAGTGAGCCGGAGGCCGCCGTGTGGTGGGCCCGGGCCGCCGACGCGGGGCACGGGCGGGCGGCGCTGCGGCTCGCCCTCGTCTACGCGCGTCGGGGTGAGCTGGTCGAAGGGAAGCGGTGGGCCGACCGTGCGGTGGCGCTCGGGCCGGCCGAGGTGACCGAGCGGGCGGCGCGGCTGCGGGACGCGTTGCGGCAGGAGTTGTCGGCGTAGGAGCGGGTGGCGCGGGCGGGGCCCGGGCGTACATCGGAAGGGTGTGACGCCCGTGGGTCCCGTCCCGGCACTGAAGCGATTTGCGCTGGTCGACGGGGCCACGTAAGGTTGCGTTTACCGACGCGGGGTGGAGCAGCTCGGTAGCTCGCTGGGCTCATAACCCAGAGGTCGCAGGTTCAAATCCTGTCCCCGCTACTGAAGGCCGAAGGCCCGGAACCGATCAGGTTCCGGGCCTTCGGTGTATGTGACCACGGCCTAGCGCGAGGATGCCGCGGCCGAAGAACGGCGAAGCCCCCGGCAGCAGATCCGCCGGGGGCTGTCGTGTGCGTGTGGCGTGGTGAGAAGCGGAGTGGCTGGCGGGTCTACGCCGTCGCGCAGTTCGGGCAGACGCCTCGGTAGGTCACCTCGACGTCGGAGACGGTGAAGCCGAAGCGCTCCGAGGAGGGCAGGTCCGCGAGCGGGTTGCCGGTGGGGTGGACGTCGCGGATCGTGCCGCAGCGGGCGCAGACCAGGTGGTGGTGCGGGCGGTGCGCGTTCGGGTCGTACCGCTTGGCGCGCTTGTCCGTCGCGACCTCGAGCACCTCGCCCAGGGAGACCAGCTCACCCAGGGTGTTGTAGACGGTCGCCCGGGAGATCTCCGGCAGCTTGGACACAGCGCGCGCGTGTACCTCGTCGGCCGTCAGATGGACGTGCTCGCCGTCGAGGACCTCGGCCACGACACGGCGCTGCGCGGTCATACGCCATCCGCGTCCGCGCAGCCGCTCCAGAAGGTCACTCATACAGGTCAGCGTAACAGCCCGGGGGACAGATTCCGAATGGGTGTGACTTTGGAATGCATATTGACTTGGATTTTGTCCAATGTAAGATCTGGCACGTGAAGTGGTGCTGCAAGGCCCGTGCCGGCCTCGGCCGGAGAGCGGCGGACGGCACCGCCCGGACCTCGGCAAGTGCCTGGTGGGCCGCCGTCCAGGCTCTGTGTGGTCGGCCAGGGTTGGACCGCTTGCCGTCGGGACGGGCCGGGACTCCTCGGGGTCCCGGCCCGGTCGGGGTCATGCCGGCGCGTGCTGTCGCGCCGGGGCCCAGCAGCGGATGATGTCGCGGACGGAGACGATGCCGACGGGCGCGGCCTCGTCGAGCACGATCAGATGCCGGAAGCCGCCGTGCGCCATGGCGCGGGCGGCGTCTTCCAGCGTCCAGGACGGCGCGGCGAACACGACGTCGTTGGTGGTGTGGGCGTGGGCGCGCTCGATGTCCGGGCTCTGGCCCAGACCGACGGAGTTGAGGACGTCGCGTTCGGTGAGGATGCCGAGTCCGCCTGCGTCGGGGTCGAGAACCACGGCCGCGCCCACGCGGCGTGCGGACATCAGGGCGGCGGCCTGGCGGAGCGTGTGGTCGGGGCCGATGGTGAGAACCACCGTGCTCATGGCGTCGCGGACGAGCATGGAGTGCGGTCACCTCCTGGAGAACCATGGCAGTCGTCATGACGGCGCACCGGCGCGCCTGTTGAGCACTGCACAAGTTCACAAGTGGGGGGACTGCCAGCTTCCCAGGCAAAGAGAGGGTCAACAAGAGGGCGCGCGTGGTCAGTTCAGGGCGCCTTGGGATCACTTCACAGCCGCACGCGCACCAGCGATTCAGTAGCGCTGGTTCAGGTAACCCAGCAGTTCGTCGTGGAGCAGGCCGTTCGAGGCGGCCGCGTTGCCGCTGTGCGGGCCGGGGCGGCCGTCGAGTCCGGTGAAGGTGCCGCCGGCCTCGGTGACGATGATCGCGTTGGCGGCCATGTCCCACAGTGACAGCTCGGGTTCGGCGCACAGGTCGATCGCGCCCTCGGCCACCAGCATGTACGGCCAGAAGTCGCCGTACGCGCGCGTGCGCCACACCTCGCGGGTCAGGTCCAGGAAGCCGTTCAGGCTGCCGCGATCCTCCCAGCCGCTGAGCGAGGAGTACGCGAAGGACGCGTCCGACAGCTTCGAGACACGGGAGACGTGGAGGCGGGAGGACGAGCTGAGGCTGCGGCCGGTGAACGCGCCGTGGCCCTTCGCCGCCCACCAGCGGCGGCCGAGGGCGGGCGCCGAGACCACGCCGACGACGGGCTGGTAGCCGCCCTCGCCCGCCTCCATCAGCGAGATCAGGGTCGCCCATACGGGCACGCCGCGGACGTAGTTCTTGGTGCCGTCGATCGGGTCGACGACCCAGCGGCGGGGGCCGGTGCCCTCGACGCCGTACTCCTCGCCGAGGACCGCGTCCCGGGGGCGGGAGCGCTGGAGATGGCCGCGGATGAGTTCCTCGGCGGCCTTGTCGGCCTCACTCACCGGAGTCATGTCGGGCTTCGTCTCCACCTTGAGGTCGAGGGCCTTGAAGCGGGACATGGTGCTCGCGTCGGCGGCGTCCGCGAGGACGTGGGCGAAGCGGAGGTCGTCGAGGTAGTCGGCCATGGTGCGAACGGTATCCGCCGAGGTCGGTGCGGGGCCATAGGGGGCCCGGGGCAAGGGCGCCCGGAGGAGTTCGGGGCGCCCCCGGGGGTGCGGCGCGGCGCTGTGCGGGTACCTGACGCCGACGGGATCCTCCGGGTGTTCCGTCGGCCCGCGCAGGTTGGCCGGAGTGCGCCCGTCGGCACTCTCGCGAACCCTTGACAGTGGGTTGATGCGCGTCAAATCTGAGGGCCAGAGCCGCCCGCTCGTATCAGGGAGGCGATGATGCCTGCAGCGCGGGAATCCTTGTTGGACGCCGCTTACACGGCGCTGGTGCGCCGCCCGTGGTCCACCGTGCGGATGGTCGACGTGGCGGCGGTGGCAGGAGTGTCACGCCAGACGCTGTACAACGAGTTCGGCAGCAAGGAAGGGCTCGCCCGGGCCCTGGTCCGCAGGGAGGCGGACGGCTATCTCGCGGGGGTCGAACGGGCGTTGGCCACCCCGGTGGACAGCCGGGAGCGGCTCGCCGCGACCGCCGAGTGGACCGTGGCGGTCTCCCGGAGCAACCTGCTCGTACGGGCCATGCTCACCGGGTGCTGGAGCGAGCGGCTGCCGGTGCTGACGCTCTCGGCGGTGCCCTCGTCCTCCTTGGTGCCCGCGCAGCGCCGCGCGGACGGGCCGCTGCCCGCGCCCTCGGACTTCGTGGCGCTCGTCCGCGACCGGGCCGTCGCGGCACTGTCGCCGCCCGGCACCGCCAGGGCGGACTCGGTGGAACTGGCCCGTTCCTGCGAACTCGCCGTCCGGCTCGCCCTGTCCTGCGTCGCGGCGCCGCCGCGCGAGGGCGGGGTCACCGAGCTGGTGCGGACCGCCCTGCCACGCCAGCTGAGCGGGCCCCTTGTCCAGCCGAGGCGCAGCTAGTGGGCCGAGCCCGAGAGCTGGAGGCCCACGACGCCCACGATGACGAGGGTGATCGAGACGATCTTCAGGGTGGACACCACGTCGCCGAGGAAGATCATCCCGTAGATCGCCGTACCGGCCGCGCCGATCCCCGTCCAGACCGCGTAGGCCGGGCCGACGTCGAGCTTCCTCAGGGAGAGGGTCAGCAGCCCGAAGCTGCCGAGGGCGAAGACGCAGAAGGCGACGGTGGGCCAGAGTCTGGTGAATCCGTGCGAGAGCTTCAGACAGACGGCGAAGCCGGTCTCCAGCAGACCTGCCACGACCACCAGCAGCCACGCCATGTCTCGTCCTCCCGTGTCCCCACGTTCCGTGACCGCTTCGTCCGATCTCGCCTGATCTCTTCAGGTCTCATCTGGTCTGGATCAGACTTGGTGCGATTATGCACTTACCGGGTGGAGGGGGGCGCAAACAACGCGGAGGTAGTCGCCTTCCCGCGGGCGGGGTCAGTCGCCTTCGCTCGGGCGGCGTCAGTCGCCTTCCCGTCGTTCGCGGGTCGAGAGCAGTCGGCGCAGGGAATACAGCCGCGCCGGGTCCGCGTGCCCGTCGGCGACCCACTGGTCCAGGGCGCAGTCCTGCTCGTCGTGGCTGCACGCGCGCGGACAGCCCTCGGTGCCGGCCTCCAGGTCGGGGAAGGCGTGGATGACCCGCGTCGGGTCGATGTGGGCGAGGCCGAAGGAGCGGACGCCGGGGGTGTCCACCACCCAGCCGCCGTCGGAGTCCGCGAGGGGCAGGGCCAGCGCCGAGGTCGTGGTGTGCCGGCCGCGGCCGGTCACCGCGTTGACATGGCCGGTCGTCCGGCGCCGGTCCTCGGGGACGAGCGCGTTGACCAGGGTCGTCTTGCCCACGCCCGAGTGGCCGACGAACGCCGTGACCTTGCCGTCGAGGTGCGCGCGCACCCGGTCCGCCGCGGCACCCTGCTCCAGCTCCTCGCGGCTCGTCACCACGAAGGGGATGTCCAGGGCCCCGTACAGCTCCAGGAGCTTGTCGGGGGAGGCGAGGTCCGACTTCGTCAGGACGAGGAGGGGTTCGAGGCCGCCGTCGTACGCCGCGACCAGACAGCGGTCGATGAGTCGTGGGCGGGGCTCGGGGTCGGCGAGGGCGGTGACGATGGCGAGCTGGTCGGCGTTGGCGACGACGACACGCTCGTACGGATCGTCGTCGTCGGCGGTGCGGCGCAGCACCGACGAGCGGTCGGCGATGCGGACGATGCGGGCGAGGGTGTCCTTCTTGCCGGAGAGGTCCCCGACCAGGGCGACGGTGTCGCCGACGACCGCGGCCTTGCGGCCCAGTTCACGGGCCTTCATCGCGATCACGATCCGGTCCTCGACGAGGCAGGTCAGCCGGCCCCGGTCGACGGTGAGGACCATGCCGTCGGCGGCGTCCTCGTGCTTCGGACGGATGTTCGTGCGGGGGCGGTTGCCCTTGCGGTTGGGACGGCTCCGGATGTCGTCCTCGTCGGTGTGCTTGCCGTAGCGGCGCATGATCGTCGTCCGCCCGTCAGTTCCCGAGCATCCCGGCCCACAGTTCGGGGAAGTCCGGCAGTGTCTTGGCCGTCGTCGCCACGTTCTCGATCCGCACGTCCTTCACCGCCAGGCCGATGATCGCGCCGGCGGTGGCCATGCGGTGGTCGTCGTAGGTGTGGAAGACACCGCCGTGCAGGGGGCGCGGGCGGATGTGGAGGCCGTCGGCGGTCTCGGTGACGTCGCCGCCGAGTTCGTTGATCTCCTTGGTGAGCGCGGCCAGCCGGTCCGTCTCGTGGAGGCGGAGGTGGGCGACGCCGCGCAGCGTCGACGGGGAGTCGGCGAGGGCGGCGACCGCCGCGATACCGGGGGTCAGCTCGCCGACCTCGGCGAGGTCCACGTCGATGCCGTGGATCGCGCCGGAGCCGGTGAACACCAGCCCGTACTCGGTGAGTTCGCAGGAACCGCCCATCTCGGTGAAGATCTCGCGGAGCTGGTCACCGGGCTGGGTGGTGCGCGCGGGCCAGTCGGGGACGACGACCTTGCCGCCGGTCACCAGGGCCGCCGCCAGGAACGGCTGGGCGTTGGACAGGTCCGGCTCGATCGTCAGGTCACGGCCGAGCAGCGCGCCCGGTGTGACCCGCCAGACGTTGGGCTCGCCGCCCGACTCCGGGGTGTCCACCTGGGCGCCCACCGAGCGCAGCATGTCGACGGTCATCCGGATGTGCGGCATGGAGGGCAGCGTCGAGCCGATGTGCCGGACCTCCACGCCCTGGTTGAAGCGCGGCGCGGACAGAAGGAGGGCGCTCACGAACTGCGAGGAGGACGAGGCGTCGATCTCCACCGGGCCGCCGTCGAGGGCGCCGCTGCCGTGGACCGTCAGCGGCAGGGCGCCGCGGCCGTCGTCGTCGATCCGGGCACCGAGCGCGCGCAGGCCGTCGATCACGCCGTTCAGGGGGCGCTCGTACGACCTCGGGTCGCCGTCGAAGCGGATGGGGCCGTCGGCGAGGGCCGCCACCGGGGGCAGGAAGCGCATGACCGTGCCGGCGTTGCCGACGTCGACGGTGGCCGGGCCGCGCAGTCCCGCGGGCAGGACGCGCCACGCCTCGCCGGAGACGGCGGAGCCGCTCGTGGCCGAGGAACTGGACGACACCGTCTCCTCGATGCCGACGCCCATCGCCCGCAGAGCGGCCGCCATCAGGAGGGTGTCACGGGAGCGGAGGGGGCGGCGCAGCCAGCCCGGCTCGCTGGCGAGGGCGGCGAGGACGAGGGCGCGGTTGGTGACGGACTTGGACCCGGGCACGTGGACCGTCGCGTCGACGGCTCCGCTCGCGTGCGGGGCGGGCCAGAGGGCGGGCTGTGCGTTCAGGGCCATGGGGCCACTTTAGTGGGGGTTCGCTCCGCCGGGCTCAGCCGGTTGACGTGCGTCGCTCGTCGCGTACACGTCCGTTCGGGGCGGTTCGTGGCCGATCCGCGCGGTGCCGCGTCGTACGGCCGTCACAGCTGACGGTCACAACCTCAGGAGCCACCTTCCGCCGCCCAGCAGCGCGCACACGGACACCACGTGGAACATCAGCAGCCACACGGTCGCCGGCACATGGGTCAGACGGGAGAGCTGGTCCGCGTCGGAGTCACCGGCCCCGCCCCGGCGGCGCTTGGCCTGGAGTTCGAAGGCGGGGCGCACACCGCCCAGGAGGAGGAACCACACCACCGCGTACGCGAAGGCCGCCTGGACCTGGGGGCCGGCGAGCCAGGAGACGACGACGAAGGTGCCGCCGGTGAGCACGACGGTGAGGGCGCCGTACGCGTTGCGGATCATGATCAGCATGGCCACCAGGAGGATCGTGGCGAGCCACAGGAGCAGCGTGATGCGGCCGGAACCGAGGAGGGCGGCGCCGCCGAGGCCGAGCAGCGGGGGAGCGGTGTAGCCGGCGGCCGCGGTGAGGATCATGCCGAGGCCGGTGGGCTTGCCGCGGCTGACGGTGAGGCCGCTGGTGTCGGAGTGCAGGCGTATGCCGGTCAGGGTGCGGCCGGTGAGCAGGGCGACCAGGCCGTGGCCGCCCTCGTGCGCGATGGTGATCGCGTTGCGCGAGAGCCGCCAGACGCCGTGCGGGACGACCGCGGCGAGCGCGGCCACCGCGGTGGCGATGACGACCCAGGTGTCGGGGTCGGGCTGGGTGCCGAAGACCTCGTCCCACAGGCTGGCCAGCGAGGTGGCTGCGGTGCTTTCCATGGTCGGCGGTGGCTCCTCCGGGTCGCGTCGGATCTGGAAGTGTGGCACTCGGGAGCGGACGTATGAGAGACGCCGGGGTGGCGGGGATCGTTCCTGGGGGGAAACCGGCTGGTCGCAGCGGTCGCAGCGGTCGCAGCGGTCGCAGCGGGGGCGGTGGTGGCAGATGTCGCAGCGGTGGCGGTCGGCACGAGGTCGGGGGTCGGGCCCGACGGAGGGGACGGATGGGGATACGGGGGTGCCTGGTGGGCAGCTGTTCGCGCCGTGCCCCGGTCGTGGTCTGCCACCCTTGGAAGACGTCCGGGTGGAGGACCCGGTGTGTGCGCGGGTCGGAGGGGTGGTTCGAGATGTGCGGGCGGTATGCGTCGAGTCGCAGGCCGGAGGATCTCGCGGGAGTCTTCGAGATCGAGAAGTGGGAGCCGGAGGAGACCCTGGAGCCCGATTACAACGTGGCCCCCACCAAGGAGGTCTACGCGGTTCTCGACCGCCCCCTCAAGGACACCGACGACAAGCGGCCGGTCCGCCAGCTGCGCAAGCTCAAGTGGGGGCTGGTCCCCTCCTGGTCCAAGAACCCCGAGGGCGCCGCCCGGATGATCAACGCCCGCGCGGAGACCGTCCACGAGAAGCCGTCGTACCGTCGCGCCTTCGCGTCCCGCCGCTGCATCCTGCCCGCCGACGGCTACTACGAGTGGGTCACCGGCAAGCACGAGCGGGACCTGGAGGTCGAGGGCAAGAAGAAGAGGCCGCGCAAGCAGCCGTACTTCGTGCTCCCCGCCGACGGATCCGTGTTCGCCATGGCCGGGCTGTACGAGTTCTGGCGGGACAAGACCCTGCCGGACGACCATCCGCAGGCCTGGTGGGTCACCTGCTCGGTGATCACGACGGAGGCGGAGACGACCCCGCTGGCCGTGGCGCCCGCGGACGGCCCGTTCACGCTGGCCGAGATCCACCCCCGGATGCCGTTGATGCTCACGCCCGACCGCTGGGACAGCTGGCTGGACCCGGCCCGGACGGATCCCGACGATCTGCGCGGCCTGCTGGAGCCGCCGCCCGCCGGACTGATGCGCGCCTACCCCGTCTCCACGGCCGTCAGCAACGTCCGCAACAACGCCCCGGAGCTGCTGAAGGAGCTGGAGGGCCCCGAGGAGGGCACACTCTTCTGACGTGAACGGCATCAGTGAAGAGATCGACACCGAGACGGGCACGGCCCGGGTCACCCGGCACGAGGCGCGGGACGCCCGATGGGTGCTCGCCGTGAGTCATGGCGCGGGCGGCGGTGTCGAGGCGCGCGATCTCCAGGCCCTCGCCGCCGTGCTCCCGGCGCACGGGGTGACCGTCGCGCTCGTCGAGCAGCCCTGGCGGGTGGCCGGCAAGAAGCTCGCACCCGCGCCGAAGACCCTGGACATCGGCTGGCGGGGCCTGTGGCCCGCGCTGACGGGGCCGGGGCTGCCCGTGATCGCGGGCGGGCGCAGCGCCGGGGCCCGGGTGGCCTGCCGTACCGCGCGGGAACTGGGCGCGGCCGCCGTGCTCGCGCTGAGCTTCCCGCTGCATCCGCCGGGCAAGCCGGAGAAGTCCCGCGCCGACGAACTGCTCGGCACCGGGGTGCCCACCCTGGTCGTCCAGGGCGGGAACGACACGTTCGGGAGGCCGGAGGAGTTCCCGAAGGGCCCCCACGCGCTCGTGGAGGTGCCGTACGGCGACCACGGGTTCGCCGTACCCAAGCGGGCGCCCATCGATCAGGCGGCGGCGCTGAAGGTGATCACCGACGGTGTCGTGGAGTGGATCGCCTCGCTGGGCCGCCCGAGCTGAGGTCGTCCGCCGGGCCGTGCTGAGGGCGCCTGCCGGGCCGTGCTGAGGGCGCCCGCCGGGCCGTGCTGAGGGCGCCCGCCGGGACGAGTGGAATGGGTCACTCGGTAAGGAGTCGGTGGGAAGGCGGGAATGTTGCGTGACGGTCCCCTGTTGTGCGGATCAGACAGCGCGAGACCGTGCTGACCGTCGTAGGAGAGGAAGTCCGCCGCATGGGTTCGACCATCTGCCCGACCCGCAGCAGCCGCGCTGACCTGGACTGGACGGTGCTGCACGCGGCGAAGAGCGCGCCTATTCGGGCGGCGGCGGGTGCGGATCGTCGTCTATCCTCCGAATCTGGTGGTACCGGTTTCGGTGCCGCACAGACACTGGAGGAGGTGGGTCCGGTCACTGGGACCGACGCAGGGACCGAACGGGGCCAGGCGGAGCAGCCCGAGGGCACGGAGACCGCCGCGGACCGCAACGCTCGTTTCGAGCGGGACGCGCTGGAGTTCCTCGACCAGATGTACTCGGCCGCGCTGCGCATGACGCGCAACCCCGCCGACGCCGAGGACCTGGTGCAGGAGACGTATGCCAAGGCATACGCGTCCTTCCACCAGTTCCGCGAGGGCACCAACCTGAAGGCCTGGCTGTACCGCATCCTCACGAACACCTTCATCAACTCGTACCGCAAGAAGCAGCGCGAGCCCCAGCGCAGTGCGGCCGAAGAGATCGAGGACTGGCAGCTGGCGCGCGCCGAGTCGCACATGTCGACGGGTCTGCGCTCGGCCGAGTCGCAGGCGCTCGATCACCTGCCCGACTCGGACGTGAAGGAAGCGCTGCAGGCGATCCCCGAGGAATTCCGCATCGCCGTCTACCTCGCCGATGTCGAGGGCTTTGCGTACAAGGAGATCGCCGACATCATGGGGACACCCATCGGTACGGTGATGTCCCGGCTGCACCGGGGCCGCCGTCAACTGCGCGGCATGCTCGAGGACTACGCCCGTGACCGCGGGCTGGTCCCGGCCGGCGCCGGAGAGTCGAACGAAGCGAAAGGCTCGGGCTCATGAGCTGCGGAGAGCCGCACGAGACGGATTGCAGCGAGATCCTCGATCATCTCTACGAGTTCCTCGACCGTGAGATGCCCGACGCCGACTGCACCAAGTTCGAGCACCACTTCGAGGAGTGCTCGCCGTGCCTGGAGAAGTACGGTCTCGAACAGGCCGTCAAGAAGCTGGTCAAGCGGTGCTGCGGGCAGGACGACGTGCCGACCGACCTGCGGGCCAAGGTCATGGGGCGGATCGATCTGATCCGCTCAGGGCAGGCGGTCCCCGAGCACGAGGTGACGGCCTCCCCGGCGACACCGCAGGAGACCTGAGCACCCGCCCATCAGTGGTGGTGCCTGAACTGAGCCCGTTCCGGGCACGGCCGTCCGGCCGTGCCCGGAACGGGCTCAGTCGTGTGCGGTGCCGGGAGCGATCAGACCTCCAGACCGGTCTCCACGCGCTTCAGGGCCCTGGCGCTGCGCAGCCTCGGTGACCGGGCCCGAGAGGTGCTGGCGTGAAGACACCCTCGGCCCGCAATGTGCCGGCCCTGCTCCAGGCGCTGCACCAGGAGGGCTTCACCGGCACGGTACGGGTCGCCGGTGCCCCTGGTGGCACGATTCATCTCCGCGACGGCCGGGTCGGCGCGATCGAGACACCGGGCGCGCCGACCGCGACGTCCACACTGCTCGCCTCCGGCCGGATCGACGACGACGCCTGGCTCGCCGCGTGCGCGGCCGAGCCCGACGCGGACCGGCTGGGCCGCCATCTCGAGGCCGCGGGTCTGATCGGTGCCGCCGAACTGGAGGTCGTCTGCACGGCGGCCGTCTATGACGGGGCGTTCGCGATGGCGCTGAGCCCACCGGGGGACTGGGAACTGACCGACCGTGAGCCCACCCTCCTGGCCCGGCCCGGAGTCGCACCCCGCCCGCTGGCCGAGGAGACGACTCGCCGTATCGCGCTGCTGTCCCGGCTCCGGGGCCCCGCGGGTGATCTGGTCCGCGGCCGGCCCGCCCCGGTCGTCGACCTCGCGCACCCCGCTTCCGGCGGCGGACTGACGCCACGTCATCGCGAACTCGTCGAGAGCGCCAACGGGCGTCGCACCCCGCGCGACATCGCCTTCGCCCGTGGGCGCGGACTCTACGCGGTGATGCTGGACCTGATCCGGCTGGAGGCGCTCGGCGCCGTCCGCTGGGAGACCACGACCGTGCCCGAGGGGCGGCCCAGCACCGCGCCCCGGGTGCCCCCGCGGACCGCGCCATCGGCCGACGAACCGTCCCCGAGGGCCGGGCCCCTGCCCAGACGCAGGCCGGGCGGGGGCTTCCCCGTCGGCGAGTTCGGCGCTGAGGACGGGGAGTGAGCGCAGACCAGGACCCGGCCCGCAAGCGCCGACGACGCACCAAGGCCGCCCGCCTCCGGCGGAGGCAGGCCCCCAGAACCCCGCCGGGCCCCGACCACCCGGCCCCCATCCCCCGACCCGCGCCTTCCTGCGAGGCGGCACCCAGCCCGGCCGCATCCAGCCGACCCGCACCCAGCCCGGCCGCATCCAGCCCGGCCGCATCCAGCCAACCCACACCCAGCCCGGCCACATCCAGCCAACCCACACCCAGCCCGGCCACACCCAGCCGACCCGCACCCAGCCCGGCCGTACCCACCGAGCCCGATCCCGCCGCCCAACCGCCTTCGTCCGCCGAATCCGATCCCAGCGCCCCCACGCAGCCTTCGGCCGAAACGAAGGGCGCACCCGTGAAACCGCCCCCGTTACCCGTACGCGGAGCCGCGCGCGGCACAGGGCCCGTGCCCGGTGCGGACACCGGGGGCGACGCGTCGGAGACCACCGCCGCACTGCCTCCCTTCCCTCCCCTGTCCCTGCTGTCGCCCGAGGAACTCCTCGCCCACCAGCCTTCCCTCGACATGCTGCGGCGCGTCCGCCGCGGGCTTCGGGCTCTCCCCGAGTCGGACCGGAACCCGTCCGACTGAGCCCCTACGGACCCCACCCTCCCCACCGCAGACATCCGGACCAAGGAGCACGTCCCCATGACCGCACACGCCTCGACCGAAACACTCACCGGCATCCTGACCTCGCTGCGTGACCGGGTCCTGGGCGTCTCCGAGAGCGTCCTGTCCACCGTGGACGGGCTCCTCGTCGTCGCCGACGTCGACAAGGTGCACCCCGAGTCCGTCGCCGCGCTGGCCGCCGCGACGCTCGGCGTCAGCCGCCGCATGGCCGACCAGTCCGGCTCCGGCGCGCTCCGCGAGGTGGTCGTCCGTTGCGGAGCCGGTCACGTCATCGTCGTGGCCGTCGGCGAACGGACCCTTCTGACCGTCATGGGCGACGACGGCCTAGACATCGCCGCGTTCCAACGCGAGTCCCCGGCCACCGTGGGCCAACTCACCAAGGCCCTCGCGGCGGACGTGGCGGGCTGAGAGGGGCGGACGTCGCGGTTGAGGTGCGGCGGGCGGACATGGTCGGTCGTGATTGGGGGCGGACGTGACGGCTGGAGAGGGGCGGACACGACCGGTCGTGACAGCCGGCGGACGGGGCGGGCAGCGGACGCACAGGCGGACGCGGTGAGCTCAGTCAGGTCGTGTGCGCCTCCGCTCACAACCCCGTCCCTCCCCTCACAGCCCCGTTTCTTCCCCTCACACCCCCGTCCCCTCCCGTCACACCGCCGCCCCTCCCCTCCCTCCAGGCACCCATTTCACCCGAATGAGTTAATCCGGCCATCGTGGTCCAGGGGATTCACCCGTAGTCACCCCCACTCGGCCAGTCCCGCCCTACGCTCCGGAAGCTGAAACTCGGGAGGGACGCCATGAGGTCGGTTCCGGCATGGGCACGTGCGTACGTCGCCTGTACCGTGCTCGCGGCCCTCGCCTGTCTCACCGGGCTTCCGGGCCTACGGGCCCCCTGGTGGGCGGTGGCCCTGCTCGCCGCGCTGTACGCCGGGTGCGAGCAGATCACCCGGTGTCGTTTCGTCGGCCACCTCGCTCCCCGGGGCATGGGCACCTTCTTCCCGGTGCTCCTCGCGGGCGCCTTCCTGCTGCCGCCCCCTGCCGCGGCGCTGGTCGCGGTGCCGGGCGCGCTGATGTCCCGCGTCGAACAGCGGCCGCGCCGGCTGCGACGGGTCTGGCGCGCGGCACAGCTGGTCCTCGCGGTCTGGGCCGCGTCCTGGACGCACGGGGTGCTCGGCGGCCGGGACGCGGTCGCCGGCCCCGACTTCCCTTACGCGCTGCTGCCCGCCGGAGCCGCCGTGCTGACGTTCTGCGCCGTGCTCACCCTCCTCGACGGCGGCATCCTGGCACTCGCCGAGCGGGTGCCGTGGCGCACCGCCTGGCGGGGGCTCCTCCTCCGGGCGCTGGCACCGGTCGCGGCGCACGGGCTCGCCGGGCTGATGATGGCCGTGCTCTGGCGCAGCCCGTACGGGCCCGTCGCCGCGCTGCTGGTCCTGCTGCCGATGTACGTGTCCTGCTGGGTCTTCGCGCAGTACCACCGTGAGCGGGCGGCGCACCAGGCGACCATCCGGGCGCTCGTGCAGGCCGTCGACATCAAGGACGCCTATACGCGTGGCCACAGCGAACGGGTCGGGCAGGCGTCCCTGATGATCGCCCGTGAGCTGGGCATGGACGACGACCGCGCCGAGGTGCTGCGCTTCGCCGGGATCCTGCATGACGTGGGGAAACTGGGGGTGCCGACGCGGCTGCTGCGCAAGGACGGGCCGCTCACCCCGGAGGAGCGGCGGATCGTCGAACTGCATCCCGAATACGGGCACGAGATGGTGCGCGGGATCTCCTTCCTCGGCGAGGCGCGGGCGGCGGTCCTGCACCACCACGAGCGGATGGACGGGAGCGGATACCCCTACGGGCTGGTCGGGAGCGAGATCCCCGAGTTCGCGCGGCTGGTGGCCGTGGCCGACGCGTTCGACGCGATGACCTCGACCCGGTCCTACCGGCGGGGGCGCCCGGTCACCGCCGCGCTGGCGGAGCTGGAGCGCTGCGCCGGCACGCAGTTCGACCCCGTGATGGTGGGAGCGCTGGGACGGGCACTGTCCCGCTGCGGCTGGGAGCCCCTGGTGACCACGGCGCCACGCGGAAACGTACCGGCGCCGGGGGCACCTGCTGTTGAGCGTGGCGCGGGGGCGGGCGGAGGGCCCGTGCCCGGTGCGGCGACGCGCGGCGTGGCCGGGGGTGGAGTCCCCGAGCGTGGCGCCACCACGGGCGGGGAGCCCGGGACCTGCCCCGCCGAGCAGACAGCGGCCCAGTGGGGAGCGGGTGATGGGGGAGCCGTCGAGCGCGATGCCGCCGGGAGGCGGGGCCGGTGACCTCTCCGAGAGGGGCTCCGGTCCAGCTCCTCCCCGTCCTCCTCCGCTGCCTCGCCGCCCTGCTCGTGCTCGCCGGCCTGGGGCACACCCTCCGATACGGCCTCGACGAGCCCGGAGTCGCTCTCGTGTTCGGAGTGCTGGTGGGCGCGGGGGAGCTGTCCCGCTGGCGCGGGGCGGAGGGCAGGGAGCAGGCGCCGCTGGGTGCGGCCGGAGGGCTCGCGTACGCGCTGCTGGGGGAGTGCGCGGGGCGCTCGACGGCGCACGGGGTGCCGCAGGTCGTGGCCGTCGTCGCCGTGGGCGCGCTGCTCGGGTGTGCGCCCCACGTGGCGAGGGGGCGCGGGACCACCGCCGACCACCTCACCCGGCGGGTCCTCACCGTCGCCTTCGCCGCCGTGTGCTTCCAGCCCCTGCACGACAGCGGACGGCTGCTGGGCTGGAGCGGGCACGCGCGCGTGCTGCTGCTCCTCGGGCTGCTCGTGGTGACCGCCCTGTGCGACGCCGTCCTGGCGGCGGCCCTGGCACGGGCCCGGACGCGGTGGCCGTACGGGCCGTTGCTGCGGGACGAACTGCGGGGCCTCCTCGGGATCGGCTCGGCGGTGTGCGCGACCGGCGTCGTGATGGCCGTCGCGGTGGGGGTCGCCGGACTGTGGGCGCTGCCCGTGTTCTCGCTTCCGCTGCTGCTCACCCAGCTGTCGTTCCGGCGGTACGCGGCCGTGCGGACCACCTACCGGCAGACCATCGCCTCGCTGGCCAGGGCCACGGAGATCGCCGGGTACACCCCGCCCGGCCATGCCCGCAGGGTCGCCGCCCTCAGCCGTGAGGTGGGGCGGGAGCTGGGGCTCGGTGAACGGGAGCTGACCGTCCTGGAGTACGCGGCCCTCATGCACGACATCGGGCAGCTCAGCCTGGTCGACCCGGTGCCCGCCGGTGCCACCGCCGGCCTGCCGACGGCCCAGCAGCGCCGGATCGCGCTGCTGGGCGGCGCGGTCGTCCGGCAGACCGGGGTGGACACCGAGGTCGCCGTGGTGGTGGAGCGCCAGGCCGATCCCTACCGTGAGCAGCCGGTCGGTGCGCGGATCGTCCGGGCGGTGAACGCATACGAGGAGAAGACCCGGGAAGCAGGGCCCTCAGGGCCGCTCAGGGCCCTGGAGGAGCTGCGGCTCGCGACAGCACACGACTATCAGCCAGAGGTGGTCGAATCGCTTGCCAGGGTAGTCGCACGAGACGGTCTGACCTTGCCCGTGGTGGGGTAACCCATGGGTAATGAGCGGCTCTCCTTGCGTCCGTGGTTGGATGCGAGGGAGAGGGTGTACCGGGGGCGACGGCCGGCCCACTCCACGGAAACGGCAGGCGGGAACCGTAACTGGCAGGCGGGAAACGTGAGGATCTTCGGCAAGGGACGGCACAGGCCCTCCGCCTCGTGGCGGCAGGCCACCGACCGGGCGTTCACGCTCATCGGCGACGGTCGTTACGAGGACGCGGGGGCACTGCTGACCCGTGCCGCGGACCTGGAGCCGTGGCTGTCCGAGTCCTGGTTCAACCTCGCCCTGCTGCACAAGTTCCGGCACGACTGGGAGCAGGCCAGAGCGGCCGGGCTGAGGGCCGTCGCGCTACTCGACCGGGAGACCGGGGCACCCGACTGGTGGAACGTGGGCATCGCCGCCACCGCCCTGCAGGACTGGCCGCTGGCGCGCCGCGCCTGGCAGGCGTACGGGTTGCGGGTACCCGGCGGCGCGGCCCGGCCGAAGCCCGGGGGCGGCGTCGCGGACACCGGGGAGCCGGTCGGCATGGACCTGGGCAGCGCCGCCGTGCGGCTCTCGCCCGAGGGTGAGGCCGAGGTCGTGTGGGGGCGCAGGCTCGACCCGGCGCGCATAGAGGTGCTCTCCATTCCGCTGCCGTCGTCCGGCCGGCGCTGGGGTGAGGTCGTCCTCCACGACGGAGTCCCGCACGGCGAGCGGACCACGGCCGCCGGCCACGCGTACCCGGTGTTCGACGAGATCGAACTGTGGGCGCCGTCGCCGGTGCCGACCTGGGTGGTGCTGCTGGAGGCCGCCACGGAGTCCGACAGGGACGCGCTGGAACGGCTCGCGGCCGACGCGGGCTTCGCCGCCGAGGACTGGTCGTCGTCGGTGCGGCTGCTGTGCCGGCTGTGCTCGGAGTCCCGGATGCCGTCCGACGAGGGCGACGGGGACCACATGGACCCGCACGACCACAGCGAGCCGGGGCATCCCGGGCCGCTCGGGCATGTCACGGACGGGCAGTTGTGGGTGCCCGAGCGGGAGTGCGGCATCGCCGCGCCGGCGTCGTTGGTACGGGGGCTGCTCGACGGGTGGGTCGCCGACAGTCCTGATTCCCGGGCCTGGCGGGATCTCGAAGAGGTCTGCTAAAGGGTTGAGCGGTCGTACGCCGGGCACGGACCGCGCCCGGCCGGTCACGCGGTTGCCCGCGCTCCCCTCCGCCGCTGCCCGTACCCTGTATCAGCAACTCAGCCCTTGTTTTGTGAGGAAGGCGTACGTCTGTCATGGCTCAGCAGGACACCGAACAGCAGCACGTGGGCGTGCTCCCCGTCGACGACGAGGGGTTCGTCGTCGACACGGAGGACTGCGAGGAGCGCGAGCAGGCGTACCGCGAGCGCGGCACCTCGCGGCCCATCACCGTCGTCGGGAACCCGGTCCTGCACAAGGAGTGCAAGGACGTCACGGAGTTCGGCGACGAACTCGCCGAGCTCGTGGACGACATGTTCGCCAGCCAGCGCACCGCCGAGGGCGTGGGCCTCGCCGCCAACCAGATCGGCGTCGACCTGAAGGTGTTCGTGTACGACTGCCCCGACGACGAGGGCAACCGCCACGTAGGCGTCGTCTGCAACCCCAAGCTCGTCGAACTGCCCGCCGACAAGCGCCGGTTGGACGACAGCAACGAGGGCTGCCTGTCGGTGCCGACCGCGTACATGCCGCTCGCCCGGCCCGACTACGCCGAGGTCACCGGCCAGGACGAGAAGGGCAACCCGATCAAGGTCCGCGGCACCGGGTACTTCGCGCGCTGCCTCCAGCACGAGACCGACCACCTGTACGGCTACCTGTACATCGACCGGCTCTCCAAGCGCGACCGCAAGGACGCGCTGCGGCAGATGGCCGAGAACGAGCCCCGCTACCCCGTCGTCGCGAACGACTGAACCACCGCACGGAGACACATCCCGGGCGCGCGTCCGGGCGGCAGCCGACCGCCCCGACGCGCGCCCGGCGCCGTTGTCAGGCGGCGGCCTCCGGACCCCGGAAGGTACGGCGGTAGGCCTGCGGTGTCGTACCGAGGGCCCGGACGAACTGATGGCGCAGGGTGGCCGCCGTGCCGAAACCGGTGCGCCAGGCGATCGTGTCCATCGTCTCGTCCGTCGCCTCCAGCAACCGCTGTGCCAGCAGCACCCGTTGACGCAGGATCCAGCGGTACGGGGTGGTCCCCGTCTCCTGCTGGAAGCGGCGGGCGAACGTCCGCGGCGCCATGTGGGCGCGTGCCGCGAGCTGCTCGACGGTGACCTCCTCGTCGAGGTGGCGCTCCATCCACGCCAGCACCTCGCCGACCGTGTCGCACTGTGAGCGCGGCAGCGGCCGCTCGACGTACTGGGCCTGGCCCCCGTCCCGGTGCGGCGGCACGACCATCCGCCGGGCGATCCTGTTGGCGACCTCCGGTCCCTGCTCCTTGCGGACGATGTGCAGACAGGCGTCGATGCCGGCCGCCGTGCCCGCCGAGGTGATCACCGGGTCCTCGTCCACGTACAGCACGTCCGGCTCCACCATCGCGCGCGGATACTGCCGGGACAGCTCGTCGGAGTGCCGCCAGTGCACCGCGCAGCGCCGGCCGTCCAGCAGACCGGCCGCACCGAGCACGAACACCCCCGAGCACACGCTCAGCACCCGGGCGCCACGGTCGGTGGCCCGGCGCAGTGCCTCCAGCAGGTCCGCCGGATAGATCCGCCGCACATAGCTCTCGCCCGCCGGGACGACGACCAGGTCGGCCTCGTCGAGCCGGTCCAGACCGTACGGCGTCGAGATCGTGAACCCGGCGTGCGTCCGCAGGGTCGGACCCTCCGCCGAGGCGACCGCGAAGTCGTACACGGGCAGGCCCTCGTCGCTGCGGTCCAGGCCGAAGACCTCGCAGACGACACCTAGTTCGAAGGGGTGCACGCCGTCCATGACGACGGCCGCGACATTGGTCAGCATGCCACCAGTGTGCCTCGGAAGTGGCAGTAATTGGAGGGCGCACGGCAGTACTGCCACTGTTGGTAAGGAGTGTCTCGCGCGACAGTGGTGTCCATGAACACCACACAGCTGCAAGCACTCATCGGAACACTGGTCGTACTCGGCATGCTCGTCC
Source organism: Streptomyces sp. NPDC030296 (assembly GCF_055572815.1). NCBI lineage: Bacteria > Bacillati > Actinomycetota > Actinomycetes > Kitasatosporales > Streptomycetaceae > Streptomyces > Streptomyces sp. NPDC030296. The sequence goes on from NZ_JBVICQ010000003.1 coordinate 659,677, forward strand.
TGGTCGCGCTGCCCGCCGCCATCGGCGTCCTCCATGACCGGCGCGTGGACCGGCAGCTCAGGGCCGCGGCGGAACGCCAGGCCGCCATCGACGGGCCGCGGCCCGAGCGGCGTACCTCCGGCTCCGTCTCGCGCCGCTTCGCCCGCACGGTCTGATCGCATATCCGTACGACTCCCGCCTTCGTCCGTGTGTAGCCTCTCCCCGACCACAAGGGGAGGATCATGAGACACGGAACGCGCCCCGCGCACGGCCGCACCCTGGCCGTCGCGGGCGGGGCGGCGGCCCTGGTGCTGTTGGCGGCGACGGGCGCCCAGGCCGAGGGGAAGGGCGACGTCCGGGTGACCAAGACGGTCGTCAACGGCGGCGACAACGTCATCGTGGGGACGTCGAAGACCATCAGGTTCCCGGTCGCCATCACCGTCCGGGACAACTCCGGCGTCAAGGGACTGACCCGCGTCAGCACCTTCTACGCCTACAGCGCCCAGGGCGGCGGTTTCGCCGACTGGACCGGCGCCACCTGCAAGAAGAAGTCGTCGACCACGTCGGTGTGCACGGCCATGATGTCGATCACCCCGGCCTGGATCCCCGGCTACAGCGACGCCGACAGCAACAAGGCGGCCGGGGTCTGGCAGGTCAACGCCACCGTCAAGGCCAGCGACGGCGACTACTGGATCTCCGACAACATCGCCCGGTACAAGGTCAAGCGTGCCTCGAAGCTGACCACCGCCATCGCGCCCGGCAAGGTCGCCAAGGGCTCGAAGGTCACCGTCACCGGCGCGCTGTCCCGCGCCAACTGGGAGACCCTCAAGTACCAGGGCTTCAAGGGGCAGTCGGTCCGGCTCCAGTTCAAGAAGAACGGCGCCGCCCGCTACACCACCGTGAAGACGGTGAAGTCGGGCAGCGCCGGAAGGCTCAGCACCAGGGTGACCGTCGACGCGGCGGGCAGCTGGCGCTGGTACTTCCCCGGCCTGACGTCGACCGCGCGGGTCACCTCGGCCGGGAACTCGATCACGCTCAAGTGACCCCGGCGGGCCGGGTCGAGCCGGCCTGCCCCCGGGGGGAAGCCGGCTCGCGGGTCCTAGAAGTCCTCGTCCAGGTCGACGGTGCCCTCCACCGCGACCTGGTACGCGGACGGACGCCGCTCGAAGAAGTTGGTCAGCTCCTGGACGCCCTGCAGCTCCATGAAGGAGAAGGGGTTCTCCGAGCCGTACACCGGCGCGAAGCCGAGCCGCGTCAGCCGCTGGTCGGCGACGCACTCCAGGTACTGCCGCATGGAGTCGGTGTTCATGCCCGGCAGGCCGTCACCGCACAGGTCGCGGGCGAACTGCAGCTCGGCCTCCACGGCCTCCCGCAGCATGTCCGTCACCTGCTGCTGCAGCTCGTCGTCGAAGAGGTCCGGCTCCTCCTTGCGGACGGTGTCCACCACGTCGAACGCGAAGCTCATGTGCATCGTCTCGTCGCGGAACACCCAGTTGGTGCCCGTCGCCAGACCGTGCAGCAGGCCCCGGCTGCGGAACCAGTAGACGTACGCGAAGGCACCGTAGAAGAACAGCCCTTCGATGCACGCCGCGAAGCAGATGAGGTTGAGCAGGAAGCGGCGACGGTCCGCCCGCGACTCCAGGCGGTCCAGCTTCTCGACGGAGTCCATCCACTTGAAGCAGAACCCGGCCTTCTCCCGGATGGACGGGATGTTCTCCACGGCCGCGAACGCCGCCGCCCTGTCCTCCGGGTCAGGGAGGTAGGTGTCCAGCAGCGTCAGATAGAACTGGACGTGGACGGCCTCCTCGAACAGCTGCCGCGACAGATACAGCCGCGCCTCGGGCGAGTTGATGTGCTTGTAGAGCGTCAGCACCAGATTGTTCGCGACGATCGAGTCGCCCGTCGCGAAGAACGCGACCAGACGGCCGATCAGGTGCTGCTCGGCGGGGCTGAGCTTCGCGAGGTCGGCGACGTCCGAGTGGAGGTCGACCTCCTCCACGGTCCAGGTGTTCTTGATGGCGTCCCGGTAGCGCTCGTAGAAGTCCGGGTATCGCATGGGGCGCAGAGTCAGCTCGAAGCCGGGGTCGAGAAGATTCTGGGTGCTGGACATCACTGGCAGGCCTCGCAGGACTCGGGGTTCTCAAGGGAGCAGGCGACGGCATCCGGGTCGGCGGCCTGCTGGACGGGAATGGTCTTCTCGGGCTGGGCTGACGTCTGCGTCTGGCCCTGGGCGGCGCGGGCGATACGGGTCGCCGGGCGCGAGCGCAGGTAGTACGTCGTCTTCAGCCCCGACTTCCAGGCGTACGCGTACATCGAGGAGAGCTTGCCGATGGTCGGCGTTTCCAGGAACAGGTTCAGCGACTGGGCCTGGTCCAGATACGGGGTGCGGGCGGCGGCCATGTCGATCAGGCCGCGCTGGGGGATCTCCCAGGCCGTGCGGTACAGCGCCCGGACCTCGGCCGGGATCCACGCGAAGTCCTGCACGGAGCCGTTCGAGTCGCGCAGCGCCTCACGGGTGCGGGCGTCCCAGACGCCGAGCTCCTTGAGGTCCTTCACCAGGTAGGAGTTGACCTGGAGGAACTCACCGGAGAGGGTCTCCCGCTTGAACAGGTTGGACACCTGCGGCTCGATGCACTCGTACACACCGGCGATGGAGGCGATGGTCGCCGTGGGCGCGATGGCGAGGAGCAGCGAGTTGCGCATGCCGACGGCGGCGACGCGCTCGCGCAGGGCCGCCCAGCGCTCCGGCCAGGTGAACTCCACGCCGTAGTGGTCGGGGTGCAGCACACCGCGGGCCGTCCGGGTCTTCTCCCAGGCCGGCAGCGGGCCGTTGCGCTCGGCGAGGTCGGTGGACGCCTCGTACGCGGCGAGCATGACGCGCTCGGCGATCCGGGTGGACAGGGCCTTCGCCTCGGCCGAGTCGAACGGCAGCCGCAGCTTGAAGAAGACGTCCTGCAGGCCCATCGCGCCGAGGCCCACGGGGCGCCACTTGGCGTTCGACCGGCCCGCCTGCTCGGTGGGGTAGAAGTTGATGTCGACGACCCGGTCCAGGAAGGTCACGGCCGTGCGGACGGTCTCGTCCAGCCGCTGCCAGTCCAGGTCGCCGGTCGTGAGGTCGACGAAGGCGCCCAGGTTCACCGAGCCCAGGTTGCAGACCGCGGTCTCACCGTCGTCCGTGACCTCCAGGATCTCCGTGCAGAGGTTGGAGGAGTGGACGACGTGGCCCGGCTCGGCCGTCTGGTTGGCGGTGCGGTTGGCGGCGTCCTTGAACGTCATCCAGCCGTTGCCGGTCTGCGCGAGCGTCCGCATCATGCGGCCGTACAGGTCACGGGCCGGGATGGTCTTCCGCGCCAGCCCGTCCGCCTCCGCCTTGCGGTACGCGGCGTCGAACTCCGCGCCCCACAGGTCGACCAGCTCGGGCACGTCCGCCGGGGAGAACAGCGACCACTGCTCGTCCGCGTTGACCCGGCGCATGAACTCGTCCGGGATCCAGTGCGCCAGGTTCAAATTGTGCGTACGGCGGGCGTCCTCACCGGTGTTGTCGCGCAGCTCCAGGAACTCCTCGATGTCGGAGTGCCAGGTCTCCAGGTACACCGCGGCCGCGCCCTTGCGCCGGCCGCCCTGGTTCACGGCGGCGACCGAGGCATCGAGCGTCTTCAGGAACGGCACGATGCCGTTGGAGTGCCCGTTGGTGCCGCGGATCAGTGAACCGCGCGAACGGACGCGGGAGTACGACAGTCCGATGCCGCCGGCGTGCTTCGAGAGGCGGGCCACCTGGTGGTAGCGGTCGTAGATGGAGTCCAGCTCGTCCAGCGGGGAGTCGAGGAGGTAGCAGGACGACATCTGGGGGTGTCGCGTACCGGAGTTGAAGAGGGTGGGGGAGGAGGGCAGGTAGTCGAGGCGGCTCATGAGCCGGTACAGAGCGGCGACCTCGTCCACGGACCGCGCGGTGTCGTCCTCGGCGAGACCGCTGGCCACCCGCAGCATGAAGTGCTGCGGCGTCTCCACGACCTTGCGGGTGATCGGGTGCCTGAGGAGGTAGCGGCTGTGGAGCGTGCGCAGCCCGAAGTAGCCGAACCGGTCGTCGGCGGCCGGGTCGACGAGCGCGTCGAGCCGCTCGGCGTGCAGGCGCGTGAACTCCGCCGTGCGGTCGGCGACGAGCCCTTCCCGGTGGCCCACGGCGACGGACTCCGTGAACGTCGTGACGCCCTGGGAGGCGGCCTCGGCGCGGATGGAGATCGTCAGCAGGCGGGCGGCCAGCTTCGAGTAGGCGGGGTCCTCGGAGATGAGGCCGGCGGCCGCCTCCGTGGCCAGCTCGCGCAGCTCCGCCTCGTCCGCCCGAGCGGACCGGCCGCGCAGCGCGGCGGTGGCGACCCGGCCGGGGTCGGCGTCGGGCAGGTCGGCGGTCAGCTCGGTCAGGGTCCGCAGCAACGCGGCCCCGGGACCGTCGGTCTCCGTCGCCGGGGTGGCGGAAGCCGGTCCGGCGGGGGCCGGGGTGGCTGAAACCGGGTCGGCTGGCGCGATGGTCACGTGGGGGCTCTCCCTCGCTCGGCACGGGGCTTCGCGGAGGGCAGGCAGCAGCACACGAGCGCACGGGGGCGTCGCGTCCACCGGCCCACTCCACGAGGCCCGGACGTCAGGGCACCCGGACCGGACGGCCGGGCGCACTGTCGGCAGGTCCTCGGACTGGACTCGCGTGCGAAAACACGCAAGTACACCGTTGCGGGACAGTTCCGGATTCGCACCGGATTCCCCTGCGGCGACAGCGAGCATGAGCATACATCTTGTGTTGGGTCGCCGGTCCACCCCCAGATGTTGTGTCGCGGTGACTTCGGAGCGTGTCATAGCGTCAACTCATAGGTGAGCAGCGTCAGGTCCGGGAGGTGCGGGACGGGGTTCCAGTCGCGTGCCGGCGTTCGAACGAAGCCCAGACGTTCGTAGATGCGGTGGGCGGAGTGCATGGTCCGCTGGGTCGACAGCACGACCCGTACACAGCCCTCGACGGCTCTGGCGCGCTCGACACAGTCGCGCACGAGGGCCTCGCCGATGCCGCGGCCGCGGGCGGCGTGGTCGACCGCCAGCATCCGGATCTCGGCCTCCCCGGGGGTGGCGATGTCGGCCATGGCGCCTCCGGCCGGGACGAAGGTCACGCCGCCGACCACCCGCCCCTCCGCCACGGCCACGAGCACCTGGGCCGCGGCGGCCCGCCGCGCCACGTCCCGCAGTTCGCCGAGGTATGCGTCGCTCTCACCGAAGTCCAGCAAGCCGTCCGTCAGGTAGGCCTGTGCGGTGATGTCGCCCAGGTCGGTGTACTCGTCGGGGGAGATGCGCCTGATCGTGATGTCCATGGATCGCAGTCTGCACGAGGAGGCGGTCGGCAGGTCCGCGGTTGTCCACAGGGGCGGTTGATCATGTGATTGTCGGTTCGGCGGGCGCGTTGCGGTGGCGGCCGCGGTGGTGGCGGGCCGGTCAGGGCAGTGCCGGCCAGTGCGGCAGCGTCGTCACGAAGTGCTCGCTGAAGTCGCGGGGGCCGGGGCCGAGGGCGACGCGACCGGTGAGGCGGAGGCGGGCGGTCAGGTCGGCGGACTCGGAGTAGTAGATCCGCCGGGCGTCGGCCGGCACGAACACGGTCTGGCCGCGCGTGAGTTCGCTCGCGCACTCCACGATCACGGCCCCCTCGGCGGCCGTCACGAACGACTCGTCCCCGCACACCCCCACCGCCAGTGGATCGTGCAGCGGACACGTGCCGTCCCCGCCGTGGCGGGTGTAGGCCCGCATGTACGTCCGCATCAGCCGGGCGGCGAGCGCCGTGCCCGGGCCCGCCGCCTCCAGCGCCGCGAGGTCCTCGGGGCGGAACAGCCAGCCGTGGGAGGCGTCCAGGTCGACCATCGTGAACGGGATACCGGAGGAGAGCACGACCTCGGCGGCGTCCGGGTCGGACCAGATGTTGAACTCGGCGACCGGGGTGAAGTTCCCCGGCACCTGCGCGGCGCCGCCCATGAACACGAACTTCGCGACGCGGCGGGCGAAACCGGGATCCTCCAGCAGGGCGATCGCGACGTTCGTGAGCGGGCCGGTGGCGCACACCGTCAGCTCGCCCGCGTACTCGCGGGACAGACGCAGCAGGGCTTGCGCGGAGGACTCCGTGGGGTGCGGGGCGGTGGAGTCGGGCAGGGACTCCTCGCCGAGGCCGGCCCGGCCGTGGAAGGCGGATGCCTCGCGGTAGGGGAGGCGCGAGAGGGGGCGGCCCGCGCCCCGGTGGACGGGGACGTCGGTGTCGATGCGGAGGGCTCGGGCCAGTGCGCGGGCGTTGCGGTAGGTGGCGTCGGCGGGAAGGTTGCCGCCGACCGAGGTGTAGGCCTTGAGGTCCCAGAGGCCTGTGCCGAGGAGGTACTGCAGGGCTACGGCGTCGTCGATACCGGGGTCGCTGTCCAGGACGATCGGTGTGGGGACGGTCACGGGGTCAGGTTAACCGGGGGTACGCCTGCTGCCCCTGCCCTTGCGTCAGCATGGGCTGTGACCCTTCGGGCCGCTTGGGCGCCTATGAAATCGGGTTGTTCGCCGTGTCGGCGGGTGCGGGGTCGTCTTGGTTGCTCGCGCAGGTTCCCGCGCCCCTTTTGGGCCTTCGGCCCTTCAAAGGGGCGCGGGGAAGCTGTGCATCGGAGCGTCAGTGGGTCGAACCCGCCGTCGCCGGAGGCAGTTCCACCTGGACTCCCGCGTCGCCCGCGTCGGCCGTGTAGTCGCTCGGCTTGGTCTCGTCGATGCCGTCGGGGGCCTTGGCCGCACGGAGGACGAAGGTGAGGACCACGGTGACGGCGACGTTGAGGACGAACGCCGTGAGGCCGATGTAGCCGATCTCGCCGATGCCGGGGATCTCCGCGGAGGAGCCGCCGAAGTGCTTCTGGGACGGGTTGGTCGGGGATGCGACGCCGTACGCGGCCAGGGTGCCGTAGATCATGCCGACCGCCCAGCCGGCGAGCAGGGCCCAGCGGTGGCACCAGCGGGTGAAGAGGCCGCCGACCAGGGCCGGGAAGGTCTGGAGGATCCAGATGCCGCCGAGGAGCTGGAAGTTGATGGCGACCGTCTTGTCCATCGTCAGGACGAAGACCAGCGCGCCGACCTTCACCAGCAGCGACACCAGCTTGGAGACCTTGGTCTCCTGCGCGGGTGTGGCGTCCGGCTTGATGAAGTCCTTGTAGATGTTGCGGGTGAAAAGGTTCGCCGCGGCGATGGACATGATCGCCGCCGGCACCAGGGCGCCGATGCCGATCGCCGCGAAGGCCACGCCCGCGAACCAGTCCGGGAACATGGTCTCGAACAGCTGCGGGATCGCCAGCTGACCGTTCTGCACCTTGACGCCGGCCGCGATCGCCATGAAGCCCAGCAGCGCCAGCAGGCCCAGCATCAGCGAGTACAGCGGCAGGATGGTGGTGTTGCGGCGGATCACCTCGCGGCTCTTGGAGGACAGCGTCGCGGTGATCGAGTGCGGGTACATGAAGAGCGCGAGCGCCGAGCCGAGCGCCAGGGTCGCGTACGTCCACTGGTTGGCGTCGCCCGGGACCAGCGCCCCGCGCGGAGCGCCCGTCGCCTGGTTGGGCTGGCCGTACGCCTCGCTCGCCTTGGCGAAGATGTCGTCGAAGCCGCCGAGCTTGATCGGGATGTAGATGATCGCCACCGCGATGACGATGTAGATCAGCGTGTCCTTCACGAACGCGATCAGTGCGGGGGCGCGGAGGCCGGAGGAGTAGGTGTACGCGGCCAGGACGCCGAAGGCGATCAACAGCGGCAGGTCCTTGATGAACCAGTTGGTGTTCTCGCCGCCGCCGACGCCCATCACGTCCAGCACGGCCTGGATGCCGACGAGCTGGAGGGCGATGTAGGGCATCGTTGCCAGAATGCCGGTCAGGGCCACCGCGAGCGACAGGCCCTTCGAGCCGAAGCGGCCCCGGACGAAGTCCGACGTGGTCACGTACCCGTGCCGGTGCGACACCGACCACAAGCGGGGCAGGAACGTGAAGATGAGCGGGTACACCAGGATCGTGTAGGGCACCGCGAAGAAGCCGGCCGCGCCCGCCGCGTAGATCGCCGCCGGTACGGCGACGAACGTGTACGCGGTGTAGAGGTCGCCGCCGAGCAGGAACCAGGTGATCCAGGTGCCGAACGACCGTCCGCCCAGGCCCCATTCGTCGAGACTGTGTTCGTTCTCGGCCTTGCGCCAGCGGGCGGCCATGAAGCCCATCACCGTGACGGCCAGGAAGAAGAAGATGAAGACGGCGAGTGCCACGCCGTTCACACCGTCCTTCACCGCGCGACACCCCCGTCCTCGGACCGCGCGGACCTGCGGGCTCGCTGGTCACGCTGCCACAGCACGTAGGCGGCGGCCGTGAGCGCGGTGGAGATCAGCACCCAGGCCATCTGGTACCAGTAGAAGAACGGGATGCCGATGAACGCGGGGTCCGTCTTGGCGTACGAACCGACCCAGAGCATCGCCACGAACGGGGCGAACAGGAACAGGGCGATGACCACTCTGACAGGTGTCACCGCCGGTGTCTCCGGTGATTTCACGTCGGGCGCGTTGGACATACCAGGGCTCCGTCCCCTCACTGATCACCTGAGCAATGCGCAGGAAATCTAAGGGACTGCTCCGCTGCGCGTAACCCCTGTTCGCATAACGGATTTGCGGAGGTACTGCGTCCCGACTGCGTGTCGACTGCGTGTCGACTGAGTCCCGTGCGCGAGATGACGCACGGGACGGCTGCCGCCGCGGGGATCGGTCGCCGCGGACCCGTCAGTCCTGCGGGCGCTTCAGGCGTGCCACGAACTTGTAGCGGTCGCCCCGGTAGACGGACCGCACCCACTCCACCGGCTGGCCCTCCTTGTCCACGGAGTGGCGGGAGAGCATCAGCATCGGCAGGCCCACGTCCGTGCCGAGCAGGCCGGCCTCGCGCGGGGTGGCGAGCGAGGTCTCGATGGTCTCCTCGGCCTCGGCGAGATGGACGTCGTACACCTCGGCGAGCGCGGTGTAGAGGGACGTGTACTTGACCAGTGACCTGCGCAGGGCGGGGAAGCGCTTGGCGGACAGATGGGTCGTCTCGATGGCCATCGGCTCGCCGTTCGCCATGCGGAGCCGCTCGATCCGCAAGACCCGCCCGCCCGCCGTGATGTCCAGCAGCCCGGCGAGGGTGTCGTCCGCGGTGACGTAGCCGACGTCCAGCAGTTGGGAGGTCGGTTCCAGACCCTGGGCGCGCATGTCCTCGGTGTACGAGGTGAGTTGCAGGGCCTGGGAGACCTTCGGCTTGGCGACGAACGTGCCCTTGCCCTGGATGCGCTCCAGACGCCCCTCGACCACCAGTTCCTGCAGCGCCTGCCGCACGGTCGTGCGCGAGGTGTCGAACTCGGCGGCGAGCGTCCGCTCCGGGGGGACCGGCGTGCCCGGCGGCAGTGTTTCGGTCATGTCGAGCAGGTGCTTCTTCAGGCGGTAGTACTTGGGCACACGCGCGGTACGGACGTTCGCCCCGTTCTCGTTCTCCGCACTGCTGACGTCGGTGCTCATGCTCCGCCTTCCCGGCTCCTAGTGGCGTGATCCTTCTGTATACCCGCACAGCCCCCGCTGGTCTAGTCCACGGAGGGGGCTCCGATGGTCTACTCCGGGAAGGTGCAGTGGTCTACCCGACGAGTGTGACTCAATCGCTCGGTTTTCGCTGCCTTCTTACATAAAGGTTCTTGCATATGTAGGTCGCATAACGGCTGGTGAGAGCGGGTTCGCACACCCTTGACACACCGATTGGTCTGAGCCAAGCTCCGGCGTACTGGTCTACACCATTGGTCCAGGTCCCGGCCCCATGGGCGGTACGTCTGTCACCGCGGGGAGCAGGGGGGTTTGTGGCATCCCTGAGGAATGGCATCCCTGAGGAGGGTGGCGTGAAGCGCAAGCTGACAACCGCGATCTGTGTCGTGGGCATGATGGTCTCCATCGCGGCGTGCGGGGGCGAGAGCGGGGGCTCGGACAAGGCGGCCGACACCAAGGAACTGACCGTCTGGCTCACGGTCGACGCGCAGAACAACTGGCCGGAACTGGTCAAGGCCGCCGACGCCGCGGTCAAGAAGAAGCACCCCGGCATCAAGATCAAGCACGAGTACTACGGCTGGCCCGACAAGAACGCCAAGCTGGACGCCGTCCTCGCCACCGACAAGGCCCCCGACGTCGTCGAGATGGGCAACACCGAGATGCTCGCCTACATGGTCAAGGGCGCCTTCGCCCCCGTGGACCCGGCGAAGTTCGACAACTCCGGCGCCTGGCTCGACGGCCTCAAGGCCTCCGTGACCTACGACGGCAAGACCTACGGCGTCCCGTACTACGCCGGTGGCCGCGTCGCCAACTGGCGCAAGGACGTCTTCGCCGCCGTGGGCGTCAAGTCCCCGCCGAAGACGTACGACGAGCTGACCGCCGCTCTCGACAAGGTCCAGAAGAAGCAGGGCGACAAGTTCAGCGCCTGGTACCAGCCCACCCGCGACTGGTACGCGGCCATGTCCTTCGTCTACGACGCCGGCGGCTCCATCGCCGTCGAGTCGGGCGGCCAGTGGAAGGCCAACCTCTCCTCCCCGGAGTCCGTCAAGGGCCTCAAGGCGTTCCAGAAGGTCGTCGACAAGTACATGCACGGCGACAAGACCAAGGACGAGTCCGACCGGTACATCGTCTACGGCCAGGGCAAGTCCGGCATGATCTTCGCCCCCGCATGGGAGGGCGCGACCGCCGCGGCCAAGGAGAACGACAAGACCGGCAAGCTCGCCGGCCACGTCGAGAACTTCGTGATGCCCGGACCGTCCGGCAAGAACCTGCCCGTCTTCCTCGGCGGCTCGGACCTCGCCGTCCCCGTGAAGTCCGACGCGCAGGGTGTCGCCGCCGAATGGATCAACGCCTTCACCGGCCCCGCCGGCCAGAAGGGGCTGATGGAGAAGGGCAACCTGCCCAACAACAAGACCGACCTCGCCACCCTCAAGGACGACCCGGCCACGGCGGTCCCGGCCACCGCGGCCGAGTCCAACTGGTTCGTCCCGATGGCGCCCGGCTGGGGCCAGGTCGAGAAGGCCCAGATCCTCCAGACCATGCTCCAGAACATCGGTACCGGCAAGAAGACGGTCGAGGAAGCCGCGAAGGACGCGGACGCCGCGATCGACAAGGTCATCAACACCAAGTGACGGTCGACCCCCGGTCGGGCCCGGCGTCGTGGGCCGGGCCCGACCGGGGGTGCCACAGCCCCGACCGGTGGGTGCCATGAGCCGAACCGGCGGGTGCATCACGACAGTGCCGCGACGGGGCGCGGGGGCGCCGGCCGTGCGGCATGGCTGGTCGCGCGGCTCCCCGCACTCCTCTTCGGGTGCTTCACCGCCCGGCTCCCGACGGGGCGGGGCGGGCGGGGCGCTGACGGCCACCTCTTCTTTTGCTAATAGGAGCGCGCGATGAGTGCCGCAGATACGACCACTCCGACCAAGGTGCCGCCACCGCGGCAGGTACCACCGGCGCCGCCCGCCGCCGCGGGCCGGGCCTCCGGCACGAAGCGTTCCGGTGGCGCCGCTGCCCCTTGGGCGCTCCTCGCCCCCTGCCTGCTGATCCTCGCCGTCGTCCTCGGCTATCCGCTGGTCCGTCTGGTCACCCTCTCCTTCCAGAAGTTCGGCCAGTCCCAGCTGTGGGGCTTCCAGTCGGCGGAGTCGGTCGGCCTCGACAACTTCGCCAAGGTGCTCGGGGACGGCGAGTTCTGGACGGTCGTCGTGCGGACCATCGTCTTCGCCGCCGCCTGCGTGGTGTTCACCATGGTCATCGGCATGCTGATCGCGCTCCTGCTCCAGCGGGTCTCCGGCTGGGTGAAGACCCTCATCAACATCGCGCTCGTGGCGAGTTGGGGCATGCCGATCATCGTGGCCACCACCGTCTTCAAGTGGCTCTTCGACTCCGACTACGGCATCTTCAACGCGCTCCTCAGCAAGCTCCCCGGCGTCGACATGATCGGCCACAACTGGTTCGCGAGCGGCCCCGAAGGACTCGCCGTCATCACACTGCTGGTGGTGTGGGGCGCCGTGCCGTTCGTGGTCATCACCCTCAGCGCCGGACTCACCCAGGTGCCGAAGGAGATGGAGGAGGCCGCCCGCCTGGACGGCGCCGGCGCGTGGGGCGTCTTCCGCTACGTCACCCTCCCCATCCTCAAGCCGATCGTCGTCATGCTCACGACGCTCTCGGTCATCTGGGACATGGGTGTCTTCCCGCAGGTCTTCGTGATGCGCAACGGCCACCCGGAGGCCGAGTTCCAGCTGCTCACCACCTACTCGTACGACAGGGCCTTCGTGGTCAACGACTACGCGCAGGGCTCCGCGATCGCACTCCTCACCGTGCTGTTGCTGCTCGGCGTGATCGGCGTCTACATGCGCCAGATGCTGAAGATCGGAGAGGTCGAATGAGCACAGCCACTGTCTCCGGTCGCCGCGGGTCCAGGCTCGGCTGGAACCTCCTCGGCCTCATCGTCTTCGTCACGGCCGGCTTCCCGGTCTACTGGATGCTGAACACCGCGTTCAAACCGGCCAAGGACGCCATCGACCCGGACCCGAGCCTCCTGCCGACGTCCGTCACCTTCTCCAACTTCAGCCGCGCGCTGGACATCGCCGACTTCTGGGGCCCCGTGGGCCGCAGCCTCGTGGTGTCCCTGACGGTCGTCGTGATCGGTATCGTCGTCGGCATGCTGGCGGCCCTCGCCATCTCCCGCTTCGCCTTCCGCGGCCGGAAGGTGGTGATCGTCGGCATCCTGGCCGTGCAGATGGTCCCGCTGGTCGCGATGATCATCCCGGTCTTCCTGCTCCTGAACGACCTGGGCCAGTACGACCGCCTCACCGGCCTCATCATCACCTATCTGACGTTCATCCTCCCGTTCACGGTGTGGACCCTGCGCGGCTTCATCGTCAACATCCCGCGTGAACTGGAGGAGGCCGCCATGGTCGACGGCTGCTCCCGCACCACCGCCTTCCTGCGCGTGGTCTTCCCCCTGCTCGCGCCCGGCATGGTGGCGACCTCGGTCTACGGCTTCATCCAGGCGTGGAACGAGTACCTGTACGCCCTGATGCTGATGAGCCAGCAGAACCAGACCGCCACCGTCTGGCTCGGCAACTTCACCACCAAACACGGCACCGAATACGCCCCGATGATGGCCGGCTCCACCATGATGGCCGTGCCGATCGTCGTCCTCTTCCTCCTCGTCCAGCGCAAGATGGCCGCGGGCCTCACCGCGGGCGCCGTGAAGGGATAACCACCCGATGACGACATTCGCCACCGGCTCGACCGGCTCCCACTCGGGGCAGGACGCTCTCACCCGGGACGCGCTGACGGTCCTCCAGCCCGGATTCACGGGCACCACCGCCCCCGACTGGCTGCTGCGCCGCCTCGGCGAGGGCCTCGCCTCCGTCGGCCTCTTCGGCCGCAACATCACCTCCCCCGAACAACTCTCCGCTCTTACCGCCCAGTTGCGCGCCGAGCACGAGGACGTCCTGGTCGCGATCGACGAGGAGGGCGGCGACGTCACCCGCCTGGAGGTCCGCACCGGCTCCTCCGTCCCCGGCAACCACGCCCTGGGCGCCGTCGACGACACCGACCTCACGCGGGACGTGGCCTTCGCCCTCGGCCGCCGCCTCGCCGAATGCGGCGTCAACTTCAACTGGGCCCCCTCCGCCGACGTGAACTCCAACCCGGCGAACCCCGTCATCGGCGTGCGCTCCTTCGGTGCCGATCCCGACCTGGTCGCCCGCCACACGGCCGCCTATGTCACCGGCCTGCAGGCCGCAGGCGTCGCCGCCTGCACCAAGCACTTCCCGGGCCACGGCGACACCGCCGTCGACTCCCACCTGGCCCTGCCCCGCATCGACGCCGACCGCCCCCTGGTCGAGGCCCGTGAACTGGCGCCCTTCCACGCCGCCATCACCGCCGGCACCCGCGCCGTCATGAGCGCCCACATCCTCGTCCCGGCCCTCGACCCCGACCGCCCGGCGACCCTGTCCCACGGCATCCTCACCGACCTGCTCCGCGGCGAGCTGGGCTATCAGGGCCTCATCGTCACCGACGGCATGGAGATGCGGGCCATCGCCGGTACGTACGGCATCGAGCACGGCAGCGTCCTCGCCCTGGCCGCCGGTGCCGACGCGATCTGCGTGGGCGGCGGCCTCGCCGACGACGACACCGTACGGCGCCTGCGGGACGCCCTGGTCGCCGCCGTGCGGTCGGGCACCCTCCCCGAGGAGCGCCTGGCGGACGCGGCGAACCGGGTCCGAGGCCTGGCCGAGTGGACCCGCCGGGCAACCGGGGGAGCGGACGTACGGGCAGCGGACAGCGGGCGCGCCGACCTGACCGAGGTCGGCCTCGTCGCCGCCCGACGCGCGCTGAGGGCGACCTTCGCCCCGCTGCCGTACGAGCCCCCCGTCCAGCCGCTGTATGTCGCGGCCTTCACCCCGGTGGCGAACATCGCCGTCGGCGACGAGACCCCTTGGGGCGTGGGCGCGGAACTGGCGCGGCTCCTTCCGGGCACCGAGACCGGCACCTTCGCGGGCGACAGCGCCGGCGCCTCCGCCCTCGCGGTGGCGGGCACCCGGCGCATCGTCGCCGTGGTCCGCGACGAGCACCGCCATCCCTGGATGAGCGACGCCCTCGACGTCCTCCTCGCCACCCGCCCCGACACCATCGTCGTCGAGATGGGCGTCCCCCAGTCACCGCCCCGCGGCGCACTCCATGTCGCCACCCACGGAGCGGCGCGGGTCTGCGGCCGAGCGGCGGCCGAGGTCATCATGAACGCCGAGTAGCGCGCCCCGCCGTCGGACGGCCCCGGAGCGGTCGCAGGGGGAGACATGCCCCGGCACCGGAGGCGGGGCATGTGGGCCCCAGCCGCACGACACGAAGGCGCCACGACCCCTCCTCCCCGGGCCGTGGCGCCTTCGCGCAGGCCGGCCTCGTCAGATGCCCTGCCAGTGGGGCTTGTTGTGGTAGGTGTGCCGGAAGTAGTCGGCGTGCTTGAGCTTCGACGCGGCCGACTCGTCCACCACCACCGTGGCGTGCGGGTGGAGTTGCAGCGCCGACGCCGGGCACACCGCCGCCACCGGCCCCTCCACGGTCGCCGCGACGGCGTCCGCCTTGCCCTCGCCCGTCGCGAGCAGCACCAGGTGGCGTGCCTCCAGGATCGTGCCTATGCCCTGGGTGATGACGTGGTGCGGCACCTGCTCGATGTCCCCGCCGAAGAACCGAGCGTTGTCGATCCGCGTCTGCTCGGTCAGCGTCTTGATGCGGGTCCGGGAGGCCAGGGACGAGCACGGCTCGTTGAACCCGATGTGCCCGTCGGTCCCTATTCCGAGCAACTGCAGATCCACACCGCCCGCCTCGGCCAACGCCCTGTCGTACGCCTCGCAGGCCCCCGGTATGTCCTCGGCGGTGCCGTCCGGCCCCATGAATGCCTCCATACCGAGCCCCAGGGGCTCCAGTACCTCCCGGCGCAGCACCGAGCGATACGACTCGGGGTGGTCGGCCGGCAGCCCCACGTACTCGTCGAGCTGGGCGATCCGCGCCCGAGAGGCGTCCACGGCACCGGAACGTGCCTTCGCGGTCAGTGCCTGGTAGATGGGCAGCGGGGTCGATCCCGTGGCGACGCCGAGCAGCGCGTCGGGCTTCCGCCGGAGCAACCGCGCCATCGCCTCGGCTATGAGTTCGCCACCCGCCTTGGCATCCGGAACGATGACAACTTCCACGCTGGCCCTGCCGATCTGGAGAGAGGGACTCCACTGGGAGTGGGGGAGATACTGTGTGGTTTAGACCAATCTAGCAGCAGAGCGGGCTTCGCACGGATGTGTCCCGTGTCACGTGGATGCGGCCGTGTTCCCTGTTCGCGAGTCCGACCTCTACGTCAGGGAGCCGCCCGTGGCGTCCACCCAGCTCCCCGTCACCCATCGGCTCTCGTCCGATGCCAGGAACGCGACCACGTCCGCGATGTCGTCCACCGTCCCGACCCGGCCCAGCGCCGATATCTCCTCGGCCATCGCGCGGCCCGCCTCGGTACTCAGGAACGCGGCGGTGTTGTCGGTCGCCGTCAGGCCCGGTGCCACCGAGTTCACCGTGATGCCCCGCGGGCCGAGCACCTTCGACAGGTCGCGGGAGAGGACGTCCAGCGCCGCCTTCGTCATCGCGTAGGCCATGTTGTGTGGCATCGCCGCGGTCCGTGCGAGCCCCGACGAGATGTTGATGACGCGGCCGCCGTCGCGGAGCCGGGTCATGCCGTGCTTGACCAGGAACAGGGGCGCCTTCACGTTCACCGCGAAGAGTCGGTCGTACCCCTCCTCGTCGATCTCCTCGATCGGACGGGAGTCACCGATCGCCGCGTTGTTCACCAGGATGTCCAGCCCGTCCGCGTATCGGTCGAACTCCTCCCACAGGGCTTCGGCGTCCCCCGGCAGTCCCAGCTCGACACCCAGGGTGAACGCTGAGCCGCCGGCCCCCTCGATCGCGGCCACCGTCTCCTTCGCCGCGGCCTCGTTCCTCCCGTAGTGCACCGCGACTCGTGCGCCGTCGCGTCCCAGCCGCTCGGCGATGCCTCGCCCGATGCCCCTGCTCGCCCCGGTGACGAGCGTCGTCCTGCCTGCGAGCACGCCCATGTCGGCTCCCCTCCACATTTCCTAGCGGTCGCTACAAAAATCACCGTAGATCAGGCCGCTGACATTTGTCTAGTGCCCGCTATAAAATCCGTTCCATGGTGACCAAGGAGAGCAAGCAGCGCGGCCGCCCCCGCTCCTTCGACCGCGCGACCGCCCTGGAGAAGGCGATCCTGGCGTTCTGGGAGAACGGCTACGAGGCCACCTCGGTCGCCGACCTGACCCGTGTCATGGGCATCGGCGCACCGAGCCTGTACTCGGCGTTCGGCGACAAGCGGTCCCTCTTCGAAGAGGTGGTCCGCGAGTACGGCGTCCGCTACGCCTCGTTCACCGACCGGGCCCTGGAGGAGGAGCCCACCGCGCGGGCCGCCGTCGAGCGGATACTGCGCGAGGCCGCCGTCGAGTACACGGACCCCGCCCACCCCCATGGCTGCCTGGTCATCCACGCGGCCACCAACTGCACCAGCCGCGAGGTCGAGGAATCCCTCCGCGACCGGCGCAACGCGTGGATCACCGTCTTCGAGAGCCGTATAAGAGCGGACATCGCGACGGGCGAACTACCTGCCGACACGGACGCCTCCGCACTCGCCCGCCACACGGGCGTGATCATCCAAGGCATGTCCCAGCAGGCACGGGACGGCGCGACCAGGCGGGAACTGGAGGCGGTCGCCGACCTGGCGATGGCGATCTGGCCCAACCCGGCCCGCACCGACACCCCGATCCACGCCTGACACTCCTCGCCCCACCCTGCTGGAAAAACCGCCGGGCCAAGCCATTCCGGTCCGGCGGCCCACCGAACCGAGCTACGCTGCGTATAAGTCCTCGCCCCGCCCTCGACGGACGGTCGGCAGGGGAACACCAACAAACATCCGCCCACGCATGGACACACGCAGTGGTCTAGTCAAGAATGGCGTGATAGGTCATCTGATCGATCAGCGCTCCCACGTTGACGATCAGTTGTGAACACCACGGGCCTCCGTCTTCCCCGCACAGGAAGGCGGACCGAGGAACCGGCGCTCTCTGCCCTGACTGCTCCGGCTCCTCATCCTTCGGTCGCGGGACCGCACACCCCACGGCCGATGTTGCTCCGGGCTGCGGTGCCGGGAGGGTTGAGGGTCCCTCTCAGGCGCCGCGGCCCGCGGGTGCTTCCGGGGCCGGGGTGTCAGCCCCCGGGCCGGGGTCCAGCGGGCACAGCCCGCCGTTTCCAGGCATGTCCGTACCGCCAGGTACGCTCGCACACGTGCCCTCCATGAACGAACTCGTCCGCCAGCACACCGCTCTCAGCGACTCCGACCTGGAGTGGCTGCATCTGCTGGTGTCGGAGTGGCAGCTCCTCTCCGACCTCTCCTTCGCCGACCTCGTCCTCTGGGTTCCCACCCGAGACGGCACACGCTATGTCTCCGTGGCCCAGATGCGCCCCAACACCGGCCCCACCTCGTACCAGGACGACATGGTCGGCCACCTGGTCCCACGCGGCCGCCGCCCCCTCCTCGACGTCGCGCTCGACGAGGGCCGGATCGTGCGCGAGGGCGACCCGGAGTGGCGCGAGGAGGTGCCCGTACGGGTCGAGTCCATCCCCGTCCGCAGGGAGGGCCGGGTCCTCGGCGTCATCGCGCGCAACACCAACCTGCTGACCGTGCGGACCCCCAGCCGGCTGGAGCTCACCTACCTCCAGAGCGCGTCCGACCTGGCCCAGATGATCGCCGCCGGCGCGTTCCCGTTCTCCGACCAGCAGGTCGACATGGATGCCTCACCGCGTGTCGGTGACGGCCTGATCAGGCTCGACGCGGACGGCATCGTCCAGTACGCCTCCCCGAACGCGCTGTCCGCGTACCACCGCCTGGGTCTCGCCGCCGACCTCGTGGGCTGCCACCTCGGCCGTACCACCGCCGAACTCGCCCCGTCCCGCGGGCCGGTGGACGAGGCGCTGGCGAAGGTGGCGAGCGGCTGGGCACCGCGCGAGTTCGAGATCGAGTCGAATGAGGGCGTGATCCAGTTCCGGGCGATCCCCCTCAAGCCCAAGGGTCCGCGTATCGGTTCACTCGTGCTGCTGCGCGACGTCACCGAACTGCGCCGCCGCGAACGTGAGTTGATCACCAAGGACGCGACCATCCGGGAGATCCACCACCGGGTGAAGAACAACCTCCAGACGGTCGCCGCGCTGCTGCGGCTCCAGGCCCGGCGCATCGAGTCCGAGCGCGGCCGCGAGGCCCTGGAGGAGGCCGTACGGCGGGTCGGGTCGATCGCGATTGTCCATGAGACGCTGTCCCAGAATCTGGACGAGCGGGTGGAGTTCGACGAGATCGCCGACCGGGTGCTCGCCATGGTCGCCGAGATCTCACCGGGCAAGGTCAC
Organism: Streptomyces sp. NPDC030296; assembly: GCF_055572815.1. Classification (NCBI taxonomy): domain Bacteria; kingdom Bacillati; phylum Actinomycetota; class Actinomycetes; order Kitasatosporales; family Streptomycetaceae; genus Streptomyces; species Streptomyces sp. NPDC030296. Next base: position 678,676 of record NZ_JBVICQ010000003.1, read on the forward strand.
CGGCCGGCGCACCGGACGTTTCGGCATCCTCGACGCGGAGGTGGCCACCCCGCTGTCCATGGTCCTCACCGAGATCCTGCAGAACGCCCTCGAACACGGCTTCCGCGAGGGGGAGACCGGCACCGTGGAGGTGTCGGCCGTGCGCGGTGGGACCACCAAGGAGAGCCGCCTCCTCGTCACCGTCCAGGACGACGGCGTGGGCCTGCCCGAGGGCTTCGACCCGCACCGTTCCGGCAACCTCGGTCTGCAGATCGTACGGACGTTGGTGGAGGGCGAGTTGGGCGGCACCTTCGACATGGTCCCGGCTCAGGAGCAGGGAACGCAGGTCATCCTCGACATCCCGGTCCGCGCCCAGAAGTAGAGGCTGGGGCATGCGAGCGACCTGGCACGGATGCCGGTCCCGGTCCACGGCGAACAGCACTGAGCCCCGGACCATCATGTGGTCCGGGGCTCAGTCTCGTCGCTGATTAGGCGCACCGGGGGCACTGCGCGCTGCGGCTCGGGGGCGGGAGATGCGTACTCGCTGTACGCGCCGCCAAGCTCAGGCTATTGCTGGGTGGGATTGTCAGGCGGAGGCCTGACGGGCCCGGTTGCGGGCGGCGCGGCGCTTCATGGCGCGGCGCTCGTCCTCGCTGAGACCACCCCAGACGCCGGAGTCCTGGCCGGACTCAAGCGCCCACTGCAGACACTGCTCGATAACCGGGCAGCGACGGCAGACAGCCTTGGCTTCCTCGATCTGCAGCAGCGCAGGACCGGTGTTGCCGATGGGGAAGAAGAGCTCGGGGTCTTCCTCGCGGCAAACGGCGTTGTGACGCCAGTCCATGGCTGCTACCTCTCCTTGGTATTACATGCACGTTGCTTGTGAATGTGAACGCTTTCACGAATCCCTCAACAAGTGAAGGGCCGATCACCAGACGGACTGGTGTGGTCCTGTGATTTGAGGAGGGGTTCTGGCGCTTGCTTGAGCCGGTGTTGCGGGCTGTCCCGAGCGCCACGTAGAGACTCGCAAACCTCAGCGGCGGATACAACCCCTTCCGGAAAGTTTTTTTTGATTCCTCGGTGTCGACTGTGTCACAGCCGTACTTCCATGGGGTGGATCCTGGCCTAAACGTTCGAGTGGAAGGACTTTTGCCCGTTCCGCTCACACAATCACACGCAGTGCACGGCGTACGCCTGTGAACGTCACGCTCGTTCGCAGTCCGAGGTGGTCGCCGTCCATCTGGAGGGGGAGGGGCACCTTCGAATGCAAGGTGAAGTCGGTCAGGTCGTGCACGGTGGTGGCGTACTTGCCATGGGGTCCCCGCTCGGGGGACGAAGTGAGCAACTGTGTGGCATAACGGGCGAGCGCGGGCGTCGACATGCGGCTGAGACCGAGCACGTCGAGACCTTTATCGAACGAGGCCTTAGGTGACGCGTACACCGGGCGATTGCCGAGAAACGTCCACGGGGACGTGTTGCAGACTATGGACAGCACAAGATCGGAAATCGGCTCCTCGCCGGCCCGCTCCAGAGTGATCGTGCCGTTCCTGCGGTGAGGCTCTTCCAGGAACTGCCGGAATGCCTGACGCAGGTAAAGAGCGTGTGTGGATTTCCTTCCCCGCTCGCGCTGTTGCTCGACCCGGCCGATCACCCCGGCGTCGAAACCGAGGCCGGCGCAGAACGTGAACCAGCGGGACGGGACCGCCTCGTCCTCCGTGCCGGGCGTACCCGAGGCCATGCCGAGTCCGACCGTGCGCTCGCGGTTCTCCCGGAGGGCGTCCAGCAGGGCGCCGGTGGCCTCCACGGCGTCGTTGGGCAGGCCCAGGGCGCGGGCGAAGACATTGGTGGAGCCGCCGGGGACCACGGCGAGGCGGGGGAGACGGTCCGGGTCGGGGCCGTGGTGCAGCAGGCCGTTGACCACCTCGTTGACCGTGCCGTCACCGCCGAGCGCGACGACCAGTTCGATGTCGTCCTTGCCCTCGGCAGCCTGGCGGGCGAGGTCCTTGGCATGGCCGCGGTACTCGGTGGTGACCGCCTCGAGCTTCATCTCGCTCGCCAGCGCGTGGATCAGGACATCGCGCGTACGTGCGCTTGTGGTGGTTGCCGCCGGATTGACCACGAGAAGTGCACGCATGAGTTGCAGCGTACCTACTGAGCGGTACTCGTCCCATACCGAGGTGCGGACCAAGGGGGAGATCGTGTAGTGACGATCAGCACGTGGGGGCGTACGGGGCACCGGTGTGCGTCCGGGCGCCGGGGCTACCCTTCAGGGGTGAGCCCTCAGCAGACCCCCACGCCGGACACCTCCGACGCCGAGCCCCGCCCCGGGCGGCTGACCGCCGCGGCGGCACTGGCCGCGCTGGAGGGGATCGCCCTGCTGGTCGGCGGCGGCGCCATGCTGGTCATGGGCTTCACCGGCGACTCCGGTGACCTCAGTACCGGCGTCACCGGGGGCCTCACCCTCATCGCGCTGGCCCTGCTGCCGCTGATCGCCGCGCGCGGACTGCTGCTGCGACGGAGCTGGAGCCGGGGGCCCGCCGTCATCACGCAGATCATGGCGCTTCCGGTTGCGTACAACCTGCTCCGGGCGGACAGCGTCGCGATCCCCGCGGGAATCGTGCTGGCCGTGGTCGCGATCACGGCGCTGGTGCTGCTGATCAACCCGGCGACGACTCAGGCCCTCGGAATCCAAGGGCCTGGTCGGACGGAGGAGAGCAAGCGCTAGGGGACGCCGCCGCGTCCCACCGCTCCGCGGAGTCGGGCCGAGGCGCCGCGGGGCGCGCCACCCGCGGCTCCACAGGAGGCGGGTGTCACTCCTCCACGAGGAGCTTCTCCCGCAGCTGGGCCAGGGTCCGGGCCAGCAGTCGCGAGACGTGCATCTGCGAGATGCCGACCTCCTGGGCGATCTGCGACTGGGTCATGTTGCCGAAGAACCTCAGCAGCAGGATCCGCTTCTCGCGCGGCGGGAGGTCCTCCAGGAGCGGCTTCAGGGACTCCCGGTACTCGACGCCCTCCAGCGCCTCGTCCTCGGCGCCCAGGGTGTCGGCGACGGCCGGCGACTCGTCGTCGGTGTCGGGGACGTCCAGTGACAGCGTGGAGTACGCGTTGGCGGACTCCAGGCCCTCCAGGACCTCCTCCTCCGAGATGGCCAGCTTCTCGGCCAGCTCGTGCACCGTCGGGGAGCGGCCGTGCTGCTGGGACAGCTCGGCCGTGGCCGTGGTCAGCGCCAGGCGCAGCTCCTGCAGGCGGCGCGGCACCCGCACCGCCCAGCCCTTGTCGCGGAAGTGCCGCTTGATCTCGCCGACGACCGTCGGGGTCGCGTACGTGGAGAACTCCACCCCGCGGTCCGGGTCGAACCGGTCGACCGACTTGATCAGACCGATGGTCGCGACCTGCGTCAGGTCGTCCAGCGGCTCACCGCGGTTGCGGAACCGGCGCGCGAGGTGCTCCACGAGCGGCAGGTGCATCCGGACCAGCTGATTGCGCAGCTCCGCGTACTCCGCGCTGCCCTCCCGCAGGGAGCGCAGCTGGACGAACAGGGCGCGCGCCCCGCTGCGGTCCTGCGGATCGTGCTGCGAGCTGCGCACGATCCGCGCGTCCAGCTCGTCGTGTCGCTCGTGCTCGCTCATAGTCCCGCCCGCCGTCACCGTTCCCCCAGCTCTCGACTGTGCTCGAGCGGGAGAGGCCCCAGTCCGCCCTCGTGAGGACGTGGTGCTCCGTGCGGCATCCTCCGGCTCCCGCCGCCCGTCGGAGGACGCCTCGTCCTCTGCGTCGGCCGGCTCCGTCCACCGCGAGGGTCCGGCCGCCGTCGAGGAGTCGTCCTCCGGATGCGGCCGGGCCTGCTCGGGAATGCCGTCGACGCCGTCCGTCAGGTGTGCCGGCCCGACGGGGCCGACCTCCTTCGCGGGAAGTTCCCGTGTGCCGCGTTCTTCGTCCCGCACCGGCCCGTCCCCGTTCCTCACGCCGGCCCGGGTCCCGCGCCGCGCTGTTTGTAGAGGCTGATCGAAACGGTTTTGTCGTCGGCGACCGCGGACGAGACCTTCCCCGCCAGGGCCGACAGCACGGTCCAGGCGAAGGTGTCGCGTGAGGGCGCGTGACCGTCCGTGGTCGGGGCCGAGACCGTGACCTCCAGCGAATCGTCGACGAGGCGGAAGACACAGCTGAGCACCGAGCCGGGCACGGCCTGCTGGAGCAGGATCGCGCAGGCCTCGTCGACCGCGATGCGCAAATCCTCGATCTCGTCGAGGGTGAAGTCCAAACGGGCCGCGAGGCCGGCCGTCGCCGTACGCAGCACCGACAGGTAGGCACCCGCGGCCGGCAGCCGGACTTCCACGAAGTCCTGGGTCCCGGGCTCGCCTGCGATCTGGGACACCCTCACCTCCAAGGTGGTACAAGCTTTTTCAGGGGCCGAGGGTCGCCCCCCGGGGTAACGCGCTATGTGGTTCAGCGGTGACGCTATCGCGCTCCCGAGCGCCGTGTCCTTGGGGTCCCGGCGACCCAGCCCCACGCTGTCACTCATAGTAAGCACACGAACACGCTCGGTGGCTAGGGGTCTGCGGGCCTCAAATAGGAAGAGCGCGCGCCGCTTTGACGTACCCAGGCGTCCGGCCGCCGAACCGTGTCACACGAGTACGTCGACGTGTCACGGGGTGACTTGGTTCCGTCGTGCGACGTCGTCGGCGTGTTCACCGGGGGCCTGTTCGTTTTCCCGCCCTCATACGAGCACGTGGTCGACGAAGCACCAGCGCCAGGTCTCGCCCGGCTCGTGGGTACGCATCACGGGGTGGCCGGTCTCCTTGTGGTGCGCGGTCGCGTGTCGCATGGGCGAGGAGTCGCAGCACCCCACGTGCCCGCATTCCAGGCACTTCCGCAGTTGCACGGGGTGCGTTCCGGCGGCCTCGCACTCGGGGCAGGTCTCGGTCAGCGGGGTCGGCTCGGGGTGCGGCAGTGCGTCCGCGTGCGTGCACTGTTTCATGATGGCCAGGTTACGACGGGTGCGCGGAAGCTCGCGCGGAAAACGAAGGCGGCGCAAAGCGATGCACTTCCTGCCCCTGCTGTTGCTGGTCGCCGGTAGCGCGACGGTCGCGGGTGCCGCCCGGCGTACGCCGGTGCCCGCCCCGTTGCTGCTGGTCGCCGCCGGGCTCGCGGTGTCGTATGTGCCGGGCGTGCCGAACTACGAGCTCGACCCCGAGATCGTCCTGCCCCTGGTGCTGCCCCCGCTGCTGTACACGGCCGCCACCGAGAGCTCGTATCTCGATCTGCGGGCGCAACTACGGCCGGTGGCACTGCTGTCGGTCGGTTATGTCCTGTTCGCGACCCTCGCCGTCGGCTGGGCCGCCTATCTGATCGTGCCGGGGCTGCCGCTGACGGCAGCCCTGGTGCTCGGCGCGGTGGTGGCGCCCCCGGACGCGGTCGCGGCGACGGCGGTCGCCCGGCGGGTGGGCCTGCCGTCGCGGATCACCACGATCCTCCAGGGCGAGTCCCTGGTGAACGACGCCACCGCGATCACCGCGTACCGGGTGGCCCTCGCCGCCACGATCGGGGAAGGCGCGAGCTGGGCCGGCGGGGTCGTCGAGTTCCTGGTGGCGGCGGTCGGCGGCGTCGTGGTGGGCCTGCTGCTGATGATGCCGATCCACTGGCTGCGCACCCACCTGAGGGAGGCGCTGCTCCAGAACACGCTCTCCCTGCTGATCCCCTTCGTCGCGTACGGGCTGGCCGAGTGGGTGCACGCCTCCGGAGTGCTCGCCGTGGTCGTGGTCGGCCTCTACCTCGGCTACCGCAACTGGCAGGTCGACTTCGCCACCCGCCTCCAGGAGGAGGCCGTGTGGAAGATGGTCGCCTTCCTGCTCGAATCGGCGGTCTTCGCGCTCATCGGACTGCAGCTGCCGGTCGTGCTCGAAGGGCTCGGCGAGAACGAGGGACTGCGCGCCACCTGGTACGCCGTGGCCGTCTTCCTGATCGTGGTCGTGACCCGGTTCGTCTGGGTGTACCCGGCGACCTTCCTGCCCCGGATGCTGTCCGCGCGGATCCGTGAACGCGAGGAGAACCCGACCTGGAAGGGGCCCTTCGTCATCGCGTGGGCCGGAATGCGGGGCGTCGTCTCGCTCGCGATCGCGTTCTCCATCCCGCTCACCGTGCACGGCGGGGACGACTTCCCGGAGCGGAACCTGATCCTGTTCCTGACCTTCACGACGGTGATCGGGACGCTCGTCATCCAGGGGTTGACGCTGCCGCCGCTGATCCGGGTCCTGCGGCTGCCGGGGCGCGACGCGCAGGCCGAGACCCTCGCCGAGGCCAACGCCCAGGCCCAGGCGTCCCGGATCGCCGAGGCGCGGCTCGCCGAACTCCTGGAGGACGAGCGCAACACTCTGCCGCCGCCGCTGGTCGACCGGCTGCGCACGGTCCTGGAGCGGCGCCGCAACGCCGTGTGGGAGCGGCTCGGTGCCGTCAACCCGGTGACAGGGGAGACCAGCGACGACACCTACAGCCGGCTCTCCCGCGAGATGATCGGCGCCGAGCGCGAGGTGTTCGTCAAGCTGCGGGACGGCCGCTACATCGACGACGAGATGCTGCGGACGCTGCTGCGCAGACTCGACCTGGAGGAGGCCGCGGCCTACCGGGAGGTTTCCTAGGGCCGGGCGGCGGGCGGGCCAGGTGGGTCGGAGGGTTACGCGGGGAGCGGACTTCCCGTGATCACCGCCGTGAGCGTCGTCCCGTGCGGGAAGGCGCCTTCCTTCGTCAGGGAGACAAGTCCGTAGAGCAACTTGGCGACATATAGACGTTCCAGGGGTAGTCCGTGGCGGTCCTCGAAGTCGTCGGCGAAGGCGTCCAGGCCGGGCGTGGTGCGGGCGTAGCCGCCGAAGTGGAAGCGATCGTCGAGGTCCCAGTGGCCGCGGCCGCCGCCGAAGGCGCTCTCCTGAAGCCGCCGTATCTCGTCCGCCAGGAAGCCGCCCTTGAGGACGGGTATCCCGAGGGCGCGCTGGTCGGGGGCCAGTCCGGCGGCCAGCCCGGCGAGGGTGCCACCGGTGCCGCAGGCGACGGCCACCACGTCGGCGCGGTCGCGCAGTTCCGCGCCGAGTTCCCGGCAGCCCCGCACGGCGAGGGCGTTGCTGCCGCCCTCGGGGACGACGTAGGCGCCCTCGGCGTCGGCGGCGCGGAGGACGGCGGACAGCGTGGCCGGGTCGGTCTTGTGGCGATACGTCGATCTGTCGACGAAGTGCAGGCGCATGCCGTCCGCCGCGCAGCGGGCCAGGGAGGGGTTGAGGGGGCGGTCCGCCAGTTCCTGGCCGCGGACCACGCCGACGGTGGACAGGCCGAGGAGGCGGCCGGCGGCGGCGGTGGCCCGGAGGTGATTCGAGTACGCGCCCCCGAACGTGAGGAGCGAACGACCCGCCGCCGCGCTCAGATTGGGCACGAGCTTGCGCCACTTGTTGCCGATGAGCTGCGGGTGGATCAGGTCGTCACGCTTCAGGAGCAGCCGGACGCCGTGCCGGGCGAAGCGGTCGTCCTCGATCTCCTGGAGAGGGGACGGCAGCCGGGGGCGCAGGGCGATGGTGGGGTCGGGGCTGCTCACGCGGCCATTGTCGGACATCTGTCCGGGAACGGTCGCCCGCCCAGCCCCGACGCCCGTGCGCGCCCGTCGTGCGGGGCGACACGCGCGCGTGGTGAGGGGCTACCGGAGACGGTCGCGGATGCGGCTCCTCATGGAGGTCATGGTGAAGCCGCGGGGGTCGACCTTGCCGGGCTGCCATTCGAGGTGGCCGATGACGGAACGTTCCGTCCAGCCGTGGTGGCGGCAGACGGCGGCGGAGACCCGCTCGATCGCTTCGAGCTGGGGCTCGGGCCAGGGGTCGAGGCCGTCGCCGAGGTTCTCGCACTCGAAGCCGTAGAAGTGGCGGTTCCCGTCGGTGTTCGCCTCGTTGTCCGGGGGGAGCGCCGTCTCGGCGATCACGGCCCGCAGGACGTCGTCGTCACCGCTGCCGGCGTGGTTGGCGCGGCCGTAGCCGACGAGATGGACACGGCCGTCCTTGGTGATCACGCCGTGGCACAACGGGCCGGGCAGCCCCGAGTAGCCGTCGCGGCAGATGCGGACGGTGCGTTCACTGCCGGAGGTGACCGTGTGGTGGATCATCACGCCGTGGACGGGGCCCCACGGCCCCTTGTGGTTGCGGTTGTGATGCTCCCAGTCGCCGACCTCGACGACTGTGACGCCCTCGTCTTTGAGGATGCTGAGAAATCTGGCCGCGGACATGGGTGGGGCCATGACCGACTCCTTCGTACGGTGCGACGGCCGCTGGTCCGGCCGCCTCGTACGCAGGCTTGTACCCAGCTCCGCACGCGGAGGCCGGGTGTCGGTGTTGCGTGCGAGCCGATCCGGTCACCTCCGAGAAGGCAGGGGGATGGTGGACAAATTCCCTCGATATGCCCAGTGTTCCCGAGATCCATTCCCGCTCTTTCGGGTAATAGCACCGGCACGCTCCGTGATGTCAGGCTGGTGGCGAGATCGGTGACCGCGATATCAGTGCACACCCGGAGGGGAAATCCGTATGTCGGTAGGCGAAGAGGTCCGGACGCAGCAGGATCGGCCGCAGCAGAGTCTCGGCACGGCCGCTGCCCGGAACCTGGCCACCACCACGAAGTCCGCGCCCCAGATGCAGGAGATCAGCTCGCGCTGGCTGCTGCGCATGTTGCCATGGGTGAACGTGCAGGGTGGCACGTACCGGGTGAACCGGCGGCTCACCTACGCGGTCGGGGACGGCCGCATCACTTTTGTGAAGACGGGCGACCAGGTCGCCGTCATCCCCGCGGAGCTCGGCGAACTGCCGGCCCTGCGCACCTACGAGGACGTGGACGTGCTGGGCGAGCTGGCCCAGCGGTGCGAGCAGCGGGAGTTCGCGGCCGGCGCGGTGCTCGCCGAGTTCGGCAGCCAGGCGGAGGAGGTCTTCCTCCTCGCGCACGGCAAGGTCGAGAAGATCGGCACGGGCCCCTACGGCGACGACGCCGTGCTCGGAGTGCTGGCCGACGGGGCGTACTTCGGCGAGCAGGCGCTGCTCGACGCCGACGCGATCTGGGAGTACACGGCCCGCGCGGTCACCGCGTGCACGGTGCTCGTCCTGCCGCGCCAGGCAGTCGACCAGGTCGCGGAGCGCGCCGAGAGCCTCGCCGAGCACCTGCAGCAGCTGCGGTCGATCCCGGAGCAGCGCACCAACAAGTACGGCGAGAAGGAGATCGACCTCGCCGCCGGCCACAGCGGTGAGCCGGACATCCCGCACACGTTCGTCGACTACGAGGCCGCGCCCCGCGAGTACGAACTGAGCGTCGCACAGACCGTCCTGCGCATCCACACACGCGTGGCGGACCTCTACAACCAGCCGATGAACCAGACCGAGCAGCAGGTCCGGCTCACCGTCGAGGCGTTGAAGGAGCGCCAGGAGCACGAGCTCATCAACAACCGGGACTTCGGCCTCCTCCACAACTGCGAGTACGACCAGCGGCTCCAGCCGCACGACGGCGTGCCCAGCCCGGACGACCTGGACGAGCTGCTCAGCCGCCGCCGGGGAACCAAGCTGCTGCTCGCCCACCCGCGCGCGATCTCCGCGTTCGGCCGCGAGCTCAACAAGCGCGGACTCGTCCCGGAGACCCTCGACATCGCAGGCAACCGCATCCCCACCTGGCGCGGCGTGCCGATCTACCCGTGCAACAAGATCCCGGTGACCGAGGCCAGGACCACCTCGATCATCGCCATGCGTACCGGGGAGGAGGACCAGGGCGTCATCGGTCTGCGTGCCGCGAGCATCCCCGACGAGATCGAGCCCAGCCTGTCGGTGCGCTTCATGGGCATCAACGAACAGGCGATCATCAAGTACCTCGTGACGGCCTACTACTCGGCCGCGGTCCTCGTCCCCGACGCGCTCGGTGTGCTGGAGAACGTCGAGATCGGCCGGTGGCGGTGACCTCACCCGAACCGCCGCCGTCCGAGGCCTCCTCCGAGGCGATCCCACGGGTGAGTGCATGACGGAGACGCGGCAGAGTCCGGTCGAGACCGTGGAGGGTGGCGCTCCGGACATCGAGATCCTGGAAAGGCGGAGCCACATCGCGATCCCTCCGGACCCGACGGGAGCCCCGGATCCCACGGGAGCGGCGACTCCCGCCGGCCACGGGAGCGGGCCGGCGCGACAGGGTGCGTCCAGTCCGTCGGACGGGCCGGAGGCGGCCGAGATCCTGGAGCGGACGCGGCTGTCGGTCGACCCCGAACTGCGCCGGGCCGTGCAGTCGTTGCCCAGTTCGATGCGCCGGGTCGCGCGCTACCACTTCGGCTGGGAGCGGGCGGACGGCACCCCGGCGGCGGGCAACGCGGGCAAGGCGATCCGGCCCGCGCTGGTGCTGGCGGCGGTCGAGGCGCTCGGCGGGCGCGAGTCCGCCGCCGTCCGGGCCGCCGCCGCGGTGGAGCTGGTGCACAACTTCACACTGCTGCACGACGACGTGATGGACGGGGACGCCACACGCAGGCACCGGCCCACCGCGTGGACCGTGTTCGGGGTGCCCGACGCGATCCTCGCCGGGGACGCCATGCAGGCCCTGGCCCTGCGGCTGCTCGCGGAGGACCCGCATCCGGCGTCGGCCGCGGCGTCCGCGCGGCTCGCCTCCTGTGTCGTCGAGCTGTGCGCGGGCCAGCACACGGACACGGCGATGGAGGAGCGACGGCCGGAGGAGGTCACCCTCCCCGAGGTGCTCGCGATGGCCGAGGCGAAGACGGGCGCGCTGCTCGGCTGCGCCTGTGCGCTCGGGGCGCTGTACGCGGGGGCCGGTGAGGAGGAGGTCGAGGCCCTCGACGCGTTCGGGCGGGAGGCCGGTCTCGCCTTCCAGCTCATCGACGACGTGATCGGGATCTGGGGCGACCCGAGCCGTACCGGCAAGCCCGCCGGCGCGGATCTCATCGCCCGCAAGAAGTCCCTGCCGGTGGTCGCCGCGCTCGCCTCGGGCACACCCGAGGCGGACGAACTCGCCGCGCTGTACGGGGAGCCGTACGAGGAGGGCGAGCTGGAGCGGACGGCGCTCGTGGTCGAGCGGGCCGGCGGGCGCGACTGGGCGCAGGTCCAGGCGGCCGACCGTATGGCCCGGGCCATGCACGAGCTGTCCCGGGCGGTCCCGGACCCGGAGGCGGCGGGAGGTCTGCTCGCGCTGGCCGAGTTCGTGACGCGTCGCAGCAGTTGAGAAGAGGCCCCGGAGGCACCGGCACCGCGCCGACCTGACCCCGCACGGTGTCGGTGTCTCCGGTCGGACGCGGGTCCCGCACATCCCCACGGTGTGCGGGGCCCGCTCATGCCTTGCATTCACTACAACTGAAGTACTATAAGTGGCGTGGTTAACGAGGCGAGATCTGGGACGAGATCAGAGAAAGAGGCTGGTTTGCGTAAGCTCACGTACGTCATCGCTTGTTCGATCGACGGGTTCATCGGGGGCCCGGACGGCGACGCGTCCTTCATGTACCCCCACGTGGTGGGGGAGTACGCCGAGTACCTCAGGACGGAACACCCCGACATCAACCCCACCCATGTGCGCCGGCTCATCGGGACCGACGGCGTCCCGAACCGGGCGTACGACACGATCGTCCAGGGGCGCGGCAGCTACGACGTGGCGCTGAAGGAGGGCATCACCAGCCCGTTCGCGCATCTGCGGGAGTACGTCGTCTCGCGCACGCTGGCCGAGTCGCCCCACCCGAACGTCGAGATCGTCTCGTCGGACCCGGTCGCCAAGGTCCGGGAGCTGAAGGCGGAGGACGGCCCTCTCGGGATCTATCTGTGCGGGGGCTCCGGCCTGGCGGGGGAACTGCTCGACGAGATCGACGAGCTGATCATCAAGACGTACCCCATCGTGCTGGGGACGGGGATGCCGATGTTCGGCTCCGGCTTCGACATCACCGAGTTCATGCTGGGTGAGGTGCGTGCCTTCGACAACGGGGCCGTGGTGCGGACGTACACCAGGAAGCGGTGACCCCGTGGGTCGGGGGCGTACGGCGGGGAGCGCCCGGAGGCCGTCGGCCCTACCCTGAGGGCATGGGCACCGACGAGCAAGTCTGCTCGGCCTGCGGACAGCCTGTGGCCACGATCGTGCGGCGGCACAAGACGCTCGGCGCGTTCGTTCCCGTATGGGGTCCGGGTCCGTGCAGGAACCCGAAGTGTGACGCGTACGTCGACAGGGCCGCCGAGGCCGAGGAGGCCGCCGCGGAGCGGACGCGGGCCGTGGGCCGGAGGGCCCATGGTGCGCACGGCTCGGCCGGCACGCGGGGCGTGAGCACGGCGAAGGCCGCCGACCGGGAGGCCGCGGAGCAGGTCGAGGACACCACCGACGGGTGAAGGGCCGCCGTGCCACGGGTGCCGCCGCCGTCCCGGCTTCGGCGCGAGCGTGCCGCCGCCCACCGGGGCACCGCGCGGGGATTCGTGGCGCCGGAAGAACTTCGCGCGTTCGCATGGGTGTGCCGATGAGTTCGGCACTGCTCCGGCGTCTCCTATGAGAGAGCCGCCCGCCGAGGGTGGTCCGAACCGAGGAAGACGAGGAGCGGACTCATGAAGTACCTGATGATGGTCCAGGGCACGCAGGCGGACTACGCGGCCATGGGCGGCGACGGGTCCGAGGGGTCCCCGGCCTGGACGCAGGAGGACGTGCGGGCGATGTACGCCCACATGACCGCCATCAACAAGGACCTCACCGCGAGCGGCGAGATGATCGACGGGCAGGGGCTGGCCGAACCCGCCCGGACCAGGTTCGTGACGCTCGGTGCCGACGGCGAGCCCGTCGTCGCGGACGGACCTTATGAGGAGACCGAGGAAGTGCTCGCCGGCTACTGGCTCCTGGACTGCGCTGACCTGGACCGCGTCACGGAGATCGCGGCCCGCGTCGCCCAGTGCCCCCAGCCCGCCGGGGCCAAGGAGTACCCCGTGGTGATCCGGCCGGTGATGGACGGGGGCGAGGACCTCTGATATCGGCCCTGAGTGGCGAGGCCCGGCCGGCGGGCGCCTGTCCCAGGGCCCCCGCCGCCCGGCCGCTCACCCAATCGGCAGGCCCCCGGATTCCGGGTCGCGGCCGGTGAGACAGTACGTGCCGCCCGCCGGGTCCCGCATCACCGTCCAGTGGGGGTGGTCGGCCAGGAAGGTGGCGCCCAGGTCCTCGTGCCGGGCGCGGGTGGCGCGCCGGTCGGCGCAGGCGAGGTCGAGGTGGGCCGACGCCGGGGCAGGGGCGTCCAGGCGCTGCATCAGGATGCGCAGGGGAAGACCCGCGGGCGGGCGCAGGACGTGGAACTCCGGGAGCGAGCCGGCGTACGACTCCCAGCCCGTCAGGGCGGCCCAGAACATGACCTCCGCTTCGAACGCGTCCGGCGCGATGTCCAGGCACACCTGGTCCAGACGGCTCCCGTCGACCATCGGCGGCCGGACGCTCTCCCCGTGCCACGGCACCGCGCAGAAGGGCTGTCCGGCGGGGGAGCGGAGCGTCGCCCAGCCGGTGTGCGGGGCGACGACCTCGGCTCCGAGGCCGACGGCACGGTCGACGAACGCGGGTACGTCCTCCACGGAGAAGTCGAGATGGGCTCCGCCGTCGCCCGCGTCCACCGCCTGGGCCTTCACACAGGCGTCGCCCCGACCGGGGAGCAGCGTCACGAACTCGTTCCGCTCGCCCCGCGGCGCGGACAGCTCCGTCGCCGTCACCGCCGTCCAGAACGCGCACGCCTGCTCGAACCCGGACTCCGGCCGGTCGATGAAGGCGTACGCCCACCGGATCGCCCCACCCGTCACGCCACCCTTGTCCGTCATGCCACCCAAGCCTGTCTTGCCCTCATGCCCGTCCTGTCACTGCGCCCCGTACTTCGAGGCCTTGCCCGCTTCTCCCGACTTCCGCGGCTCCATGAAGCGCAGCATGTTCCCCGCCGGGTCGCGGAACGCGCAGTCCCGTACGCCGTAGGGCTGGTCCATGGGCTCCTGGAGGACATCCGCGCCGGAGGCCTCGACGCGGGAGTAGAGCGCGTCGCAGTCGTCGGTGGTGAAGTTGACGCCACGCAGGACGCCCTTGGCGAGGAGCTGGGCGATGGCCTCTCGGTCGGCGGGGGAGATGTCGGGGTCGGCGCCCGGAGGCTCCAGGACGATCTCGACATCGGGCTGGAGCGGGGAGCCGACGGTCACCCAGCGCATGCCCTCGAAACCGACGTCGCCACGGACCTCCATGCCGAGGACGTCACGGTAGAAGGCGAGCGCCTTGTCGTGGTCGTCGACCGCGAGGAAACACTGGGAGAGCTTGATGTCCGGGCCGTGGGCTCTGTTCGTATCCATGTGCCCACGCTAGGGCGCCTCGTCCGGTTCCGCCGTGCGTATGCGATGCCGGGAGGGCCGTGTCAGCCGCTTCGCCACACATGCCGGGATCGCGGCCCCCGACTCGTGCGGACGGGCCCGGTAAGCACTCGGGGTCTCGCCCACCAGCTCCGTGAAGCGGGAGCTGAACGAGCCGAGCGACGTACAGCCCACCGCCAGGCACACCTCGGTCACCGTGAGGTCCCCCCGGCGCAGCAACGCCTTCGCGCGCTCGATGCGGCGGGTCATCAGATACGCGTACGGCGTCTCCCCGTAGGCCGCGCGGAAGCTGCGCTGGAAGTGGCCCGGGGACATCAGCGCGGTGCGCGCGAGGGCGTCGATGTCCAGCGGTTCCGCGTACTCGCGGTCCATGCGGTCCCGCGCCCGCCGCAGCCGCACCAGATCATCCCGGTTCATGTCCCCAGGATGACACCCACCACCGACAAGCGGGCTGTCACGAGAGCTGTCCGCCGGCCGACCCCGGCCGCTCCACGATCACCGCGCCGGCACTCACCCCTTCACGGCGGAGCTGGCCACGCCCTGGACGAACCAGCGCTGGAAGAAGGCGAAGACGATCAGGACGGGCAGGACGAGGAGGACGCCGAAGGCGAGGATCTGGCCCCAGTCGGGCGGCTGCTGGCCCTGGAAGACGCTCATCTCCAGCGGCAGCGGGCGCACCGACGGGTCGGAGACCATCAGCACCGGCCACAGGAACGAACCCCACTGGGTGAGGAACGTCAGGATCGCGACCGAGGCGAAGGCCGGCTTCGACATCGGCACGACGATCGCGAAGAACGTGCGCCAGGGACCGGCCCCGTCCAGCCGGGCCGCCTCCTCGATGCTCGGCGGGATCGTACGGAAGAACGTGTGGAACTGGTAGATCGAGAAGGCGTTGGCGAGGAACGGCAGCGCCTGGATGAACAGCGTGTTCCGCTGGTCGTTGAACAGGTAGAACAGCGGAACGGCCACCGACTCGAACGGCACCAGCATCAGCAGCAGGACCAGGGTGAACACGGCTTCCCTGCCCCGCCACTTGAGGCGGGAGAGCCCGTACGCCGCCATCGAGTTGACGAACAGGCCGCCCGTGACCACCACGAAGGCCAGCAGCAGCGAGACGCCCATGAACTGCCAGAAGTAGCCGGTGCTGTCGGAGTTGAGGTTGTCCAGGACGGCGGCGTAGTTGTCGAAGGACAGATGGGTGGGGAGGAAGCCGGACAGGCCGTTCAGCACCTCGTCGGACGGCTTGAGGCTGCCGAGCAGGAGGTACAGGACGGGCAGCGCGAAGACGAACGCCAGGACCGAGAGGACGGCGTAGTCGAGGAAACGGCGCAGGGGCCCGCGGGAGAGACCGGTGGCGGTGCTCGTACTCATGGCTGAGTCAGTCCTCGTTGTCGGGCCGGACGATACGGCGCTGGATCAGGGTCAGGACGACGACGATCAGGAAGAACACGACGGTGATCGCGGACGCCTGGCCGATGTTGTTCTGGTCGAAGGCGGTCGTCACGGCCTGGTACATCACCGTGCGGGCCGCGTCCTCGTCGAGGCCGCCGCCCTTGACCAGCACGTACACCTGGTCGAAGACCCGGAACGACAGCACCGACGTGAGCAGCGCGACGAACACGAGGGTGCCGCGGATGCCGGGCAGCGTGACGTGCCGGAACTGCTGCCAGCGGGAGGCCCGGTCGAGCTGGGCGGCCTCGTAGCGCTCGTCCGGTATCTGCTGGAGCCCGGCGAGCAGGATCACCATCTGGAAGCCGACGCCCTGCCACACCGACAGCACGATGACCGAGGCCATCGCGGTGAGCCCGTCGCCCAGCCAGTCGAACGCGCCCCAGTTGCCGAAACTCACCACGTCCAGCGCGGAGTTGAGCATGCCCTGCTCGCTGCGGGCGAGGATCAGCCGCCAGATCACCGCGACCAGCGCCATCGGGAAGACGACCGGCATGAAGAAGAAGGACCGGAAGAGACCGATCGCCTTCAGTTTGCGGTTGAGCAGGATCGCGAGGCCCAGTGCCAGACCCGTCTGGAGGGGTACGACGACGACGGCGAAGGTCAGGTTGTTCAGCAGGGCCCGCAGGAACGGGCCGGACAGATCGGGGTCGGTGAACAGCCGCCGGTACTGCTCGACGCCGAAGAAGGTGGGCTCCAGCGGGGAGCCGAGGCGCACGTTGTAGAAGGAGAGCACCACGGCGTAGCAGAAGGGCACGCCGACGAAGGCGATCAGGCCGGCGACGGCGGGCGCGGACATCAGCAGTCCGTGCAGCCACTCCCGGCCGCGGCGGGCGGGGCGGGCCGGTGGGGCGGGGGCGGTGGTCAGATCTGGCGCCCGGTCCCGGCCGGACGGCGCGGTGTGCGTGGGTTCCACGGTTTTCACGGGGTCCTCTTCCCGGCGGGGCGGGCGGCCGCGAGGGCGCGCCCGCCCCGGTCGATGGGTCCGACAGGGCGCGTGCTTACGGGATCTCGTAACCGGCGTTGTCCGAGAAGTCCCGGTCGATGGCGCGGGCGGCCTTGGCGAGGGCGTCCTTCGGGTCGCCGCCGCCGTAGATCGCGTTCAGGGCCTGGCTGAACTTCTCCGTCACCACCGGGTATCCGGCGGTCACCGGGCGGGTGACGGCGACGCACGACTTGCTGATGTCGCTGTCGCCGCACGGCTTGGCGAGCTGGTCGGCGAAGAGCTGGAGCGGGCCGCCCGGCTTGTACAGCTCGCTCGCGGCGAGTGCCGACTTGGTGGCCGGGGGCGCGCCGTTGGCCTTGGTCATCGCGGTGACGTTGGCGTCGTCGAGGAGGAAGTCCATGAACGCGCCCGCGGCCTTGGCGTTCTTGGAGTCGGCCCCGATGCCCCAGGACCACGAGCCCTGCCCGGTCTTGGGACCGTCACCGAAGTCGGGCAGCGGCAGTACGACCAGGTCGTCGCCGAGGGCCTCGCTGTACGCGGGGTACATCCAGTGGCCGACCCAGCTGAGCGCGACACGGCCCTTGGCGAAGGCGTTGCCGTCGGTGTTGGGGTCGACGGTGCCCTTCCAGGACTGGAAGGTCTTCAGGGCCGACACCGCGGCCGGGGAGTCGAGGGCACCCTCCGCCTTGCCGTCCTTGAGGAGGGCGCCGCCGGCCGACCAGACGACCGGGGCGAAGCCGTAGGTGCCCCACTCGTTGGCGAGCCCGTTGCCCTCCTGGATGTCGAGGACCTTGCCGTCGGAGTCCTTCGCCTTCAGCGCCTTCAGCGCGGCGTCGAACTCGTCCGCCGTCCACGCGTCTTCGACGCCCTTCGGGTACTTCACCCCGGCCGCGTCCAGCAGCTTCTTGCTGCCGTACATGCCGAGACCCGAGTCGAACATGCCGAGACCGTAGTGCTTGCCCGCTATCTCGCCCTGCGCCTTGCTGGCGTCGGTGGCGTTGGACAGGGTCTTCGCGGAGACGAAGTCGTCGATCGCGGCGAGCTTCTTGTTGTAGACGAAGTTCGCCATGGTCGGACCGTCGAACTCCAGGACGTCCGGCAGCTCGGACGCGTCGGTCGCGGTGATGGTCTTGGTGTAGTCGGTCTCGGGGATCAGCTTCAGCTCGACCTTGACCTTGTCCTGCGACGAGTTGAAGGACTTCACCGCGTTCTGCAGCGCGGCCGCCTCGCTCTTCTGGCCCTGGTGGGCCCAGACGCTGATCGTGCCCTCACCGCTGCCTGCCTCGGCGGAGGCGTCGGACCCGCCGCCCCCGCCGCACGCGGCCAGCGCCGCCAGGGGAAGCACGAGCGCCAGGCCCGTGGAGGCCGTACGGCGAAGCCTGCTGCTGGTCGAGCGGTTGATCGAACTCATGGACTGTGCCTCCGTGCGGTACGAGGGTGCGGGGGTGGAGTCGAGGGTGCGGGGGGTGAGTCTGTGGGCCCGGGGCGGGCATGCGGGGAGGGGCCCCGGGCCGGGGCGGCGGAGGTGCCGGGTGCCCTCAGGGAGCGGGCGGAGTCGGCCGGGGCCTCAGGGGATCCGGCGGTCACTGCGGGCCGCGCGGGCGGGGCGGTGCCGTGGTCTCGCGGAGGACGAGGCGGATGGGCATCTCCACCCGGCCCCGCGGCACGGCCTCCTGCTCGTCGAGCTGCCGCAGCAGCAGCCGCGCGGCCTCCGCGCCCTGCCCGGCGACCGGCTGGGCGACGGTCGTCAGCCCGACCACGTCGGCGAGTTCGTGGTCGTCGAAGCCGACCACGGACACGTCCTCGGGCACCCGCAGCCGATGGCGCCGCAGCGCGCGCAGCGCGCCCATCGCCATCTCGTCGGACTGCGCGAACACCGCGGTCGGCGGCCGGCTGGCGGCCAGCAACCGGGTCATCGCCCGCTCACCGCCCTCCACGGTGTAGTCGCCGTCCGCCTCCAGCGCCGGGTCGGGCTCGATCCCGACCTCGGCGAGGACGTGCAGATAAGCGGCCCGACGGTCGACGGGAGTGGTCCAGTGCAGGGGCCCGCTGGCCCCGGAGATCATGCCGATCCGGCGGTGGCCGAGGTTCACCAGATGCCGTACGGCACTCTCCGCGCCCGCCCGGTCGTCGATGCCGACCACAGTGAAGCCGGGCCGCGCGCCACCCACCGTGGAGGCCAGCGGCACACCGAGCGAACGCAGCGCGGCCGACTCCTCCTCGTCCGGGATCAGCAGCGACAGCACCGCGTCCACGCGCTTGCGGACCGGCATCTTCGTGAAGAAACGCTTGCGCGCCTCCGCCGACCCGAGGTTGTAGAGCAGCACGTCGTACCCGGCGGCGCTGAACACCTGCTCCGCCGCGTCGAGGACCGTGCCGAAGAACCACCGGCCGATGTACGGGGCGACGACCCCGATGGTGAAGGTGCGCCCGCTGGCCAGGCTGGACGCCGAGCGGGAGGCCGTGTAGCCGAGTTGCTCGGCGACGGCCGCGATCTGCGCGCGGACCTCGTCGGACACGCCCGGCCGGCCGCGCAGCGCGCGGGACACGGTGGACGCCGAGACCCCGGCGGCGCGGGCGACATCGGTGATGCTGACGGTCACGGCGGACTTCTCCCGTCGGTTGCACATCTTCACGGCGGTGTGAGCTGTGGGTGACGTGACCGTAAACCCGACCCGGTTGTTGCGCAAGCGTTTGCGTTCAGTTTTACTTGGGCCGATTCTCAAGCGAGACCTAGAAGGTCCATGGTCAGCGCACGCGTTTGGGCGCTGCGAGTCGACAGGAACTGTGCATGCGATACGCCCCGCCCGGCCTCTGCGTGAACGACTTCGCCCTGCTCCGCGACGACGACGGGACCTACGCGGTGCTGCACCTCCAGGGGCCGTGGACCACCGAGTTCGACCACCTGAGGATGGAGACCTCCTACGGCAGGGCCACCTCGGCCGACCTGGTCGACTGGCAGCCGCGGGGGACCGCGTTCGGCAACGGGCTGCCGGGCCGCTTCGACCAGCAGGCGGTGTGGACGATGCACCCCTTCCGGCACGGCTCCGGGATGGCGATGTTCTACACGGGCGTGAGCGGACTCACCCCCGAGGGCTGGCCGTTGCAGTCGGTCGGCCTCGCGTACTCCGACCGCACCGACGGCACCGGCTGGCGCCGCCATGGCACCGGGCCCGTCGTCGAGGCGGACCCCCGCTGGTACCGCACCGCCGACCGCATGGGCTGGCGCGACCCGTTCGTGGTGCGGGACGACGAGGGCGACGGCTGGGCGATGGTGGTCTGCGCGAGCGACGCCTCGCTCCCGGTCGAGGTCAGCGGCTGCGTGGCCCTCGCCACGTCGCCCGATCTGGAGCACTGGACCGTCCACCCGCCGCTGATCTCACCCGGCGACGTCGACGAACTCGAATGCCCGGTCCTGGAGCGCCTCGACGACGGCGGCTGGCTGCTCCTCGGCTCCATCGGCGCGACCCGGGGCTTCGAGTCCTGGACGGCGCCCACCCTCCGCGGCCCCTGGACGCACCGGGGCCCCCTCGGCCCCACGGGTGCCTACGCGCCCCGCGTCATCCCCGCCCCCGACGGCTCCCGCGTCGTCCTCCACACCACCCCCCGCCGGGTCGGCCTCACCGACACGGGCGACCGCTGCCGGGGCATGCTGGCCCAGCCCAAGTCCCTTGTCGTCGGGGACGATTCGGCACCGCGCCTGGAGTGGTGGCCGGGGCTGGACCGCTGGCTGGGCGCGGAGACGGACGGCCCCCTCCTGCACGCCGTCGGCGACATCGCCGTATCCGGCCGCCCCGTGGAGATCACCCTGCGCACCGACGCCCCCGGCTCCGCGAGGCCGGCCCTCACCCTCGGCTGCGACGGCAAGAACCTCCGGGCGACCGGCCCCGACGGCGCCACCCTGGACGAGACCGTCCTGTCCCAACCCCCGTCCCGCCTACGCATCCTGACGGTCGGTGAGTACGTGGAGGTCTACGCCGACGACGTCTTCGCCCTGACGACCCTGTGCTACTCGGGTCACCCCGCGCCGTGGACGGCGACCACCGACGGCGTCCCCCACCCGATCCCGACCCGCCCCGTCCACCTCCCGGACCCGACCCGCGACGACGCGTCGGCGATCTGGCCGGGGCCGGGGGGCGCGTAGTCGGGGCCGCCGGCCGGTCGAGTCGGGCTGGGCGGGTGGTTGTTCTGGGGGCGGCGACTGGCTGGAGTGGGCGCGCCCTCGCCCTTCTCTCGGCGTGCCCCCTCGACCGCGCCGGCCACGTCGCCCCCTCCGCGGCAACCTTTCCGTCCCGTCGGCAGTCCAGTCTGTGTCCCGGTGGGTGGTGTCGAGGGGAACGTGTGAGGTCCCGTGGAGCGGCTGACGCAGGTGGCGCGGAGGGCGCGGTCGGAGGTGGACGCGACCGGTGGTGAGCGATCCGCCCGGTCGACCCGGCGCACCCGGGGACTGGCCGTTGCCGCGCTGGCCGCCGTGCTGCTGGCGACCGGCTGCGACTCCGTGCGGCGTCCGGACGCGGGCACCGGTGGCGGGGAGCGGCGTCCGGGCGCGAGCCGTACGGACGGGCGGTCCCCGTCCGGTGTCGGGGCCGAGCGGCCACCCGCCGGGAAACCCTCACGGCACCCCCGGCCGGAGGACCTCAACGGCGACGGCTACGACGACTTCGCCGCGGTGATCACCGGCGGCGGCCTGGTCGTGCTCTACGGCTCGGCGAAGGGACTGGACCCACGCCGACGCACCGTGGCCCCGGGGCAGCCCTCGAGCACCGTGCCCGATCAGACGCTGCTGCTGCGCGCCGACCTGGACCACGACGGCTACACCGACCTCGTGCGTGCCCCGCGGACCGGGGGACCCACCGTGCTGTGGGGCGGTGGGCGCGGCGTGACCGATCCGCGGCCGCTCACCGGGGCGTCGACGAGCCCCACGGCCACCGGTGACTTCGACGGGGACGGCAACGCCGACCTGTTCCTCCCCGGCGGCGCCAACGGTCCGGAGGGCACCGTGTGGTACGGCCCCGTCCGGCGCGGAGGCGCACCCGCCCGCGTCCAGAAGTTCCGCAACGGCCGCCCGACCGACTCGATTCCGGCGCGCTCCCTGGCCGGCGACTTCGACGGCGACCGGGCCACCGACCTCGTGCTCTGGTTCCACTGGACCGATCCTGAGAACGAAGGCGACGGCGAGGCGGGCGTCAGCGGGCTTCAGTATCTGCGCGGCGGCCCGAAAGGGCTGAGACTCGCCGAGCGCCGCGAGGGACCCGACCTCGGCCTGGAGGGGCAGGCGGGGGACGTGGACGGTGACGGCATCGACGACCTGTACTCGGCGGGCTTCTTCGCGTACCGGAAGCAACTGAGCGCCGGATACACGCTGAGCACCCGCTCCGGACCCGAGACCGGGAAGCGGGGCGGCCTGACCACGGTCCAGCCGCCGGGCCTGAGGGACGCCCCGCAGTACGGCGGCATGGGCGGCACCGCCCTCGGCGACGTCACCGGTGACGGCCGGGCCGATCTGGTCACCTCGGCGACCGGCGCCAACGACAGCAACGGCGTCGTGTGGCTGGTCCCGGATCTCCGGGCGGCCACCGCGGGCACGGTCCGGGCGGTGACCCTGGACACCCCCGGGGTCCCCGGCAGCGACACCCCCGCCGAGGGCCGGGGCCCGACCCGCAACCGCATCACCGTCGTCGGCCCGCTCCTCGACACCGACGGCGACCACCACCTGGACGTGGTCGTCGGCGCCCCCGGCTTCCTGGACGCCAAGAAGCACGACCTGGACGCGTTCTGGGTACTGCGCGGCACCGACCAGGGGATGACCTACCAGCGGCACTTCACCGCCACGGACCTCGGACCCTGATCGGCTGCTCGCCCGGCTGAGGAAGGTCAACTGGGAGGGACGGAGGCTGATCTGGGGCGTCTCGGCCATGCTGGACGAGGCCGGGCGGGCCTCGGGCGGCACGGTCGAGCCCGCGCTGCGCGCGGCGGCGCTCCAGGTCCTCGCGAGGCGGACCGATGTGAAGGTGTCGAGGACCACCACCTGGCACGGGCGGCAGGCCCTCGCGATCACGCAGGAGAGCGGGCACCGGAAGGCCGTCTTCCGGGACTCGCTGCTCGTCGACCCGGCGACCGGCCACCCTATCGGCGGCGAGGAGGCGCTGCTGGGCTACCCGTTGAGCCTGGGGATCGCCGTACCCGGCACGATCACGGTGAGCGAGACCCTGGCGCGGGGAACGGTGACGAACACCCGGAGCACGGTCTGAACGGCGCCGCACCCGACCGCAGTCGGCCCGCGCCCCGCCGAACACGACCGCACCCGGACCGCGATGGACGCCGTGTTCGGCGCCCTGCGGTCCGGGTGCGGTCGGGTAGCCGACAGGACCCGCGAAACCGCAGGTCGGACATCCTGACAGCCTGGCCGGAGATCAGGCCTTCTTGGTCTCCCAGAAGATCTTGTCGATCTGGGCGATGTAGTCGAGCGCCTTCTGGCCCGTCGCCGGGTCGGTCGATGCCTTGGCGGCCGAGAGGGCCTTCAGGGTGTCGTTGACCAGCTGGTGCAGCTCCGGGTACTTCTCGAAGTGCGGGGGCTTGAAGTAGTCGCTCCACAGGACCGACACGTGGTGCTTGGCGAGCTCGGCGCGCTGCTCCTTGATGACGGTCGCGCGAGCCTGGAAGTGCGGGTCGTCGTTGGCGGCCATCTTCTCCTGCACGGCCTTCACCGACTCCGCCTCGATGCGGGCCTGGGCCGGGTCGTACACGCCGCAGGGCAGGTCGCAGTGCGCGCTGACCTTGACCTTGGGGGCAAACAGGCGGGAAAGCATGGAGCATTCCTTCCTCGTGATCGTCTTCTCAGGTGGGACATTACTCCCTGCGAGAGAGGTTTTCGCGAGTGCCCCCATGGGCTTAGGACAAAAGTCCGGGGTCAGACTGGGACTGGTGGAGGATGGAACCGGGGAGGTGCCGAGGGATGCCGGAGCCGGCGCAGGAGAGCGAGCGGGCGAGGGCCGTTCTGCCCTTGGGGGTGGCCGAGGTGACGGGACCGTCGATGGTGCCGACGCTGCGCCACGGTGACCGGCTGCTCGTCCACTACGGGGCGCGGCTGAGGATCGGTGACGTGGTCGTGCTGCGCCATCCCTTCCAGCAGGACCTCCTCGTCGTCAAGCGGGTCGCCGAGCGGCGGGACGGCGGCTGGTGGGTCCTCGCGGACAACGCGTACGCCGGCGGGGACAGCACGGACTACGGGACCGTCCCCGACGAACTCGTGCTCGGCAAGGTCCGGTTCCGCTACCGGCCCCGGCCGGGCGATCAGCGTTCGCCGTTCGCGGTGGCCCGCTGGGCGTTCTCGGCGGCCCGGCCGGTGTTCTGCGACCGGTCGGCCTCCAGGCGCTTGCGGGCGCGGTAGGCCGCCACGTTGGCGCGGGTCGCGCAGCGGTCCGAGCAGTAGCGCCGGGAGCGGTTGGTGGAGGTGTCGAGGTAGGCGTTGCGGCACGGCGCCGCCTCGCACACACCGAGCCGGTCCACGCCGTACTCGGTGAGGTGGAAGGCGAGCCCCATCGCCGCGATCGCGGCATAGCCGGCCGTCGCGTTCGAGGGGTGGTCCGCCAGGTGCATGTGCCACAGGGGGCGGCCGTCGTCGTCCCGGAAGTCATGGCCGGAAATCTGCGGGCTCACCGGGAACTCCAGCAGCAGCGAGTTCAACAGGTCCACGGCGAGCGTCTCGTCGCCTCCGTCCGCCGCCTCGAAGACCGAGCGCAGCCGCGCCCGCACCGAACGGAACCGGGTGACGTCGGCGTCCGTCGCCCGCCGGGCCGCCGACCGGTTGCCCCCGAAGAGGTCGCGGACGGCCTCCACCGAGGTGAGCGTGTCCTTGCCCCGGAGCGGTTCCTCGCTGTTCACGAGGCGCACGGCGTAATCCGAGTAATAGGCCAGTTCCACTTGTAGTCCTTACGGGGGCACTCTATCGTCGTGGTGCGGATCAAGTAACAGCTGATCGTGCTTTCAGGGTATTACGGCGGGTATCGCGGCGTAGCGCGAGAAGGGGCTCCCATGACGACGACCACCGGCACCGGCAGCGGAACCTCCTACGGCACCGACTGGGGGGCCTGGCAGCGCAGCTGGGACCGGCAGCAGGAGTGGTACATGCCGGACCGCGAGGAGCGGTTCCGGGTCATGCTCGACATGGTCGAGGCCCTCGTCGGCCCCGAGCCCCGCGTCCTCGACCTCGCCTGCGGTACGGGATCCATCACGTCCCGGCTGCTCGCGCGGTTCCCGGACGCCGTCAGCACCGGGGTCGACCTCGACCCCGCGCTGCTCACCATCGCCGAGGGCACCTTCGAGGGCGACCGCCGCGTCACCTTCGTCACCGCCGACCTCACCGACCCCGACTGGCCCACCCAGCTGCCGTACGACGTGTACGACGCCGTGCTGACGGCCACAGCCCTGCACTGGCTGCACAGCGAACCCCTCGCCGCCCTCTACGGTCAGGTCGCGGAGCTCGTCCGCGACGGCGGTGTCTTCATGAACGCGGACCACATGATCGACGAGACCACGCCCCGGATCAACGCGGCGGAGCGCGCCCACCGTCACGCGGGTATGGATCGAGCCAAGGCGAACGGCGTCGTCGACTGGGCCGAATGGTGGCAGCTCGCCGCCCAGGACCCGGTCCTCGCCGCGCCGACGGCCCGCCGTTTCGAGATCTACGGCGAGCACGCCGACGGTGACATGCCCTCCCCGGCCTGGCACGCCCGGGTCCTGCGCGAGAAGGGCTTCGCGGAGGCCCGCCCCGTCTGGTGCTCGCCCTCCGACACCCTGCTGCTCGCCGTGAAGTAGGCCCCCCGGGGGCGGCTTTCGCACGGGGAAGGGGCGGTACGGGAGACCCGTACCGCCCCTTCGCGCGCAACCGTGTCCGGCCCGCCGGCTACAGCACCTTGGACAGGAACGACTGGGTGCGCTCCTCCTGCGGGTTCGTGAGCACGTCACGCGGGTTGCCGGACTCGACCACCACACCGCCGTCCATGAAGACCAGGCTGTCGCCGACCTCGCGGGCGAAGCCCATCTCGTGGGTGACGACGACCATGGTCATACCGGACTCGGCGAGGTCGCGCATGACGTCGAGGACGTCACCGACCAGCTCCGGGTCGAGCGCCGAGGTCGGCTCGTCGAACAGCATCAGCTTCGGCTCCATGGCCAGCGCGCGGGCGATCGCCACGCGCTGCTGCTGGCCGCCGGAGAGCTGCGAGGGGTAGTTGCCCGCCTTGTCGCCGAGGCCGACCTTCTCCAGCAGCTCCCGGGCGCGCTCGCGGGCCTGGGCCTTGCTGACGCCCCTGACCTGGACCGGCGCCTCCATGACGTTCTCGGTGGCGGTCATGTGCGGGAACAGGTTGAACCGCTGGAACACCATGCCGATGTCCCGGCGCTTCAGCGCGACCTCGCTGTCCTTGAGCTCGTACAGCTTGTCGCCCTTCTGGCGGTAGCCGACCAGCTCGCCGTCGACGTACAGGCGGCCGGCGTTGATCTTCTCGAGGTGGTTGATGCACCTCAGGAACGTCGACTTGCCGGAGCCGGACGGGCCGATGAGGCAGAACACCTCACCCGTCTGCACCTCCAGGTCGATGCCCTTGAGGACCTGCACGGGACCGAAGGACTTGTGGATGCCCTCGGCCTTCACCATGGCGGTCATGCCGAGACTCCCTTCGGGCGGCGCGCGGGCAGCACGGCCGCCTTGAAGCGCTGGACCGGCGTCGGCGGGAGGGACCGGGTCGAGCCCTTCGCGTAGTACCGCTCCAGGTAGTACTGACCGACGCTGAAGATGCTGGTCAGGATCAGGTACCAGGCGGCGGCGAGGAACAGCATCTCCACGATGGAGCCGGCGCCCTGGCCGATGTCCTGGGCCGCCTTGAGCAGATCCACGTACTGCACCGTCGAGACGAGCGACGTGGTCTTCAGCATGTTGATGACCTCGTTGCCCGTGGGCGGCACGATCACGCGCATCGCCTGCGGGATGACGATCCGGCGCAGCGTCTTCGCGTGGCTCATACCGAGCGCGTGCGACGCCTCCGTCTGACCCTCGTCGACCGACAGCAGACCGGCGCGGCAGATCTCCGCCATGTACGCGGCCTCGTTGAGGCCGAGGCCCAGCAGCGCCGTCAGCAGCGGCGTCATGAACGAGGACCAGTAGTCCTTGTAGATCGGACCGAGGTTGATGTACTCGAAGACCAGGCCCAGGTTGAACCAGACGAACAGCTGGACCAGGACGGGCGTGCCGCGGAAGAACCAGATGTAGAACCACGCGACCGACGAGGTCACCGGGTTCTTCGACAGCCGCATGACGGCGAGCAGGATGCCGCCGACGATGCCGATCACCATGGACAGCACGGTGAGCAGCAGGGTGTTCAGAACGCCCTCGATGATGCGGTCGTCGAAGAAGTAGTCGGGGACGGCGCCCCAGTTGATCTTCTTCGCCTGCGCGAAGGCGTAGACGATCGCGCCCAGGACAGCGAGCGCGATGGCCGCGGAGACATAGCGCCCCGGGTGCCGGACCGGAATGGCCTTGATGGCCTCCGGACCGGCGGGGGGCGTGTCCTCGGGACCGTCCGTCTTGTTGACGTCAACAGTCACGGGTGGTGCCTTTCAGTGCCGAGACGGAGATCAGGAGCCGCCGTTGATCTTGGCCTCGGTGACGGCGCCGTCCTCGACGCCCCACTTGCTGATGATCTTCTTGTACTCGCCGTTGTCGATGATCGCCTGGACCGCGGCCTGCAGCGCGTCGCGCAGCTCGGTGCTGTCCTTGGCGACGGCGATGCCGTAGGGGCCGGCCTCGACCTGGTCGCCGACGATCTGGAAGTACTTGCCGCCGCCCGAGGTCTTCACCGAGTACGCGGCGACCGGGTAGTCGGCGGAGACGACGTCCGCGCCCTTGGAGCGCATCCGGGTCTCGGCCTCGGGGTTGGTGGCGAAGTCCTCGATCTTGAGGGTCTTGCCGCCGTCCTTCTTGCACTTCGCCGCCTGCTCCTTGGCGAGGTCGTGCGAGAACGTGTTGCGCTGCACGGCGATCGTCTTGCCGCAGAGGTCGTCCCAGGTCTTGATGCCCTTGTCGTCACCCTTGTTGGTGTACAGGGAGACACCGGCGGTGAAGTAGTCGACGAAGTCCACGCCGGCGCCGACCTTCTTGCCGGTGTCGGCGTCGATGCCCTCCTGACGGTCCTTGGTGTCCGTCATGGCCGACATGGCGATGTCGTACCGCTTGGACGCCAGACCACCGATGAGGGTGTCGAAGGTGGCGTTCTCGAACTTGAACTCGACGCCGAGCTGCTTGCCCAGCGCGGCGGCGATGTCGGGGTCGATGCCGACGACCTTGCCCGCGTTGTCCTTGTACTCCACGGGCGCGTACGCGATGTCGGAGCCGACGCGGATGACACCCTTGTCGCGGATGCTCGCGGGGAGCTTGTCGGCCAGCGGGGCCGAACCGGCCTTGGTGCTGCCCGAGTCGTTGCCGTTGCCGTCCTTGGTCTGGTCACCGCAGCCGGTGAGCAGCAGGGCGCCCACGACCGCGATCGCTCCGACCGCGGCTGTCCGGGAGCGCAGGCCGGTCGTACGACTGGTGGTGCTTGCGGTCATGGTGGGTTCCTCCGGCGGGATGGGTGGAGTTGCCGACAGGTCGATGAGTGACACGCTTCTTCGAGTGTCGCGACCTCGTGTGATTACGGCATCTTGCCATTCGGGCATGTGCATTCAGATGACCCGCTATGTCAAAATCGGATAACGGGTGACCCCCGAATGACCTACGAACCGCTGCGGACCGTGCGATCGCGCCGGATCCTGTGCGGAATTTTTCTCTTCCGGCCGGAAGATCTTCGGTGCATCTGAGGATGCGGGTCGGCCGCGCACCCCGCACACCTGTCCGTATGGGGCCTGTCCGGGATTGGTCCGACTTGTCCCGTCATTCGTCGACGAGTCACCGCGCCCCCATTGGGCCGCAAATGACCTTCGAGTTGTGACCTTCAAGGTATGAACGGGTCTGGACTCGTCGTCGGCACCGTCCGTCCGGTAAGAAGGTTCCTTACACCCCTCATCCGGGGCCCAGGGCGCGTGTGCGGCGCGCCCGTCGCGTCTGAGCCCATACGTGTCGCCGTACGTACCGGTTGACCTGGGCCTTACGCGGTGCCCGCCCACTCCCGAACCGGGAGCGGTCACCCTCAAACCTTGAAGACTTAAGGGGTAAACAAAAGTGGCAGCGGAGATTGTCAATCCTCGCACCGAGAGCAGCGACGGCAGTACGGGCCAGGAAGGCAACGGGGAGCCCCTCAATTCCCTGGGCGCCCCCGACTCCTTCGACCCCGCCTTCGCGCTGCACCGCGGCGGCAAGATGGCCGTGCAGAGCACGGTGCCGATCCGCGACAAGGACGACCTGTCCCTCGCTTACACGCCGGGCGTCGCGCGGGTGTGCACCGCCATCGCCGAGCGTCCCGAGCTGGTCGACGACTACACCTGGAAGTCCTCCGTCGTCGCCGTCGTGACGGACGGTACGGCCGTCCTCGGCCTCGGCGACATCGGCCCCGAGGCCTCCCTCCCCGTGATGGAGGGCAAGGCGATCCTGTTCAAGCAGTTCGGCGGTGTCGACGCGGTGCCGATCGCGCTCGCCTGCACGGACGTCGACGAGATCGTCGAGACCGTCGTCCGGCTCGCCCCGTCCTTCGGCGGTGTGAACCTGGAGGACATCTCGGCGCCCCGCTGCTTCGAGATCGAGAAGCGGCTCCAGGAGCGCCTGGACATCCCGGTCTTCCACGACGACCAGCACGGTACGGCGGTCGTGACGCTGGCGGCCCTGCGGAACGCCGCGCGGCTCAGCGGGCGGGAGATCGGTCAGCTCCGGGCGGTCATCTCGGGTGCCGGCGCGGCCGGAGTGGCCATCGCGAAGATGCTGGTCGAGGCGGGCATCGGCGATGTCGCCCTGGCCGACCGCAAGGGCATCATCTCCGCGGACCGCGAGGACCTCACGGACGTCAAGCGCGAGGTGGCCGGGTTCACCAACAAGGCCGGGATCACGGGCTCCCTGGAGGACGCCCTCGCCGGCGCCGACGTCTTCATCGGCGTCTCCGGCGGTACGGTCGCGGAGGAGGCGGTGGCCTCGATGGCCGACGGCGCGTTCGTCTTCGCCATGGCCAACCCCAACCCCGAGGTGCACCCGGATGTCGCCCACAAGTACGCGGCGGTCGTCGCGACCGGGCGCTCCGACTACCCCAACCAGATCAACAACGTCCTCGCCTTCCCCGGCATCTTCGCCGGGGCGCTCCAGGTGCGGGCGTCGCGGATCACGGAGGGGATGAAGATCGCGGCGGCGGAGGCGCTGGCGTCGGTCGTGGGCGACGACCTCGCCGCGGACTACGTCATCCCGTCCCCGTTCGACGAGCGGGTCGCTCCCGCGGTGACGGCGGCGGTGGCCGCGGCCGCGCGGGCGGAGGGGGTCGCTCGCCGCTGAGGCGAGTACCGCGAGTGCGTTTGGCGGCCCCGTCCCCGTGTGTGGGGGCGGGGTCGCCTTTTTGCTGGGGGCGGATGTGGGTGCCTAGTGGGTCGGGGGTGCGCCTTCGTCGGCGGGTGCGGGTGGTTCGTGGTTGCTCGCGCAGTTCCCCGCGCCCCTGAGAAGCGACCGGGGCTGCGCCCCGTGCTTTTCAACGGCGCCACCTGATGGAGGCCGGGCCGTCAGGCCCGCCTTCCGGGGAGGGCGGGCCGCAGGCCCGTCCCTCCAGGGGCGCGGGGAACTGCGCGAGCAACCCCCACCCACCCGCAGCCGACCGGGGGCTTCGCGGGGCGCAGCCCCCCCGCAGCCCCCGCGGGACGCGTGTCACAGCGTCGCGCGGTTCCATCGGGTGCGGCGTACACCTATGGTCAGGCCCATGTTCGCTGCCTACGCCGCCCGTATCGACCGTGACAACCCGCTCAACGGACTGGAGTTGGGTGACCGCCCGGCCCCGGAGTCCAGGCCCGGCTGGACCACCGTCAAGGTGAAGGCCGCCTCGCTGAACCACCACGATTTGTGGTCCCTGCGTGGTGTCGGCCTCGCCGAGGACAAGCTGCCCATGATCCTCGGCTGTGACGCCGCCGGCGTCGACGAGGACGGCAACGAGGTCGTCCTGCACTCGGTGATCGGCCAGAGCGGCCACGGCGTCGGCCCCAAGGAGCCCCGCTCGATCCTCACCGAGCGCTACCAGGGCACCTTCGCCGAACTGGTCACCGTCCCCACCTGGAACGTCCTCCCCAAGCCCGCGGAACTCTCCTTCGCGGAGGCCGCCTGCCTGCCCACCGCCTGGCTGACGGCCTACCGCATGCTGTTCACCAACGCCGGCGTCCGTCCGGGTGACTCCGTGCTCGTCCAGGGAGCGGGCGGCGGTGTCGCCACCGCCGCGATCGTGCTCGGCAAGGCGGCCGGCCTGCGGGTCTACGCCACCAGCCGGGACGAGGCGAAGCGCAAGCGGGCCCTGGAACTCGGCGCGGTCGAGGCGCTGGAGTCGGGCGCCCGGCTGCCGCAGCGCGTCGACGCGGTCATCGAGACCGTCGGCGCCGCCACCTGGTCCCACTCGGTGAAGTCGCTCCGCCCCGGCGGCACGCTCGTCATCTCCGGTGCCACCAGCGGCGACCGCCCCTCCCACGCCGAACTCACCCGCATCTTCTTCCTCGAACTGAAGGTCGTCGGCTCCACCATGGGCACCAAGGACGAACTGGAGGACCTCCTCTCGTTCTGCGCCGCGACGGGTGTCCGCCCCGTCATCGACGAGGTGCTCCCCCTCGACCGTGCCCGCGAGGGCTTCGAACGCCTGGAGTCCGGCGACCTCTTCGGCAAGATCGTGCTCACCAACCCCTGACGGCTCGCCCCTGCTGAGCGCGCGACACCACGGCCGGCCCGGCTCCTCGGGCCGGCCTTCGTCATGTCAACCAACGTTGACAACAGCTCCGTGTCAACGTAAGTTGACGATATGACCGAAGCAACGGATCTCGCCGAGCGGGCCGGTGACCGCGACCCCCGGATCGGGTTGCGGGCCGTCGCCGCGCTGCGCCGGCTCCTGGAGCAACTGGAGTCGGTACAGGTGCGCAGCGCGCGCAATCAGGGCTGGTCGTGGCAGGAGATCGCCACGGAACTCGGTGTGAGCAGGCAGGCCGTGCACAAGAAGTACGGGAGGCATTGATGTTCGAACGGTTCACGAAGGACGCCCGTGCCGTGGTCCTCGCCGCGGTCGACCACGCGCAACGCTCCAGCGCCGACAAGGTGGCCGAGGAGCACCTTCTGCTCGCCCTGCTGGACCGCCGCGCCAGCCGTGCCTCGTTCGCCCTCGCCTCGCTGGGGCTGGCCGACAACCGGGGCTCCGTCGAACGGGCCCTCGCCGACGCCCGACGCCGGGGCGGCCTCACCCGCGCCGACGCGGACGCCCTGTCCGACCTCGGTATCGACCTCGCACGGATCGTCTCCCGCGTCGAGGAGGCCCATGGCGCGGGCGCGTTGGAGCCGGGGCGGCGCCGGGACGACAGTGGTGCCGACAGTGGTGCCGACGGTGAGGCCGGCGGTGCTGGCGGCGATGACCGCGGCGGAGGCGAACGGTTGGGCCGAACGGGTGGTGGACGCGGCGGCAGGAGGGGGCGCGCTCGTCGCTCGGGCCACCGGCCCTTCACTCGCGACGCCAAGGACGTGCTCACCCGCTCCCTTCGCGTCGCCCAGTCCCACAGCGACCGTCACATCGGCGACGAGCACCTGCTGCTCGCCCTCACCACCCGCCCCGGAGTCCCCGCCGAGGTCCTCGCCGACCACGGAGTGACCTACGAGTCCCTGGAACGTGTGCTGTACGGGGCGGGGGAGGCCAGGGCGAGCTGACCGCGGGGAGAGGCCCCGCCGCGTGGTGTGGGCCTCCTTGTTCTCGCCCTTACCCCTTGGCCGCCCGCAGCGCCGCTCCGATGTGGGCCGCCGCCGTCGACAGGTGGCGGCGGGCGTCACGGAGCTGGTCCTCCGTCACCCCGTGGTCTCGGGCCGCGTCGCGGATGTCGTCGCGGAAGCGGTCCAGGAGCCGGTCGAGATCGCGGGCCGGGTCGCCCGTCGGGGCCTCGTGCACCCAGGAGGGTTCATACGCGCCCGGGAAGTCCTCCGGTGTGGTCGAGTACTCCGGCGCCCAGGCGCCGGAGCCGCCCCTCGCCCCGCCCGCGCTCCCGTGCTCGCTCACGCCGGCCCACGTGCCCGTGCCGGCCTCCGCCTCAGTCGTCCTGCCGGGCCCGCCCGGTGCCGTACCGGGCCCCGTGGCCGAACCGGTACCCGAGCCCGTGCCGGTCGCCTCCGCCGTGTCCGGGCCGGACCCCGCGCCCGGGCGTCCGAAGCCGAGGTCCTTGCCGAACTCCTTTCCGAAGTCCTTCCCGAACTCGCCGAACTCCTTGGCCAGTTCCGTCAGTCCCTCGCGCACCCCGGTCGGCCAGTCGCCGCGGGAGAAGTGGTCCTGGACATGGTCCTGGACCCGCTTGGCGATGCGCTGGAGCTCCTCCTGGGCCTGGGTGCGCGCCCGCTCCTGCGCCTCCTTGGCCTGGCGGCGGGCCCGCTGGGCCTCCTCGCGGGCGCGGCGGCTCTCGTCCTTGGCACGCCGGGCCTGCTCCTTCCACTCCTGCTTGACGCGGCGCATCTCCTCCTTCGCCGCTCGCCACGCCTCCTTGTCGGCCTGCTCCCCGAACTCCCCGAGCGGCTCGTGCTCCCCGGCGCCGGCCCCCGGGGCCTGGCGTGCCGCGGAGGCCGCCGCCCGCATCTCGCGGCGCAGGTCGCCCGCCGCGCCCCGTACGTCGGCCCGGATCTCGGCTGCCAGCTCCGCCACCGACTCGCGGATCTCCAGCTCCAGGTCGGCCAGTTCCCCGCTGCGGTCGGCCAGTTCGGCACGGCCCGCGTCGGTGATCGCGTACACCTTCCGGCCGCCCTCGGTGGTGTGGGTGACCAGGCCCTCCGCCTCCAGCTTGGCTAGGCGGGGGTAGACGGTGCCGGCGGAGGGCGCGTACAGGCCCTGGAAGCGTTCCTCCAGCAGTCGGATCACCTCGTAGCCGTGGCGCGGCGCCTCGTCCAGCAGCTTCAGCAGATACAACCGCAGGCGTCCGTGGGCGAAGACGGGAGGCATGTCAGAGCACCTTCTTGTCGGTCGTGCTGGGGCTCGTGCCGTCGGCGGGGCCGTCGGACGAGGAGCCGGTGGTGCCGTCGGGGACCGGGGGGCCCGCGGGGGCGCCGGACGGCTCGGCGGCGGCATCGGCAGTCGCATTGTCGGTCACGGCGCCGGACGGCCCGGTCGGCGGGGTGTCCGGCCCGGCCCCGCCGACGGTCTCGCCCTCGTCCCAGGGCTCGTCCTCCGCCGGGGGCCTTCGCAGGAGCGCGATGGAGCCGGAGATGGTCGTGGCCTTCAGGCGGCCGTTCCCCCGGCCGAGGCGGCCGGTGATCTTGTGGGCGCCCCAGGGGCCGCTGACGCGGAGGTCCTCGAAGGCGTTGGAGATGGTGCCGCTGGCGGTGTTGGCCTCGATCTCGGCGTCGGCGGGGTGGGGGAGGCGGATGGCGATCTCACCGGAGACGCTGGTGAGGCCGACCTCGGTCGGGGCGCCCACCGGGTCGAGGTCGAGGATGATCGAGCCGCTCACCGAGTCGGCCTTGAGGGTGGGGCAGGATCCCTCGATGACGGTCAGGTCACCGGAGACGGAGCTCAGGCGGAGGTCCCCGGTGAGGGCCTGCGCCTCCACGTTCCCGGAGACCGTCGTCGCCCGGACGGGTCCCGACAGGCCGACCAGGGTGGTGTCGCCGGAGATGCCCTTCACCTCCGTCCGCCCGTCCACCCCCGAGATGACGGCCGTGGCCCCGACGGCGCCGACCTCGACGCGGGTGCCCGCCGGAACGGCGAGGGAGACCAGTGCGGTGCGGCGCCAGCCCTTGCGGTCGAGCCACTTCAGGAAGCCCTTCCACGGCAGGTCCTCGTACGCCACGGTCAGTGTGCCGTCCTTCTGCGTCACCGTCAGGGGCGGGCCCTCCAGGTCGGACACCTCCAGACGGGCGGAACTCTCGTCGGTGCCCACGACGTTCACCGTGCCGTTGACGACGCGCACCTGGAGCGCTGTCACCGGTTCGTCGAATGTGAGCTTCCGTGGTTCGGCGACGGACCACTCGGACATGTGCTGACCCCCAATGACAAGCCGACCTCATGACGGACCGGCCTCACGAGAGACCGCCCCTCACCTCATGGCAGACCGAACAGGACTGTGCAACGCGCCATATCGCGTCTCACGTTATTCACGATATATCGCGCCCGTCGGAAGTCAAGACACCCGATCTGGTGATCCCGCAGGATGAATCCGGGCAAATCACCCTAGCGTGGGGTCATGTCGACGGAAAGCACACCGGGATCCCCGCGCCCCCGACCCGCGCCCGGTGGGCTGCTGCTCTGCCGCGGGGGCCGGGAAACCGTCGCCCCTGTCGCGCAGCTCCTCGGGGAGCGGATGCTGCTCACCTCGGCCGGCCCCGAGTGGAGCGCCCTCGTGCCCGAGGGGAAGCCCTGGGTGCAGGGAGGAGAGCCTGTCGACCGGGTGCTGACCGGTTGGGCCACCGCGCTCGCCGTCGGCGCTCCCTGGCCCGTCCTGGCCCTGTGGTGGGACGCGGACCGCGGCGGCTACACCCTGGCCGCGGGTTTCCGCCGCACCGTCGGCTACGTATGGCTCGCCAACGGCACCCCGGTCGGCGAGGACGAGGCGATGCGCACGTTCGCCGCGCGGCTCGGCCTGGACCCGGTCCTCGACGCGCAGCCCCTCTACGACCTCACCAAGGCGGACCCGTCGGCGGACGCCCGCGCCCGGCTGCTGGGCCTGCTCGCGGTCCTGGCCCGGGCGGGTGTGGCCCTCCCGGCCGGTCTCACTCCCGGCGAACCCGCGGACAGGCTCCGGGAGGTCGCCCGCGTCCAGCCGGACGCCCAGCGCATCGAATGGACCGGCTGGCGCGGAGCGGTCCGCACGGAGCTCGACGCGCTGGAACGCGGCCGTCTCGGCCCCTGGCTGCCCTGGGCGGGCACGTCACGGGCCCGCGCGCTCGCCACCGCGCAGCTCCTCGCGGGCCTGCCCCTCACGGCCTGGGGCCTGCGCCGCCGCAGCGGCGGCTGGACCGCGGCGGGCGCCCTCCTGGTCGCCCACGGCGGCCTCGGCCTGACGTACGACCTCTCACGCCCCCGCGACTGACCCCGCCGCGCCACTGTCCCTTCGCCGCGACCGACCGGGGAACCTACTCGTCGTCCTCGTCGTCGAGGCGCGCCAGCCAGGTCGCCAGCCGCTCCACCGGCACCTCGAAGTCCGGGTTCAGGTCCACGAAGGTCCGCAGCTGCTCGGCGAGCCACTCGAAGGTGACCTCCTCCTCGCCGCGCCGCTTCTCCAGTTCCTCGATGCCACGGTCCGTGAAGTACATGGGTCAAGGATAAGTGCGGGAAAACGGCCGGGCCGCACCCCTCGGAAGGGGTGCGGCCCGGCCGCCTGCGGATGCCTTCGAGGGTGCTTACGCCTCGAACACCTCACGCACCAGCTGCTCCTGCTCCGCCTGGTGCCGCTTGGCCGATCCCACGGCGGGGGACGAGCCGTGCGGGCGGGAGATGCGGCGCAGACGCTCGCCGTGCGGGACGTCGGCGCCGACCGCCAGGTCCAGGTGGTCGATCAGGTTGAGGGCGATGAAGGGCCACGCGCCCTGGTTCGCCGGCTCCTCCTGGGCCCACAGGTACTTCTCGGCGTTCGGGTACTTCTTGATCTCCGCCTGGACCTCGGCACCCGGCAGCGGGTAGAGGCGCTCGAGGCGGATGATCGCCGTCTCGGCGGCCGAGGGGTCCGTGGCGCCGCGCTTCTGCCGCTCGGCCTCCAGGTCGTAGTAGACCTTGCCGGCGCAGAACACGACCTTCTTGACGGCGGCCGGGTCGACCGAGTCGTCGCCGATGACCGGGCGGAACTCGCCCGTCGTGAACTCCTCCGCCTTCGACGCGGCGGCCTTCAGACGCAGCATCGACTTCGGGGTGAAGACCACCAGCGGCTTGTGGTGCGGGTTGTGCACCTGCCACCGCAGGAGGTGGAAGTAGTTCGACGGGAGGGTCGGCATGGCGACCGTCATGTTGTTCTGCGCGCAGAGCTGGAGGAACCGCTCGGGGCGGGCCGAGGAGTGGTCCGGGCCCTGGCCCTCGTAGCCGTGCGGGAGGAGCAGGACGACGCCGGAGGTCTGGTTCCACTTCTGCTCCGCCGACGAGATGAACTCGTCCACGACCGTCTGGGCGCCGTTGACGAAGTCGCCGAACTGGGCCTCCCACATCACGAGCGCGTCGGGGCGGGCCAGCGAGTAGCCGTACTCGAAGCCCATCGCGGCGTACTCGGACAGGAGCGAGTTGTAGACGTTCAGGCGCGCCTGGTCCTCGGAGAGGTACATCAGCGGCGTGAACTCCTCGCCCGTCTCACGGTCGATGATCACCGCGTGACGCTGGCCGAAGGTGCCGCGCTGCGAGTCCTGGCCCGCGAGGCGGACCGGGGTGCCCTCCAGCAGCAGGGAGCCGATGGCGAGGGTCTCGCCCATGCCCCAGTCGATCGTGCCGTCCTCGACCATCGACGCCCGGCGCTGGAGCTGCGGCAGCAGACGCGGGTGGGCGGTGATGTGGTCCGGGACGTTGACCTGGGACTCGGCGATGCGCTTGACGACCTCGGCCGTGACCGCGGTGTTCACCGAGACGGGGAAGCCGTCCTGGGGGTCGTGGGACGGGGCGGCGGCCGGCTGCGACGTGGCCTCGCGGACCTCGGTGAAGACCTTCTCCAGCTGGCCCTGGTAGTCCTGCAGCGCCTGCTCGGCCTCTTCCAGGGTGATGTCGCCGCGACCGATGAGGGACTCGGTGTAGAGCTTGCGCACCGAGCGCTTCTTGTCGATCAGGTCGTACATCAGCGGCTGGGTGAAGGCCGGGTTGTCCGACTCGTTGTGACCGCGGCGGCGGTAGCAGATGAGGTCGATCACCACGTCCTTGTTGAACGCCTGGCGGAACTCGAAGGCGAGCCGCGCGACGCGGACCACGGCCTCCGGGTCGTCGCCGTTCACGTGGAAGATCGGGGCCTCGATCATCCTCGCCACGTCCGTCGCGTACATCGACGAGCGGGAGGACTCGGGGGCCGCGGTGAAGCCGACCTGGTTGTTGATGACGATGTGGACCGTGCCGCCGGTGCGGTAGCCGCGCAGCTGCGACATGTTCAGGGTCTCGGCCACCACGCCCTGGCCCGCGAAGGCCGCGTCGCCGTGGAGGGCCACCGGCAGGACGGTGAAGTCCGTGCCGCCCTTGTTGATGATGTCCTGCTTGGCGCGGGCGACGCCCTCCAGGACCGGGTCCACCGCCTCCAGGTGCGAGGGGTTCGCGACCAGGGAGACCTTGATCTGCTCGCCGTCGAGGCCCGTGAACGTGCCCTCGGCGCCCAGGTGGTACTTCACGTCGCCGGAGCCGTGCATCGACTTCGGGTCGAGGTTGCCCTCGAACTCGCGGAAGATCTGCGCGTAGGACTTGCCGACGATGTTCGCGAGGACGTTCAGGCGGCCGCGGTGGGCCATGCCGATGACGACCTCGTCCAGGCGCGACTCGGCGGCGCTGTCGATGACCGCGTCGAGCAGCGGGATGACGGACTCGCCGCCCTCCAGGGAGAAGCGCTTCTGGCCGACGTACTTCGTCTGCAGGAAGGTCTCGAAGGCCTCCGCCGCGTTCAGCCGGCGCAGGATGCGCAGCTGCTCCTCGCGCTCCGGCTTGGTGTGCGGGCGCTCGATGCGGTCCTGGATCCACTTGCGCTGCTTCGGGTCCTGGATGTGCATGAACTCGATGCCGGTCGTACGGCAGTACGAGTCACGCAGGACGCCGAGGATGTCGCGGAGCTTCATCAGGGACTTGCCGGCGAAGCCGCCGACCGCGAACTCGCGCTCCAGGTCCCACAGGGTGAGCCCGTGCTCGGTGATGTCGAGGTCGGGGTGCTTGCGCTGGCGGTACTCCAGCGGGTCGGTGTCGGCCATGACGTGGCCGCGGACCCGGTAGGAGTGGATCAGCTCGAAGACGCGGGCGGCCTTGGTGACGTCGTCGTCGTGGCTGGCGTCGATGTCCTTGAGCCAGCGGACCGGCTCGTAGGGGATGCGCAGGGCCTCGAAGATGTCGTCGTAGAAGCCGTTCTCGCCGAGCAGCAGGTTCGCGACCTGGCGGAGGAACTCGCCGGAGGCGGCGCCCTGGATCACCCGGTGGTCGTAGGTCGACGTGAGCGTCATGACCTTCGAGATGCCGAGCTTGTTCAGGGTGTCCTGGCTCGTGCCCTGGAACTCGGCCGGGTAGTCCATGGAACCGACGCCCATGATCACCGACTGGCCGGGCATCAGACGCGGCACGGAGTGGACGGTGCCGAGGCCGCCGGGGTTGGTCAGGGAGACCGTGACGCCGGTGAAGTCGTCCATCGTCAGCTTGCCGTCGCGGGCGCGGCGGACGATGTCCTCGTAGGCCTGCCAGAACTCGAAGAAGTTCAGCGTCTCGGCCTTCTTGATCGCCGCGACGACCAGCTGGCGGTCGCCGTTCGGCTTGACCAGGTCGATGGCGAGACCGAGGTTGACGTGCGGCGGCTTGATGAGCGTCGGCTTGCCGTCCTTCTCACCGAAGGACCAGTTCATCGACGGCATCGCCTTGATGGCCTGCACCATCGCGTAGCCGATCAGGTGCGTGAAGGAGATCTTCCCGCCCCGGGCGCGCTTCAGGTGGTTGTTGATGACGATGCGGTTGTCGAAGAGCAGCTTCACCGGGACGGCGCGCACGGACGTGGCCGTGGGCAGCTCCAGCGACGCGTTCATGTTCTTCGCGACGGCGGCGGCCGGGCCGCGCAGCGTGATCAGCTCCGGGCCCTCGGTGGGAGCGGCCGGAGCGGCCTGCTTCGCCGGCGCGGCGGCCGCGGGCTTCGCGGCGGCCGGGGCCGGGGCAGCGGCGGCGGGCTTCGCGGCGGCCGGAGCGGGCGCGGCCGGAGCCGCGGGGGCGGCCTGGGCCGGGGCGGCGGGCGCCGCGGGCGTGGTGGTCGCCGGGGCCCCCTTCGCCGCAGTACCCGCCGGAGCCGAGGCGGCGGCAGCCCCCGGCTTGTAGTCGGCGAAGAAGTCCCACCAGGCTCGGTCCACCGAGTTCGGGTCCTGGAGGTACTGCTGATAGATCTCGTCGACGAGCCACTCGTTCGGACCGAAGGCCGCGGCGGGGTTCTTACCCGCTTGGTCTGCGTCGGTCGAGATGCTCGAGTTACTGGGGGACTGTGGCGACACGGCGGCAACCGCCCTCTTCCGCTTCACAAGGTGATGGACAGCGGGAATAAAGGCTACGCCTCCGTGGCCGGGAAGGTCAGGTCGAGCCCCTTCATCGTCGCGTAAGTCACATCGGAATGCGTGTTTCGGGGCTGGAAATGGCGGGAAACAAGCGGGGTTCCGGTCCGGAATGGGTGCGGTGGGCACAGATCGGGCATGCGTCGGCCGGGGCCTGCGGCGATGAACGCGCGGCCGACCGGCTGAACGCCCCTGATCACACGTGTCCGTCGACGCGGATCGACCGTGGATCTTGTGGCTCCGGTTCGAACTTTACGTCAACTTGGCAGAGATGTAAGCCCTGGGAGGGTGAGCGAAATCTGGCAAAGGGGAGGGGATTCGGCCACGGGAAGGTGGGTACCGGCGTCGGGGCTGCCGCCGGGCGCCGCGATCCCGGGGCGATCGGTGCGTGTGTTGTCCTGCGGGCGCGCTGTGGCTTGTCGCGCACTTCCCCGCGCCCCTTGAGGGCCTGGGTCGCGCCCGGCGCCGCCAAGGGGCGCGGGGAACTGCGCGAGCTGCCACGACGGCGCGGCAGTCGGCCGACCGGTTCAACACGCGGACTCTGTTGCTGCGGAGCCCCTACGGCTGAGGGGAGCGGGCGGGCGGTGCTCCCGGCAGGGCCACCTGTATGCGGCAGCCCTTGGGGGACTCGGCGACCCCGATACGACCGCCGTGGAGGTCGACGGCCCAGCGGGCGATGGCCAGGCCGAGGCCGGTTCCGCCGTCGCTGCCGGGGCCGTGCGGCCGGCTCACCGCACCGCGGTTGAAGCGCTCGAAGACGCGGTGCCACTCGGACTCAGGGATGCCGGGGCCCTCGTCCAGCACTTCGAGGGTCAGGGACTCCGGCGTGGACCCGCGGCGGGCCTTGACGGTGACACGGCCGTGCGGGGGGCTGTGCTTGACCGCGTTGTCGATGAGGTTGGCGACCACCTGGTGGATGCGCTCGGGGTCGGCGTGCGCGGTCAGCTCCGGGGGGTGGACGTCGAGATGGAGGTGGACGTCCTTGCGGGTGTGGCTGCCGGAGCCGGAGGTCATGCCCCCACGCGCGCTCGCCACCATCTGGGTCTCCTTGAGGACCCCGGACAGATACGGCCACACCTCGAAACGGCGCTTGCGGAGCGGGACGACGCCGTGGTCGAGGCGGGAGAGGTCCAGCAGCGTCTCGACCAGCCGGCCCAGCCGCTCCGTCTGCTTCAGCGCCGTGCGCATCGTCTCGGGGTCGGCGGTCGCGATGCCGTCCACGATGTTCTCCAGCACCGCCCTGAGGCCCGCGATGGGCGTGCGGAGCTCGTGGGAGACGTTCGCCACGAGCTCCTTGCGCTGCCGGTCCTGGGCTTCCAGCTCGTCGGCCATCAGGTTGATCGTGTGGGCCAGGTCGCCCAGCTCGTCCCGGCGGTTCTCGCTGACCCGCCGGGTGTAGTCGCCGCGCGAGATGGACCGGGCGACCGCGTTCATCTCGTCCAGCGGAGCGGTGAGCGAATGCGCCACGAACTGCGTGATCAACAGTGTGGCGATCATCGAGAACACCGTGATGAAGCGCAGCTCCGTCTTGGTGTGCACGGCGATCATCGACAGACCCGTGGTGATCAGGACGGAGACGACGACGAGCGTGCCCAGTTTGGTCTTGATCGAGAAGGGACGCAGACCGCCCAGCGGGCCCGCGACCCTCCGTGACTGTGCGTCACCGAGGTTTCCCGGCCGTGGGTCACCGACTCCGCTCATATCGCCACCAGTCCCCTGTGCCTACGCGAGTACGACGCGCGCCGTGCGGACGCGGCTCAGGGGGTCGGGGTCTCCAGGGCGTACCCGACACCGTGCACCGTGCGGATCCGCTCCGCGCCGATCTTCCGCCGCAGCGCCTTGATGTGGCTGTCGACGGTGCGCGTCCCGGACGCGTCCGCCCAGTCCCAGACCTCGGCGAGCAGCTGTTCGCGCGAGAGTACGGCACGCGGCGTGTTCGCGAGACATACGAGCAGGTCGAACTCGGTGGGGGTGAGGTGAACGTCCTCGCTGCGCACCCGGACACGGCGCTGCGCGTGGTCGATCTCCAGCTCACCGAGGCGCAGGATGCCCGAGCGCGGGGTGGTGGCGGCCAGCGCGGCCCGCTCCACGCGACGCAGCAGCACATGGACGCGCGCGGCCAGTTCGCGCATGGAGAACGGCTTGGTCATGTAGTCGTCGGCGCCGACGCCGAGCCCGACCAGCATGTCCGTCTCGTCGTCCCGCGCGGTGAGCATCAGCACGGGGACGGGCCGCTGCGCCTGGACGCGCCTGCACACCTCCAGGCCGTCGAAGCCGGGCAGCATGATGTCGAGGAT
Organism: Streptomyces sp. NPDC030296; assembly: GCF_055572815.1. Taxonomy (NCBI): domain Bacteria; kingdom Bacillati; phylum Actinomycetota; class Actinomycetes; order Kitasatosporales; family Streptomycetaceae; genus Streptomyces; species Streptomyces sp. NPDC030296. Next base: position 721,039 of record NZ_JBVICQ010000003.1, read on the forward strand.
CAGCAGGTCGGGCTGCCAGGCCTCCGCCGTGTCGACGGCCGCCGGGCCGTCGGACGCGGTCTGCACGACGAAACCCTCGGCGCGCAGGCGGGCCGCGATGGCGTCGACGATCGTCGGGTCGTCCTCGACCACGAGCACCCGGCGCTGTGCGCCCGGGGTCGCCGTCGTGCCGTTGTGGGAGGTGTGTGTCTGCTCCATCGCCCGCCCCTGAGTTGCTTTCCGGAATCCGTGGGGTGATCCCTTGACTACGCATGGCTGCGCATGACTGCGATTGACGCTTGAATGATCGGCGCCAGGCAAGCAGGGTACGGGCAGTCACCACGCCAGGGCTATCCAGGTCGGACCGCGAGGTGCACCACGTCCGGAACTCCTCGGGCAACGGGGATCTCTTCGGTACGCACCTGATGGAACCCGGCATTCCCCAAGGTTTCCTCGAATTCCGGGGAAGGCTGCGCCGACCACACGGCCAGCACTCCGCCGGGGTTCAACACCCTTGCGCAGCTTGCCAATCCGGCCGGTGAGTACAGGTTTTCGTTGCTGTCGGAGACGGTCCAGTCGGGCCCGTTGTCGATGTCCAGGCAGAGCGCGTCGAACGTGGCGCAAGTCTCATTGACGTACTCGACGAGATCGGCTTCCACGATCTCCGTCCGCGGGTCGGCGAGCGCCTCCGCGGACAGGTCGGCGAGGGGGCCCGCGCGGTGCCAGTCGATGACGGCCGGTTCGCGTTCCACGACGGTGATCGCGCCCCAACTCGGGTTCGCCGCGGCGTGTGCGAGCGAGAAGCCCACGCCCAGGCCGCCGATGAGCACACTCGGCTGAAAACGCCCGGTCAGCGCGTCGAGGGCAACGTCGACCAGCAGGCGCTCCGAGCGCCCGTCGGAGGTGTCCATCAGGAAGCACCCGTTGGCGATGATCTGCAACAGCTCGCCGTGCCGCCGCAGGACTACCTCGCCGTAGGGGCCCTCGCGCCGGTCGATGACTTCGGGGACGTCGATGGTGGTCATCTCTCCATCCTTACGCGTCCCGCGCGCGACGGCGGCTGAATTACGACCGCCCCGGCGGGGCTTGACGTGTTCGGAGCGTCGTCCGTCGCGACGGGGCGTGTTCAGATCTCCAGGCCGTGCCCGTGCGGGAAGAGGGGTGTCCCGGTGGCGTCGGCGTTCGGCACGTCCGGCCCGGACTCCTCCACCACGGCGGTGGGGCACCTGAGTTCGAAGGGGAGCCGCCCCTCGGCCCGTGCCCGGCCGAAGGCCACGTCGAGCAACGCCGTGTCGGACGCCCCGTAGTCGACGACGAGTGCGGCCGCCCTCGCCACGATCTCCGGGAGCACGGCGGGTTGTTCCAGGGTGACGCAGACCAGGGTGGGGACGGCGTCCAGCAGCGCGAGGACCTCCCGCAGCCGCTCGTGCGGTGTCCGCAGCCGCAGTACGGCGACGTCGGCGTGGGCCGGATCGGCGACGACGTTGCCGTACAGGGACGCCGTCTGCGCGCCGACGCCGTCGACGTACAGGTTCGGCCGGTCGGTGAGGGGCAGCAGGGACTGATTGGTGAGGATCGTCAGGGAGCGGCGCTGGGCGGTGGCGCCGAGGGCGGTGAACTCGGGCGCGCCCACGGTCTCCTCGGCCCGGTCCGGGTCGACGTAGCGCCTCTCGAAGAGGCCGAGCCGGAACTTCTCGCGCAGCAACCGGCGCACGGAGGCGTCGACGCGCTCCTCGCAGATCCGGCCGATGCGCACCAGTTCCACGACGACGTCGGGGCACCCCTCGCCGCCGAACTGGTCGGCGCCCGCGTCCAGGGCCCTCGCCACGCGCTCGGCGAGGGGGAGGTGTTCGCCGCCCCGTTCCCCGTGCGGTTCGCCCGGGATCGCCGGGGCGGTGAGCAGGCCGGGGGCGGTGCAGACGATGCCGTCGAAGCCGAGGCGTTCGGGCAGGGGGCCGGGCAGGGGGTCACGGCCGAAGCGGAAGCCGTCGCCGACGACGCCGAAGCCGACGCCCATGCCGGCCGGCTCCCCGTCCCCGGTCCCGAATGGTCGGGCGGGATGCGGCATCAGCCGTGAGCACCCGGCGTCGACGGCCGCCTCGACCGGCGCGAGGGACCGGTCGCCGCCGGGGACGTGCGTGAGCATGGCGGCGACGGAGCGCGGACCGAGCCGTGGGCCCTGGAGGCCGCGCACGTACGCCCGGACGAGGTCGCCCGTCAGTTCGGCGGACGAGCCGAAGGTGCCGGGCAGGTCGGCCCCGCGCCCGCCATGGCCGGTGGCGAGGTCGTGACCGAAGCGGACCGCCGGATGGACGGCGACCCGGAAGCCCACCGCCAGATACTCGCGCCGGACGGTGTCGCCGAACCGCTCCATCAGCTCCGCGTCGCCGATCGCGGCGAGGCCCGGCGGTTCGGGCCAGGCGGAGAACGGGTCGGTGGCGAAGGACGCGCCCCGCTGGTCGGTGTACGAGTGGCGCGGGGTGGTGGAGAGGGTGACCGGGATGCCGAGCCGGGTGTCCGCGGCGAGCGCCTGGAGCCGGTTCACCCATTCCGCCGTCTCCCGCACGCCGTACCGGCCCATGAGCTGGACGTGGGCCAGATGACCGTCCGTCACCAGCTCGGTGGTGCCGTACGGAAGGGAGCCGCCCCCTTCGGCCGGCGTGCCGTCCTCGTTCATCGTGAGCGGGGTGTGGAAGAGCTGGCCGGCCTTCTCCGCGAGCGTCATCCGGGCCAGCAGGTCCTCCACCCGTCCCTCGACGGGAAGGTTCGGGTCGCGGTAGTCGGGGGTGGGCATCCGGCAGTCCTTGTACATGGGGGTACGGAGGTGCGTAGGGGGGCGGGGCGCAGGCCTGTTCAGGGAAGCAGCAAAACCGAGTAGGTACTAGGTTTTGGTCACGTGGCCAGAATCACCAGGCGAACCGCTTGATCGACAGGGCGAGTGACTCGTGTAACCGACGGTTCATGTCGGACGTCGAGGTGGGAGGGGGGAGGGCTAGGGTGGCGGGCATGGCGCGGAACCGGACGCCCGAGGGGTCTGCCGACGAACCCGGCAGACGGACGCCGCCCGCCACCCGGACGCTGCGCGGCTCGTACGCCGTCGGCGACGAGCGACGGCAGCGCATCCTCGACACGGCCGTCGACCACTTCGCCCGATGGGGCTTCCACGCCTCCTCCCTCGCCCGCATCGCCAGGGACGCCGGCATCACCCAGGGCGGCCTGCTGCACCACTTCCCCTCCAAGGAGGACCTCCTCCTCCATGTGCTGGAACGCGCGCACGCGACCGACCTGGAGGGGTTCCTCGCGTACGAGTTCGAGTCGGCCCGGGAGATGTTCTCGATGCTCGTGCGGCTCGCCGAGCGCGACAGCGCGCGGGCGGGGCAGACGCGCATGCTCAACGTCCTGGCGGCGGAGGCGGGCAACCCCGGGCATCCCGCCCACGCGTACTTCGCCCACCGGTACGCCGAGTTGGTGGAGGTCATGGCGGGGGTGCTGCGGCGGGCGGCGCACGCCGGCGAACTGCGGCCGGACACGGATGCCGGTGCTGTCGCCGTCGCGCAGGAGGTGACCGCCGTGCTGGACGGACTCCGGATCCAATGGGTGCTGGACCCGCCGGGGTTCGACCTGGCGGGACGGTTCCGGGCGTACGTGGAGCGGGTGTTGCGAGCGCTCTCGATGGACGGGTGAGGTTGTCGGATTGCTGTGAATCCCGGCGAAAGTGGCGCAGGTCACAGACAGGGGGTGCCGGGATGCCGAAGGTGGAGCCAAACGGAGGGAGCGCTTCATCTTGGATGGCGTGGAGACCGGGACAGGGCCGGACCGGACCGACGTGACACCGTCGGCTGCCGGGCCGCTCCTGAACGGAATCCCACGCCAGCCGGGCGCGGTGACGCCGGTACGGGGCGGGGGAGAGGCCGGCCCGTCGGGACCCGGTGCCGCGCGGGCGCGGCTGGCGGAGTCGCTGGGGCCTGGTGTCGAGCGGGCGGGGCTGGCAAATCCGCTGGGGTCTCGCGTGGAGCAGGCGGGATCGCCGGAGCCGCTGGGGCCCGGTGCGGAGCAGGCGGAGCTGCCGAAGCCGTCAGGGCTCAGTCGCGAGAGGCTCGCGCCCTCGGGGAGCCGGGGCGGCGGCGGCCCGGTCTCCTCCAGCCGTCGCGCGCGTCCCACCCCCGCACCCGGCTCCCTTCCGCACCCCTGGCGGCTGCTCCCGACCCCCGCCGGTACGCCCTTCACCTTCTGGTACCTGGCCGTCCTGCTGCTGACCTCGCTCATCACCGAGTACGCGGACCCGGCCGTCGTCCACGCCCTCCACCAGGGCTTCAGTACGGACGTGGCGCACCTCGTGGGCGCCCCGGTGCCGGTGCTCGTCGCGAGCGCGCTGTGGATCGCCGGCGGGATGGTGTCGCCGTACGCACTCGGCTTCGTGCTGGTGCTCACCGCGCTGGAGCGCCGGATCGGCGGCCGGCGGACGGCCTTGGTCTTCCTGCTGGGGCATGTGCTCGCCACTCTCGCCACCGAAATCCCGGTCGGAGTCTCCGTCCTGACCGGCGGGCTTCCCGGCAGCTCCCTCCACCGCCTCGACTACGGGATCAGCTTCGGCGTGGCGGCGTGCGTGGGCGCGCTGGCCGCCCTGCTGCCGTGGTGGTCACGCTGGCCGTTGCTGCTCGCCTTCGGCTGGATGCTCGTGGACGACCTGATGTCGTTCACGGACCCGATGACCGACTGGGGGCACCTGATCGCCCTCGCGATAGGGGTCGCCAGCTGGCCGGTGGTACGGCGGTGGCGACACGCGGCGTTGACCCACGACGCGGCCCCGCCCCCGGGTCCGGCGCGTCCGGCGAAGGTCCCGGCCTAGGGTCGACAGGCCCTAGCGGAACCGGAGCCCCGCGCGGAGGAGGGGCGGCGCCCCCGATCGGCAGGTCGGCCGTCTCACCGCCGGCCGTCGAACCTCGCGCTCGTCAGCGGGGCGACCGTCGTCCAGCCGAGGGACGCGTACAGGGCCCGGCCGTCCGGTGTGCCGCTCAGTACGCCGACCTCCGCGCCCTCCTCGAACGCCGCCCGGGTCAGGGTGCGCATGACGAGCGTGCCGAGGCCCCGGCGGCGGTGGGACGCGGAGGTCTCTATCTGGTCGACGACTGCGGTCCGCCCCGTCGGGGCGATCTGACCGCGAGCGGCCCATGAGCCGTCGGGTGCGGCCACCATCGCGCGGATCACGCCTCCCCGGGCCCAGGTGCGCAGGCGGTAGCCCTCCGGGGCGGTGACGGCCGGGCCTTCCGGTGTCCCCAGGGGCGCGGTCATCAGCCAGCCCGGCTCGGGGTCCACCCACCAGCCCTCGCCCAGGCAGGGGGCGACTCGCGACGCGTCGGCGAAGACCTTGAGCCACACTCCGGCCCCGGTGACCGCGCCGGCCACCTTCCGGACCGTCTCCTCCTCGACGTCGTCATGGGTCCCCGCGAGGACATGACGGGTGACGTGGGCGGCCGTTCCGTTGTCGATCGTGCAGCCCCAGGGCTCCACCACCGGGGGCGCCGCGCCCCGCGAGACGACCCAGCCGTCGACCCAGGCCCGCACGATTCCGTCCACTGTCGCCCCCCCGTGTAGGTGTGGCACGTCCGTCATCCGTAATGGGTGTATGGGTGTACAGACTATTACCTGTGGTGGGGGTGTGTCAGTGGGTGGCCGCCTGTCCGTGGTCCCTTCCCTGATCGCCCACAGCGAACGGCCCGGGCCCCGGGGAACATTCACGGGCTCACGTGCATTGAGTCGGCAGAGCTCAACTTGAATGCCGAGGGAGAGATCATGGCTTCGATGTCCGCACCGCTCACCCTGCCCGTACTGCCGCTCGACGACGAGGTCGTGCTGCCCGGCATGGTGGTGCCGCTGGACCTCAATGACACGGATGTACGGGCCGCGGTGGAGGCCGCGCAGGCGGCGGCGCGGGCGGAACGCGGCAAGCCGAGGGTGCTGCTGGTGCCGCGGATCGACGGCGCGTACGCGGCCACCGGTGTGCTCGGCACCGTCGAGCAGGTGGGCCGGCTCGCCGACGGTGACCCGGGCGCGCTCATCCGGGGACGCGGCCGCGTGAAGATCGGGGCCGGGACCACAGGGCCCGGGGCCGCACTGTGGGTCGAGGGGACCCGGGTCGAGGAGAGCGTGCCGGAGCCGCTGCCCGGCCATGTCGCCGAACTGGTCACCGAGTACAAGGCCCTGGCCAGCAGTTGGCTGCGCAAGCGCGGCGCCTGGCAGGTCGTGGACCGGGTGCAGGCGATCGACGACGTCTCCGCGCTGGCCGACAACTCCGGCTACTCGCCGTTCCTGACGACCGAGCAGAAGGTGCTGCTGCTGGAGACGGCCGACCCGGTCGCCCGGTTGAAGCTCGCCACCCAGCAGCTCCGTGACCACCTCGCCGAGCAGGATGTCGCCGAGACCATCGCCAAGGACGTCCAGGAGGGCGTCGACAAGCAGCAGCGGGAGTTCCTGCTGCGGCGTCAGCTCGAAGCCGTCCGCAAGGAACTGCGCGAGCTGAACGGCGAGAAGGAGGGCGAGGAGTCCGACGACTACCGCGCCCGGGTCGAGGCCGCCGACCTGCCCGAGAAGGTCCGGGAGGCCGCGCTCAAGGAGGTCGACAAGCTGGAGCGCTCCAGCGACCAGTCCCCCGAGGGCGGCTGGATCCGCACCTGGCTCGACACCGTGCTCGAACTGCCGTGGAACGAGCGGACCGAGGACGCCTACGACATCCAGGGCGCCAAGAGTGTCCTGGACGCCGAGCACGCGGGCCTGGAGGACGTGAAGGAGCGCATCACCGAGTACCTCGCCGTGCGCAAGCGGCGCTCCGACCGCGGGCTCGGTGTCGTCGGCGGCCGGCGCGGCGGTGCCGTGCTCGCCCTCGTCGGGCCGCCCGGCGTCGGCAAGACCAGCCTCGGCGAGTCCGTGGCGCACGCCATGGGGCGCAAGTTCGTCCGCGTCGCCCTCGGCGGCGTACGGGACGAGGCGGAGATCCGCGGCCACCGGCGCACCTACGTGGGCGCGCTGCCCGGCCGTATCGTCCGCGCCATCAAGGAGGCGGGGTCGATGAACCCCGTCGTCCTGCTCGACGAGATCGACAAGGTCGGCTCCGACTTCCGGGGCGACCCCGCCGCCGCGCTGCTCGAAGTCCTCGACCCCGCCCAGAACCACACCTTCCGGGACCACTACCTGGAGGTGGAGCTGGACCTCAGCGACGTCGTCTTCCTCGCCACGGCGAACGTCCTGGAAGCCATCCCCGACGCGCTGCTCGACCGTATGGAGCTCGTCCGGCTGGACGGCTACACGGAGGACGAGAAGGTCGTCATCGCCCGCGACCACCTGGTGCCGCGGCAGCTGGAGCGGGCCGGCCTCGACGCCGACGAGGTCACCCTCGACGAGAGCGCGCTGCGCAAGCTCGCCGGCGAGTACACCCGCGAGGCCGGGGTGCGGAACCTGGAGCGGTCGGTCGCCCGGCTGCTGCGCAAGGTGGCCGCCCAGCACGAACTGGGCGAGCGGGAGCTGCCGTTCACCGTCACCGACGCCGACCTGCGCGCACTCATCGGGCGCCCGCACCACGTGCCCGAGTCCGCCCAGGACCCGGCGGAGCGGCGCACGGCCGTCCCCGGTGTGGCCACGGGGCTCGCGGTCACCGGCGCCGGCGGCGACGTCCTCTACGTCGAGGCGTCGCTGGCCGACCCGGAGACGGGCGCCGCGGGGCTGACACTCACCGGGCAGCTCGGTGACGTGATGAAGGAGTCCGCGCAGATCGCGCTCTCCTTCCTGCGCTCGCACGGCGCCGAACTGGAACTGCCCGTCGCCGATCTGAAGGACCGGGGCGTGCACATCCACTTCCCGGCGGGCGCGGTGCCCAAGGACGGACCGAGCGCCGGTGTCACCATGACGACGGCCCTGGCCTCGCTGCTGTCCGGCCGGCTGGTCCGCACGGACGTGGCGATGACCGGTGAGGTCTCGCTCACCGGTCGGGTCCTGCCCATCGGCGGCGTCAAGCAGAAGCTGCTCGCCGCGCACCGGGCAGGGGTCACCACGGTGATCATCCCCAAGCGCAACGAGCCCGACCTGGACGACGTCCCCGCCGAGGTCCTCGACAAGCTGGAGGTCCACGCCGTCACCGACGTCCGCCAGGTGCTGGAACTGGCCCTCGCGCCCGCGGAGGTGGCGGTCCCGGCGGCCGCCTGACGACCGCACGACGGTACGGCCGCCCCGCACACGGGCGGCCCCGCGAAGCTCCGGCGGTGACGTGACGGAGATCCGCCGGACGAGGGAAGGCCCGGGTCCCGTGAGGGAGGCCCGGGCCTCTCCCTTGGGCGCCCCAGCACGGGCGCCGCCGGTCACACGCGCGTTCCCGGCGGTCCGCGCCACCCCTCACCTGCGGAATACTTACGGCGCCGCCCGCGACGGCGGTCCGCGGCGGAGACTTTCGGCAACTCTTCGGCGACGCGGAACCGGGATCAGGAGCGCTGACGTGCAGGACGAGGGCGGAAACGGCGGCCGGGGCGACATCGGGCCCGGGACGCCGACCGGCGGCATGGACCAGGCGTTCCTCGCGCTGGAGCGGGAACTGACGGTCCTGCTGCGGCGCGCCCGCGCCAAGTCCGGCGAGATGGCCCGGGCGGTCCACCCGGACCTGGAGTCCGCCGCGTACGGCCTCCTCGCCCGGCTCGACGAGACGGGACGGCTGCGCGCCACGGAACTCGCCGCGTACATCGGCGTCGGCAAGGCCACGATGTCCCGTCAGCTGCGCGCCCTGGAACACCTCGGCCTCATCGCCCGCGAACCCGACCCGGCCGACGGCCGCGCCTGGCTCGTCCACCTCACGGACGAGGGGCGGGCCCGGTTCCGCGCGGTGCGCGACGCCCGGCGGGTGGCGTACGTACGCCAACTGGCCGACTGGGACCGCGACGAGGTGGCCCAACTCGCGCGCCTGCTGCACCAGCTGAACCGGGGCGCCGACGGCTGACCGTTCGCCGAGGCCCGATCCGGCCCGCCGTTCGTCGAGGCCCGATCCGGCCCGCCGTTCGTCGAGGCCCGATCCGGCCCGCCGTGCGCCTCACAGCTCCGCGTACACCACGCTCGCGTCGTCGTGGGTCTTCGCCCGGCCGAGGAAGCGGCGTTCGGTGTCGGCGTCCTCCAGGTCCCGTACCCGCTCCACCAGGGCGGCCGCGCCCTCCTTGCGTACGTACGTGAAGCAGTCCTCCCAGCCGCCCTCGCGGAACATGTCCACCCAACGGGTCGCCCCGTCGCTCAAGGCGGCCACGGCCCGGATCCGTTCGCGCGGGACGACCCCCGTCACCGCCCGCGCCGCCACGGCCGGGTCGGCCGCCGCCGTCCAGAAGCCGCCCTCCTTGTTGCGGACCGTCGAGTCGGCGATCGCGGCGGTGGCGAGGGAGGCCCGCGGGAGCCGGGACAGACGGTCGTCCAGCACCGTCGTCACGAGCCCGTCCGGCCCCTCGAACAGCAGCGCGGAGTCGGAGAGGACCAGGTACTCCAGCGTCTCCTCCGACCACCGCGCCAGAACCACTGTGGCCTGCGGGGTTCTTGGGTGAGAAAGGTCACAGGTTTGGGCGTGCGCCCCGGCGGTACGAGAGATGGCCTGCGCAAGGACGGCGGTCAGGGGCGAATCCCGTTCCGAAAGGGACAGTTCGGTCAGCGCGCCGCCGAGGCGGGAGGTGAACCATGCGACCGAATGTCGACAGCCGTAGTCGGCGGGCGGTGGTGTCACGCCGTCGAGGAGGACCACGGCACCGCCCTGTCCCCCGGCGGGAAGCGCGACCGACGCGAAGTCCTCGTTGGGGCGGGAGGGATGGCCGGGCTCGGAGACGAGTTCCGTACGCATTCGGCCAGTCTGCACGAGCCCTCCACGAGATCCGCGAAAGGCCGACAATGGTCGCCGTACGACCCGGACCCTCCAGCCCGGGCGCCGGGTTTGGCATGGAATGATCGTGAGTGGGGAAGCGCGGCGGCGAATACTGCCAAAGCGCGTCGCCGACGTCCAACCGGCCGACCGGGCGGGCCATCGGCACGAGCCGGGGGAACTTGCCCGCCAACTCCCCGGCGATGTTCACTCCTTCGGGTGGCGGGACCGATGATGCGGGACCACCACCCACCGGCACTGGGAGGGTCGGGAGCCGTACCGGGGGGACGCTCACAAGTTGACGGAACGTCACCCGGGCCCATGGGTACACGAGTCAGGAATGCGAGCACCGGTGCAGAAGACGCGGCCTCGGCGCGCAGGCAAGAAGGCAGCTTCGAAGGCCTCCGCGGCCTCCCCGAACCAGCAGGGGACGGCGCAGCAGGCCCCCACCGTCGGCACCGGGCGCAAGGCGCACGTACGCAACCGGCTCATCATCGCCGTGGCCGTCGTGGCCGCCGCCATCGCGGCCGCGGGATCGCCCTCGGTGCTCGCCGCCTCGGAGCAACTGCACGACACCCAGTCCCTGGTCACGCTCGCCGAGCAGACCCAGGAGACGCTCACCCTCGCCCACGCGCTGGCCGACGAGCGTGACGAGGTCACCGCGTACATCGCCGCAGGACGGCCCAAGTCGGCCGCCCCCGACGAGCAGCGCGCCGACCGTGTCGACCGCCAGGTCGCGGAGCTGAGCGCCGACACCGACACCTCCGCCGCGCTGCGCCAGGACATCCGATCCATCGCCGCCGTACGCAAAGCGGCGCTCTCCGGCAAGAGCACCGCTCTGGAAGCGCACCAGGCGTACACCGCCGTCGTCACCGAACTCCACGCGCTCGCCGAGGAACTCGCCCAGCAGCTGCCGCCCCGCGCGGGCGGCGGCGCGTACGCCCTCGCCGAACTCGACACCGCCGTCCAGCAGGCCGCAGCCGCCCGCGGACTGCTCGTCGCCGCGCTCAGCGTCCCGAGCACCACGCGGACCGTCATCGACCCGGTCACCGGACTGCCCACCACCACGACCGGCTCCTCCGCCGCCGACGACAAGCAGCGCGACGCCCTCGGCGCCGCCGCCCAGCAGGCCCGCGTCCGCTCCGACGCCGCCCTCGCCCACTTCCGCGAGACCGCTCCCGCCACCGCCCGCTCCTCGTACGACGCCACGGTCACCGGCCCCGAGGCCGACACCGCCGACAAGTACCTCACGCGCCTCACCGACCAGCCCACGCTCTCCGACGACGAGAAGACCACCAGCGCCACCAAGGTCGACGCCGCGCTCTCCGCCCGCGTCGACCTGATGCGCGGCGCCGAGTCCTCCCTCTACGACCGGCGCACCAAGGACCTCGCCCAGCTGCGCGACGACGACGTCACCGCGCTGGAGATCCGGGTCGCCCTCCTCGGCGCGCTGATGCTCCTCGCCGTCGGTGTCGCCACCGGCATGGCCCGCTCGCTCACCCGCCCGCTCGCGGTGCTGCGCATCGGGTCCGCCCGCGTCGCCGGCGACCCCCTCGCCGAGGAACCCGTCAAGTTCACCGGCCGCAACGACGAGTTCGCCCAGGTCGTGCGCTCCGTCAACGCGCTCCACGCACACGCCCTCGCCCTGCACGAGCGGCTCGCGCCCCTGGAGGGCGACCGCAAGCACCTCATCGGCCAGCGTCAGACCATGGCCGACGAACGCGACCGGCTGCGCGCCGAACTCGCCGAGGCGGGCGCCCACCTGGGCAGGATCCAGCACAGCATCAACGGCACGTTCGTCAACCTCGCGCTGCGCACCCTCGGCCTCGTCGAACGGCAGCTCGCCGTCATCGAGTCCCTGGAGGAGCGCGAGCAGGACCCCGACCGGCTCGCCACCCTCTTCAAGCTCGACCACTTCGCGACCGTCATGCGCCGCCACAGCGAGAACCTTCTCGTCCTCGCCGGCCACGAGCACATCCAGCACCACGCCGGAGCCGTCCCGCTGGTCGACGTCGTGCGCGCAGCGGTCAGCGAGATCGAGCGCTACGAGCGGGTCCGTATCGCCGCGCTGCCGCCGAGCGCGCACATCGCCGGGTTCGCCGCCGACGACCTCAGCCACCTCCTCGCCGAACTCCTCGAGAACGGCACGACGTTCTCGCCGCCGGAGATGAGCGTCGAGGTCTCCGGCCGGCTGGCGGAGAACGGCGAGGTCACCGTCTCCGTCCAGGACGGCGGCATCGGCATCCCCGCCGACCGGCTCGCGAAGCTCAACGCCCGCCTCACCGACTTCGACCCCGACGCCCCCTACGACCAGGAGGACGGCGAGGACCTCGGCCTCGGCCTCTACGTGGTGGCCCGCCTCGCCCACCGGCTCGGCACCCGCGTCCGGCTCCAGGAGCAGACGGCGGGCGGCACCGCCGCGGTCGTCGTCCTGCCCACGACGCTGCTGGCCACGACACCGGCCCCGCCCGCCGCCGGGCCGACGCCCACCGCGGGGCCCGTGCTGTCGCTGCCCGGCATCGCCGCCGAGACCAACGACGGCGCCCTGCCGACCCGTTCCGTCGCCGTCCGCGAGCCCGAGGGCGACGGCGACCCGCTGATCGAGGCCGCCGAACGGGCGCTGCTCGCCCGGGACACCGCCCACACCGCCGGACGCGCGGGGATCGCGACCGGCACGGCGGACGACGAGGACACCACACCCGCCACGGACGGGGACACGACCACAGAAACGGACACGGACACGGCCGTCCGCGCGGGGAACGCGGACACGGCCACGGACACGGCCCTCCGCGCGGGGAACGCGGACACGGCCGGGGACGACGAGGACGACGACGTACGGGAGGACCCGCCGGGGGCCCCGACGGAGTCCGTCTCCGAGACCACCATGGAGCTGTTCGCTCCCGTGGTCCCGGAGCAAGGCTCCGACGAGGACACCGACGACCCGTACACCATCGGCCCCGACACCCACGAGCGCGCCGCCGACGAGGGGGACGCGGCGCGCACGCCGGCGAAGGCACCGCGCCTGACCGACAAGGGCCTGCCCAAGCGCACGCCCCGGATCACCGCGCCCGTGCCCACCACCCCCAAGCCGCGCGCGGGGGGCGTGAACGCCGAGGAGCTCAGGCGGCGGCTCGGCGGGTTCCACCAGGGGGCCAGGGAGGGACGCCGTGACGTCGAGGCGGAGATCGCCGAGCAGTCGGGCGAGACACGGGCACCCGAGCCACAGGAGTACCGGACAGAGGCAGTTGACACCACGGGGGGCACTTCCGAGGAGGCAAGCAGTTGACCGCGCCCAGTACCTTCGGCTTGAGCAGTGAAGCCCGCAACCTGCACTGGCTGCTGACCAACCTCGTCGAGGAGGTGCCGGGGCTGCTGTCGGTCGCGGTGGTCTCCTCCGACGGTCTGCTGCTGCTCTCCTCCGACCCGGGCCGCATCGCCGAGGCCCGCGAGGCCCAGGGCGGACGGCCCCAGGGCCCCCGGGGCTCCGCCGCCGACCTCGCCACCATCGTCTCCGGCATCGGCAGCCTCACCATCGGCGCCGCCAAGCTGATGGAGTTCGGCGGGGTCAAGCAGACGATGGTCGCGATGGACGAGGGCAGCCTCTTCGTGATGTCGATCAGCGACGGCTCACTGCTCGGCGTCCACGGCTCCCCGGACTGCGACATGAGCGTGGTCGCGTACCACATGGCCCTCTTCGTCGGCCGCGCCGGACACGTCCTCACGCCCGAACTCCGCAGCGAACTGCGCAAGTCCCTGGAGGCCGAGGAGATCGAGGCGGCCGGGAGCAGGCGATGAGCGGCGCCAAGAAGACGAGGGCGCGCGCTCCCAAGCCGGGCTCGGCGAGGAAGCCGGGCCCGCAGCGGAGCCCCCACAAAAGGCTCCCGGTGCGCGGCGGGGACCGCAAACCCGCCCGCGTACGCCCCTACTCCCTGACGGGCGGCCGCACCCGCTTCGGTCATGTGCTCCTCGTCGAGACCTTCGTCGCCGTGCTCGAGGCCCCGGCCGACGGGCCGGAGCCGGACGGGCCCACCGCCCACGCGCCCGGCAGCGGCGGAGGTTCGATCACCGGCAAGGTGATGCCCGAGGTGCGGGCCATCGTCGAACTCTGCCGCCGTATGCGGACGGTGGCGGAGATCGCCGCGCTGCTCAAGATGCCGCTCGGCGTGGTCCGCGTCCTCCTCAGCGATCTCGCGGACCAGGGAAAGATCCGTGTGTACGGAACAGGTCACGGCCCGGGACAGCCGGACCGCGCTCTGCTGGAAAGGGTGCTGAGTGGACTCCGCAGTCTCTGACGCCGCCTCGCCTGGCGTCACCCCCGACGCCTCGCCCGGCGTCACCCCGGGCGTCACCGTCGACGCCCACCGGCCCGGCGGCTTCGCCCTGGCCGCCTCCCGCGGTCTCGACCGCCTGGCCGGGGCGCCCGCGCCCCGGTACGAGCCGGAGCCCGAGGAGGACCTGAAACCCTGGCAGGCCGACCTGTCCCGCGCCCCCATCGCCACCAAGATCGTGGTGGCGGGCGGCTTCGGCGTGGGCAAGACCACCCTCGTCGGCGCGGTCTCCGAGATCACCCCGTTGCGCACCGAGGCCCTGATGACCGAGGCCAGCGCCGCCACGGACGACCTCTCCGCGACCCCGGAGAAGATCACCACCACCGTGGCCATGGACTACGGGCGCATCACCCTCGACGACGACCTCGTCCTCTACCTGTTCGGCACGCCCGGCCAGGAGCGGTTCTGGTTCATGTGGGACGACCTGGTGCGCGGCGCGATCGGCGCCATCGTCCTCGCCGACACCCGCCGTCTCACCGACTGCTTCCCCGCGCTCGACTACTTCGAGAGCTGCGGCCTGCCGTACATCGTCGCCGTCAACGAGTTCGACGACAGTGACCGCTACGAGCCGGAGGACGTACGGGACGCGCTGACCGTGCCCGCCCATGTACCTGTCATGATCATGGACGCGCGGGACCGGGCCTCGGTGCTGGAGACCCTGCTCGCGCTCTGCGGCCACGCGATATCCGTCAGCCCCGAGTAGCCCCGGCGGGGGGCGCGGGGCACACAGAGGCGTAGGAGACCAGTCCGGATGCGGAAGATACTCGTCGTCGGAGCCGGCCAGTCCGGGCTCCAGCTCGCCCTCGGCCTCCAGTCGCACGGGTACGAGGTCACGCTGATGTCCAACCGCACGCCGGACGAGATCCGGTACGGGCGGGTCATGTCGACGCAGTGCATGTTCCACACCGCCCTCCAGCACGAACGGGACCTCGGGCTGAACTTCTGGGAGTCCCAGGCGCCGAGGATGACGGGCATCGGCGTCTCCGTCTCCGGCCCCGGAGCCGAGCGCCTCGTCGACTGGGTCGGGCGGCTCGACGGGTACGCCCAGTCCGTCGACCAGCGGGTGAAGATGGCCGGCTGGCTGGACACGTTCGCCCAGCGGGGCGGCCAACTGGTCGTCCACGGCGCGGCCGTCTCCGACCTCGACTACTTCGCCCGGGTCTACGACCTGGTCCTGGTCGCCGCGGGCAAGGGCGAGCTGGTCTCCATGTTCGCCCGCGACGCCGCCCGTTCGCCGTTCACCCGGCCGCAGCGTTCCCTCGCGGCGGCGTACGTCCACGGCCTGGAGCCCCGCCCCGAGCACCCCGACCACGAGGTGGCCCGCTGCACTCTGGTGCCCGGCGTCGGTGAACTCTTCGTCACCTCCACGCTGACCACGTCCGGACGGGCGGACCTGCTCTTCTGGGAGGGGGTGCCCGGCGGCCCGGCGGACGTCTTCCAGGGCGTCACCGACCCGGCCGAGCACCTGGCCCTGACCCTGGACCTGATGGAGCGGTACGTCCCGTGGGAGCACGCGCGGACCGGCCGGGTCGAACTCACCGACGCGGGCGGGGTGCTGGCCGGCCGGTACACCCCCGTCGTGCGGCAGCCGGTCGCCCATCTGCCGGGCGGCGGACTGGCCTTCGGAGTGGCCGACGTGGTCGTGACCAACGACCCGCTCACCGGGCAGGGCGCCAACACGGCGGCCAAGTGCGCGGCGGCGTATCTGCGGGCCATCCTGGACCACGGGGACGGGGAGTACGACGAGGCGTGGATGCGGCGCACGTTCGAACGGTTCTGGGCGCAGACGGCGGGCCCGGCGACGAAGTGGACGAACGCGATGCTCGGGGAGCCGCCGGAGCACGTGCTGACCCTCATCGGCGCGGCCGGCGTCCTGCCCCGCGTGGCCGACCGCTACGCGAACGGCTTCGACGACCCGGCGGACTTCGAGAACTACTTCTTCGAGGCGGAGAAGACCGAGGCGTACCTGTCGGAGGTCGCGGGCGGCTGAGCGCCGCGGGAGCGAGGGGCCCCGGCCACCGCGCCGGAGACGCCCGCCGGCCTCCCCTCACGCGACATCACCGTCCCCCCTCCTCCCTCACCACGCGTTGTAGCCCGTGTCCGGGCCCTTCTTCGCCGTCCTCGGGAGTTTCGGAAGGGCGAACCGTTTCAGGGGTTTGGCCTTGGGGTCGGGGCGTACGGCGCCCAGGAGGGGGTTGGCGGCGATCGGGGAGACCTTGATGGCGGTGCCGGGGCGGGGGGCCTGCACGACCAGGCCCTTGCCCAGGTAGAGGGCGACATGGGTGGCCTTCGGGTAGTACAGGACCAGGTCACCGGGGCGCAGCTTGGTCAGGGGGATGCGCGGGAGGCGGGCCCACTGGGCCTGGCTGGTACGGGGGATGCGGCGCCCGGCGTGCGACCAGGCGCGGGAGGTCAGCCCCGAGCAGTCGTACGCCTTCGGGCCCTCGGCGCCCCACTTGTACGGCTTGCCGATCTGGGCGACCGCGTAGCGCAGCGCCTTCGCCCCGGTGCGGGTCGGCGGCCGTACGGAGCTCAGCGCGCCGGAGGCGACGAGCTTGCGCTGGGCCTCGGCCGTCATGTCCCGGTCCAGCCGTTCGACCCCGGCGAGCTGCTCGGCGGTGAGGGAGGCGAGGAGCCGCTCGACCTCCCCGAGACGGCTGCGTACGGCGTCGCGTTCCTTCTGGCGGCGCTCGGTGAGGGTGAGCCGGCGGTCGAGGGCGGCGCGGGCCCGGCGGGCGAGCGCGTCCGTCGTCCGCTCGGTGCCGGTCATCCGTTCCACGGTCTGCGCGCGCTCCTGGGCGACCTGGCCGATCACATGGCCCTGCTCCAGCGCGCGGTGCGGGTCGCGGGCGAGGAGCAGCCGCACGTACGGGGAGAGGTCGGTGGTGCTGTTCTGGTACTGCTGGCGGGCCAGCCGTCCCGCGGCGCCCCGGCTGTCGTGCAGGGAGAGCCTGGCCGCGCTGAGCCGCCGGTCGAGCCGCGCCACCTCCGCCCGCTGCTTGCGCAGCTCCTCCTCGGTGGCGTTGTACGCCTCCGTGGCCTCCTCCGCCTCCTGGAACAGCCGCCGCAGGTCGGCGAGGAGCCCGGCCACCGAGCGGGCGTCGCCGGCGGCGGTCCCGTCGACGGTGGCCCCGGCGGTGTCGCCGCCGGCGGGGGGCGCGGCGATGTCGCTGTCGGACGCGGGTCCGGCCGAGTCGCCCGGCGGCGGTGGCAGCGGGGCCGCCGCGGCCTGGACGGGTGCCGTCGTGAGGAGTGTGCCGGCCGCGACCGCCGTGGCCGTCGCCGTACGGACCAGGCGCAGGACCTTACCTGACACGTCATCACCTCCGGTGCGCGGATGGGCCGTCCATCTCGCACCGGCAGGATGGGAGGAGCGACGGGCGGGCGCGCGCCGGGTGGGCCGTCCGGCCCGCGGAGGTCACTCGTCGGGGGACGGCGGCCGCTCGGGCGGCGTGGCGGATTGCCGTCGCGGCCCCGACCACGGCCACTTCGGGCCCCGGCCCGGATCCGCGTCCGGCGCGTACTCGTACCTCCACAGCTGCTGCATGAACCCGCCCCGCCCGGCGTCCACCCTGCGGTACACGAGCACCGTGTCGGGGCCGCCCGCGGCATCGGGCACGGGGACCCGGTACGTCTTCGGCGGGTGCCCGGTGAGGCCCAGCAGCACCGGCAGGACGCGCCCGTCCAGGGGGCCGCCGACGAAAGGGGTGTTCTGTGTCTTCACCCGACCAGTGTCACAGGACCGGTGTCACAGCAGGTGGGCGGCGTCGCCGACCACGGGCAGGACACGGCGGGCCAGGGCGCCGACGGCACCGTCCGCGGCCTCCATCGCGAGGGCGCCGCGCACGGCCGCCGCGGTCTGCGGGTCCCGGCCGGCGGTGACGGTGACACAGGCGACGAACTGCTCCACGAGCCAGTCCCGCAGCTCCGCCACGTCCGGCTGCTTGCCCTCGTCGAGCCAGATCAGGGAGGCGGCCTCCACGGCGGTGATCCACATCCGGACCGTCATCCGCAGCCGGAGGTCGGGCTCAGCGACCCCCAGATGCCGCAGGATGTGCTCCGCCGCGGCCCGCCGCACACCGTCCACGATGGCCGTAGCCCGTGACGTCTCCACGACGCTGCCGCCCTGGAGGAGGGCGCTGAAACCGGCGTCGTGCCCGGCGACGAAGGTCAGATACCGGTCGAGGGCGCGGGACAGCCGGGCGGTCAGGGGGCCCTCGGCGGGCTCGTCGAAGCAGTGCTCCAGCTCCTCGGCGGCCGAGCGGAGGGCGGCCTCGTAGAGCTGCTGCTTGCCGCCGGGGAAGTAGCGGTAGACGAGGGGCCGGGAGACCCCGGCCGCCTCCGCGACGTCGTCGAGGGAGACGTCCTCCGGGGCGTTGTGCGCGAAGAGTTCCAGGGCCGCGTCGAGGAGCTGGCTGCGCCGCTCCTCGACGCTCAGGCGGCGGTACGCGCGGGTGGGGGCCTCGGACGTCATACGGGCAGGGTAGTCGCGTGGGGGGTGCCTCTGGCTGGGGGCCGGGCGCCTGACAGCTCGGGGGTGCGTGTTCGCTGGCGGCTGCGGGTGATGTGTGGTTTCTCGCGCAGTTCCCCGCGCCCCTGAAAAGCGATCGGGGCTGCGCCCCGTGCTTTTCATGAAGGGGCGGGCCGCAGGCCCGTTCCCTCCAGGGGCGCGGGGAACTGCGCGACAAGCCCCCACTCACCCGCACCCGCCAAAACCACCCGTACCCCCGAGCCATGAGGCGCCCTACCGCCTACCCCAGCAATCCCGAGGACCGCCACATCCGCCGCCCCACCCCCCGCAGCACCCCGATGTCGTCCAGGAAGTCCGTCAGCCGCCGCGCCCCCGTCTGCATGATGTCCCGCCGGTGCGCGCTCGCGCGGACCTGCGCGAGCGCCTCGCGCTGGTCGAGGCCGACGTTCGTGTAGACGTCGGGATTGATGAACGCCACGGAGAAGACCCGGGCGAACTCACCGGAGGTGACCCGCGTGAAGCTGCGGGACAGCCGGGGCGCCGTCACCATCTGCCGACGCAGCTCCTCGCGGGCGTACCGCACGTGCCGGGCCTCCTCGACCACATGGATCCGGGTCACCCCGCGGACGAGCGGTTGGACCCGCTCGTCCGGGAACGTCAGCCGCTGCATCCAGTCGAGGATCTCCTCCCCGAGGAGGGTCGCCGTGAAGGACCCGGGGGTCGTGGAGATCGTCTTGAAGACCCGCCCCAGGTTCTGGTGCGTCCGGCTCACCGGGTAGTACGGGGTGTCCCCCTTGCTGATCAGCCGGGCGAACATCTTCGAGTGCCGGCACTCGTCCTCGATCTCGGTGAGCGCGTAGCGCACATGCGCGCTGGTCGCCGCCTTGTCGTAGATGTGCCGTACGAGCAGCTGCATGAGGATGATCTCGAACCAGATGCCGAGCGAGGCCAGCGCGGCCGCCTCGTGCTGGGACAGGGCGATCCGCTGCTCCTCCGACATCCGCCGCCACATCGGCGTCCCGTACAGCGACACCAGCTCGGGCGGCCAGAACCACTTCCCCGGCTCGAAGGGCGCGTCCCAGTCCAGCTCCTTGTCCGGGTCGAAGGAGTGCTTCGCCGAGGAGGCGAGCAGGCGCTCGGCCACCTGCTCACGGTCCTTGAGCAGGCCGAGGGCGTCCCGCAGCACCTCCGCCTCGGACACCGAGGTCACCGTCGTCATGGCTGTTCCCACCTCGTCGTACGGGGGTTTTCGGTCAGTTACCGGCGGTCACCGCTTATGAGACTACTTGTCAGCAAGGGCGTCAATCCCCTGCGCAGGACTTGTTGACGACACGTCTACCGGTGGGGTCCGCGGGGCGTCGGCGGACCGGTCGGGCGCGTACGGCGGCGGCGGGGCGAACACGGCGGGAACTGTCGGTGAAGAAGCGCTCGGCAAGGCGCCTGGACCTCCTGCGCGGGCCGGCGGGTGGGTAGCGTGCCCAGGGTGTCCATGCCTCCGCCGCCCCCGCCGTCCCCGCCCGCACGCGAGAGCCGGATCGGGCTCGTCCTCGGGATCGTGGGCGGGGCCGTCGCCCTGCTGGCGGCGGGCGTGACCGCGTTCGTGGTCCTCGGGGGTGACTCCCACGCCGCCTATCCGGCGGCCGAGTACCGGCTGACGCTGCCGCCGGAGCTGCTCGACGGCGAGTACGCGCGGGAGGAGGACTTCTCCGATACCACCGCCGGTTCCTTCGCCCGGGAGAGCGAGCGCACCCTGGGCGGCCGTGACCTCCGGGCGGCCGTCGCCACGTACACACCGGTGAACCGCGGCGGGCAGCTGTCGATCTCGGGCCTGTACGGCCGCTTCAAGGACCCGGACCGGGCGCGCGACACGATGCTGGAGCGTGCCGCCGGGGCCGAGGGCACCGAGCTGGCCGTGCGGCCCCGTGACTTCCGTCCCTCCGGTTCCGACACCACCGTGACCTGTCAGCTTCTCGCCAGGAAGGACCTGGGAGCGCGGACGGTGTATCCGCAGTGCGCCTGGAACGACGGCAACACCGGAGTGATGGTCCTGGTGGTCGACCCCGCGGTGACCAGCGAGGACCCGGACGACGTGGACCTGGAGGCGAGCGTCGAGCTGACCCTCCGGGTGCGGGACGAGATGCGTCGGCCGATCCGCTGACCCCCGCCTCCGGCCGAGGCATCGTCAGCCGACGGTGACCCCGGGCTCCGGTGCGGCGGCCGGCCCCCCGAGCGGCTCCGCTGGGCCCGCCGGGAACGTCGTCCGCAGGGTGAAGGCGTACGGCGTCGGGCCGTGCGCCCTGAGGTGCAGGAGCCGTTCCTCCGCCTCGGCGACGGAGGGGCGGTGACCGGCCGGCACCCACCACAGGGCGGTGACGGCCTCCGCCAGCCGCTCGAACCACTCCCTGCGGCGGGACAGCATCTCCCGGTGCTGCCCCTGGTACATGAACGTGGTCAGGGCGTCGATGTCCTGCCACATGGTCAGGTTGATGATCAGCCACTCGTCCCCGAGGACCGGGACGTCCGTGGCGTTTCCGGAGTCGCTCTGGAGGCGCCAGACGAATCCGGGGGCGGCGTCCGCCGCCGCGTTCACGGGGTCCAGCGCGTCGACGAAGTCCTTCAACGGGGGCGAATCGAGGGGGGCTCTCAGACGGGCGATGTTCACCTGGGCGAGTTCGTACGTCACGGCGGTCATGGACCGAACGATAGGTCGGGCGACTCGGGGGAGACACCCGTTGTCTCAGCGGGCGGACAACCCATGCCCACTCATCCCGCCCTCTTCAGCACCGCCCTCATCACGTCCCGTGCGATCGGGGCCGCGTCCCCGCCGCCGCTGATCTCGCCCCGTACCGCGTCCGCGTCCTCGACCACCACCGCCACGGCGACCTCGGGCTCCAGCGCGTCATGGGACTGGGCCCAGCCGATGAACCAGGCGTACGGGGTGCCGGAGTTGCCGAGCCCGTGCTGGGCGGTGCCGGTCTTGCCGCCGACGGCGGCGCCCCGGATACGGGCCTTGCCGCCGGTGCCGTCGGTGACGACGCCGAGCATCAGCTCGCGGAGCCGTCTCGCGGTCGTCGAGGTCATCGCCTGGCGGAAGGTGCGGGTGCCGGCCGCGGAGACGGTGCGGCCGTCGGCCGTGGTGGTGCGCTCGACGAGGTACGGCGATCTGACGGTGCCCCCGTTGGCGACGGCCGCCGTGACCATCGCCATCTGCAGCGGCGTGGCCCGGGTGTCGAACTGGCCGATGGAGGACAGGGCGAGCTGGGCCCGGTCCATGTGGGTGTCGAAGCTGCTCGGCGCCACGGAGAAGGGGATGCGCACCGCCGGGTCGTTGAACCCGAAGGCGCGGGCCGTGTCCCCCATGGTGCCGAGGCCGACGTCCACGCCGAGCTTCGCGAACACCGTGTTGCAGGACCACTCGAAGGCGTAGCGCAGCGAGGCGTTCTCGCAGCCCTCGACCTCGTTCGCGAGGGACGTGGTGGTGCCCGGCAGGGTGTAGGGGGCGGGGGAGCGGGTCGGGGCGTCGACATCCTCGACGACCCCGGCCTCCAGCGCGGCGGCGGCCGTCACCACCTTGAAGGTGGAGCCCGGCGGATAGGTCTGCCGCACCGCCCGGTTGAGCATGGGCTTGCCCTCGTCACCGTTGAGCCGCGCCCAGGCCCGTGCCACCGAGGGGCCGTTCCCGGAGAGCAGCCCGGGGTCGTACGAGGGCCGGGAGACCAGCGTCAGGACGCGCCCGGTGGCCGGTTCGAGGGCCACGACCGCGCCCCGGCGGGCGCCCAGCCCCCGGTAGGCCGCCCGCTGCGCCGCCGCGTCGACGGTGGTGACGACCTCGCCGCCGGCGTTCTGGTCGCGGGTGATGTCGTTCCACAGCGGCAGGAAGGACAGCATCGGGTCGCTGCCGTCGAGGAGGGGGTTCTCGGCGTGCTCCAGCAGCGTCGTGCCGTACACCTGCGAGGCGAAGCCCGTGACCGGCGCGTACAACGGGCCGTCCCGGTAGGTCCGTTCGTAGCGGAGCTGCTCTCCCGTGTCCTTCGAACCGGTGACGGGCCGGCCGCCGACCAGGATGTCCCCGCGCGGCTGGCTCCAACGGGCGATCTCCGGGCGGCGGTTTGCGGGATTGTCGCCGTAGGTGCGGGCCTGGAGGACCTGGACGCGGGTGGCGTTGACGAGGAGGGCGACCAGCAGCAGGGCGCACAGCGCGGCGGCACGGCGGATGTACTTGGTCACGCGTCCCTCCCCGCCGGGGCGTCGTACTGCCGGCGGGCCGAGTCGCTCAGCCGCATCAGCAGGGCCACGATGATCCAGTTGGTGACGACGGAGGAGCCGCCCTGGGCCAGGAAGGGCATCGCCATGCCGGTCAGGGGGATCAGCCCGGTCACGCCGCCCGCGATCACGAAGACCTGGAGGGCGATGATCGAGGCCAGGCCGATGGCGAGCAGCCGCCCGAAGGGGTCGCGCAGGGCGAGACCGGCGCGGTAGCCGCGCTCCACCAGCAGGGCGTAGAGCAGGAAGATCGCCGAGAGCCCGACCAGGCCCAGCTCCTCGCCGGCTGTGGCCAGGATGAAGTCCGACTTGGCGGCGAAGCCGATCAGGATCGACTCGCCGAGGCCGAGCCCGGTACCGAGCAACCCCCCGGCCGCGAACGCGAAGAGCGACTGCGCGAGTTGGTTGGGGCCCTCGCCCGCCTCGATGGACGCGAACGGGTGCAGCCAGTCCTCCACCCGGACATGGACATGCGGTTCCAGCCATCCGACGGCCACCGCGCCCACCCCCGCCAGCAGCAGGCCCACCGCGATCCAGCCGGTACGGCCCGTGGCGACGTACAGCAGGATGACGAACAGGCCGAAGAACAGCAGCGAGGTGCCGAGGTCCCGCTCCAGGACCAGCACCCCGACGCTCAGCAGCCAGATGGTGACGATCGGCCCGAGCACCCGCCCCGTCGGCAGCTGGAGCCGCTTGAACCGCCAGATCTGGCGCCCGGCGTACGCCAGCGCGTTGCGGTTGGCCGCGAGATAGCTGGCGAAGAACAGCGCCAGCAGCACCTTCGCGAACTCGCCTGGCTGGAGGGAGAATCCGGCGATCCGCACCCAGATCCGGGCGCCGTTCACGGGCGGGAAGAGGATCGGCAGCGCCAGCAGTACCAGCGCGCCCACCACCGAGACGTACGCGTACCGCTGAAGCACCCGGTGGTCCCGCAGCAGGGCCATGACCACGATGAACAGCCCGATGCCCAGTGCCGACCAGTTCAGCTGGGCGGGCGCCGCCTGATCGGCCGGGGTCTCCAGGTCCAGCCGGTGGATCAGCACCAGCCCCAGCCCGTTCAGCAGCACCGCGATCGGCAGCAGCAGCGGGTCGGCGTACGGCGCCCGCAGCCGCACCGCCAGATGTGCCAGCAGCGCGAGCACGCCGAGCCCGGCGCCGTAATCGGCGGCGCCGGGCGGGACGGTGCCGTTCTTCGCGAGGCCGACGGCGCAGTAGCCGTACACGGAGAGCAGGACGGCCACGACGACGAGGCTGAACTCGGCGCCTCTGCGCCGGGGGAGGCGAACGGCGGGCGGGGACGGGTCCGCCGGACCCGCCGCCAGGGTCGTTCCGGCCTTGGTGGTCATGCCCGGAACCTACCTAAATGGAATGTCTTGTGCGTCGTGTCGCTCAACTCAGCACCAGCGTGGCGTCTTCCGGGCGTCGATGTAGCGGGCCGAACCCCAGGCCCACGTGCCGTCGGTGAGCAGGTACCAGTAGCGGTTGCCGTCGACGGTCTGGCCCGTGGTCCGGCAGAAGATCTTGACGATCTCGCCGTAGGGCGCGACGCGGATGATCGCGCTGCCGCGGTTGGGCGCGCTGCGCAGGATCAGTCCGGAGCGGGCCGTGACCTGCCCCTTGACGGTCCTCTTGGCGGGGTCGGCGAGGCCCCGTTCGTCGTCGGCGGCTGCGGGCGTGGTGGCCGCGAGCGCCACGAGAGCGCCACCGGCGGCGGCTATGCCGAATCGCATGAGCAGAATCCGCAGGGACATGTGATGCTCCTCCAGAAAGGGGGTGAAGCTGACTAATCGCCACGTTAGGAGGAGGGGGAACCGGGCGCCTTCTGCGTTGGGCCATCGGAGCAGCCCCGCATCCTGAGGAGCTGTCAGCCCTCGCGCACGGGCAGCCGCAACGCGGCTCTCGCGCCCCCGTCGGAGGCGTTCGAGAACTCCAGCTCCGCCCCCAGCACCTCCGCCTGTCCCACGGCGATCGTGAGCCCCAGCCCGTGCCCCTTGGCCGAGCCCTCCGTGCGGAACCGCTGAGGCCCGTCGGTGACGAGGTACTCCGGGAACCCGCCCCCGTGGTCCCGCACGGTGACCACCGGCCCGTCCACGGTGAGCACGACGGGCGGCGCCCCGTGCCGGTGCGCGTTGGCCACCAGGTTGCCCAACACCCGCTCCAGCCGCCGCCGGTCCGTCTCGACACACGTGTCGTCGACGACGCGCACCTCCGTGCCGGCACCGGCGTGCGCGGCCACCCGCTCCGCCAGCACGCCCAACCGGACCTCCTCCAGGTCCAGCCGCTCGCTCCCCGTCTCCAGGCGGGAGATCTCCAGCAGGTCCTCGGTCAGCGTCCGCAACGCGGCGACCCGGTCCCGCACCAGTTCCGTCGGCCGCCCCGGCGGCAGCAGTTCGGCCGCCGCGTGCAGCCCCGTCAGCGGCGTCCGCAGCTCGTGCGCCACGTCCGCCGTGAACCGCTGCTCGCTGAGCAGCTTCCGCTGGAGCGTCGACGCCATCGTGTCGAGCGCCGCGGCCACCGCCGCCACCTCGTCCCGGTACCGCGCCGGATCCGTCGTCCGGGGATCACCGACCCGGGCGTCCAGGTCGCCCGCGCTGATCCGCCGCGCCACCTGGGAGGTCGTGCGCAGCCGCCGGGTGACCCGGGTGACGCCGAGCGCGCCCAGCGTCAGCGTCACCCCGATCGCCAGCGCCGACGAGCCCAGGATGGCCCGGTCGAGCCCTTCGATCGTGGCCGCGCTCTGCGCGTAGTCGAGGCGTACGGCGAGCGCGCGGCCGTCTGCGGGGGTCGCCGCCCACATCGTGGGGTGGCCGTCGACGACGCCGACCATCGTGCCGCGCCGCCCGCTCTCCGCCAGCGCGCGCAGCGACTCCGGCAGCCCCGGCGGATCGACCTCGGCGTCCGGCGGGAGCCGGTTCCCCGCCTCGTAGGCCCGGGTCGCGTTCTCCAGCCGGCCGAGGGCCCGCGAGCGGGCGTCGCTGACCGTCTGGTCGGTCACCGAGACATGCACGAGGGCACCGAGCAGCGCGGCCAGACCGCAGCACATGACGGTGATGAAGGCCAGTGCCTTCCAGGTGAGCGAGGCGGCCCGCCGACGCAGCCCCGGCCGCCTCCCCGGAGCGCGCGTCACGAGCCCTCCGCCGGACTTCACGGGCTCTCCGACGTCAGGACGGACGACGAGGACGACGAGGACGAGGTGGACGAGGTGGACGAGGTGGACGACAAGAAGGGCAGGGACAACGAGGGCGACGAGGACAACGCGGATGAGGTGGACGACATGGGCGACGACGCGGACGGCGAACGCGAAGGGGTGGGCCCGTCGGACGGCCCCGCCGACCCCCCGACCCGGAGGATCTCGTCCCGGGTGAGCAGCATCGCCCGCTGCTCGTCGTCCCAGTTCCACTGGGTGCGGTACTCGTAGCCCTCGATCGCCGCGGGCGACCGAATGATCACCGTACGGCCGGCCAGTTCCACCGCGATCACCGCGTCGTCGTTGGCCAGCACCTGCACCAGCCGGCCCTTGCGCAAGGTGTACATCCGCACGGCCGTCTGGTTGCCCGGCAGCAGCCGGAAACCCAGCACCATGTCGTCGTGCCCGTCGCCGGTGAGGTCCCGGTAGTAGGCCTCCAGGACGGGGCACTCCTCCCGGTCGCCGCCCGGCCCGCAGTCGGCCATGCGCCGGACCGTCCCGCGGTACGGCCCGGTGGAGCCCGCGTACACGTCCGGGTGCGCGGCGATCTCCGCCCGCACGACCGCCACCGGGTCCACCTTCCGGATGTCGCCGCCGGGAGCGGTGACCCCCTTGACCACCTCGGTGTCGGCCTCGCCGAAGTCGTAGGCGGGGGAGGAGGCGGGCGGCTGCCCGGGCCACAGCCGGGTCGGGCCGTTCGCGGTGGGCGTCGCGCCCGCGCTCACCAGCCCCCCGGAGTCGCCGCAGCCCGTCAACGGCACGACGACGGCCGCGGCGAACGCGGCGCCGACGGCCGCACGCGCGGACCTGCTGCGGAACACGGGACTCCTGGATACGGAAGGGCGACTTTCGGTCCCGTACACCTTATGCGTGGCTCGATCCGCCCTCAGGGTCCGCGGTGGGCGTGATCCGGACGAGGACCCTACTCGGCGAGCTCCTCCAGGAGGCGGACGGTCGGCAGGCCGGTGTGCAGATACTCCACGAACAGCTCGTTGTGCAGCGCCCACGGCGAGCGGCGGGTGCGAATCAGCCGGATCGCCTCCTCGGCGGAGTGCCCGTCGCGGATCAGCGCGTGCGCGACGACCAGACCGGACCGGTTGTAGCCGTGGAAGCAGCGGACGAGGACCTTGCGGCCGTCCTCCAGCGCGTCGCACGCGGCCTGCGCCAGCCGCATCACGCCCGCCAGCTGCGTCCCGTCGAGCGGTCCGTCCGGGATCGGCCACACATGGTGCTCGACGCCGTCCCCCGGCCCGTACCCGGGGAGCCGCAGCAGGGACAGCACGAGATCGAACTCATCGCCCACGACGGCGAATTCGACTTCTCCGGTGCCGGCCCGCCCCGCGAACTCGTGCCCGCCCATCCACAGGCCGGGCACGATCTCACTCCACGGTTCGAGCGGAGCCGGAACGTCGGGTTGCTTTCTGCGCGGCGGCAACGGCGGCCTCCCCAAGCCCCTGACGACGGGTCGTCCCCCCAAAGGTATCCGGGTTCTTGCCGATGGAGCACCCCGCCTGTTCCCATGGTCGGGGGTGATGGTGCATGAACGGACTGCGCGTCATACCGACCCGGCGGCACGGACAGGAACGCCTGTACGTCTGCCGGACCGACGGGAGCAGCGTCGCCTGGTACGACCGTGAGACGGGCCGGGTGAACCTCCTGAGCGAGGAGTCGAGAGCGGACGTGCTCGCCGCCCTCCACCCCTTCGTCACCGGACCGGTCACCGTGGGCCCGCCGCCCGTACCGACCGCCGCCGAGCTGGCCCGGCTGAGCCTGCACCCCGACGACGACCTCGCCCCCAACCGCCCCGGCGAGGCCCTGCTCGTCGACCTCGACCGCGACCCCGGACCGCCGCACCGGCTGCGCCCCGACCCGCGCCGCCGGGCCCTCACGGCGGAACAGACGATAGGGGCGCTGCTGGACGACCTGGAGGGCGCGGGCTGGCGCACCCTGCACTCGGTGCCGCTGCCCGGCGGGGACCGCATCCACCACCTGGTGATCGGCCCCGGCGGCCTGTACTGCGTACGCTCCCTCTACGCCCGCAGGCAGCGCGTCACCGTCTCCGACCCCCTCGTCGCCCTCGGCCGCCATCAGCCGCGTCCCCTGCTGCGCCGGCTCCGTGCCGACGCCGACCGGGCCTCCTACGCCCTCACCGCGGAGGTCCACCCCGTTCTCGCCCTCGTCGAACCCGCCGACCTGCGCGTCGGCGCGCCCCCTCGCGGGGCCCGCGTCCTGACCGACGCCGACCTCCCCGGCCTCGCCCGCACCGGCGGCATGCTCAAACCGGCCGACATCGAGGCCCTGCACGCGACGGCCAGGGACCGGGGCACCTGGACGAGGGCCTGACCGCCGCGACGGCGGACAGGTCCGGGCCTCACCGGGAAGGCGGACCCTCAGGGCAGGGGACGGGCGGCGGCCGGGTCGAGCAGCGGGGCCAGCAGATCGCCGTAGTCCTGGAGGCGGGGCGCGATGTCGGGCGCCCGGAAGACCAGCCGGCCGGGGGAGGAGCACTCCTCGACCTCGGTCCAGGTGACCGGCGCCGACACCGTGGGCTCGGTGCGGGCCCGCAGGGTGTACGGGGCGGCCGTGGTCTTGCGTGCGGCGTTCTGGCTCCAGTCCACGAACACCTTGCCGGGGCGCAGGCTGCGCGTCATCCGGTGGACGACCCGGCGGGGCATCGCCCGCTCCGCCTCCACGGCCAGCTCCTTGGCGTACTCCGTCACCCGCTCGGACGACGCCCCGCGCACCGCGCCCAGCAGATGCAGCCCCTTCGACCCGGACGTCTTCGCGAGGACCTCGATCCCGTCCGCCGCCAGCCGCTCCCGCAGCCAGCAGGCGACCTCGCAGCACTCCACGACGCTCGCGGGCGGCCCCGGATCCAGGTCGAACACGATCCGGTCGGCCTCGTCGGGCGAGTCCACGGTCCACTGGGGCGTGTGGAACTCGGTGACGAGGTTCGACGCCCACATCAGGCTGGCCAGGTCCTGCACCAGCACCATCCGGGACGGCCCCTCCATGCGTCGCACCTCGGCGGTCGTGACCCACTCGGGGGTGCCCGGCGGCACGTTCTTGGCGAAGAACTGCTGGCCACCGGGGCCGTCCGGGTACCGCAGGAACGACACCGGCCGGTCCCGCAGATGGGGGAGGAGGGCGTCCGCGGTGGTGGCGTAGTAGTGCAGCAGCTCGCCCTTGGTGAAGCCGGTCGCCGGATGGAGGACCTTCTCCAGATTCGACAGGGCGACCCGGTGGCCCTCCACCTCGGTGATCGGCGTCATGCAACGAGAATCGCATGAAAGTAGTGAAAGTAGGGCAAAGTCCCTTGGCTGGGGTGGGTCACTGTCGGCGGGCAGGGGTGACCGGCCGGGGATACGGTGTGGATGATTCGGTGGAAACCGTCCGAAAGGGGTGTGCTGCTCGTGCGATCCATCTGGAACGGCGCCATCTCCTTCGGCCTGGTCAGCATCCCGATCAAGCTCGTGAACGCCACCGAGAGCCACTCCGTCTCCTTCCGGCAGATCCACACCGAGGACGGCGGTCGCATCCGCTACCGCAAGGTGTGCGAGCTGGAGGAGCGCGAAGTGGCGCAGGGGGAGATCGGCAAGGCGTACGAGGACGCCGACGGGACGATGATCCCGATCACGGACGAGGATCTCGCGTCGCTGCCGATCCCGACCGCCAAGACCATCGAGATCGAGGGCTTCGTCCCGGCCGAGAAGGTCGACCCGCTCCAGGTGGACGCCGCGTACTACCTGGCGCCGAACGGTGTGCCGGCCGCCAAGCCGTACACCCTGCTGCGGGAGGCGCTCAAACGCAGCGGGAAGGTCGCCATCTGCAAGTTCGCCCTGCGCGGGCGCGAGCGGCTCGGGATGCTCCGGGTGGTGGAGGACGTGCTCGCCATGCACGGCCTGCTCTGGCCCGACGAGATCCGTACGACGGAGGGGGTCGCGCCCGACGCGAGCGTCACCGTCCGCGACAAGGAACTCGATCTCGCCGACGCCCTCATGGAGACGCTCGGCGAGGTCGACCTCAACGAGCTGCACGACGACTACCGCGAGGCCGTCGAGGAACTCATCGCCGCGAAGGCCTCCGGCGAGGAGCCGCCGACCGCGCCCGTCCCGGAGCCGGGCGGCAAGGTGCTCGACCTGATGGCGGCCCTGGAGAACAGCGTCCGCGCCGCCAAGGAGTCCCGTGGCGAGGACGTCGCCGCCGTGACCCCCATGCGCACGCCGAAGGAACCCGCCGGCAAGAAGTCCACGGCCACCGCGAAGAAGTCGGCGCAGTCGGCCGCCTCCGCCAAGAAGTCCACGTCGAAGTCGTCCCAGGCGACAGGGAGCGCCCAGGGCGCCAAGAAGACGACGGCGAAGAAGTCCGCGGCGAAGAAGTCCGCGACGGCGAAGAGCACCGCGAAGAAGACCCCGGCCAAGAAGACGACGCCCCGCAAGCGCCCGGCCTGAGGCGCGAAGCGCGGGGCGCGGCCCCTGCCTTTCCAGCCCGTGCCTTACAGCGGCCCGCGCCCTTCAGGGGCGGGGGGAACCGCGCGACCAGCCCCTGCACACCCGCACCCGGCCCGGCTCTCCCGCCGGTGCCTCAGGCCCTCACAGCACCTTCGCCCGTACCAGCGCCGACAGCACCAGCGTGCCGGGGAGCAGCGGCAGCCACACGGTCAGGACGCGGTAGCCGATGACCGTGGTCGTGGCGACCGCCGCGGGCGCGCCGAAGGCGACCAGGGTGAAGACGAGGGCCGCGTCCATCGGGCCGAGGCCGCCCGGCGCGGGCACCGCACCGGCGGCGGTGCTGGCGACGAGGTAGGCGAAGACCATCTGGATCCAGGACAGGGGCAGCCCGACGGCGGTCCCGACGGAGGCGACGACCGCGCCCTGGCACAACGGGAACGCTGCCGCCCCGCCCCACAGCGCGAGGGCCCGGACGGGCCGGCTGTGCACGACCCGCGTATCGGTCAGCGCGGTCCGCAGCCCCCCGATGAGCGGCTGCCGCAGCGGCCGTACGGTCGTGATCAGGGTGACCACGGCCGCCACGCTGACCCCGGTGATCGCGCCGGCCAGGGCCAGCGTCTCGCCCCTCGGGAGCAGCTCGGTCACCTTGAGGGTGCCGGGGAAGGCGACCAGGAACGCGAGGATCACCAGCGTCTTGGCGACCGGCTTCACCGCCGAGTACAGGGCGAGGGAGGCCGTGGCGCGGGGCAGGGGTATGCCCTGGCCGCGCAGGAAGCGCAGGACGACGGCATGCGCGCCGATGTTGCCCGGCAGCGCCTGGCCCGCCGCGCCGGCCGCGAACTGGGTCGCGATCAGCCGCCCCGGCGGCAGCCGCTCGGGCACCGCGCCCTGCCGGACGAACGCGGCGGCCACGGAGCACAGGGCGCTGAAGAGGACCCCGGCCAGCAGCCACCGCGGGTCGGCCGAGACCAGCCGGGCGGCACCGCCGTACACGGTGCGCCAGTCGACCGCGGCCCACACCCCGAGTAGTAGTAGCGGCAGCAGGGTGAGCGTGAGCCGCAACCGGCGGGCGGTGGCGGCGGATCGGGTGGGGACGAGTCGGCGGAGCCCGCTGGGGAGGCGGCTCCGGAGGCTCTTGGGGAGGTTCGTGGGGAGAGTCGTGGGGAGGGCGAGCGTGGAGCAGGGCGGCTCGGGCTCGGGGTCGGGGTCAGTGGTGGCGGCGGGCCGCGCGGGGAGCGGCGCGTCGAGCGGAAGCGGATACAAAGGGCACGTCGTCCTTCCGTGTCGCCGCCGGGCGGACGGGGACCGGACCGGCGGAGGCAAGGCGTGACAAGAACGAGGGGGATGACAGGAGCGTTCCCTTCGGATGTGACGCTCACATGTGGGGGAACCGAATTCCCACCGCCGCCGGAGCCACCGTCAGGCGTCCGTACAGGCGTTTTGTATTCTCCCGTGCCCTTGTGCGAACGATGTTGTGATTCGTGTCACGCGAGGTCTAGGGTTGTATCGCTTGACGGGTCCTCGGGGCGCGCGCCGAGGGGCGGCGAGCGACGGGGAGACCTCCGGACGAGGGAAGTGATCCCGTTGTCCGTCGCCCGGGACGACATCGGTGGGCTCGTGGACGCGTACGAGCGTTTCCTCGCCGGTGCGCGGGTCGACGCGGAGGTGTGCGACCCGGTGCTCGACTCCTGGAAGCGCTGCCGTTCCGCGGGAAGCGGGCGGCTGGCTCGCCCAGGACCCCGCCCGCCTGGAACGCGCGCTCGCGGTCGGCATCCTCGCCCAGCTCACCGAACGCTGGGGCATCCGCGCTACACCCCCGAGGGCAAGATCATCTGGGCGGAGTAGCCACTGCCGTGACCCGAGCGCCGACCCCCGGGGGGCGATGCCGTGCGGCGGTGGGTGCGGAAGGTGGGACGGGAAGACGGGCAGGGGTGAGCGTGACGGGAGGGCAGTACCGAACGGGCACGTTCTGGAACGGCCCAGGGCGAACGACGTGATCGAGGGACTCCGTCCTGGACGCCACCGCCGTACACACGCCGACCACCCACGCCGCGGCGGACGCCGACGGACATGGCGACGACGGGCGGACAGCGGACAGCGGACGGCGGAGGGCGGACAGCGGACGGCGGAGGGCGGAGGGCGGAGGGCGGAGCGCTGAACCGCCGCCCGTGGGCGCCCAGTAGACTCGCCGAAGTGAAGATCATCTGGGCCGGTCCGTGACCACTCCGCCGCCTCCCGCACCCAGCCGGGTCGTCGTCTGCCGCGACTGCTGCTGCGGCACCTCGAAGCTCCCCGGTGTCGACCACGAGGCCCAGACCGCCCGGCTCCGGCAGACGGTCCCCACCCGCGTCTCCACCTGCCTGGACGTCTGCGACCAGGCCAACGTGGTCGTCGTCCAGCCCTCCGCCGCGGGCCGCGCCGCCGGCGCCCGCCCGGTCTGGCTCGGCCTCGTCAACGACCCCGACGCGACCGAGGACATCGTCGCCTGGGTACGCGCGGGCGGCCCGGGCGTGGCCCCGATGCCGCCCATCCTCGACCTGTACGTCTTCACCCCGCCCCACCGGCGCGGAGCCGGATGACGCCGGTGGTGGCTCAGGCCGGATAGGCGTGCGTCTGCGTCGCCTTGACCGCGGCCCAGACCTCGGCGCCGGCGTGGAGGCCGAGTTCGGCGGCGGCGACCGTGGTGAGGTCGGCGGCGAGGGGGATTTCACCGGTGAGGTCGGCGCGGATCTGGTCGCCGTGGGTCTCCATCCCGGCGACCTCGCAACGCCACAGGTTGCGTGCGCTGACCCCGGTGGGCCGCTCGCCGTAGAGCGTCACCGCGCTCGGCGGGAACGTGACGAAGACCGGCCCGGTGAGGTCCTCGGTGGTGGTGATCGCGGGCCCGGCGTCGAGCCGTACGGTGTGCCGGTCGGCGACGCCCTTGTAGAGGTTCAGCCCGACGAGATGGGCGATGTAGTCCGTCCGTGGATGCCGGGCGATGTCACCCGGCGTCCCCTCCTGCACCACGTGCCCGTCCTCGATGACGACGAGCCGGTCGGCGAGGACCATCGCGTCGAGCGGGTCGTGGGTGACGAGCACGGCGACGGCCTCGAAGTCCGCCAGGTGCCGCCGGAGCTGGGCGCGTACGTCGAGGCGGGTACGGGCGTCCAGCGCGGCGAGGGGTTCGTCCAGGAGCAGCAGCCGGGGGGAGGTGGCGAGGGCACGGGCGAGGGCGACGCGCTGGGCCTGGCCGCCGGAGAGCCGACGGGGCTTGGCCCCGGCGTGCTCGGCGAGCCCCATCCGCCCCAGCCACTCGGCCGCCAGCGCACGCGCCTCGGCCTTGGAGGCCCCGTGGCAACGCGGCCCGAAGGCCACATTGTCGAGGGCGGTCAGATGGGGAAAGAGCAGATAGTCCTGGAAGACGACCCCGACGGGACGCGCCTCGGGCGGCGTACGCTCCAGGGCGGCACCGTCGAGCCGCAGATACCCGTCCGCGAGCGGCTCGAGCCCCGCCAACGCCCGCAGGGCGGTGGTCTTCCCGGCCCCGTTGGGCCCGAGCAGGGCCACGACCTCCCCGGGCACGACCCGAAGCCCCACATCAAGCCGAAACACCCCCCGCCGCACCACGAGCCGGGCATCCAGCCCGGCACCGGAGCCCACCACCATCCTCCTCTCGGCCCCCCTCATGAGGCACTCATCCAACGCTCACGCAGCCCTGCGAGGACCGCGATGGACACGGTCAGCAGGACGAGGCTGAGGGCGATGGCGGCCGCCGGATCGCTCTGCAGAGCGAGGTAGACGGCGAGCGGCATGGTCTGGGTACGCCCCGGGAAGTTACCGGCGAACGTGATCGTCGCCCCGAACTCACCCAGCGCCCGCGCCCACGCGAGAACCGCCCCGGCCGCGATCCCGGGCGCGATCAACGGCAGCGTGACCCGCCGGAACGCGGTGAACCGGGAGGCCCCCAACGTGGTCGCGGCCTCCTCGTAGCGCGGATCGGCGGCCCGCAGGGTCCCCTCGACGCTGATGACGAGGAACGGCATGGCGACGAACGCCTCGGCGACCACGACCCCGGCGGTGGTGAAGGGCAGACTGATCCCGAACCACGACTCCAGCCACTGCCCGACGACCCCGTTGCGCCCGAGCGCCATCAGCAGCGCCACACCACCCACCACCGGCGGCAGCACCAGCGGAAGCGTGACGAGGGCCCGTACGAACCCCCGCCCCGGAAACTCGACCCGGGCCAGCAGCCACGCCAACGGCACCCCGAGCACGAGACTCACCACGGTGGCCGCCGTGGCGCAGAGCAGCGACAACCGGAGCGCCTGCCACACCTCGGGACTGGTCAGCTGATCGGGAAGGTTCGACCACGGAGCCCGTACGAGCAGCCCGACGAGCGGCAGAACCAGGAACGCCAGCCCGACGAGCGCGGGCACCAGCAACGGCACGGGCACGGGACGGCGCCGCGGCGAGATCGCGCGACGCCCCCGCCGTGGTCCCCCCGCGTCGCGGCCGGACCCGGCACCCGAGCCGTCGACCGAGCCCACGGTCACGGCTTCAGGAACCCGGCGTCGCTCAGAAGCTCCTGCCCCTCACCGGACCGCACGAGCGCGATGAACGCTTGCGCGGCCTTCGTGTTGGGGGCGTCCTTGAGGAGGGCGATCGGATAGTCGTTGACGGCGTCTGCGGCCTCGGGGAACTCCACGCCCTCCACCTTGTCACCCGCGGCGAGCACATCGGTCCTGTAGACGACCGCGGCGTCGGCCTCTTTCAGCTCGACCTTGGTGAGCGCGGCCTTGACGTCCTGCTCATAGGACACGGGAGTGACCCGGACCCCGCTCGCGTCGAGGGCCTTCCGCGCGGCGGCACCACAGGGCACCTCCTCATCACACAGCACGACCTTGAGCCCGCCCCGGGTGAGGTCCCTCAGGGAGGAAATCCCCTCGGGGTTACCCGGCAGGGCGGCGATCTCCAACTGATTCCGCACGAACGTCGAGGGCACCCCGACGGCGTCGCCCGCGTCCGTCACGATCTTCATGGTCTTGGGACTGGCCGAAGCGAACACATCCGCCGGCGCCCCACCGGTGATGCTCGCGGCCAGGGCGTCACTGCCTCCGAAGTTGAAGGTCACCTCGACCCCCGGATGCGCCGTCTCGAACCGCTTCCCCAACTCCGTGAAGCTCTCCTTCAACGATGCGGCGGCGAAAACGGTGACCTCCCCGGAAACCTCACCGGCCCCCGAGGAAGCAGCCCCCCCACCGGAGCCCTCTCCAGACGAATCAGACGAACACCCGGCAACCCCCAACAACACAACCGCACCGAGCAGGGCCCCCCACCGACCGACCCGCCCAGACCCCAAGGACCGCACCACCACGCCCCCACTCCTCCCACACTGACGCAGGGGCCCTCGAAGATCCTCAGAACGCGTGGCCCCAGGCGACCATCACAACCCCCATTGTCTCGCACGTGCAAGCCGATAAGGCATGATGCCATCGAACAAGCAAGGAAGAATCGCAACCGACATGGCATGTACGTTCCCCCGAAGCCGGACCCGGATGCCGTACGGAGCGCCCGCCCTCCTCTCTCCCCCCGGCCGAGCCGCGTGGCACGTCCGCGCCGCATCCGCCCCCGAGCTCACAGGTGGGACAGAGCGAAGGAAACAAGAAACCCACTCACAGTGATCAGCCCGACAGCCAGATGGGCGTCGTCGAACGCCTCGGGAATCATGGTGTCGGCGATCATCGCGAGGATCGCTCCGGCGGCCACAGCGGTCACGCCGGCGATCACGGCGGGCGAGAAGGAACCGACCACCGCATAGCCGAGAACCGCCGAGACCATGCTGGCGGCGGCGATCGCCCCCCACACCCCGAAGACATAGCCACGACCACGGCCGGCCTTCTTCATCCCCGCCGCACTGGACAGCCCCTCGGGAACGTTGCTGATGAACACCGCGGCGACGGTCACGAGGCTGACGGCACCACCGTCCAGCAGGCTCACCCCGATGACCGCGGACTCGGGCACCCCGTCCAACAGCGCACCCAGGGCCAACGCCATCCCGGACCCACCCTGCTCGCCCTCGGACGGCTGCGCCTGCGCCCGCCGATACCCGGACCGCTTACGATGCCGGGCCCCACGGCGGGCGAGCCACACGTTCCCGCCGGTATAGGCCAGCGCTCCCACGAGTGCCCCCACGGCAGCAGGAACAAGCCCGGCCTCGTCGTGAGCCTCCTCCACCAACTCGAAGGACACCGCAGAGATCAACACCCCGGCCCCGAAGGCCATCACCCCGGCCACAACCTTCTGAGGCACACGCACGCCAAACCCCAAGAGGGCCCCGACCAACAGGGCGGCCCCCGCCACCAGCCCCCAAACCCCAGCCAACAACACATCACTCATGCCGCCCGAGTACCCGCCCCGCCCCTGACCGATGATCCCCCGCCGGCCGAACCAGAACACCACCCCCGTCCCCTCGGAGGTGCCCGCCAACAGCGGACCTTCAGGACCTCATCCGGGTCGCGGTCAGCAAGCATGACGGTTCCGGAAGCCCCTGACCTGATGAGTAACCGACAACGTTGTAGGTACGTGGTGTTGGGCTGGACAAACGAGATGCCGGGCCGGGTACCCGGCACTGGACGACTCCCTGGTCCCCACCGAGGCGGTCACCTGCGTTCGGACTTCTTCGCAGCGCTCGTCATCCATGCGCGGCAGGCCCCTCGGGTGATCCCATTCACGGCGAGGGCCACAAGAACGGTCCCCGGTCGATCACATGAGGCAGCCCGGGAAAGAAGGCGAAGAAGGCCAAGGCAACGACAAGACCCAAAAGAAGCCCGGCGATTTCCGCTCGACGGTGCTGTGCACCGACTGAGGATGCGGAGCGCGCGGGGAACAGCATTGAAGTGCTACTGAGCCGGTGCGCCAAGTGCCTCGACGCACGTGCCTCGACGGCGCCATGGCGTCACCAATCGCCGCATCGCCCAACTCCTCGTAAGGAACAGCGACCAGGCCGACGGGGACGGCGACAGGAGCTGATCCCGACCCACCTCCGACACGCTTGACTGCACCATGATGGCCCTGGACCTCAGCCCGAGCGCCTCGTCGTCTCCTGGGTTCTACCGCGGTTTTCCGCCTTGCGGCCTGACCGCGAACAGGCCGCGGACTCCGACACACGGTCGCTCCGAGCGGCACACGGCTGCACAAACACGAAGACCCGGCCTCAGCGTTTCCGCTGGTGACAGGGTCTTTGGGCACCTCATGCAAGGTGCCCCCGGCAGGATTCGAACCTGCGCACACGGCACCGGAGGGCCCGTGTGCTCACGACATAGCGCCAGTTCAGGGGCTTGCGGTGCCCCCCGACGGGGCCGCCCCGTCCACGAATAGGTCGCGCGTCGCCCGCACGGTTACTCCAACAAGATCTCCTCCGGGCGACGGTTGGTGACCGCGGTCTCGCGGACACGCAGTATGTGTTGGATACAGGCTTCTAGGTCTCCACCGTGGTCGTCCCGGGCCATGCTCCTGAGCACCCGCGCCAGGTCCAGACCGTTAACCAGAACGATCGGATACTGGTCTTCGACCATCTCGGTCTGTGCCGGCACAGAGTAGGCGCCGGTCGTGACGTAGACACCGATCCAGCCGCGGCGGAGGCGGGCCACGACACGAGCGATCTGGTCAGCGGAAACGACGTGGTCGAGCCGGACGCACTTCGCCTGCCCGAGGACGACAAGGCTCGTGCCAGCGAGTCCGCTGCCGATGTCGAGCCTGCCGACGAAATCAGCCCCTCCGTCGCCGGACCGCTGCGTCAACCACCCTTCGACGTAGCTGTTCCCGGCACCTCGCAGAACGCGCGCTGCGACCGCAGAGGCAACGGCCTCGAAGTCGTGCTTGCGCCCGTCGAAGTACTTGTAGATCAGCTCCAGGTCCTTGGCTTCGGCCGTGCCCGACGTCGGCCGCTGCTCGGGCACCTTGGTCACCTTGGCCCGCGCAACCCGCCGGCGAAGCCGCGGGAGCTCCGAACTGCCGTTCTTGACCCACTCCCGCCATGCCCGCGGTGCCAGTTCGAGCGTTGCCGCGTCGCTCAGGTCCTTGTTCCTGCGGGAGTCGATCCACTCCCAAGAGACCTTGTCGTCCTCGTCGGTGAGGTCGAGTACGGCGATGTCGTACACGTAGTTGGTGAACGTGGTGTGGTCACTGCCACTCCACTGCACCAGTCGCTCTGCCCGCTCGATGATGCCCAGCCCACAGAACTCGACGTGCCCCTTGACCTTCCCGCGGCGCGACACCGCCCTGAACAGCAGCAGCGGGATGGCGCGGGCCCGTTCCTCAGGTGTGTGCCCCTGATGCCCTGCAAAGGCATCGAGCAGGGCGGAGTTTCCGATGGTCTTCCCCGGATCGACCATGGTGGTGGCCTTGTGATCGCCAAAGTAGCGGACATGCCCGTTGTCCATGTCGAACACGTCGTGCCAGGGCGTCTGCTCAGTGCCAGCCTTCCAAGGGCTCGACCGCACGAGGATCACCGGCCGCCTCTCTCCACCCGGAGTGCGCACCTTCGCCATGCCGTTGATGCCGGCCTCCAGCAGGGCCCGCGGAAGATCGGGGGAGTGGGTCACATGGTGGAAGTTGGGATATCCCTCCAGCTCCACTGGCCCCGGATCCTTCCCCGTGGCGTAGCGATAGACCTCGCCAACGCGCAACTGACCACCCATGTGTCCCCCTCGGCAGTACTGACCTGACCATCTTCGACACGGTAGCTGCTACCCCTGACAAGAGTGTTGTGAGGGCCAGCCAGCTCTACAGACCCTCTGAGGCACGATGGTGCGTGCGGATAGGTGCTGGGGTTGCGGCACGACGCTGCTGTACAACCGCGGCAAAAAACACCCCATCTGGCCTGACGGCCACCCCTGGATGGAAGCCAGTTTCATCAGGGGGCTGTGAGCTGGCCCTTCGCTGCCGCTGCTCGTAGCTGACCTGTCACTAGTTGTCGCCGTCAGTCGCCGCCGAGCGCCCTCGCACGGGCCAGCGGCCCAGAAGCGATCATTGGGCAGGCGTCATCCACTCGTCCAGCCTGACCATCACCTGGTGGTTGTGTCGGCGTGCCAGATGATCTCGCCCTCGACGCGGGCCCCGAGAGCAGGTAGCTCCATCCATGCGGCATCGCCGTGATTTCGGCGAGTCGGAGGCCATCGAAGGGGACGAAGACAGCCTTGCCGGGCCAGACCGCTTTCACCGTGGTTCCCCGTGGTTCCCCGCTCGATCTGGTGCGCCTGTCGTGCGGACCGCGTGGCGTTAGGGACTCTGCTCGCGAGGCGCGTTGTCAGTGCCCATGGCTAGGGTCTCAGACGCGCGGTCGGCTTCCGAGGTATCCAACTCTGTAGAGCAGCTGCATCCCCGGCTCTGTTGGGGGTGGCCCGGGCACAACCCGGGACCTAACCAACGGTCGGGCTTCGTCGATGGCTAAGGAGAGACCCGCCAGCGCCGGGCCGCGCAGCGAGCAGCGAAAGCAGGCGCACGCTTTCCAAGTGTGTTGGTGCACTCATGGCCTTGTACGCGGTCATTCGCCAGCGTTCGTCTCGGCCCCACGGCCAGCGCTGTGGCCTGGGCCGCAAGGTGTCCGGACGGGGGTGGACACATACGAATGAGACCAAAAAATGAGACCGCGACCGAGAGCCCGGTCAGAGCTCCCCCGGAGATTCGAACGTCGATTATCAGGCCTGGAGACCGGAACGACGTGAGACCCTGGCCGTGTGATCCGCGAACCCGCTGAGACCGTCGTGCGCGACGATGGTTGCGTAGAGCTACCGATGGGCGTCCTCGTCGAGGCAGGCCTGGCAAGCGGTGACCGTCTTCTCGCCTACAGTGACGGAGACGGGCGCATCGTGCTCCGACGCCACGACGACGCCCTCGAAGATCTACTCAACGGACGTCCGCTCTGATCACTCGGGAGGTACGACCGTCCTCGGACTCGGCGAGCCCGAGTTGCACGAGGGCCACCGCATCTCCCGTGGGTGTGTGTTCCCACACGCGGACGACGAACCACCCGTGCTCCACCAGCCGACGGTCCGTCTCGACGTCCCGTTTCTTGTTGCCCTCGATCTTCGCGACCCAGAAATCACGATTCCTCGTCGGCATCGAGCCGTGCGTGGGGCAACCGTGCCAGTAACAGCCGTCGACGAAGACCGCCACTTTGTACTTGGTGAAGACCACGTCGGCGGTTCGGCGCAGCGCGGGCACCGGCCTTGCCGAGACCAGGTAGCGCAATCCCGTTCGATGGAGTTCCGATCGCAGCCTCAGTTCAGGCTTGGTATCCCGTCCTCTGTTAGAGCGCATCGAGGCCCTCGTACCAGGTGACGAGGCCCAAGATCCGCTCACCTCCTCTTCACCCGCAAGAAGTCCGGTCTCCTCGGCGAGGCGCCAGGCGGCACGGAGGTTCGCTCCCCGGGTGGCGTGGGCGACTTCCCCGAGAGGACGCCGTTGCCGTCGCCCGGCGCTCGTCCACTGGAGCCTGGCCATGACCCGCCCCGTCCTTCGGCGCGGGTTCAGCACTATCGTGGCGATCGCCGTATCGCCCGCTTCGGTCCGGACGATCCGTTTAGCCGCCCCTCCAGCGGCTCGATTCTGTTCCCGGACCCGTTCGGACCTCGTCATCTCGGCTCGTGGACGCCAAGCGCGATCGAGCGGGAGGTCGCCTCGTGTAGGTCGCCCTGCCGAAATGCCTTCTGTCCCACTGATCGGATGCACATTGCCCACCGTCCGAGACTACAAGCGTTAGGCCTGGGAGAACGGTCTGTGAGTCATCGGGGGCCGGCGCGCGACCTCGATGAGCGGTATCGTTCCAAGATTGCCTAGGGGCCGGCGGGCCGGCTACAGTGCGCCAATGAGCCAACCACACCTCGAAGTCGGCGCTTCCGGAACGGCGGCCGGAGGCGGTACCGACCTCCCACCGCTTCGGACGATCGACCTTTTCGCGGGGTGTGGAGGGCTGACCCAAGGGTTCGTGGACGCCCGACACGGCGGGCGCCCGGTGTACCGTCCGGTCGCTGCGGTCGAACTGGATCGGGCGGCTGCCGCCACCTACGCGGTGAACTTCGGTACGGCGTTCGGATCGCACATCCACCAGGGGGACATCGCCGAGTGGGTCACCCGACGCGAAGAGATCCCGGAAGCCGACATCGTGCTGGGTGGGCCGCCGTGCCAGGGGTTCTCGCGACTCGGCAACCAGGATCCGAACGACGAGCGGAACCAACTCTGGCGCCATTATCTAGAGGTCGTTTCCACCGTTCGGCCCATGGTTTTCGTCATGGAGAACGTCGACGCCTTCAGGAAGTCCGCCGAGTTCAAGCTCCTGATAAGGGAGACGGGTGACGGCGGTGCTCTCTCCGACTACATCATCTTCGATGAACTCCTCAACGCAGCGGACTACGGCGTGCCGCAGCGACGCCTGCGCACGATCGCGGTCGGGGTTCGCAAGGACCTGTACGTAGAGCCCGGTTCGGCTCACCGAGTCGGGGATCTACCGGAGCTTGAGCTGCAGGCTCGGCTTATTCCAGGCCCATCGAGTGGCCCTCGGCGGACCGTATGGCAGACCATTGCGGATCTCGTGTTTCGGAAGCTGTCCCCGGAACTCCCTTCCCGAGAGGTGAAAGTCAACGGCCGAGAGATCGCGGGACCTTTCTCCATGGAGGAACTGCATCTGAGTCGGAACGGCATCAAGCCGATTTCGATCAAGCGCTACCGATCGATTCCTGAGGGGGGCAACCGCTTCGACCTGCCGGAAGAGCTCCTGGCCGATTGCTGGAAGAAGCACAAGACCGGATCGGCGGATGTGATGGGTAGACTTTATCGCGACCGGCCCTCTGTCACGATTCGTACGGAGTTCTTCAAGCCCGAGAAGGGCCGCTATCTCCACCCCTGGTTGCACCGTCCCATCACACATCTGGAGGCGGCCCGACTGCAGGGCTTCCCCGAGACCTTCAAGTGGTGCGGAGGTAGGAGCGAGATCGCGCGGCAGATCGGCAACGCGGTGCCGGTGGGCCTGGGACGGGCCATCGCCGAACACTTGGCCCCGCTCCTACTTGCTCAGAAGGACCTCCACACCCAGAGCACTGCAAGGGTGCCCCGCGTGAGGAAGCCGCGCCGCAAGCTCCCTGTCGCCGCCTGACCCCGGGGTACGGCCTCGAACCCCAATGAGCAATCTCCCGGTGGCTGATGGCGGGTTCGGCTATAGAGTTGCTTCAATGGCCAACGAGTCGGCCGGGGGGTCTGTGGCGCGGGTGGTGTAGTCATGCCTGCGTACGGAGATCGGTCGCCGTCGGCCTTGGCAATGGTGGGTGGCCGCGGATCCCAGGGGTGGGGGCCTTGAACGAGTTCGAAGACCAGTACGAGGCATTCAAACGTCTCATCAAGACGCATACGCCGGAGCAGGCGTTGGCGACGATCAAGCTCTTCGGTATGACCGACGAGTTGGCCAAGCGCATCGCGGAGCGTCACCAGCAGGAGACGATAGCCATCCGGGAGAAGCGCGAGCCGGGTTCCGTGGTCCGGAACAATCGCGAGACCTGGTATGTCGGTCCCCAGGAGGACGACAGGTGCTGGCCCGCTCTCAGGAGGCTGCTCGCGAAGCAGACGTGGACCGAGGAGAGCCTCCGCGACCTCGACTCAGCGTCCACCAAGGTCGTCTCGATGCTCGACCACCCGCTGGAGAGCACCTTCTCGACCCGGGGCCTGGTGGTCGGGTATGTGCAGTCGGGGAAGACCAGCAACTTCACCGCCCTGATTGCGAAGGCTGCCGACGCCGGGTACAAGTTCTTCATCGTCCTCGCCGGCATCCACAACGGCCTGCGCCTCCAGACCCAGTTGCGTCTGGAGCGGCAACTCGTGGAGCCGGTGATAGACCAATGGCACACGCTGACCGGGCGGTTTGGGGACTTCGAGCCCCCCGCGGGCAATCCGGCCGCATTCTTCGGTGACAAGAGCCAGCAACACGTGCTTTGTGTGATCAAGAAGAATGTGCCGCGTTTGCGGAAGCTCAAGGCATGGTTGGAAAAGGCGCCCGACTACCTTCGGAATTGCCCCACTCTGATCATCGACGACGAGGCAGACCAGGCGAGTGTCGCGTCGCGTAGTACCAATCCGCTGATCCGAGAGATCATCGACCTGTTTCCCCGCGGAGGGTACATCGGTTACACCGCCACTCCCTTCGCCAACTTGCTGATCGACCCCGCCGCGAAGGATCTGTATCCGGAGGACTTCGTCGTCAACCTGCCCAAGCCCAAGGGGCACTTCGGAACCGAGGTCCTCTTCGGTCGAGAGGTGTTGGATGGCGAGGATCCGCAGGATGTGCCGGACGGGTACGACATGATCCGTACGGTTCCCTTCTGGGAGGTGCCGCTCGTCCGTCCGGGGCGAGACGAGATCGACGGGTTCGTGCCCGAGATCGAGGGTTCCCTGCGGACGGCGGTGCTGTACTTCTGGCTCGT
The DNA here is from genome assembly GCF_055572815.1 of Streptomyces sp. NPDC030296. Taxonomy (NCBI): domain Bacteria; kingdom Bacillati; phylum Actinomycetota; class Actinomycetes; order Kitasatosporales; family Streptomycetaceae; genus Streptomyces; species Streptomyces sp. NPDC030296. The sequence goes on from NZ_JBVICQ010000003.1 coordinate 765,040, forward strand.
CACCGCCGCCCGACGGGTGCGCGGGCGCGGTGTGCCCCACTCCACGATGCTCATCCACACCAGTGTCAGCACCCAGGTCCACGAGAGCTTCAAGGGGCCGTTGGAGGCGTTCCGCGCGCACACGGCCGGGCGGCTGGCGGCGGGCGACTCGGAATTTTTGGACGAATTGGAGAACCTCTGGGAGTCCGAAGTCGCTCGTGTCCCCGGCGACGAGCCCGACCTCGGGGAGACACCCGTCCCCTTCGACGACCTTCGGCCGCTGCTGGCTGCAGTGGTGGACGACTGCCGCATCATCATGGACAACTCGAAGAGCGTGGAGCGACTGGACTACGAGGCGGGCCCCGTCGTCGCCATCGCCGTGGGTGGCAACACGTTGTCACGTGGCCTGACGCTCGAGGGACTGGCCGTCAGCTACTTCGTACGAGGGGCAAGGACGTACGACTCCCTGCTGCAGATGGGACGTTGGTTCGGATTCCGTGACGGGTATGCGGACCTGCCGCGCATCTGGATGACGGACGGACTGCGCGACTGGTTCCGGCACATCGCGACCGTCGAGTCGGAGATGCGCCGGGATATCGATGTGTACATGATCGAGGACAAGACGCCCAAGACCTTCGCCGTCCGCCTGCGCGCTCACCCGTCTCTCCGCATCACCGCGGCCGGCAAGATGCGTGACGCGGTGAAGGCGAGCGCGGCATATGGGGGGCAGCGGGTACAGACACGGTATTTCCGTGCGCAAGACGCGGATTGGTTGAAGGCCAACAGGAAGGCCGCCCACGATCTGGTCGACCGCTCTCTGCGTCTGGCAGGCGCCCGGCATGAAGACCGGGGCGCTCAAGGCCGACACGTTCTCCGCGGCGTGCCCTACGACCTCGTCATGGACTTCCTCGGCGATTACCGGTTCCACGACAAGTCTTTGGAGTGTGACGGGGCTCTGCTGCGTGACTACGTCATGCGCCGGGTGCGTTCCGTGGACGGCGCACTCAAGCGCTGGAATGTGGCGATCATCGGCAACCCCCTCAGTGGTGACCCGGACAAGCGGTACGAGTTCGTACCCGGGATCGCCGTCGACCGCGTCATCCGAGCGAAGCTCGAAGAGAGTGGAAGCGACGCCGCCGACATCAAGACCCTGATGAGCCGTCGTGACGCCGGAGTGGACCTCGACCTCGACGGACTGCCGGAGATCACCGAGGAGCTCCTGAAAGCCGCTCGACGGGAGCAGATGCCGGACACCGGGCTGTTGACCCTTTACCCCATCGACGCGCACTCGCCCTCACCTACGAACCGTAAGAAGCGTGCTCCGCTCGACGCAGTCGACCACGTTATCGGTGTCGGTTTGGTCTTCCCGACGCCTGATGGGGACGACGACGAGGTGGAGTACTGGAGTGCCGATCTGTCCCGCGTGCAGGACGATGAGGAAGAGGAAGACCTGTCGATGCTCTTCGAGGAGGACGACAGTTGAGCGGGAGCGCCGATCTCCGGCGTGTGCTCGATCGCCATTGGGCCGAGCTGGATCTGGCGCCGCTCGGTGCCGGAGCAACTCTCAAGACGTCCCAGTTGCCCGTACAGACCGAGCACGGGTCGGTCTCCGCGGCAACCGATGGCAATACGCTGCGTCACCTGCTCATTCCCCTGCAGGGCCGCCGCCGGATTCCCACTGGTCGAATCGGGGGGACACTCCGTATCACCGAGCGGGCGCTGCAGGACGACGACACCTACGGCCGTTTCGCGGACATCGTGTGCACGCGGAGGGATCTCGACGACGTCTTCACCGGTTTGTGCGCCGACGTCCTTGTGGCCCTGGAGGCGGACGGGCGTCGCCCGTATCGAACGACGTTGGCGGTGGTGAATCGGTGGCGGCAGCTATTCAGCGGCGCACCCCGGGTCCTCACGGAGGCCCAGGAGACGGGTCTGGCCGGCGAGCTGTTGATCCTGCTCCGTCTGCTTGAGAAGGACCCGGGCGCCGTACGGTTCTGGTCCGGGCCTGAAGGCGGGCGTCACGACTTCTTCGACGGCCTCCACGCCATCGAGGTGAAGAGCACTTACACGACGTCCGAACGCAGGACGTTCGACGTACACGGACTCGACCAACTGGAGGCTCCGCAGGGCGGTCGCCTGGCGTTGGCGTGGCAGCGTTTCGAGCGAACCGCGCGCGGGCGCACCGTCGGGGAGCTCGTCGCGGAGGCGGCGCGGCTGTGCGACGACGAGTCCGAGCTGTGGCTCAGGCTGGCGCACGTCGGGTACCGGCCCACGTTGATGGACGACGAGGGGGCACTGCGCGTGTCACCGGTCGAAGGACGTTGGTACGAGGTCGATGAGGCCTTCCCCCGCCTCACCACGGCGTCACTCCAGGGACCGGTGCCCGACGGGGTTCTCGACGTCCAGTACACCGTCGACCTGGCGGGTGTTCGCTCTCCGGCGCTCGACGACCAGACTGTCGACGCCTTCCTCGCGGCAATGGGGAGAACGTCATGAACGCGGGGCCCCTGCGCTGGTTGTCCGAGCCCTACGCGCCAGGCGGAGGGGGGACGGCCGAAGGCGCCCTGAAGAACCTCGATGGCACCGAGCTCGATCCGTTGACGCTCCTCGTGAGGGAGTCCGCCCAGAACAGTTGGGACGCCCGAACCGGGAACGGCCCAGTCGACTACCGGGTGGAGCTGCGCACCTTGGGGCCCGGCGAGGCGCCGGTGTGGCGCGACCTCCTCACGGCGGGCGCGCCGCCGATTCGGCATTTGAAGCTCCGCTCCTCGCTGTCCCGCTCCGCTCTACGCATCCTGACCGTGACCGATACGGGAACCAGGGGTCTGGGGGGACCGACCCGTGCCGACGTCGCGGTCCCCGGGCAGTCGGATTTCGCATCTTTCGTACGCAAGACCGGAAGCTCTAACAACACCAGCGGTCGTGGCGGCACCTACGGCTTCGGAAAGGCGGTGTTCCACCTCCTCTCCGCATCGCACACGGTGCTGGTACACACCCGCTGCCTGATAGACGGACGGTTGGAGACCCGGCTCATCGGGTGGGCGGTGCACGAGAGCTACACCGTGAACGTCGACGGTGGGACCAAGACCTTCACCGGCCGCCACTATTGGGGAAGGCTCCAGGACGGCTACGTCGAACCCCTTGTCGGAGCGGAAGCCGACGCCGCCGCCGCAAGCCTCGGTCTCGACCGCCTACCTGACGGCGAGACGGGTACCACGGTCGCGATCCTCGACCCCGTCTTCGGTGAGCGCGACGACGCCGAGGCCATGCAGTGGATGGTCGACGCCATGGTTTGGAACCTCTGGCCGAAGATGCTTCCCGAGGGGGGTGACGCCCCTATGCGCTTCTCCGCCCTGCACGAGGGGCGGACGGTGCCGGTTCCCAGACCGTCTGAGGTGCCCCACCTGCGTCCCTTCCTTTGGGCATACGACGACATGGATCGTCCCGTGGAACATAAGTCCCTGGGGCGTGTACTCGGCCGTCTTGGCATGCGGAAGTTCATCGCACCCGCTGGAAGGCCACCGCGAGTGGCGCAGGAGGCGGGGATCGGGGAGCGCCTACACCACACGTGCCTCATGCGGCCGGTCGATTTGGTGGTGACGTATCTCGAAGGCCCGCCCTTCTACGAGGAGAGCGGCGGCTATGCGGCTGTTTTCCGCGCCGACGCCGAAATGGACCGCGTTTTCGCCGCGGCGGAGCCCGCCTCACACGACGCCTGGTTGGTGGAGAAGCTCACGGGCGACGATCGCCGACTGGCCAAGCACGCACTCCGCAAGATCAACGACGCTATGAAGGAGGCTTCTGGCCCGGCTCCGACATCCAACGAGGCGGGAGAAGGGGTATCCCTCGCCGGAATGAGTCGCCTAATGGCGGGGCTTATGGCGGGTACGGCCGGCGAGGGCGCGGAGGCCGTCTTCACTGGGGGCACGGCCTCCCCAGGTGGTGCTGCGGGTCCTGGAGGGGGCCTCGGTGGGACGACTGGATCCGGTGGGATCCCGAGGCCCAGAGGAGTCCCGGGCGGCACGTCCGGCCGCCGGCGTGTCCTGTACGACGGGGACCTGGAGTACCAGGTCCTGGACGGTAAGGCCGTCCTGGTCCAACGCTTCACCCTGCCCGATCCGGGTCCCTGCGTGGTGCATGGTCGTCCTGCGGTCGCATTGGGCGACGGCCGTGGTGTCGAGGCCGAGCCGCCTCTTGGCGCTTCGATCCCGACCGTATTGGGGTGGAGCGCGGGGGATGGTCCCTTGACGCCCGGGCCCTCATTGCGGATGGAGGGCGGTGACGGCACGGTCTGGTCCCTGTTCGTCCGACCAGCCCCCGACACCGTGACCGAGGTGGTCGTCGTGGCGGAGGCGGGAGGCGTCAGGTGAACCGTCGTGCCTATCCCTACCGCAGAGCGGCTGCCGGATCGGTCGCGATGGCCGAGTGGTCGCTCAAGTCGGAAGAAGGAGACGCCGTACCACTGCCTGCCTTCATACCCGACTGGGACTTCCAGAGGGACCTGTCCCTGGAAACCGTGGTTGGCGTCGACCTCGACGTGGTCAGGGCATCGGCTGGGCTTCCGAACGAGGCCGAACTCGCCCTTTCGGTGATCTGGAACTCCACTGGTAGTGGTCTTAGGCGACTGGCCGACCGCGTTCCGCTGCAAGGTGGGGGCACCCGCTCGGCACAGCTCTCCTTCACCGTGGCAGGTCGCGACAGCGGCGGACTGCTGTCCGTAGAGACCCAACTTGTCCTCGCGAAGGCCCTGGACAACCCCGACCCGGCAGGGCCACGTCGGGCGGGGTCCGTGCTGTGGCGTCACGAGGCCCGAGTGCGGCTGCAAGGCGACGCGTCGCAGTTCCCCATGGCGGTGGTCGATTTCAAGAAGGCCGGCTATCCGGAGAACGCCCCCTGGTACCTAGACATCGGCCCGAACCTCGAGGCGGCGACGATGGGAGCGGTCGTGCTCCTGGTGAACAGTGGCACGCCGACTGTGCTCAATGCGCTCCGTCGGGCCGACAAAGCGTCGTACGCGGAACGGCTCATCCAATCCGCCATGCGACAGGACGTGGTCCGTCTGATGGTCGAGCGGGCCGTGACGGACGAGGAACTGACAGACGACTCGCGGTTCGAGCCGGACACGCTCGGCCACACCCTGCTCGGCCTCATCCGCACCTTTCTTCCGGGGGCATCTCTTACTTCCCTGCGTATGACGCGTCGGACCGACCCCGCTCTCTTCTCGGCGAAAATCCAACACGCCGTCGGCCTCTTCTCCAAGGAGACGTGATGGCCTACCTTTACCCGCGACTTCTACCCAAAGCCGCTTCCGCGCTCAGGGAGGAGTACCTGGCTCGTTCGGTCGAGTACCTGCACGAACGCGCCGGCCTCTCCCACCCAGCCATGTTCTATGCGGCTACCGGTGGCACGCGTCTCCCCGAACAGAGGCTCGCCGCCCTACGGGAGGCAGTGCTCACGTGCGCGATTGACCGGGGTTACCCGACCAAACCTGGGAGGAGACAGGCGGCGGGTTTCGACATCGAGGTGGCGATGATCCTCGGTCGCGACTCCGGCATCATCCCGGCCGAGGCGGTCGCGGGCGACCTCTGGGCCTTCCTCTCCCTCGTCGTGCTGCCGGACGTGGCGGCATGGCGGTTCCAGGACTTCCACCCTGACCGGGTTCTGGGTACCGACGTTACGCGTCACGTCTTCGGCCGGTTGTGGTGGCGAGCGCACCTCCTCTACGACGAGGAAGGCGGTAGGGAGGATCTCTACGCCTCGCTGTCGGTGTTCGGGGAAGCGGCCTTCGACCAGATCTACGCACGCCGTACTTCGATCGGCGGGAGCCCGCATCTGGTCCGGGCGATCGTCAGGGTTTGGCAAGAACTCGACGTCCCGCCCGACGTGGATAGGGCGCTGCTCCGGGACTTCCTCAAGCGCGTGCTCAGGCTCAGCGCCTTCATGTCCTTCGACTCCCTGCCTCCGGAAGTGCTTGACGAGGAATTGGGAGTGCTCTTCCGGGAGTCGTTTTCTGCGACGGCCGGGTCAAGCGGTGCCGTTTGACGACGGTCTCTACACAGGTCGCTGACCCACTGCACGACCTTCGCTCATCACGACCATCCCCGTCATTTGCAGGCCAGCTTTAACCCTGCACGCTTGTGAGTTTGCCGCCTTGATGGCCGTCAAGGCGGCAAGTAGCCAGGCATTAGTATTGCTCGTCTGAGAGCTACGCTCGGACTAGCCTTGTGGTCACCTAAGTAGCGAGCATGGCCATGAGACTCATTTCGTTCACCTCAGTTCTGCGCGTCAGGATAAGGAAGGTCCTGAGGCCCGAGCCCGGCAGCCCGTCGAACTTCACCCCTGTACGCGCCGTCGCGTAGAACCTCTTTGGTGCGGGCTACCTCAATTGACTTTCTGGCGAAATGGGCGTCCTCGGTGTTCCCTTCGAGGACGGAACGGTAATGTTCGTAGTGCGAGCGAATGCGCTCGTGGATTTCTCGCCACGTGAGAAGGCCTCGATCTGGCTGGCTATCCCACATTCTGCGAGTGCTATCATCGATCTCGTAGCCATCGCCGGAAATGAAAGCTCGATAGCCGACTTTCTGTGCACGGCCTAGCCTCGATGCATACTCCTCGAGATTGAACAGGTCTCGGACGGTGACCATATGGCCAGACCTCTTGATTTCGATGACTACAAGTTCTCCGTCCCCGGCGAGTGCGATGAAGTCGTATCTGCCTGCGTAATGGGGGTCGTCAATTTCCGCAGCACCCCATTCGCGCAGTTGTGTTGTGATTCGCTTTTCTTCGGCGAGTACCTGCCACTCCGGGTTGATCAGCCACGGGTAGTCGGCGATCAGATCATGCAGATTCTCTCGACCTCGCTGTTTTGCGGTTTCGGGAGTGTCATTTACGATGAAATCGTAAAACTTATCGATTATGTCTAGCCGACCCTTGATGATTTCTAGTACCGCGCGACTTTCTAGAAGGCGCCAGTCCTTTATGTGTTGCACTACCAGCGCGAATTCCTCGGGGTTAGCGGACGTCGCTGCCGTGTCAAGTTCTGTAATGAAGTCATGGAACTGTCGGTACTCGAAGGCGCGAAGAATTGTGTCGGCCAGCGGGTCGACTCGATCATTCTCGGTCCCTGATCGGCCGAGAAGGTTCAAGAATTGTCGAACTCGTGATGCTGATTGTTGATCAAGTCGTGCGATTCGATTCGCAAACTCGGGCTGACTGTCGACGTAGTTCTCGACCTGAGCTCCTCTAGCTTCGACCCGGTCGCGTAGTAGTCGCCGGGTTGCTTCAGCTCCCCAGCTCTTCAACGGGGCGGAATCCGTATCGTCCCAATCGATCTCCTGTCGGTCCGTCGATACCCTGTCGCTCTCGTCGTCGGACTCCTCGTCGAGGTAGTCCGCCTCAATGACGCCGGTGAGGTATTTCGTTCCATGTTGGCCACTCGCTGTGCCTTCCACCTCGAAGAAGTAGGGTGGCGCTTGGGCTGTCTTCCCATTCACCTGAATGGTGAAGCCTTGTAGCTCCTTCGGCAGAACCTTCGAGCTGAAGCCAGCCCACCACTTGATGATATTGCCATCGTCCAGTTCCTTTTCTTCGAACCCCTCATCTGGGTATCGAATCTCGAAATCTACTTCTGGCTCGCCTACTAGGGTTCCGTTTACGTAGATTTCCATTTCGCCTAGGACGGTGCGGCTAAAACGTCTGCCTAGTGCCTGTGTCAGGCCGGAGATATCTACTGGCGTCTTGTGCTTGAGTTCGGTCATGGTGATGCGCGTACCGGAAGGCCGGGGAAGGAAATCTGGAGTAGGGCCCACCTGTCCTGGGATCGTTACTTCGCGCGTTCTGTTGGGTTCGGCTTTAAGGTTCTTCGCGCTCAGTTCGATAATGCAAGATGTCTGATCTCGCCAAGTCAGTACTTGCATTTTTTTCGCGAAGCCGAATCCAGCGAGCTTGCCGACTCCCTTACGGCCCATCACGCGCCGATTCTTCGCGGCTTCTTGGCCGTCAGTCCGCCGGTTTCGCCCGATGACAAGGTAGTTTTCTTCGATCTCGTCGTCGGACATTCCGATCCCGTTGTCCTGAACAATCACCTCGCTCAGTTCGGGGTCGTATTCGCCTGTTGCGGGGATCGTGATATCCACTCGGGTTGCTCCCGCGTCCCAGCAGTTGGCAACCAGCTCTGCGATAGCGACATCACGCCTCTTGTACATCTGAGTTCCGAGATGCTCCAACGTGCGCCCGAGCACGGTGAGTTTGAAGTCGCGTGTGCTCTCAGTAGTCGACATGAGTCAGACTGTAGAGGTTAGGGGTGTGTCTTGTCGGCGAAAACCCAGCACGGTGACGCTGCGATGGTCGCTGAGGTTCGCCTCCGTCCGGCTCCGTTCCCCACCGTTGGTGTCAGACATCAACGGGAGGCTTGACAGGGCTCTGCCGTTCGACTTGTTGCATGATGCGGTTGGCCAGGTCCATGAAGTTCCTGATCGAGGGCGCTTCGACGATCAGAAGTCTGTCCGCTCGCTCACTGCCGTCTGCGAAACCGCACCCGCTTTGGCGTACCAGCGGAGTGAGCCAATGGACGGTGGGGCGCTCGGCAGCGAAGAAGATCACCGGTCGGTCGGACCATGAGTGATCGGAGTAATGGCTACGGCAGCTCGCTGCGGTGAAGCATCCGACAGACGTCAGGGCGTACGACAGCCCCGCCACACCGAGTTCGAGAGCGTCAAGGGGCGAGCCATCTTCGGCATCCTCACCCACGATACGAACAAGCTCGCTATCTGGATGCTGATCAGCGTAGCCATCTGGCAAGTAGTCGAGCTCTCCCACTTCCAGTGCCTTGGCTATGGCCTCGAACTCAGCATGAGTGCGGCTTGCCTGGTCTACGAGGCTGACCAGACGCCTTTCTTCTTCGATCATGCTGACCGCCTCCCCGTGACTCACCTCCCCGATGGTCCAGACGTCACGGAAGTAGCCGTAGCCCTCCTCATCTACGTCCTCTTCGTCGGGCAAACCCATGGCCAAGTCAGCGGGGAACGCAGGGTCGACGTCCAGGTCGACGGTGGACGGGATGGGAGCTCCCTGCGCACGCCACTATGGACTCGCACCCCTGAACGGCGCCTCTCCCTCCCGGTGCCGGCCGATCCACCGCCGGAGGCTCTGTTCTGGCCCTGGGCCGCGCTAGGCGGCGATCGACTCATGGCCACCGGCCCTCACGCGCGCGTCGGCGCAGCGCGCGCGGAGCGGGCCGAAGGCAGGAGCGCAGCGCGCAGCGGAGCCGGGAAGCGCCCGGCGGAGCTGAGCGCAGCCGGGGCCTTGACGAGCGTGCGGGCCGGCCGTCCGATGAGGCGCTCCGCAGGGCACTGCGGAACTGGGCATTCGTATTGCCGTGCCCCGCTGATCGGGAGCTCCCTGACGACGTGCGGAACGTTCTGCACTGGGTGTCCAAGGCTTCTCGACCGCTCGCTGATCTTGCTGAGCCCGCCACGGCCCGCGCGGTCCTCGACTCGCTGAAGCTGAAGCTCGATGGCACGGCAGCAGCGGCGGAAACCGTGCGGCGTAAGCGTCGGACACTGGTCAACGCGGCCAACTACGCGGTCGACCTGGGGGAGCTGCGCGAGAACCCCGTCACTGCTGTCCGCTGGCAGAAACCGAAGATGTCCAATCAGGTGGACCCGCGCGTCGTCGCCAACCCGGAGCAGGCTCGCAACCTTCTGGCGGCCGTCTCCTATGTGGGCGGATACCGGCGTGCCCGCGGCCGTCGCCTCGTGGGTCTGTTCGCCGCCATGTACTTCGGTGGCCTTCGGCCGGCGGAAGCCGTCGGCCTTGTCGAGACGGACCTGACCCTGCCCGAACGGGGCTGGGGCTCGGCTCTCCTCCACCGGACCCGCCCCTCGGTCGGTAGGCAGTGGACCGACTCGGGGGAGACCCATGACGACCGAGGGCTGAAGAACCGGCCGACCGATGACGTGAGGCGAGTGCCGATCCCGCCTCACCTCGTCGCAGTGCTCCGCGAACACCTGGCCACCTTCGGTACCGCCGATGACGGCCGGCTCTTCTACAGCGAGAAAGGCTCGGTCGTTCCGTCCTCGACCTACTACCGCGTGTGGCAGGAAGCCCGGCTGCTCGCGCTTCCGCCGGCCGTCGCGTCTTCGCCGCTCGCGAGTCGGCCGTACGACCTCCGCCACTCGGCGCTGTCGACGTGGCTGAACGCGGGGGTCGACCCGACCGAGGTGGCCGAACGCGCAGGCAACAGCGTGGAGGTCCTGCTGACCCGCTACGCGAAGTGCCTCGACGGACGGCAGGACGTTGCCAACCGCCGTATTGAGGACCTCCTTCGCGAATACGAGTGAGACACTCTGCATCCCGTTTGGGGCTCCGGGCATCTTGTCCGGGGCCTCTCTCGTTTTAGGGCCTCACCTGCTGCGATGCTTCGAGCCGAGAGCGGAAGAGGGGGCCTCGTGGAGCTGAAGGTCACGCGCTGGAAGCGGTACGGACATGATCGCCTGTACGCGAATGTTCCTGATGGAGCCGCGGTCGGCTGGGCGGACGTAAGGACGGGGGACATCACCGTCTTAGTCGACGAGCATCGCGACGACGTGATCGCCGTGCTGACACACCACTTACGGGACCACCACAAGCTGGTTTTGCCGCAGCAGGCATCTGAAGCTGAAGGCCGTCCGGTGCTGCCGCCTCTGACGCCGGCAGACGACCTGTCCACCAACCGCCCCGGACAAGCCCTCCGTGACCTGCTTGCCACATCCGGCCCAGGACTGATCGAGCGAGTCGTCTCACGGCTTCTGCGGCGTCCCTCGGAGTGGCAATCGTGGCGTCAGGGCCTGGCGGGGGAAAGGCGAGTAGGAGCGGAGCTGAACCGTTTGGCGCGTCGCGGATGGCGCGTCCTGCATTCCATCCCCCTGGCCAACGACGTGGACGTCGATCACTTGCTGATTGGGCCGGGCGGGGTGTTCAGCATCAATACGAAGCACCACCACAACAAGGCCGTATGGGTCGGCGACGATGCCGTGAAGGTCAACCACGGAAGACCGGCGCCCTACGCACGCAAGAGCCGAGCGGAGGCCAAGCGCGTGGTTCGGGTGCTTGAGCACTACTGCGGCTTTCCCGTGCAGGTCGAGCCCGTACTTGTCTTCGTGGGTGTTACCGATCTCAAGGTGGTCGCCACACAACTCAGCGTCCGGGTGTACCAGGAGCGCCAAGTCGCGGCACTGGCGCCGCTCTCCGGGGTGCTGACAGCCGAGCAGGTTGAGCAGGTGTACAGCGTCGCTCGCCATCGCCAGGCCTGGAGCAGGGCTTGAGCCGGACCATTCAGCGGGGGCACTGATCATTTCCATGGGTACTGAGAGCAGCCTCCCCGGCGGGGCCCATCGTCCGGGAGAGGGCGTCCGGACAGGACGCGGACTTCCGCCCTTTCGTGGACCTCACCTGCGGCAATGCAGCAAGATCCCGTCCACGCCTCGTCCACAGACCCCGACATACGACCGCTCCGAGCGGCATATGGCTGCACAAACACGAAGACCCCGGCCTCAGCGTTTCCGCTGGTGACGGGGTCTTTGGGCACCTCATTCAAGGTGCCCCCGGCAGGATTCGAACCTGCGCACACGGCTCCGGAGGCCGTTGCTCTATCCCCTGAGCTACGGGGGCGTGTCGGGCGCCTTGTGTGGCGGCGACGGGTAGAACCCTACCAGCTCCCTGGGGCAGGTCATGAACGGTTATTGGGGTGTGCGGGAGGGGGTGAGCTGGGGGAGGTCGCCCGCAGGGGGCGGAAGTGGGGAAAACCCGGACGCGGCGGTGCGTGCGGACCTACTCTCGAGTTGTGCCAGGCGTGTCCGGTCGGGTGCTTGTTGTGGACGACAACAAGGTCATCCGGCAGCTGATCAGGGTCAACCTCGAGCTGGAGGGCTTCGAGGTGGTGACCGCGGCCGATGGTGCCGAGTGTCTGGACGTCGTTCATCAGGTTCGCCCCGACGTGATCACCCTCGACGTCGTGATGCCCCGGCTCGACGGTCTCCGTACCGCCGCCCGGCTCCGCAGTGACTCCCGTACCCAGCGGTTGCCCCTCGCCATCGTCAGCGCCTGTACCCAGTACGAGGTCGAAGCCGGGCTCGACGTCGGCGTCGACGCCTTCCTTGCCAAGCCCTTCGAGCCCAACGAACTCGTCGCCCTTGTCAGGCAGTTGGTCGAGCGGGGGGAGTCTGATCCCTCCGTTCAGTTCGGCATTGACACCGGTGCAGGGGTCAACGCCAACCCCAACGCCAGCACTCCGGCCGGCGGCACGAGTGGTAGGGGTAGGGGTGGGGGTGAGGGTGCGGAGTGTGCCGGTCGGTCCGGTAGCTGACTGTCGGCTGGGCAGGCCCGGTCGTTCTTTCTGCGTCTCGGTCGGTTTGACCATTTCTTCGTCGGCCTCGGTCCCGACTTCGGTCCTCGACCTGTCTCTCGAGTCGGCCCAAGCCTGATCCTCCAGCCCGAGGACCTGTGCGGCACGACCCCCGACGAGGTGCGGCTCGACCCCCGACGGGGCCTCGCACCCACATTCCGGTCCTGTTCCTCCGCGCAGCCGAGCCGCCGCCCAGCCATCCACGGTTGTCCACATCCCGGACCGCACGGGAAACCTGCTCGCATACCCACCCCCCTCCTCCCATACGCTTGTCCCCGTGACCCCCGTCGAGCTCTCCCGCACCGTGTTGCACGCGGTGCGTCGTGCTGTGGATCAAGGGGAGCTGAGCGTGGCCGTGCCCGCACGGGCGGTGGTCACCCCGCCCGGGCCCGGCGGCAGTGGGGACTACGCCACCAACATCGCCCTGCAACTGGCTCGGCCCGCCGGGCGGCCGCCTCTGCAGGTCGCCGAGATCCTGCGGCCCCACCTCAGCCGGACCGAGGGTGTCGCCGCCGTCGAGATCACCGGGCCCGGGTTCCTCAACATCCACCTCGATCGGAACGCCGTCGCCTCCCTCGTGCGGGACGTCCTCGAACGGCGGGATCACGGCCTTCCCTACGGCCACAGCGACGCCCTCGCCGGGCAGGTTCTCCGGCTGCGCATCCCGTACGACATCCGCGCGGAGGTCGTCGCCGACGCGGTGGGGCGGATCGTCGCCAGCCAGGGGGGCCGTGTCGAGGTCCATCACGTCAGGCCGCCGCAGGCCACGACCTCGGGGTTGGAGTCTCATGCGCCGGGTGCGCCGGGTGCGCCGGGTGCGCCGGGGGCAGCCGGTGCGCCAGGGCCGACGGATGCGCCGCGGGCGACGGGTGCGTCGGAGATGTCCGGCGAGCGCCCGTCCCTCGGCTCCGACCCGTCCGACGCATCAGAGGTACACGTCGCCCTCGCCGAGCCTCGGGGGAGTGACGATCTCTCCTCGCCTCAGGTTTGCGTACCAGCGGAAGGCGAAGTCCGCATCGCCGACGGGGACGCGAGGCCTCGGACCGCCGACGCCAGCGAGCCGGGCCCCAGGCCGGACGCGATTCACCCGAACCGGCAGGGCCACGCCCCCGAGCCAATCGACCTACGGCCCGTCCCCGCCCCCGAGGACCCCGCGCCCCTCGGCCCCGACGCCCTCCGCTGGGCCCTGCTGCACCCCGCCGCCCACGACCGGCCCCGGATCACCGCCGACCTTCTGGCGCAGCGGGCCAGCAACCCCCTCTTCCGCGTCCGTTACGCCCACGCCCGAGCCCGCGCGCTCACCCGTAACGCCGCCACCCTCGGCTTCACCGCTGCCCCCGGCCACCTCGACGCCACCGCGTCGGCCGGCCCCGGCCTCGGCCTCGCCACCAGCGCGGTCGCGGCCCGCGGCGACCACGGCGTCATCGCCGCGCCCTTCACGGCGCCGGACGCCCCGGCCTTCACCACCGCGGACGTCGTACCCGTCTCCGACCCCACCACCCCCCTCCTCACCGCGATCTCCGAGTACCCCCACGTCCTTCTTCGCGCCGCGACCCACCGAACGCCCGATCGTCTCGCCCGGCACCTGGTCGTCACCGCCGACGCCCTGCTGGCCTTCCAGCACACGGTGCTGCCGCGCGGCGAAGAGAAACCCTCGGCCGCCCACCGGGCCCGGCTGGCGCTTGCCGAAGCCGCCGGGACGGTGCTGGCCGGCGGCCTGTCCCTGCTCGGCATCGACGCACCCGAATACCTCTGAGCGAGCCCACCGGCCCCAAGCCCTCGGCCCGAAGCCATCACCGGCCCACGAGCCCCAAGCCCCCGGCCCAGGTCAAAAGCCCAGGACGAAGGCCCAGGCCAAAAACCCCCCGCCCACCGGCCCGAGCCTTAAGGCCAGCCGAAAGCCCAAGGCCAGAAGCCCGAGGCAAGAAAGCCCAAGGCCAAAGCCCACAGGTCCGGAGCCCCAAGCCGAAGCCCCGGCCCACCGGCCCAAGCCAAAGCCCGAGCCCCGGCCACCGGCCCCAGCCCAAAGGCCCTCCGCCCGAAGCCCAAGCCCAAGCCCAAGCCAAAGGCCCTCCGCCCGAAGCCCAAGCCCAAAGACCCGAGCCGCAGGCCCCGCGAGCACAGAGTCCCGATAGGTAGAGAGAGTCAGACCAGTCATGAGCCGTTCCGCACACCCCGCCGGGCCCCGTCACGCCGATGTGCTGCCGGAGGGGCATTACAGCGCCCCGCCCGCCGATCTGAACACGCTCGATCCGAAGGTGTGGGCGCAGACCGTCGACCGCGGGGACGACGGAGTCGTCCGCGTCGGCGGGGTCGACGTGAAGGCGCTCGCCGAAGAGTTCGGCACGCCCGCCTACTTCCTCGACGAGACCGACTTCCGCGCCCGCGCCCGCGCCTGGCGCACCGCGTTCGGGCAGGACGCCGACGTGTTCTACGCCGGCAAGGCGTTCCTGTCGCGCGCGATCGTGCGCTGGCTGCACGAGGAGGGGCTCAACCTCGACGTCTGCTCCGGCGGCGAGCTCGCCACCGCCCTGTCCGCCGGTATGCCCGCCGACCGCATCGCCTTCCACGGCAACAACAAGTCCACGGAGGAGATCCACCGGGCGGTCGAGGCCGGCGTCGGCCGTATCGTCCTCGACTCCTTCCAGGAGATCGTGCGGGTCGCGCACATCGCCCAGGAGCTCGGCAAGCGGCAGCGCGTGCAGATCCGGGTGACCGTCGGCGTCGAGGCGCACACCCATGAGTTCATCGCCACCGCGCACGAGGACCAGAAGTTCGGCATCCCGCTCGCCGGGGGGCAGGCGGCCGAGGCCGTACGGCGGGCGCTGAAGCTGGACGGGCTGGAGCTCATCGGGATCCACTCGCACATCGGGTCCCAGATCTTCGACACCTCCGGCTTCGAGGTCGCCGCCCACCGCGTCGTCGGGCTGCTCAAGGACATCCGCGACGAGCACGGTGTCGAGCTGCCCGAGATCGACCTCGGCGGTGGTCTCGGTATCGCCTACACCAGCGCCGACGACCCCCGTGAGCCGCACGAGATCGCCAAGGCGCTCACCGAGATCGTCACGCGGGAGTGCGAGGGCGCCCGGCTGCGTACGCCGCGGATCTCCGTCGAGCCGGGGCGGGCCATCGTCGGGCCGACCGCCTTCACCCTCTACGAGGTCGGCACCATCAAGCCGCTGGACGGGCTGCGGACCTACGTCTCGGTCGACGGCGGCATGTCGGACAACATCAGGACCGCGCTGTACGACGCCGAGTACAGCGTCGCGCTGGTGTCCCGCACGTCCGACGCCGAGCCGATGCTCGCGCGGGTGGTGGGCAAGCACTGCGAGAGCGGTGACATCGTGGTGAAGGACGCGTTCCTGCCGGCCGACCTGGCACCGGGTGACCTGATCGCCGTGCCCGCGACCGGCGCGTACTGCCGTTCCATGGCGAGCAACTACAACCACGTGCTGCGCCCGCCCGTCGTCGCGGTCAAGGACGGGGAGGCCCGCGTGATCGTCCGGCGCGAGACGGAGGAGGATCTGCTCCGCCTCGACGTCGGGTGACGGAGGAGGATCTGCTCCGCCTCGACGTCGGGTGACGGAGGAGGATCTGCTCCGCCTAGACGTCGGGTGACGGGAGAAAGATTCCCCGCCTCGACGTCGGGTGGCGGGGGCGGATCTCCCCCCGCCTCGACGTCGGGTGACGCGGGTCCGGCCGTGTCAGCGGCGGGGCGGATAATGAATGCCGGGAATTGTCGGGCCGAAAGATCTCCGTCCCACGGCCCCGCGAAAATGAAATAGATGTCTCACGATCCGGACGAGGGATAGAAACTCCCGTCCGGTGAGTGAGACTGGTTCCACCGTATTCGGTATGAGGAAACGAGGTCGGATGATGCGTACGCGTCCACTGAAGGTGGCGCTGCTGGGCTGTGGGGTTGTCGGCTCAGAGGTGGCGCGCATCATGACGACGCACGCCGACGACCTCGCCGCCCGGATCGGGGCCCCCGTCGAACTCGCGGGTGTGGCCGTCCGCCGGCCCTCCAAGGTCCGTGAGGGCATCGACCCTGCCCTCGTCACCACCGACGCCACCGCCCTCGTCAAACGCGGGGACATCGACGTCGTCGTCGAGGTCATCGGCGGCATCGAGCCCGCCCGCTCGCTCATCACCACCGCGTTCGAGCACGGGGCCTCCGTGGTCTCGGCCAACAAGGCGCTCCTCGCCCAGGACGGCGCCGCCCTGCACGCGGTCGCCGAGGAGGCGGGCAAGGACCTCTACTACGAGGCCGCCGTCGCCGGCGCCATTCCGCTGATCCGCCCGCTGCGCGAGTCGCTCGCCGGGGACAAGATCAACCGGGTGATGGGCATCGTCAACGGCACCACCAATTTCATCCTCGACAAGATGGATTCCACGGGCGCCGGTTATCAGGAGGCCCTCGACGAGGCCACCGCGCTCGGGTACGCCGAGGCCGACCCGACCGCCGACGTCGAGGGCTTCGACGCCGCCGCCAAGGCCGCGATCCTCGCCGGGATCGCCTTCCACTCGCGGGTACGGCTCGACGACGTCTACCGCGAGGGCATGACCGAGGTCACCGCCGCCGACTTCGCCTCCGCCAAGAACATGGGCTGCACCATCAAGCTGCTCGCCATCTGCGAGCGGGCCGCGGACGGTGGCTCCGTCACGGCGCGCGTGCACCCCGCGATGATCCCGCTGACCCACCCGCTGGCCTCCGTACGCGGCGCGTACAACGCCGTGTTCGTGGAGTCGGACGCCGCGGGCCAGCTGATGTTCTACGGCCCCGGAGCGGGCGGCTCGCCCACGGCCTCCGCCGTGCTCGGCGACCTCGTGGCCGTCTGTCGCAACCGGCTCGCGGGCGCCACCGGCCCCGGCGAGTCCGCGTACGCCGCCCTGCGGGTCTCGCCCATGGGCGAGGTCGTCACGCGCTACCACATCAGCCTCGATGTGGCGGACAAACCAGGTGTTCTCGCCCAGGTGGCGACCGTGTTCGCCGAACACGGGGTGTCGATCGATACCGTTCGCCAGCAGGGCAACAACGGCGAGGCCTCCCTCGTCGTCGTCACCCACCGCGCCACCGACGCCTCCCTCAACGGGACCGTCGAGGCGCTGCGCAACCTCGACACCGTGCGGGGTGTCGCCAGCATCATGCGGGTTGAAGGAGAGTAACCAGCAATGACCCACCAGTGGCGCGGAATCATCGAGGAGTACCGGGACCGGCTGCCCGTCTCCGACAACACGCCGGTCGTGACGCTCCGCGAGGGCGGCACGCCCCTCGTCCCCGCGCAGGTGCTCTCCGAGCGCACGGGCTGCGAGGTCCACCTCAAGGTGGAGGGAGCCAACCCCACCGGGTCCTTCAAGGACCGCGGTATGACCATGGCCATCACCCGGGCGAAGGAGGAGGGCGCCAAGGCCGTCATCTGTGCCTCCACGGGCAACACGTCCGCCTCCGCGGCCGCCTACGCCGTCCGCGCGGGCATGGTCTCCGCCGTGCTGGTGCCCCAGGGCAAGATCGCGCTCGGCAAGATGGGCCAGGCCCTGGTGCACGGCGCGAAGATCCTCCAGGTCGACGGCAACTTCGACGACTGCCTCACCCTCGCGCGTGAACTGAGCGACAACTACCCCGTGGCGCTGGTGAATTCCGTCAACCCGGTGCGTATCGAGGGCCAGAAGACCGCCGCCTTCGAGATCGTGGACATGCTCGGCGACGCCCCCGACATCCACGTCCTGCCGGTGGGCAACGCGGGCAACATCACGGCCTACTGGAAGGGCTACAAGGAGTACGCCGCCGACGGCATCGCCGCGCGGACGCCCCGCATGTGGGGCTTCCAGGCCTCCGGCTCCGCTCCGATCGTGCGCGGCGAGGTCGTCAAGGACCCCTCGACCATCGCCACCGCGATCCGTATCGGCAACCCCGCGTCCTGGCAGTACGCCCTCGCCGCGAAGGACGAGTCCGGCGGTGCCATCGACGAGGTGACGGACCGTGAGATCCTGCGCGCCTACCGGCTGTTGGCCGCGCAGGAGGGTGTCTTCGTGGAGCCCGCCTCCGCCGCGTCCGTGGCCGGTCTGCTCAAGGCCGCCGAGAACGGCAAGGTCGACCCGGGCCAGACCATCGTCTGCACGGTCACCGGCAACGGCCTGAAGGACCCCGACTGGGCCGTCGCGGGCGCCCCGCAGCCCGTCACCGTCCCCGTCGACGCGGCCACGGCGGCCGAGCGCCTCGGCCTCGCCTAGCCGCTCCGGCAACGCGAGCGCCTCGGCCTTGCCCAGCCGGCGGGCAACGGTTCGAAACGACCAGCGAGTCGCGCGTAGACGCCGTTTCCCGGGGGATAACCCTGACAGGACCCGACAGGGGGTGCACAGGGGGCTTACGACACGCATCGTGCGCCTCCTGTGCGCCCTATGTCGCCACAGAACCCACCTTCGATAGGCTGTACCGAACCCGCCCGCTGCATATGCCCCGCAAGGGTGCGGCGCCGCGCCGTCCGCAGACGGCCGCCGGGTTCCCGCGTACGTCATCGAATGTCATTCGACAATCGTCAATCACGCAGCTCAAGGAGAGTCATCGAGCGATGGCCGGTCCAGCGTTCCGCGCCGCCGCCGTACGGGTGCGCGTCCCCGCCACCAGCGCCAACCTCGGCCCGGGCTTCGACGCCCTCGGTCTGTCGCTGGGGCTCTACGACGACGTGGTCGTCCGGGTGGCCGACTCCGGCCTGCACGTCGACATCGCGGGGGAGGGCAGCGAGACCCTCCCGCGCGACGAGCGGCATCTGCTCGTCCGCTCCCTGCGCACCGCCTTCGACCTGCTGGGCGGCCAGCCGCGGGGCCTGGAGATCGTCTGCGCCAACCGCATTCCGCACGGCCGTGGCCTCGGCTCCTCCTCCGCCGCCATCTGCGCCGGCATCGTCGCCGCCCGCGCCGTGACCATAGGCGGGGAGAACCGGCTCGACGACGCCGCCCTGCTCGAACTCGCCACCGAGATCGAGGGACACCCCGACAATGTCGCGGCCTGCCTCCTCGGCGGCTTCACGCTCTCCTGGATGGAGGGCGGCTCAGCGCGGGCCATCAGGATGGATCCCGCCGATTCCATCGTTCCGGTGGTTTTCGTCCCCGGGAAGCCCGTGCTCACCGAGACGGCGCGCGGACTGCTCCCGCGTACCGTCCCCCACGTCGACGCCGCCACCAACGCCGGCCGTGCCGCCCTGCTCGTGGAGGCCCTGACCAGGCGTCCCGAGCTGCTGCTGCCCGCCACCGAGGACCGGCTGCACCAGGAGTACCGGGCGCCCGCCATGCCGGAGAGCGCGGCCCTGGTCGAGCGACTGCGGGCCGACGGCGTCCCGGCGGTCATCTCCGGCGCCGGACCCACGGTCCTGGCCCTGGCCGACGAGGCCAGCGCCGACAAGGTGGCCCACCTCGCGGGCGCGGAATGGGCCGCCAACCGGCTGGATCTCGACGCCCGAGGGGCGTGCGTCCTGCCGCTCACCACCACCGTCGCCGAGAACGGCGCCGACAGCGGCGACGCATAGGGGCGTACGGTTGCCGGATTTCGAGAGGGGGAATGTTTGTTGGATCCGGTAGTGTTAATCTCAAGTCTGCACCTGCCCCAGCCATGGCATGGTGCTTATCGTCCCCGTCCGGGACAACCATTCTTCCGGGAGTCTCCCAAGCCGCACTGTGCTTCGTACGTCAAGCTGTACGCCGTACGCAGGCACTGAGCGGTCTGCCGAGCAGGCTCCGGAACCGGCGTGACCGAGCCGCGTGACACAGACACCGAGTGCCGCGGCCCCGTAAGCGCCGAATCACCAGCAAATTTTCCTCCGCCGCTTTGGCGGACCACCGCCCCGGCACGGTCCACCCGAACAGGGCCGAAGCCGGACAGCACAACCGGTCGCCGAGCCAGAAGGCCGACGTCCGCTCCAGGGAAGGACCCTTCGTGAGCGACACCACCGATCTGATGGGCGCACGTGTCGAGGAGACCGCTGCCGCGCCCGCCACGGACGCCGCGCCTGCCAGCGGTGCCGGCTCCAGGCGGCGCCGCGGCACCGGCCTCGAGGGCATGGTGCTGGCCGAGCTGCAGCAGGTCGCATCCGGCCTCGGCATCAGGGGCACCGCGCGGATGCGCAAGAGCCAGCTGATCGAGGTCATCAAGGAGGCGCAGGCGGGCGGGGGTGCCGCGGCTCCCAAGGCCGAGGCCGCCACCGAGACCAAGCCCAAGCGCCGGACCACCTCGAAGGCACGCACGGGCGAGGACGCCGCCCCGGCCGAGAAGGCCGCCAAGAAGGCCGAGGCGCCCGCCGAGAAGGTCGACAAGACCGAGAAGGCCGTCGCCCAGCAGCAGATCGAGATCCCCGGCCAGCCGGCCGGCGGGGACGAGGCGCCCACCGAGCGCCGCCGTCGCCGGGCCACCGCCGACGCGGGCAGCCCCGAGACGGTCACCGCCGAGGCGAAGGCCGAGCCCAAGGCCGAGACGCCGGCCCAGCCGCAGGCCGAGGCGAAGGGCGACGCCGCCGACGCCGACGGCCGCCAGGGCCGCCGTGACCGCCGTGAGCGTGGCCGCGACCGTGACCGCGGCGACCGCCGGGGCAAGGGCGACGAGCAGCAGGGCGGCGGTCAGCAGCAGCGCGACCGCGGCCAGCAGCAGGGCCAGCAGCAGAGCGGCGGCCGCCAGGACCGCCAGCGCGACAACGGTCCGCAGGACGACGACGACTTCGAGGGCGGACGCCGTGGCCGTCGCGGTCGCTACCGCGACCGTCGTGGCCGTCGTGGCCGTGACGACATGGGCGCGGCCGAGCCGCAGCTCGCCGAGGACGACGTCCTGATCCCCGTCGCGGGCATCCTGGACATTCTCGACAACTACGCGTTCATCCGCACCTCCGGGTACCTGCCGGGTCCGAACGACGTGTACGTCTCCCTCGCCCAGGTCCGCAAGAACGGCCTGCGCAAGGGCGACCACATCACCGGTGCGGTCCGCCAGCCCAAGGAGGGCGAGCGCCGCGAGAAGTTCAACGCGCTGGTCCGCCTGGACTCCGTCAACGGCATGGCGCCCGAACACGGCCGCGGCCGCCCGGAGTTCAACAAGCTGACGCCGCTGTACCCGCAGGACCGCCTCCGTCTGGAGACGGACCCGGGCGTGCTGACCACCCGCATCATCGACCTCGTGTCGCCGATCGGTAAGGGCCAGCGCGGTCTGATCGTGGCCCCGCCGAAGACCGGCAAGACCATGATCATGCAGGCGATCGCCAACGCGATCACGCACAACAACCCCGAGTGCCACCTGATGGTCGTCCTCGTCGACGAGCGTCCGGAAGAGGTCACCGACATGCAGCGGTCGGTCAAGGGCGAGGTCATCTCCTCGACCTTCGACCGTCCGGCCGAGGACCACACCACGGTCGCCGAGCTCGCCATCGAGCGCGCCAAGCGCCTGGTGGAGCTGGGCCACGACGTCGTCGTGCTGCTCGACTCGATCACGCGTCTGGGCCGTGCGTACAACCTGGCCGCGCCGGCCTCCGGCCGCATCCTGTCCGGTGGTGTCGACTCGACCGCCCTGTACCCGCCCAAGCGCTTCTTCGGTGCGGCCCGCAACATCGAGGACGGCGGCTCGCTGACCATCCTCGCCACCGCCCTGGTGGACACCGGGTCCCGCATGGACGAGGTGATCTTCGAGGAGTTCAAGGGCACAGGCAACATGGAGCTCAAGCTCGACCGGAAGCTCGCCGACAAGCGCATCTTCCCCGCGGTGGACGTGGACGCGTCCGGTACCCGCAAGGAGGAGATCCTGCTCGGCAACGAGGAGCTGGCGGTCGTCTGGAAGCTGCGCCGGGTGCTGCACGCGCTGGACCAGCAGCAGGCCATCGAGCTGCTGCTGGACAAGATGAAGCAGACGAAGTCGAACGTCGAGTTCCTGATGCAGATTCAGAAGACGACGCCGACGCCGGGCAACGGCGACTAGCCCGACCGGTAGTCCACGACAGAGCAGAACCGGGGCCACCCTCCTTCGTGAGGGTGGCCCCGGTCTTTGTATGGCACACGTGTACGATCACGGAACTTCTTCTGTCTTGTTTTGATTCTTGAGTTCTCAGGGGGGACTTGAGTGGCCATATCTATGTCCGGAGCTGTCGCCACCGCGATAGCCGGGGCGCTGCTCCTGTCATCGGCCGGTGCGGCCAACGGAGCCGGCTCGTCGGGGAGCGACGAGCTGGACGTGCGGATCGCGAACGCGATGGCGGCGGACGACGCCGTCGGTGAGACGGCGGCGAAGCCGTCGCCGTCGACGGACGAGTCGTCGAGCACCGACGCGGACGGCCTGCAGCCGGACGCCAAGATCATCGGTGGTTCCGAGACAACCATCGGCGCGGCGCCCTGGATGGCGCAGCTCTGGTACTACGACCCGACCCAGGACCTCGGCTTCTTCTGCGGCGGCTCGGTTGTCTCGCCGACGAAGATCCTCACCGCCGCCCACTGCGTCGACAAGAACCACTACGACTGGGCTTCCTACGGCTCCGTCGTCACCGGTACGGACCAGCTGCCCACGGCCGTCTACGACAGCGACGGCAACCTGGTGGACATGGACTACCACGGCGGCGAGGCCACAGAGGTGTCCCGCCAGTGGAACCACTCCTCGTACGACGAGGACATGATCAACAACGACGTCGCCGTCCTCACGCTGGCCAAGCCGGTCACCGCCACGCCGATCAAAATGACGACGTCGACCGACACGTCCTCGTACGCGGCGGGCACCAGCGCGAAGGTCTACGGCTGGGGCCGTACCAGCTCCACCAGCCAGGACATCTCGGAGAAGCTGAAGACGGCGACGCTGCCCGTGGTCGGTGACACGACCTGCGGGAACACCTGGGGCAGCTACTTCGTCAAGGGCAACATGTTCTGCGCGGGCAAGCCCGCCGGCGGCACCGACGCCACCACCACCGCCAGCTGCAACGGCGACTCCGGCGGCCCGCTCGTCGTGGGCGGCAAGGTCATCGGCGTCGTCTCGTGGGGCGTCGTGGACTGCGTGGAGAAGGGCGCGTACCCGGTCTTCGCGAAGGTCAGCAAGTACGTCGGCGCCGCCTACCCGCGCGTCGACGACACCGACATCAGCCGGGACGGCAAGGCCGATGTCTTCCTGCGCAACAAGGAGACCGGCTCGGGCTACGTCCGCGCCTCCACCGGCTCAAGCCTCGCCGACCGCAAGGCGCTGACCGCCGAGGGCAGCTGGACGGGCTACAACCTCGTCCAGCAGACCGACCTGAACCGGGACGGCCACCAGGACTACGTCCTGCGCCGCGCCTCCGACGGTGACGTCTTCTGGCGGCGGCGCACAGCGTCGTCGAGCACCTGGACGACCACGCAGATCTTCGACAACTGGGCGACCCGCACCCGGATCGTCACCCCCGGCGACGTCACCGGCGACGCCCTGCCCGACCTGCTCTCGGTCGACTCGGCGGGCGCCCTGTGGATCTACCCGGGCAAGGGCAACGGCACCTTCGGCACCCGCGTCCAGGTGAGCACGGGCTGGAACTCGTACAACGCGGTGCTCGGTCATGGCGACCTCACCGGTGACGGCAAGGCCGACCTGATCGCGCGCACCAAGACCGGCTCGGACATCTACCTGTTCAAGGGCACCGGCAAGGCCGGCACGGGCGCCTTCGCCACCAAGATCAAGGTCCGCTCCGACTGGAGCTCGTACAACACGCTCATCACTCCCGGTGACGTGAGCGGCGACGGCCGCGCGGACCTGCTGGCCCGCACCAGCGGCGGCACGCTGTACCTCTACAAGGGCACCTCGAAGGCCACGAGCGAGATCTTCGGCACACGGGTCTCGGTCGGAACCAGCTACGCCCAGTACGACCTGCTCGGCTGAAACACCAGATGAGCCCGGCCCCACCGGGCTCATCCGGCGCACCCGGTGCCCATCGCTCTTTGCGCGATGGGCACCGTTCGTTGTGCAACCCTTTCCCGAATTACTCCGTCTGACCGATCGGAGTGACCATGAGCGGTACGGCCACATCCGACCCAAGCAGGCCTGGGCCTGAGCGCAGGGGGTAACCGACCGGGAAAGAGGACGAGGAGCGCATGTCAGCCGAGAGCACACTGGATCCCGCCACACAGGACGCGTCCGGCACCGCCGGCCGCCACCGCGCGCCCAAGGGCCGCCGCCGCAAACCGCGCGACGGGCACAGCAGGGCGGCGCTCGCCGTCCTCTGGACCGCCGCCGGCGTCCTGGTGCTGGGCGGCACCGGAGTCGGCTACCTGTACTTCAAGCTCAACGGCAACATCAAGAGCGTCGACATCAACCAGGCCCTCGGCACCGACCGGCCCCTCGACGTCGACAACGGCTCGCAGGACATCCTCGTCCTCGGCTCCGACACCCGCTCCGGCAGCAACAAGAAGCTGGGCGGCGGCGTCGACGACGGCAGCGCCCGCTCCGACACCGCGATGATCGTGCACGTCTACCAGGGCCACAAGAAGGCCAGTGTGGTCTCCATACCCCGGGACACCCTGGTGGAGCGGCCCGAGTGCACCGACACGCACGGCAAGACGTACCCGGCGGCGCGGCTGGCGATGTTCAACTCGGCGTACTCCACCGGTGGCGCCGCGTGCGCGGTGAAGACCGTCGAGTCCATGACCGGCATCCGCATGGACCACTACATCGAGGTCGACTTCGCGGGCTTCGAGAAGCTCATCGACGTCCTCGGCGGGGTCGACATCACCACGACCAAGGACATCAAGGACCCCGACAGCCATCTGAACCTCAAGGCCGGCGAGCACACCCTCACCGGCGAGCAGGCCCTCGGACTGGTCCGCACCCGGCACGGCGTCGGCGACGGCTCCGACCTCGGCCGCATCCAGCTGCAGCAGGCGTTCATCAAGGCGCTCCTGAAGCAGGTCGAGGAGGTCGGCGTCTTCAGCGACCCGAAGAAGCTCTACGACCTCGCCGACACCGCCACGGACGCCGTCACCACCGACTCCGACCTCGACGACGTCAAGGACCTGGCCTCCTTCGCGGGCGGCCTCAAGGGCATCAACGCCAAGAACATGACCATGGTCACCATGCCGGTCCAGTACGACCCCGCCGACCCCAACCGCGTCCTGGTCGACGAGGCGAAGTCGAAGCGGGTGTGGTCCGCCCTCAGGGCCGACAAGCCCATCCCGAAGTCGGCGACGAAGGGCACGGCGACGGGAACGGCCGGGGACGTCGTCACCGCCGGGCGCTGAAGGGGCGCGGGGAACTGCGCGACCGGCCACGACGGCCCCGCGGCCGCCCACGGCGATCACGAGGCACCCCCGCGGGCGCACCCTCCCCCACAGCAGACCCCCGGGAATACATGGCCGGACCCCCTGGTTTTGGGAGATGCGGCCAGTCCTGGCAGACTGGTACGTCGGCTCCGGTTCACGCTCTCGCATCCCGCGGCAGCGACCCGGCGCCCTCCCGAAACTAGGAGACACCTTGAAGCGCGACATCCACCCCCAGTACGTCGAGACGCAGGTCAGCTGCACCTGCGGCGCGTCGTTCACCACCCGTAGCACGATCGAGAGCGGCACCATCCGTGCCGAGGTCTGCTCCGAGTGCCACCCGTTCTACACGGGCAAGCAGAAGATCCTCGACACCGGTGGCCGCGTGGCCCGCTTCGAGGCCCGCTTCGGCAAGGCTGCCGCTGCCAAGAAGTAGCGAGCCCACAGCGCCGGTCCTAGGTGCCCCCGTCCGGGGCTTCCAGGGACCGGCGCTTTGCGGTGCAGCCCACTTATCACGTCGTACAGGGAGCCGGAGATGTTCGAGGCGGTCCAGGAACTGGTCGGGGAACACGCCGACCTGGAGAAGAAGCTCGCCGACCCGTCGGTCCACGCCGACCAGGCCAACGCGCGCAAGCTGAACAAGCGGTACGCGGAGCTGACCCCGATCGTCGGCACCTACCGCTCCTGGAGGCAGACCGGTGACGACATCGAGACGGCCCGCGAACTCGCCGCGGACGACCCGGACTTCGCCGCCGAGGTCAAGGAGCTGGAGAAGCAGCGCGAGGAGCTGACGGAGAAGCTGCGCCTCCTGCTCGTCCCGCGCGACCCCAGCGACGACAAGGACGTCATCCTGGAGATCAAGGCCGGCGCCGGCGGCGACGAGTCCGCCCTGTTCGCCGGTGACCTCCTGCGCATGTATCTGCGGTACGCCGAGCGCGTCGGCTGGAAGACCGAGATCATCGACGCCACCGAGTCCGAACTGGGCGGCTACAAGGACGTCCAGGTCGCCGTGAAGACCAAGGGCGGCCAGGGCGCCACCGAGCCCGGCCAGGGCGTCTGGGCCCGGCTGAAGTACGAGGGCGGTGTGCACCGCGTCCAGCGCGTCCCCGCCACCGAGTCCCAGGGCCGCATCCACACCTCCGCCGCCGGTGTCCTCGTGACCCCGGAGGCCGAGGAGATCGACGTCGAGATCAACCCGAACGACCTCCGCATCGACGTCTACCGGTCCTCCGGGCCCGGTGGGCAGTCCGTCAACACCACCGACTCCGCCGTGCGCATCACGCACATTCCCACCGGAGTCGTCGCCTCCTGCCAGAACGAGAAGAGCCAGCTGCAGAACAAGGAGCAGGCGATGCGTATCCTGCGCTCCAGGCTGCTCGCCGCGGCGCAGGAGGAGGCGGAGAAGGAGGCCGCCGACGCCCGCCGCAGCCAGGTCCGCACCGTCGACCGCTCCGAGAAGATCCGCACGTACAACTTCCCGGAGAACCGCATCTCGGACCACCGCGTCGGCTTCAAGGCGTACAACCTGGACCAGGTCCTGGACGGCGACCTCGACGCGGTGATCCAGGCATGCGTCGACGCGGACTCGGCAGCGAAGCTGGCAGCCGCGTAGGCCCGTACGAGTACGACGAGCACGACCGGAGGACTTGCGTGCAGCATCATCTTGGGGGGCGACCCCCAAACCCCCGCGGCGTGCTGCTCGCGGAAGTGGCCCAGGCCACCCAGCGCCTGGCCGACGCCGGCGTGCCCTCGCCGCGCAACGACGCGGAGGAGCTCGCCGCGTTCGTGCACGGCGTGAAGCGGGGCGAGCTGCACACCGTCAAGGACTCCGACTTCGACGCCCGGTACTGGGAGGTCATCGCGCGTCGCGAGCAGCGTGAGCCGCTCCAGCACATCACCGGACGCGCGTACTTCCGCTACCTCGAACTGCAGGTGGGGCCAGGGGTGTTCGTGCCCCGCCCGGAAACCGAGTCCGTCGTCGGGTGGGCCATAGACGCCGTCCGCGCGATGGACGTCGTCGAGCCCTGCATCGTCGACCTGTGCACCGGCTCCGGCGCCATCGCGCTCGCCCTCGCCCAGGAGGTGCCCCGCTCGCGCGTGCACGCCGTGGAACTGTCCGAGGACGCCCTCGTGTGGACCCGCAAGAACGTGGCGGGCTCCCGGGTCGACCTGCGCCAGGGCAACGCCCTCGACGCCTTCCGCGACCTCGACGGCCAGGTCGACCTGGTCATCTCCAACCCGCCGTACATCCCGCTCACGGAGTGGGAGTACGTGGCACCGGAGGCCCGCGACTACGATCCCGAACTCGCCCTGTTCTCAGGGGAGGACGGCCTGGATCTGATCCGCGGCCTGGAACGCACCGCGCACCGGCTGCTGCGCCCCGGCGGTGTCGTCGTCGTCGAGCACGCCGACACCCAGGGCGGCCAGGTGCCGTGGATCTTCGCCGAGGAACGGGGCTGGGCCGACGCGGCCGACCACCCGGACCTCAACAACCGGCCGCGGTTCGCGACCGCCCGCAAGGCGCTGCCCTGATGAGCACGCCCGCCACCACCCCCCAGCAGTACGTGTACGAGGAGGCCCGCTAGATGGCACGGCGATACGACACCAACGACGCGACCGACCGCGCCACCGGTCTGCGCGAGGCCGCCTCCGCCGTCCGCCGGGGCGAGCTCGTGGTGCTGCCCACGGACACCGTCTACGGCATCGGTGCCGACGCCTTCACCTCGGAGGCCGTCGCCGACCTGCTGGAGGCCAAGGGCCGGGGCCGCAACATGCCCACCCCCGTCCTCATCGGCTCCCCGAACACCCTGCACGGCCTCGTCACCGACTTCTCCGAGATGGCCTGGGAACTCGTCGACGCCTTCTGGCCGGGCGCGCTCACCCTCGTCGCCAAGCACCAGCCGTCGCTCCAGTGGGACCTCGGCGACACCCGCGGCACGGTCGCCGTCCGGATGCCGCTGCACCCCGTCGCCATCGAGCTGCTCACCGAGGTCGGCCCCATGGCCGTCTCCTCGGCGAACCTGACCGGCCACCCGGCGCCGGAGAACTGCGACGCCGCCGAGGCGATGCTGGGCGACTCCGTCTCCGTCTACCTCGACGGCGGCCCCACCCCCGGGAACGTGCCGTCGTCCATCGTCGACGTCACGGGCAAGGTGCCGGTGCTGCTGCGTGCGGGCGCCCTGTCGGCGGAGGAGCTGCGCAAGGTCGTACCCGACCTCGAGGTGGCGAATTGACGGCCCCTGACGCGGGGCGTGGCATATGGGACGGGGAAGAGACACGGACCTTCACGGGTCTGCCGCGTGACACCTTCCGCATCCTCCACGTCAGCACCGGCAACGTGTGCCGCTCGCCGATCACCGAGCGGCTGACCCGTCATGCCCTGGCGGACCGGCTCGGGGACCCGCTGGGCGGCGGACTGATCGTCGAGAGCGCCGGGACCTGGGGACACGAGGGCGCGCCCATGGAGGCCAACGCGGAGGCCGTCCTCGCCGACTTCGGCGCGGACGCCTCCGGCTTCACCGGGCGGGAACTGCTGGACGAGCACGTGATCATGGCCGACCTCGTGCTGACCGCCACCCGCGACCACCGGGCCCAGGTCATCTCGATGGGCCACTCGGCGGGCCTGCGCACCTTCACCCTGAAGGAGTTCACCCGCCTCGTCCGGGCGATAGACCCGGCCACCCTGCCGCCGCTGGAGGAGGGCATGGTCGTACGGGCCCGTGCGCTGGTGCGTGCCGCCGCCGCTCTACGCGGGTGGCTCCTCGCCCCCACGGCCGACGCGGACGAGGTCCACGACCCGTACGGCGCCCCGCTGCCGTTCTTCCGTTCGGTGGGCGACGAGATACACCAGGCGCTGGATCCGGTGGTGACCGCGCTGACGGGGGTGCCCGCCCGGGCGTAAGTACGGGACGACACCGGGCGTCCCCGGACACACGGGCCTACATTGGTCGTACGTCACCGTCGACGCCCGGAGCCCACCATGTCGGTCACCCCTGTCCTAGAGGCCGATGTCCTGCGACGTCAGGACCCCGAACTGGCCGACATCCTCCTCGGCGAGCTCGATCGGCAGGCGACGACGCTCCAGCTCGTCGCCGCCGAGAACTTCACCTCGCCCGCGGTGCTCGCGGCCCTCGGGTCGCCGCTGGCCAACAAGTACGCGGAGGGCTATCCCGGCACCCGGTACCACGGTGGCTGCGAGATGGTCGACGTCGCCGAGCGGCTCGCCGTGGAGCGGGCCAAGGCGCTGTTCGGCGCCGAACACGCCAACGTCCAGGCCCACTCGGGCTCCTCGGCCGTCCTGGCCGCCTACGCGGCCCTGCTGCGCCCCGGTGACACCGTGCTGGCGATGGGCCTGCACTTCGGCGGCCACCTCACCCACGGGTCGCCGGCGAACTTCTCCGGCCGCTGGTTCGACTTCGTCGGCTACGGCGTCGAGGCCGAGTCGGGCCTCATCGACCGCGAACAGGTGCGCACCCTCGCCCGTACGCACCGCCCCAAGGCCATCGTGTGCGGCTCGATCTCCTACCCCCGCCATCTCGACTACGCGTTCTTCCGCGAGGTCGCCGACGAGGTCGGGGCCTTCCTGATCGCCGACGCCGCCCACCCCATCGGGCTGGTGGCCGGGGGAGCGGCGCCCAATCCGGTGCCGTACGCCGACATCGTGTGCGCCACCACGCACAAGGTGCTGCGGGGGCCGCGCGGCGGGATGCTGCTGTGCGGGAGCGAGCTGGCCGAGCGGGTGGACCGGGCGGTGTTCCCCTTCACCCAGGGCGGGGCGCAGATGCACTCCATCGCCGCGAAGGCCGTCGCGTTCGGGGAGGCGGCAACACCGGCGTTCACCGGGTACGCCCATCAGGTGGTCGCCAACGCCCGCGTCCTGGCCGAGGGGCTCGCGCGGGAGGGGCTGGTCGTCGTCACCGGCGGCACGGACACCCATCTCCTCGCCGTCGATCCCGCACCGCTCGGGGTCGACGGCCGCACCGCCCGCGGCCGGCTCGCGGCGGCCGGGATCGTGCTGGACTGCTGTGCGCTGCCGCACGGCGACGCCCGTGGCCTGCGGCTCGGCACGGCCGCGCTGACCACGCAGGGCATGGGCGAGGCGGAGATGACACACCTCGCCGGGCTCTTCGCCCGGGCGCTCAGGGACGGCGGCGACGGCAAGCGGACGCGTGAAGAAGTACGGGACCTGGCCGGAAGATTTCCGCCGTATCCGCGCTGAGGTGGGGTAGACGCACCACGTCGCACAGCATCACGTGCAACCATCGTCGCTACCCGGAAGTCCCCAACCATATGCATGCATCGCTAGGGTGTGGGGCTGAGATGGCCAGCGAGACCTGTGGGGAAGCCCGTGCGTGAATACCTCCTGACGCTCTGCATCACGGCCGCGGTGACGTACCTGCTGACAGGGCCGGTGCGGAAGTTCGCGATCGTGGCCGGAGCCATGCCGGAGATCCGTGCGCGCGACGTCCACCGTGAGCCGACGCCCCGCCTCGGCGGCATCGCGATGTTCTTCGGGCTGTGCGCCGGTCTGCTGGTCGCCGACCACCTGACCAACCTCAGCGAGGTCTTCGCCGAGTCCAACGAACCGCGCGCGCTGCTCTCCGGGGCCGCGCTGATCTGGCTCATCGGCGTACTGGACGACAAGTTCGAGATCGACGCGCTGATCAAGCTCGGCGGCCAGATGATCGCCGCGGGTGTGATGGTCATGCAGGGTCTGACGATCCTGTGGCTGCCCATCCCGGGTGTCGGCATCGTCGCGCTGACCCAGTGGCAGGGCACGCTGCTGACGGTCGCCCTGGTCGTCATCACCATCAACGCGGTCAACTTCGTCGACGGCCTCGACGGTCTCGCTGCCGGCATGGTCTGCATCGCCTCGGGCGCGTTCTTCATGTACGCCTACCGCCTCTGGTACAGCTACGGCATCGAGGCCGCCGCCCCCGCCACCTTGTTCGCGGCCGTCCTGATGGGCATGTGCCTGGGCTTCCTGCCGCACAACATGCACCCCGCGCGGATCTTCATGGGCGACTCCGGCTCGATGCTGATCGGCCTGGTGCTGGCCGCCGGCGCGATCTCGGTCACGGGGCAGGTCGACCCGGACGTGATGAACCTGTACGGCTCGGAGCGCAGCACGGTCTACCAGATGGTGCCGGTCTACATCCCGCTGCTGATGCCGCTGACCATCATCGCGATCCCGGCGGCCGACCTGATCCTCGCGATCGTGCGCCGCACCTGGCGAGGTCAGTCGCCGTTCGCCGCCGACCGGGGGCATCTGCACCACCGGCTGCTGGAGATCGGCCACTCCCACAGCCGGGCCGTGCTGATCATGTACTTCTGGTCCGCGGTCATCGCCTTCGGCGCCCTCGCCTACACGGTGAACTCGGCGTCCATGTGGATCGTCCTGGGCATCGCCGCCCTCAGCGGCGTCGGCCTCTTCCTCCTGCTGCTGCCCCGCTTCACGCCCCGAGCCCCCCGCTGGGCCGAGTCCTTCGTCCCGCCGCGGTACCGCCGCCGTCGCGCCGTGGCCCCCGAGGCGGCCCCCGGCCCCGCCCCGGAGTGGACCCCGTCCCTCAACGGCGCCACCGCGCTCGGCGCCCGACCCAAGGACGAGGAGCCGAGCCCGGCGGGCGCGGGGCGGTGACGTCGACCTCGGCGCGCATGGTCCTGAAGGCGCATGGCCGTCAAGGGCAGGGACCTGAAGGGCAGGGACCTCAAGGGCAGGGACCTCAAGTACAGGTCACCTAAGGACAATTGAGCCCGCTCCAGCGCCCTGGAAAGGTCTTGGCCGACAGCGCGGGGGCTGTCCGCCGGAGACATGGCCGTGCGGGTCCGACGCCCCCGTGACGCGACCATTCATGGGGGACGCATGCGCAAGTCCATCGCCACCACTCTCGTCGTCATGGCGCTCGGTGGCTCGCTCGGCCTGACGGCGACGCAGGCCTCGGCCGCTCCTGCCACCAAGGTCCTGCCGTTCAACTTCAACACCAACGAGGTGCAGAAGGTCGAGGACGACGCCAAGTTCAAGACGACGGCGGCCGGCAAGGTCCAGTTCACGATCACGAAGAAGACCTACGACCACGGCATCGGCATCCGCCTCATCACCTGCGGCAAGGACTGGAAGTCGCTGACGGGCTGGAAGGAATTCAAGAAGAAGAAGGGCGACTACTACACCTTCGACAGGAGCCTGAAGAAGAACCAGTGCTTCAGGATCCAGGCGGGTCGCAGCTGGGCCGGCTACATCGACGGCAAGCTCAAGGGCAAGATCAAGAAGGCCTGACCCCACACTCGCCGGAGTGACTCCAGCGGCCGGGGGCCGTGTGCGCGAGCCGCACACGGCCCCCGGCCGTTCCGCTGTTCTGCCGTCTCCCGTGAGACTCAAGGTCGGGACGTCCGCTGACGCCAAGGTAAGAATCTGACTAAGCCTTTGCCGATGGCATGCAAGAGCCTGGGAGGGCAAACCGTCCTTATACCAGACAATTCGGCGCTGATTTTGCACAGACGGGCGGCTTCACTCTCATGTGTGACGCCGTGCACACCATTCAGGTAAAGACCTCATCAAATAGTTTGTGATACGGTTCACGAGAACCCCGGATGGAGCCGAAGGACCGCAGTGCGACGGTCCAGCGGCGTGAGAATTCCGCTCGCCCCCGGGGACTACGCTCGTCCATGACGACACCTGCCCCCTTAGTAAGCGGAGTTGCCGCCATGCCGTCCAATGACGCCCGGATCCTCCTTCAGGCCGCCGTGCCCACGGCTGCCGCCGGCGCGATCGCCGCAGTCATCAGCGGTGTGGTCGTCGGGGGCAAGGGGGCGGTCGGGGCCATTGTCGCCGCGGTGATCACGATCCTCTTCATGGGAATCGGGCTCTACGTTCTGCAGCGCACCGCCAAATCGCTTCCTCATCTGTTCCAGGCGATGGGCCTGATGCTCTACGCGGCACAGATTCTGCTGCTGTTCATCTTCCTGGCCGCGTTCAAGAACACCACGCTCTTCCACCCCCGCGCCTTCGCGTTCACGCTCGTCGCCACCACCCTCGTGTGGATCGGCGCACAGACGCGCGCTCACATGAAGGCCAAGGTCCTCTACGTCGAACCCGATTCCTCCACGGGCAACAAGCCCGAAAAATCGGGGCACTCGTCGTGAGAGGTAGGGGCGGGATAAGTGACCGCAGGAGATCCTGCTATCGTCCGGTGCCAACTGCGGCATCGCGGGCGCGGGCGATCGAGCTGACGCCTGCCCTAGTGCGAGGCTCGATGCCCCACAGCCGCCCCCACATCCGTAACACCAGTCCAGTGCCGACCCGCGGCTGCGCGCCGCGCCGACACAACGAGGTTGCCGTACCCATGCGCCACGCTGAAGGAGCCCGCGGTGAGTGCTGATCCGACGCAGGTGCTCGCCTTCGAGACCGACTGCCACATTTTCGACGGCTGTGGCTTCGCCGATGTCGCTCCGGGCCTGCACTCGTTCCTCTTCGAGCCCTTGATGGGCCACCAGGACGACGCCGTCTACTTCAACAAGACGATGCTGCTGGCGCTGCTCGGCTCGATCATCATCGTGGGCTTCTTCTGGGCCGCCTTCGCCAAGCCGAAGGTCGTCCCGGGCAAGCTCCAGATGGTGGCCGAAGCGGGTTACGACTTCGTGCGACGCGGCGTCGTCTACGAGACGCTCGGAAAGAAGGAAGGCGAGAAGTACGTACCGCTCGTCGTCTCCCTCTTCTTCTTCGTCTGGATCATGAACGTCTGGTCGATCGTCCCGATCGCCCAGTTCCCGGTCACCGCGATCATCTCGTATCCCGTTGCCCTGGCCGGGATCGTCTACATCCTGTGGGTCTCGCTGACCTTCAAGCGGCACGGCTTCGTCGGTGCCTTCAAGAACTTCACCGGCTACGACAAGTCGCTGGGCGCAGTGCTCCCGCTGTCGATGACGATCGAGCTCTTCTCGAACCTCATCGTGCGGCCCTTCACCCACGCCGTGCGTCTGTTCGCGAACATGTTCGCCGGCCACACGCTGCTGCTGCTCTTCACGATCGCCACCTGGTACATGCTCAACGGCATCGGCATCGCCTACTCCGCCGTGTCCTTCACGATGGTCATCGTGATGACCGCCTTCGAGCTCTTCATCCAGGCCGTTCAGGCGTACGTCTTCGTACTGCTGACCTGCAGCTTCATCCAGGGCGCTCTCGCCGAGCACCACTGAGAGCCCCGACCCACCACCAGACATCCGGTGGCCAACCCCCACCGGTCATTGAAAGAGAAGGAAGAACCGGCATGTCCGCTCTCCAGACCCTCGCCGAGACTCAGATCATGGGCAACCTTGGCTCCATCGGTTACGGCCTGGCGGCCATCGGCCCGGGCGTCGGCGTCGGCATCATCTTCGGTAACGGCACCCAGGCCCTCGCCCGCCAGCCCGAGGCGGCCGGCCTGATCCGCGCCAACCAGATCCTCGGCTTCGCCTTCTGTGAGGCGCTCGCCCTGATCGGTCTGGTCATGCCGTTCGTCTACCCGACCTCCTGACCAGGTTCGTCGGACCGCCCCTTTAGACGGAAGGCACTGATATGAGCCTGGTTAACCTGGCGGCTGGTGGGGAGGCCGAAAACCCCCTCATCCCGCCGATCCCCGAGCTCGTCATCGGCCTGATCGCCTTCGTCATCGTCTTCGGCTTCCTCGCCAAGAAGCTCCTCCCGAACATCAACAAGGTTCTGGAAGAGCGCCGCGAGGCCATCGAGGGCGGTATCGAGAAGGCTGAGGCCGCGCAGACCGAGGCCCAGAGCGTGCTCGAGCAGTACAAGGCTCAGCTCGCCGAGGCCCGGCACGAGGCCGCGCGACTGCGCCAGGAGGCGCAGGAGCAGGGCGCCGCGCTCATCGCCGAGATGCGCGCCGAGGGCCAGCGGCAGCGTGAGGAGATCGTCGCCGCCGGTCACGCCCAGATCGAGGCCGACCGCAAGGCCGCCGCTTCCGCGCTGCGCCAGGACGTCGGCAAGCTCGCCACCGACCTGGCCGGCAAGCTCGTCGGTGAGTCCCTCGAGGACCACGCCCGGCAGAGCCGCGTCATCGACCGCTTCCTCGACGACCTCGAGGAGAAGGCCGAGGCGACGCGATGAACGGAGCGAGCCGCGAGGCCCTGGCAGCCGCACGTGAGCGTCTCGACGCGCTGACGGACTCCACGTCCGTGGACGCGGCCGCGCTCGCCGACGAGCTGGCCGCCGTCACCGCGCTGCTCGACCGCGAGGTGTCGCTGCGTCGGGTCCTCACCGACCCGGCGCAGGCCGGCGAGGCCAAGGCCGACCTGGCCGGGCGCATCCTCGGCGGCCAGGTCAGCGGGACGACCGCCGACCTGGTTGCGGGTCTGGTGCGTTCCCGCTGGTCGCAGTCGCGCGACCTGGTGGACGCGCTGGAGGAGCTGGCCGCCCTGGCCGACCTCACCGCCGCGCAGACGTCGGGCACGCTCGACGACGTCGAGGACGAGCTGTTCCGGTTCGGCCGGATCGTCGCCTCGAACACCGGGCTGCGGTCCGCGCTGACCGACCGCGCCGCGGGCGCGTCGGCCAAGGGCGAGCTGCTCCGCAGCCTGCTCGGCGGCCGCGCCAAGGCCACCACCGAACGTCTGGTGACGCGCCTTGTGACCGCGCCGCGGGGACGTAGCCTGGAGGCGGGACTCGAGTCCCTGTCCAAGCTCGCCGCCGAGCGCCGCAACCGCATGGTCGCCGTCGTCACCTCCGCGGTCCCGCTGAGCGACACCCAGAAGCAGCGCCTCGGCGCCGCCCTGGCGAAGCTCTACGGCCGCCCGATGCACCTCAACCTCGATGTGGACCCCGGCGTCCTCGGCGGGATCCGGGTGCAGGTCGGCGACGAGATCATCAACGGTTCGATCGCGGACCGACTCGAGGACGCCGGCCGCCGTCTGGCGAGCTGAGCAACTTCATACGCAGTACAGACCGACGGCCCGGTTGGGCCGTGCAGAGGATTCCTGGGGGTCGCCCCCAGACCCCCAAGTTGAAACTTCGGGCCCAACAAGGAGAGCAGGGAACCCAGATGGCGGAGCTCACGATCCGGCCGGAGGAGATCCGGGACGCGCTGGAGAACTTCGTCCAGTCGTACAAGCCGGACGCGGCCTCGCGCGAGGAGGTCGGTACGGTCACCCTTGCCGGCGACGGCATCGCGAAGGTCGAGGGTCTTCCCTCGGCCATGGCCAACGAACTGCTGAAGTTCGAGGACGGCACCCTCGGCCTCGCGCTGAACCTGGAAGAGCGCGAGATCGGCGCCATCGTCCTCGGTGAGTTCAGCGGTATCGAGGAGGGCCAGCCGGTCACCCGTACCGGCGAGGTCCTGTCGGTCGCCGTGGGCGAGGGCTACCTCGGCCGCGTCGTCGACCCGCTCGGCAACCCGATCGACGGCCTCGGCGAGATCGAGACCACCGGTCGCCGCGCCCTCGAGCTGCAGGCCCCCACGGTCATGCAGCGCAAGTCGGTGCACGAGCCGATGGAGACCGGCTACAAGGCCGTCGACGCGATGACCCCGATCGGCCGTGGTCAGCGTCAGCTGATCATCGGTGACCGCCAGACCGGCAAGACCGCCCTGGCCGTCGACACGATCATCAACCAGCGCGACAACTGGCGCTCGGGCGACGTGAACAAGCAGGTCCGCTGCATCTACGTCGCCATCGGCCAGAAGGGCTCGACGATCGCGTCGGTCCGCCGCGCGCTGGAGGAGAACGGCGCGCTCGAGTACACGACCATCGTCGCCGCCCCGGCGTCCGACCCGGCCGGCTTCAAGTACCTGGCGCCGTACACCGGTTCGGCCATCGGTCAGCAGTGGATGTACGAGGGCAAGCACGTCCTCATCATCTTCGACGACCTCTCGAAGCAGGCCGACGCCTACCGCGCCGTGTCGCTGCTGCTGCGCCGTCCGCCGGGCCGTGAGGCCTACCCGGGTGACGTCTTCTACCTGCACTCCCGTCTGCTGGAGCGCTGCGCGAAGCTCTCCGACGACATGGGCAAGGGCTCGATGACCGGTCTGCCGATCGTCGAGACCAAGGCCAACGACGTCTCGGCGTTCATCCCGACCAACGTCATCTCCATCACCGACGGCCAGTGCTTCCTGGAGTCGGACCTCTTCAACGCCGGTCAGCGTCCCGCGCTGAACGTCGGTATCTCCGTCTCCCGAGTCGGTGGTTCCGCCCAGCACAAGGCGATGAAGCAGGTCTCCGGTCGTCTCCGCGTGGACCTCGCCCAGTTCCGTGAGCTGGAGGCGTTCGCCGCCTTCGGTTCCGACCTGGACGCCGCGTCGAAGGCCCAGCTGGAGCGCGGCCAGCGCATGGTCGAGCTGCTGAAGCAGGCCCAGTACGAGCCGATGTCCACCGAGGACCAGGTCGTCTCCGTGTGGGCCGGCACCACCGGCAAGATGGACGACGTTCCGGTCGCCGACATCCGCCGCTTCGAGAAGGAGCTGCTGGAGTACCTGCACCGCAAGGAGCAGGGCCTCATGACCTCCATCAAGGAGGGCGGCAAGCTCTCGGACGACACGCTGACCGCTGTCGCCGACGCGATCGCCGACTTCAAGAAGCAGTTCGAGACCTCGGACGGCAAGCTGCTCGGCGAGGACGCTCCGGCGGCCGTCAACGTCTCCAAGTGACGTAAGGAAGGGACCTGACTCATGGGAGCTCAGCTCCGGGTCTACAAGCGTCGCATCCGATCCGTCACCGCGACCAAGAAGATCACCAAGGCGATGGAGATGATCGCCGCCTCGCGCGTCGTCAAGGCGCAGCGCAAGGTGGCGGCCTCCACGCCGTACGCGACCGAGCTCACCCGCGCGGTCACGGCGGTGGGGACTGGTTCGAACACCAAGCACCCGCTGACCACGCAGGCCGAGACGGTCACGCGTTCCGCAGTGCTGCTGCTGACGAGTGACCGGGGTCTGGCCGGTGCCTTCAACTCCAACGCCATCAAGGCGGCGGAGCAGCTGACGGCGCGGCTGGAGTCCGAGGGCAAGCAGGTCGACACGTACATCGTCGGCCGCCGCGGTGTCGCCCACTACAACTTCCGCGAGCGCAAGATCGTGGACCAGTGGACGGGCTTCACCGACGAGCCCTCGTACGCGGACGCCAAGAAGGTCGCGGCGCCCCTGATCGAGGCCATCGAGAAGGACACGGCGGACGGCGGCGTGGACGAGCTCCACATCGTGTACACCGAGTTCGTGTCGATGATGACGCAGCAGGCGCTCGACGCGCGTCTGCTGCCGCTCAGCCTCGACGAGGTCGCGGAGGAGAAGCCGACGGGCGAGATCCTGCCGCTGTACGACTTCGAGCCGTCGGCGGAGGACGTCCTCGACGCCCTGCTGCCGCGCTACGTCGAGAGCCGTATCTACAACGCGCTGCTCCAGTCGGCTGCCTCCAAGCACGCCGCCACCCGCCGCGCGATGAAGTCGGCGACCGACAACGCGGGCGAGCTGATCAACACGCTCTCCCGTCTTGCCAACGCGGCCCGCCAGGCCGAAATCACCCAGGAAATCAGCGAGATCGTCGGTGGCTCCGCAGCCCTTGCCG
The DNA here is from genome assembly GCF_055572815.1 of Streptomyces sp. NPDC030296. Classification (NCBI taxonomy): domain Bacteria; kingdom Bacillati; phylum Actinomycetota; class Actinomycetes; order Kitasatosporales; family Streptomycetaceae; genus Streptomyces; species Streptomyces sp. NPDC030296. Next base: position 804,164 of record NZ_JBVICQ010000003.1, read on the forward strand.
ACGCGACCGCGGGGAGTGACAAGTAATGACGACGACTTCTGAGACGGCCGTTGCCACGGGCCGCGTCGCCCGGGTCATCGGCCCGGTCGTCGACGTGGAGTTCCCCGTCGACGCGATGCCCGACATCTACAACGCCCTGCACGTCGAGGTCTCCGACCCGGCGAACGAGGGTGAGAAGAAGACGCTGACCCTGGAGGTCGCCCAGCACCTGGGTGACGGCCTGGTCCGCACCATCTCCATGCAGCCCACCGACGGTCTGGTCCGCCAGGCCCCGGTCACCGACACCGGCGCCTCCATCACCGTGCCGGTCGGCGACTTCACCAAGGGCAAGGTGTTCAACACCCTCGGTGAGGTGCTGAACGTCGACGAGCAGTACACGGGCGAGCGCTGGGGCATCCACCGCAAGGCCCCGAACTTCGACGAGCTCGAGTCGAAGACCGAGATGTTCGAGACCGGCGTCAAGGTCATCGACCTCCTCACCCCGTACGTCAAGGGTGGAAAGATCGGTCTGTTCGGCGGCGCCGGCGTCGGCAAGACGGTGCTCATCCAGGAGATGATCTACCGCGTCGCCAACAACCACGACGGTGTGTCGGTGTTCGCCGGTGTCGGTGAGCGCACCCGTGAGGGCAACGACCTCATCGAGGAGATGTCGGACTCCGGCGTCATCGACAAGACCGCGCTGGTCTTCGGTCAGATGGACGAGCCCCCGGGCACCCGTCTGCGCGTCGCCCTCGCCGGTCTGACCATGGCGGAGTACTTCCGCGATGTGCAGAAGCAGGACGTGCTGTTCTTCATCGACAACATCTTCCGCTTCACCCAGGCCGGTTCCGAGGTGTCGACCCTGCTCGGCCGTATGCCCTCCGCGGTGGGCTACCAGCCGAACCTGGCCGACGAGATGGGTCTCCTCCAGGAGCGCATCACCTCGACCCGTGGTCACTCGATCACCTCGATGCAGGCGATCTACGTCCCCGCGGACGACCTGACCGACCCGGCTCCGGCCACCACCTTCGCCCACCTCGACGCGACGACGGTTCTCTCCCGTCCGATCTCCGAGAAGGGCATCTACCCGGCCGTGGACCCGCTGGACTCGACGTCCCGCATCCTCGACCCGCGGTACATCGCGGCGGACCACTACACGGCCGCCATGCGCGTGAAGAGCATCCTGCAGAAGTACAAGGACCTGCAGGACATCATCGCGATCCTCGGTATCGACGAGCTCGGCGAGGAGGACAAGCTCGTCGTCCACCGTGCCCGTCGCGTGGAGCGCTTCCTGTCCCAGAACACCCACGTCGCCAAGCAGTTCACCGGCGTCGACGGGTCGGACGTGCCGCTGGACGAGTCGATCGCCGCGTTCAACGCGATCATCGACGGTGAGTACGACCACTTCCCGGAGCAGGCGTTCTTCATGTGCGGTGGTCTTGAGGACCTCAAGAAGAACGCGAAGGAGCTCGGCGTCAGCTGACGCCCGGCGACTCGTGAACAGTGGGGGGCGAGACCACACCTCTAGGGGTGCGTCCCGCCCCTCTCTGTACTCCCTCTAGAATTGAACCCAACACCCGGCGGAACCGCCGGGTGGTGACCCGAGGAGCCACCTTGGCTGCTGAGCTGCACGTCGCGCTGGTCGCGGCCGACCGAGAGGTCTGGTCGGGCCAGGCCACCCTGGTCGTCGCACGCACCACGTCCGGCGACATCGGCGTCATGCCCGGTCACCAGCCGCTGCTCGGTGTGCTGGAGTCGGGCCCCGTGACCATCCGTACGAGTGAGGGCGGCACCGTCGTCGTCGCCGTGCACGGTGGATTCATCTCGTTCGCGGACAACAAGCTGTCCCTGCTGGCGGAGGTCGCCGAGCTGGCCGACGAGATCGACGTCCAGCGCGTGGAGCGCGAGCTGGAGCGGGCGAAGGCGGAGGGCGACGCCGTCGCCGAGCGCCGCGCGGACGTCCGACTGCGGACGGTGTCGGCGCGCTGAACGGGTGCGCCGTGTGATGCTGTGTCTCAGCCGCGGCCGGGTCTGGATGGAAACATCCTGATCCGGCCGCGGCTGAGGTGAATATGGGTGTTTTTTACGTTCCATTACCTAGGAGACGAGGAGGTCGGTGTCGATGGTCCTCGCTCTGACTGTGTGCGGGTCGGTGATCGCGCTCGTGGTGGTGGGGCTCGTCGTCTTCGGACTGCGCCGCCGGCTGATCCAGCGCTCCGGGGGAACCTTCAACTGCAGCCTGCGGTGGGACGCCCCGGAGAAACCCGTGGGCGGCGAGGAGAAGGGCAAGGGCTGGGGCTACGGCATCGCCCGCTACAACGGGGACCGCATCGAATGGTTCCGGATCTTCTCGTACTCGCCCCGCCCGCGCCGCGTCCTGGAACGCTCGGCGATCGAGGTGGCCGGCCGCCGCACCCCGGACGGTGAGGAGCTGGTGCTCCTGCCGGACGACATCATCCTGGTCTGCCTCCACCGGGGCACGCGTCTGGAGCTGGCGATGAGCGAGGACGCGCTGACCGGTTTCCTCGCGTGGCTGGAGGCAGCCCCGCCCGGTCAGCGCGTCAACGTCGCCTGATCTTTCTCAGTCGGTCACTTCCGACCGACCTCTGATCTTTCTTTGCCGGTCACTTCAGACCGTTGTTGATCGCGGTCACCAGCTCTCCGTTGCTCGTGTCGCCGCTGAACTCCCAGAAGAACGCGCCGCCCAGGTTCTGGTTCTTCGCCCAGGTCATCTTGGTGCCTATGGTGGCGGGCGTGTCGTAGCTCCACCAGTTGTTGCCGCAGTGCGCGTAGGCCGTGCCGGCGACGGTGCCGGTGGCCGGGCAGGAGTTCTTCAGGACCTTGTAGTCCTCGATGCCCGCCTCGTAGGTGCCGGATGCCGCGCCGGTGGCCGCTCCGCCGGGGGCGGACTGGGTGACGCCGGTCCAGCCGCGGCCGTAGAAACCGATGCCGAGCAGCAGCTTGCTCGCCGGGACGCCCTTGGCCTTGAGCTTGGCTATGGCGGCGGCCGAGTTGAAGCCCTCCTTCGGGATCCCCGTGTACGACGTGAGCGGCGAGTGCGGGGCGGTCGGGCCGGTCTTGTCCCAGGCGCCGAAGTAGTCGTACGTCATCACGTTGTACCAGTCGAGGTACTGGGCGGCGCCGCCGTAGTCGGCCGCGTCGATCTTGCCGCCGGAGGAGCCGTCGGCGGTGATGGCCGCGGTGACCAGGTAGTTCGAGCCGAACTCGGTGCGCAGCGCCGACATCAGGTTCTTGAACGCGGCCGGCCCCGAGGTGTCGCAGGTCAGACCGCAGGCGTTCGGGTACTCCCAGTCGATGTCGATGCCGTCGAAGACATCGGCCCAGCGCGGGTCCTCCACGACGGCCTTGCAGGACTTGGCGAACGCGGCCGGGTTCTGCGCGGCCTGGCCGAATCCGCCGGAGTAGGTCCAGCCGCCGAAGGAGTACAGGACCTTGATGTGCGGGTACTTCGCCTTGAGCTGGCGCAGCTGGTTGAAGTTGCCGCGCAGCGGCTGGTCCCAGGTGTCGGCGGTGCCGCTGACGGACTGGTCGGCGGTGTACGCCTTGTCGGTGGCCGCGTAGGAGTCGTCGAGGACGCACTGGCCGTTCTTGACGTTGCCGAACGCGTAGTTGATGTGGGTGATCTTGGACGCGGAGCCCGAGGTCACCAGGTTCTTGACGTGGTAGTTGCGGCCGTAGACGCCCCACTCGGTGAAGTAGCCGAGTTTGACCTTGGAGCCGGGCGGCGGGTCGACGACCCCGCCGCTGGTGCGGACGGCGACCGCGCCGCTGAGCGGCCCGGTCTGGTCGGCGGTGTCACGGGCCTGGACGGTGTAGGAGTAGTCGGTGCCGGCGGTCAGGCCGGTGTCGGTGTAGGTGGTGCCGGTGACGGTGGCGACCTTGCTGCCGCCGCGCAGGACGTCGTAGTTCTTGACGCCCTTGTCGTCGGTGGCCGCGCTCCAGCTGAGCTTGACCGAGGTCTCGGTGACACCGGACGCGGTCGGGGTGCCGGGGGCGGAGGGCGCCGCGTCACCGGGGACGCTGGGGCCGCCGTCGCAGCTGCCGCCGTTCAGCTTGCAGTTCGCCGGGGAGCCTGAGCCGCTCCCGTTGAAACCGAAGGAGACGGAGGCGCCCGGGGCGAGCGAGCCGTTCCACGACTTGTTCTTGGCGGTCCAGTGGGAGCCGGAGGAGGTCACGTCGGCGTCCCAGGCCGAGGTGACCGATGTTCCGGAGGGGAAGTCCCACTCGACGGTCCAGGAGCTGAGCGTGGTGGTGCCGGTGTTCTTGACGGTCCACTTTCCTTCGAAGCCGCTGCCCCAGTCCTGGGTCTTGGTGTAGGTGGCGGTGGCTTCCGTCGCCGCGTGGGCCGGGGTCGCGAGACCGACCAGGCCCGTCAGGGGAAGCAGCAGGGTGGCGAAGCCCGCCGCGAGTCTGTGCCTGAAGCGCATGACGCGCCTCCTTGTGGGGTGTCGTGAGCATGAGCATGACGTGGCGCAGTGCGGCGAGAATAGAAAGGTCTGGACCATAGGTCAATGGGTCTGGACCAGTGCGCGACGCCGGGCAGCTCGCCCGGAGGGCCGCCGGACACCCCTCCGGCGGGTCAGATCCCCAGTTCCTGGGCCAGCACGGCCGCTTGGACCCGGCTGCGCAGGTCGAGCTTGCCGAGGAGCCGGCTCACATGGGTCTTCACCGTCGCCTCCGCCATGTCGAGCCGCACCGCGATCTCCGCGTTGGGCAGCCCCTGGCCGAGACAGGACAGCACCTCGCGCTCCCGTCGGGTCAGCGCGTCGAGCACCGACAGGTCGACCGAGGGTTCACGGGCCGACCCGGCGGCGAACTCGGCGATCAGCCGCCGGGTGACGGCCGGGGCGATCAGCCCCTCGCCGCGCCCCACCGTCCGCACGGCCGCGATCAGGTCCTTCGCCTCGGTGTTCTTCAGCAGAAACCCGGCGGCGCCCGCCCGCAGCGCCCCGAAGACGTACTCGTCGAGGTCGAAGGTGGTGAGGACGAGGACGTCCGCCAGGCCCTCGGCGACGACCTGACGGGTCGCGGACACCCCGTCGAGGCGCGGCATCTGAACGTCCATCAGCACCAGGTCGGGCCGCAGCTCCCGGGCGAGCGCCACGGCCCGCTCCCCGTCGGCGGCCTCGCCGACGACCTCGATGTCGGGCGCGCTGCGCAGGATGAGGACCAGCCCGGCGCGTACGGCCGACTGGTCCTCGGCGACGAGGACGCGGATCATGCGGGTTCTCCTTCGGGGACCGGGAGGCAGGCGCGTACGACCCAGATCTTGCCGTGCTCCGCGCTCTCGGGGCCCGCCTCGAAGGTGCCGTCCAGCAGCGCCACGCGCTCCCGCATGCCGACCAGGCCGGCGCCCGACCCGGGGGCGCTCGGGCCGCGCCGGTCGCCGTACGGGCTGGTCACCGCGATGTGGAGCGAGCCGTTCGGTTGCCGCAGGGTCACCGTGACGCGGCCGGGGCAGGCGTGCTTGAGGGCGTTGGTGAGGGACTCCTGGACGATGCGGTAGGCCGCGAGGCCCACGGGTGCGGGCAGGGTGTCGCCGTGGTCGGCGTCGAGGGTGACGTCCAGGCCGTTGGTGCGGGCGCCGTCGACCAGGGCGCCGAGTCCGTCGAGGGTGGGGGCGACGGCCGGTTCGTTGTCGCCGCCGGTGTCCCTGAGGATGCCGATCAGCCGGCGCATCTCGGCGAGGCCCTCGACGCTGTTCTCGCGGATGACCCCGAGGGCCTGCCGGGAGGTGTCGGGGTCGTCGAGGGAGAGCGCGGCCGTGGAGTGGATCGCGATCGCGGACAGATGGTTGGCCACCAGGTCGTGCAACTCCCGAGCCATGCGCGACCGTTCGGCCACGACGGCCTGGGCGCGGTCCATCTCGGCGAGCAGCGCGGTCTGTTCGGCGTGCAGCCGGGCGGCCTCGGCGGCGTCGCGGTGGTTGCGGACGATCCAGCCGGTGGCGGCGGGCATGAAGGCGACCAGTCCGATCACCGCGCCGACCAGCACCGCCTTGGGCACCTGCCAGATCGCCACCGGCACGACCGTGCCGACCAGTGTGAGCACCCCGGAGATCCACAGGACGCGGCGGGCGGTGGCGGGCGGGCCGTAGAGCACGGCCGCGTACACCAGGTCGGTGAACATCACCAGCGTGACCAGATTGCCCTGGGTGATCGTGTCCACGGTCAGCGCGGCCCATCCGACCAGCAGGGCCGTGCGGGGCAGGGTGCGGCGGAGCGCTTCGCAGGCCGCCGTCACGACCAGGGGCAGCAGGATCCACCAGCGCCCGTCGAGCAGCACGACCGGGTCGTGGGCCGGGCGGGTCGCGAGGTGGAGCCCCCACAGCAGCAGGCCGCCGAGCAGTCCGGCGAGGGCGGCGCGCACGTCGAAGGGGTGCGGGCGGGGCGGTCGTACGGCCATGTCCCCATCCAACACGGCGCGGCTGCTCGCCGCCTGATGCCCGGGGACGGTCCTGGACTGCATCCTTCGATGTACCGCGGGTTCGTCATCGCCGACGACGATTCCGGCCGGCCCGGTCGGGAGCCTGGAAGGGTGAACGAGAGGAGCGAGTCGTGATCGTCGCGTTGATCATCGCCTGCGAGGTCGGTTTCTGGGCGCTGCTGGCGCTCGCCCTGGCCGTCCGCTATCTGCTGAGGTGGCGCCGGACGAGTGTGGTCCTGCTGCTGTGCGAGCCCGTGCTGGAACTGGTGCTGTTCGTGGTGACCGCGATCGACCTGAAGAACGGCGCGGAGCCGAGCTGGGAGCACGGTCTGGCGGCGCTCTACATCGGGTTCACCGTGGGCTACGGCCACTACATGATCCGCCGGCTGGACGGCCATGCCGCGCACCGCCTGGCGGGTGGGCCGAAGCCGGTGGGGTCGCCGAAGTACGGCATGGCGAGGGCCCGGCACGAGGGTGCCCTCTGGCTGCGGACCGTGGTGGCGGCCGGTGTCGCTCTGGCACTGCTCCAGGCGGCCGTCTGGTACGTCGGCGACGACGGGAACGTCGCGTCGCTGAGGTCGTTCCAGTGGGCGGCCCTCCGCGCGGCCGGCATCCACGGGTTGGTCGCCCTCGCCTACACGATCTGGCCGAAGAAGGCACCGGAGGGTGCCGAGGAGGCCGAGCGCGAGAAGGAGCGGGCCGGGGTGCGGTAGGAGCCGGAGGGACGCGGGGCCGTGCGACGGATCGCACGGCCCCGCGCCCTTCGTCGTGGTGTGCGGGGTTCCCTGGTGCTCAGCGTTCGCCGCCCGGTACCCACAGGACGTCCCCGACGTCCTGGTTGGCTGCCCTGGCCAGGATGAACAGCAGGTCGGAGAGCCGGTTGAGGTAGGTCGCGGTGAGGGGGTTCATGGTGTCGCCGTGCACCTCCATGGCGGCCCAGGTCGAGCGTTCGGCGCGGCGGGCGACCGTGCAGGCCTGGTGGAGGAGGGCCGCGCCGGGCGTGCCGCCCGGCAGGATGAACGAGCGGAGCTTCTCCAGCCGCTCGTTGAAGCGGTCGCAGTCGGCCTCCAGCTTGTCGACGTAGAACTGCTCCACGCGCAGCGGCGGGAACTGCGGGTTCTCGACCACGGGCGTGGACAGGTCGGCGCCGACGTCGAAGAGGTCGTTCTGCACGCGGGTGAGGACCTCCACGATCTCCCCGTCCAGCCCGCCCAGGGCGATCGCCGTCCCGATCGCCGCGTTCGCCTCGTTGGCGTCCGCGTACGCCGAGATCCGCAGGTCGGTCTTGGGCACCCGGCTCATGTCCCCGAGGTTGGTGGTGCCCGTGTCGCCGGTCCTGGTGTAGATACGCGTCAGATTGACCATGTGACCAGCGTAGTTACGCCCCGGCCGTCCGGAAGCCCCGTGTGCCCACCGTCACGGCGAGCGTCGTGAGAGCGACCGCGGCCAGGGCGCCGTACAGCATGGACGAGGTCGTGTAGAGGCCGACGTAGGCGTCCCGCATCGCGTCCACCAGATGGCGGAACGGGACGAAGCGCGACAGGAGGTCGAGCCAGCCGGGGGCCAGGGACATCGGCAGCATCAGGCCCGACAGGAGCATCGACGGCATCGTCAGGGCGTTCACCGCGGGACCGAACTCGTGCTGGGAGCGGGCCTTCATGGCGAGCGCGTACGACAGCGAGGCGAGCGAGACCGTCAGCAGGGCCACGAGGACGAAGCCGACGAGGATGCCGGCGAGTGGGGCGCGCAACCCCATGAACAGGGCCGCGACGACGAGCAGCACCCCCTGGAACACGAAGACCGCCGCGTCCCGCAGTACCCGGCCCAGCAGCAGCGCCGGCCGGCTCACCGGGGTGACCCGCATCCGTTCGACCACGCCGGACTGCTTCTCCAGGATGATCACGAAGCCGGAGAAGGAGGCGCCGAAGAGGCTGGGCTGGAGCAGCAGACCCGGCACGAGCACCTGCCGGGAACTGCCGCGCGAGCCGAGCGGGAGGCCGATGAGCAGCGGGCCGAAGAAGAGCAGGTACAGCAGCGGCACGAGCACGCCGCGGCCGTCTCGCCGCACGTCGGCCTGATGCCGGGGTACGACCGCTTCATGAGCGTCACCCACGAGGCGCCCGCGCCGCGCTCGAGGCTGTGGAGCATCCAGCAGGAGATCCAGGACAACCTGGAGAAGGTCCTCCGAGAGGAGACCGGCGCCCCGGCCGACGACCCCGCGCCGACCTGATCGCCGGTCAGATCAACTGGGTCCACCAGACGACGACGGCCGTCGTCGGCCGCCGCATGCTCGCCGGGCACAATCCGGACGAAGTCTCCCGAGAGGTGCTTCTTCTCCTGGACGACATGGAGGGCTTGTTGAGTGACACGGTGCTCAACTACGCCGTCCGTCCCTCCGTGTGAGCGCTGCCGGTGTGATGTCCGTCCATTGAGACGTGACTCGCATTACTAAGCGGTCACACAGCCCCTCACGACCGCTAGTGTCCGCCCGAGAGGCAACACATCAACAGCGCGTACCAGGGGAGTCGCACAGTGGCACGGAAGCTCGCCGTCATCGGAGCCGGACTCATGGGGTCCGGTATCGCCCAGGTGTCCGCGCAGGCGGGCTGGGACGTCGTCCTGCGCGACGTCACCGACGAGGCGCTGGACCGTGGCATCGGCGGCATCACCGCCTCGTACGACAAGTTCGTGAGCAAGGGCAAGTTGACGGCCGAGGACGCCGAGGCGGCGCTGGGGAGGATCACCGCCACCACCGACCTCGACGCGGCGGCCGACGCGGACATCGTCGTCGAAGCCGTCTTCGAGAAGCTCGAAGTGAAGCACGAGATCTTCCGGACGCTCGACAAGGTGGTCCGCGAGGACGCCGTGCTCGCCTCCAACACCTCCGCCATCCCGATCACCAAGATCGCGGCCGTGACGGAGCGCCCGGAGCGCGTCGTCGGCACCCACTTCTTCTCGCCCGTCCCGATGATGCAGCTCTGCGAACTGGTCCGCGGCTACAAGACGAGCGACGAGACGCTCGCCACCGCCCGGGAGTTCGCCGAGTCGGTCGGCAAGACCTGCATCGTCGTCAACCGCGACGTCGCCGGCTTCGTGACGACCCGTCTGATCTCCGCGCTGGTCGTCGAGGCCGCGAAGCTGTACGAGTCGGGCGTCGCCACCGCCGAGGACATCGACCTCGCCTGCAAGCTGGGCTTCGGCCACGCGATGGGACCGCTGGCCACCGCCGACCTGACGGGCGTCGACATCCTGCTCCACGCCACCAGCAACATCTACACCGAGTCCCAGGACGAGAAGTTCGCCCCGCCGGAGCTGATGCGCCGGATGGTGGACGCCGGTGACATCGGCCGCAAGAGCGGGCAGGGCTTCTACAAGCACTGACGCCGACACGCGCGTCACTTGCCGCCCAAGTGAACGCACGAGCCTCCAGGGCATCACCCCTTGAGGTGAATTCGGTATCGGTTCGCTCACAGACGGCAACCTGACGGTGTCAAACGCCGTCAGACGTTGCATCACCCAGATCACGGAGTACGAGACGCACTCACGGGAGCGCTTATGTACATCAGGGGCGACCACGCCGAGCTGGTCGTCGGGGGCCGCCTCGACGTACGCAGCGCGGCGGACGCCCGTACGGTCCTGCACTCGGCCGTCGACGACGGAGCCGGCGACCTGGTGCTCGACCTGTCAGAGCTGGACTCCTGGGACGCCACCGGACTCGGTGTGATCATGGGAGCCCACCGGCGGGCGGGACGGTGCGGAAGGCGGCTGGTGCTGCGCGGTGTACCGCCGCAGATGCAGCGGCTGCTCGTGGCCACGCGACTGCACCGCATCCTGGCGATCGAGGGCGGCATCGGCCTGGAGTCACTGCCCCGGGTGTGAACAGACGTACGGCTTCCTACGTATGGCTCCGTGTACACGGGACACTCGGTCGTCATGCCTGCTCCCGGGGGCTGTGCGGACCATGGGGGCGAAACGCACCACACGCCCAATTCTCACGAGACTGTGATGTCTCGGGCGGCGCGGTACCCCGGACTGTCGGAGATACTGTGCGAAGGTTTAGGGTTCGGCTGCCCGCCGCCAGCAACCCTCGAGCGGGTTCCGGACCAGAAGCGACAGCGCGGTGTGCGGCAAGGCCGGGAGGGGCTCCAGCACACGAGACGCTTTTGGGGGCTAGAACCTATGGACCCGACGAACCGGGCATCCGACGAGCACGGCCACGACGACGCACAGGCACCCGGCAGGCGCCCGCCCCGTGAGGCGCTGTCCCAGGACTTCGACCGGCACGCCCCGGCGCTCGCCCGCACCGTCCAGCTCGTCTCGGGCGACTTCCTGCTCACCGTCAACCCCGTGGACGGCAGTGAGATAGAGAACTGCCCGCCGGGCGAGCTGCCCGCCCCACCCGAGAAGCACGCCCCGGCCGAGCGCGCCGAGATCGACCGCGCCGCCCGGCCACCGGTGCCCCCGGGCCCCGCCCTGCCCAAGCTGCCCCTGCTCCAGCGGGACGACGAGCGGGCACGGCTGGTACGGCTGCTCGCGCGCGGCCGCTCCGTCCGCCTCACCGGCGCCCCTGGCTCGGGCCGCACCACGCTCCTCGACGTCGTCGCCGCGGACTGCGCCGACCTCGCGCCCGACGGTGTCGTCCGCCTCTCCGGATTCCGGCGCACCGCGGACGACCTGCTCCACGACCTGTTCGCGACCGTGCACAGCGCGCCCGCGCACCGGCCCGGCCGTGAGCAGTTCCTCGCGCTCGTGCGGGAGATCGGCGCGGTCGTGGTCCTGGACGACCTGGAGTTCGGCGGCGCCGAACTGGACGACCTGCTCGACGCGACCCCCGAGTGCGCCTTCCTGATCGCGGCCACCCCCGACACACCCCTGCCGTCGTCCGACGCGCCTGTGGAGGAGATCGTCCTCGGCGGCTTCGACCGGGCGGGCAGCGAGGAGCTGCTGGAGCGCGCCGTCGGACGCGACCTCACCGAGGACGAGTCGAACTGGGCGGGCGACCTCTGGTTCGAGTCCGAGGGGCTGCCGCTGCGGTTCGCCCAGGCCGGGGCGTTGCTCCGGCAACGGGACCGGCAGCGGGCCGGCGAGGACGCCGTAGACGAGGTCGGGGTCTTCCAGGAGGCGCCGCCGGCCGACGTGCCCTTCGAGCCGGCCGAGGGCGGGCACGACGTACCGCTGCCCTCGCTCGCCGAGGGCGCCGCGCCCGCCGCGCTGCTCGCCTCCCGGCTGAGCGCGTCGGCACGCGAGACCCTGCGGTTCGCGGTCGTCCTCGGCGGCGAGGTCCCGCACCAGGCGCATCTGCCCGCCCTCGTGGGCGACACCCACGCCGACGCCGCCCTCGGCGAACTGGTCGCGTGCGCCCTGGTCACCCCGGTCGGCGCCCGCTACCGGCTCGCGGCGGGCGTGCGGACCCAGCTGGAGGCCGCCGGATACGGCGACGGAACAGAGGACAGGGCCCGTACCGCCGCCCAGCACTACGCCTGGTGGGCCGGGCACCCGTCGGTCACCCCCGAGCGGGTCTCCGCCGAGGCGGACGCCCTGCTCGCCGCGCTCACCGCCCTCGTGCCGCTCACCTCGCCCTCCGAGGACGAGGAGGGAAGCGTCGCGGTTCGGCTCGCCCGGCAGGCGGCGCCCGCGTTCGCGGCGGGCCTGCACTGGAACGCCTGGGAGCGGGCGCTCCGGGCGGGCGTGGAGGCGGCCCGCCTCGCCGAGGAGACCGGCGAGCAGGCGTACTTCCACCACGAGCTGGGTGTCCTCGCGCTGTGCCGCGGCCGGCTCGACGAGGCCCGCGCCGAGCTGGAGGCGTCCATCGGGCTGCGCGGTGTCCTCGCCGACAAGCGCGGCACCGTCGCCGGCCGCAGGGCCCTCGCCCTGGTCGCCGACCGCTCCGGGGCCACCCCGCCCGGCGGGCGCACGGCGGCGGGGGAGGAGGTGCCCGACGCCCGGCACGAGGAGTCGGCCGCACCGCCCGGCGGAGTGCCCTCCGGGTACGTCCCGGCCGCCTTCGGCGCGGCCGTCGGCCCGCCCCTGTCGACGGGGGAGTCCACCCTCGTCACCCAGCACACGGGCGGCGCGCCCGCCCACCGTGGCGGTGTTCTCACGAGCTTCGTGGGCGGCGCCCGGCGCAACCTGGTGGCCGCGGGGGCGGGCGCCCTGCTCGCCGCCGTCCTCGGCACGGTGGTGACCCTCGGCGCGACCTCCGACAAGAACAACACCCCGGCCGAGCGGATCGGCGTCAACCCCTCCGCCAGTGAGGGCGCCGACGACGGCGGCCTCGGCGCCGACCGCGCCAAGCAGGGCGAGGGCGACGACGGCCCCGGAGTGCTCCCCGAGCCGAGCGACCCCGGCCCGGACGGGACGTACGGCACGGCGGACGACCCGACGCCCAGCGAGTCGGCGAAGCCGTCGAAGGACGGCAAGCCGTCGCCCTCCGAGTCGTCCGGTTCGTCGGACGGCGGCACGAGCGGCGGCGGCTCCTCGGGCGGGTCCGGCAGCGGTTCCAACGGCGGGACGACCGGCGGCACCGACACCGGGGGGTCCACGGGCGGTACTGACAGTGGCGGCTCCACGGGCGGATCATCCGGTGAGACGACCGGCGGCGCCGACACCGGGGGGTCCACGGGCGGTACTGACAGTGGCGGCTCCACGGGCGGATCATCCGGTGAGACGACGGGCGGCACCGACACCGGAGGGGCCTCAGGCGACACGACCGGCGGGACCACGGACGGCGGCTCGACCACCGACGGAACGACGGGCGGGGCCGACGGCGGGACGACCGCCGGGACCACGGGCGGTACCGCGCCGTCCAACAGCGTCTCGGCGAGCGCCTCGGAGAGCGGTCCCGAGACGCCCGGCGGCGCCCCCGCCTGATCACAGAGAAAGGGCCGGGTCCGCACGGACCCGGCCCCTCGTCGTGAAATGGCTCAGAACAGCCGCAGCTTGTCGTCCTCGATACCGCGCAGGGCGTCGTAGTCCAGGACCTGGCAGTCGATGCCCCGGTCGGTCGCCAGCACCCGGGCCTGGGGCTTGATCTCCTGCGCGGCGAAGACACCGCGGACCGGCGCGAGATGCGGGTCGCGGTTCAACAGCTCCAGATAGCGGGTGAGTTGCTCGACGCCGTCGATCTCGCCGCGACGCTTGATCTCCACCGCGACGGTCGCGCCCGCGGCGTCCCGGCACAGGATGTCCACCGGGCCGATGGCCGTCATGTACTCACGGCGGATGAGGGTGTAGCCCTCGCCCAGGGTCTCGATGCGGTCGGCGAGCAGCTCCTGGAGATGCGCCTCCACCCCGTCCTTGATCAGACCGGGGTCGACCCCCAACTCGTGCGAGGAGTCGTGGAGGACCTCCTCCATGGTGATGATGAGCTTCTCGCCCGCCTTGTTGATGACGGTCCAGACGGCAGGCGTGCCGTCCGGGTCCCCCGCGTCCTCCTTCAAGGTGCACGGCGGCGACATCCAGTTGAGGGGCTTGTAGGCCCGGTCGTCCGCGTGGATCGAGACGCTGCCGTCCGCCTTCACCAGGATCAGACGGGGGGCCGAGGGGAGGTGGGCGGTGAGCCGGCCCGCGTAGTCGACGGAGCAGCGGGCAATGACGAGACGCATGGTCGGCAACGCTACTCGACGGCGGTGGGTGCGCGCGATTCGACCGCCGTGACGACCCGCCCCGTCCCCGCCCCCGTCCCTGCCCCCGTCCTCGCCTGTCCCGCCCCCGTCGCCCTCCGTCACGGGACCCCGCGCCCGCACGGGGGCCGCTGGCGTCCCGTGGCATGTGCCGCTGTCAACTCCTGTTCGGCATTGGCTGATTGTGAGCGTCTCGGGCGGGGTCGGTGCGCGCAATCTCCTGGTGCGGTCACGTTCGGTTGCTTACCGTAGAAACGGGAGGTCGCGATCCGTGCACTCTGCGTGTTCGGTAACGCGAACCCCGACCCTGTCCGTCAACCCCTGTTGCAATGGGGGTGCGAGAGGAGTACCCATGTCGCTCGACGTCTCACCGGCCCTACTCGAACAGGCCGAGCGAGGCGAGGTCGACGAAGCCGCCTTCGTCGACTGCGTCCGGACCTCCCTGCCCTACGCGTGGGAGATGATCAGCTCCCTGGTGGTCCAGCTGAAGGTCGAAGGCGGAGAGTTCGCCGACAACCAGACGCCCCCGCCGGACGAGCAGGCGCGCGGGCAGCTGCTGCGCGCGCTCGCCAGCGACGCGATTCGCGGCGCCCTGCAGCGGCACTTCGGTGTACGGCTGGCCTTCCAGAACTGCCACCGGGTGGCGGTGTTCCCGCAGGACCCGTCCGTGGACGACAGGCTCGCCCGCTTCACCTCGATACGGGGCCAGCTCCTCAACCAGTCCCCGGAACTCCGGGACTGCTGAGGCGATGAGGCAGCACGGCTTGCCGCTCCAACCGGGGGAGGTGCGTCAGTAGAGCGGGGCGGCAAGCTACCCGGCACGACATGGCACCGCACGACATGGCACCGCACGACATGGCACGCACCGCACCACACGACACCGCACGGCATGGCACAACACCGCACCACACGACACCGCACGGCATGGCACTCACGACATGGCACGGCACCGCACGGCACGGAACGGCTCAGCCGAGGTGAGGCAGCACCTCGGCACCGAGTCGCCGTACGTTCTCCTCCGTGGCCGCCAGATCGCCGGAGCCCTCGACGAGCAGGGCGAAGCGGGAGATGCCCGTGCGCTCGCTCGTCGCCGAGAGCCGGTCCACGCACAGCCGGGGCGTCCCCACCGGGTGGAGCCCGCAGAGCAGGTCGGTGTACGCCACCGGGTCCCGCATGGCCCGGGCGCGGCCGTCGACGGTCACATGGGCCTCCAGGCCTTGCTTCAGCCAGCCCGGCATCGCCTTGGTGAGGGCCTCCACGGCGTCGGTGCGCCGGTCCGCGATCTGGCAGACGCCGGCCGACACATGGGCCGCGCCGGCGATCTCCTCCGGTGACCGGCCCGCGGCCCGGGCGCAGCTGCGCCACATCGCCACCATCTCCGCCTTCTCCTCGTCCCCGACGTGCATCCCGAGGAGCATCGAGAGCCCCCGCTCCGCCGCCAGCCGCACGCTCGCCGGTGAGGTGCAGGCGACCACGACCTCGGGGCCGGGGGTCTCGTCCAGGTCCTCCGAGGGCCTCGGCACGACGGGGACCTCACGGAAGCTGAATCGTTCCCCCGCGGCGGAGACCGAAGGTTCCCGCAGCCAGCGCAGCAGCAGATCGAGTGATTCCGGAAACCCCTTCTCGTACGCCCGCAGCCCGGCGCCGAAGACCTCCAGGTCCACCCAGGGCCCGCCCCGTCCGACGCCCAGCGAGAAGCGTCCCCCGGACGTCACGTGCAGCAGGGCGGCCTGCTCGCCCAGGGCGACAGGATGGACGGTGGGCAGGACGCTGACCGCCGTGCCGACGCGGATCCGCCGGGTGCGCCCCAGCAGCAAAGCGGCGAGGGTGATCGCCGACGGGCACGTCCCGTACGGCACGAAGTGATGCTCGGCCAGCCAGACCGAGTCCAGCCCCGCCTCCTCGGCGACGTCCGCGGTCCGCACCGCCCGGTGGAGAGCCTCTCCCTGCCCCTGGCCGGGGAACTGGGCTCCCAGTACAAATGTTCCTACACGCATCGCACTTCCTGCTTCCTCGGCTCCGACTCGGGAGCTCCCCCACCCGGCATAACCCTCTGACACGTGCCGAAGACACGGCCTGGCGGCGAGATTTGCCGATTGTCTGCAGAATGCTGCGAGCGGAGGGCGTTCTGAGGTGATTGGTGCCGTACGCGTACCCCCACCGGGCCCGCGTAGGCTGGACACCAACCCTGCTCCCTGTATAGCCCCGTGAGGTGTCCCGTGTCCCCGCGTCGCAACCGTCCCAAGGGCGATGGCCGGTCGGGTCCGTCGGCTCGGAGCGCCGACGAGGACCGTTCGGACCGGTACGGCGGCTGGCAGTCCAGCGAGCCCTGGCAGGGCGAGGAGTGGAGCGTGCGCCATGTGGCGGGCGCGAGCGCGGCGGGCAAGACCTACCGGTGCCCCGGCTGCGACCAGATGATCCCCTCCGGGGTCCCGCACGTCGTAGCCTGGCCCGAGCACTCGGGCGTCGACGAACGGCGCCACTGGCACAAGTCCTGCTGGAACGCGAAGGACCGCCGCACCACGCGGGTGCAGCGGTCCCGTAACGCACCGAGGTTCTGACGCCCGACTCCGGGCGCCCGCCCGGCGGTTACCGGGACTCTTGCAAAAGCCTCGTCGTTCACGCCGGGGACGAACTGGTGGAGCCAGGCGAAGGCGCGTTCGACAACCCGGCGCACTTCGCCCAAGCCGGAATCGTGGGCCACGCCGCGTCGGGCGATCATGGGTTTGATGCCGCGCTTCCACAGCGGGCGGCGGTACTTGCCGAAGTCGTAGCCCCGGTCGGCGTACAGACGCCGGGGTTTGCGGCGTGGCGACAGCGCCGTTCGGGGGTAGGTGGCAGCAGCGGGACTGCACGCTCCCACAGATCGTCCGGAACAAGATCAGCACGCACTCGGACACCCTGCCCATCGGGACCCTCAACGGCAAGACCCGCAGCCCGACTTGGCGCCCAGAGGCCGTCTGGTCATCAGGTGGCGGGCACGAGCTGGATCAGTTCAGCGACGGCTTCAGCGGGAGCTGTCCCGCAAGGCCATGGGATCGAAGAACCGGGCCAAGGCCCGCATCAAGGTCGCATGCCGGCAAGCCAAGTCGCACGCCGGCAAGCCAAGGTGGCGGACCGGCGCCGGGACTTCCACCCCTTCGCCAAGGTGGACCGGGCCTTCCCGTCCTCTCAGGTCTGCTCGGCCTGCGGATTCCGGGACGGTCCCGAAGCCTCTCCACGTCCGTGAGTGGGCGTGCTGCGAGTGCGGCACGGTGCACGACCGCGACCACAACGCAGCCCGCGCCTCTTCGAAGGACGTCGTATCGTCGCCGCCGGACGGGCGGAGACGCCAAACGCCTGTGAAGCGCCGGTAAGACGGGCACACGTGCCCGCACAGCGCGGTGAAGCAGGAAGCACCCGGAAGGGTCAGACGACCCAGGCCGGACCCCCCTGGCCTTCAGGCCAGGGAGCACGTCAAACGTCCCGCTTCTCCAACACGGCGAACGCGCCGGCGAACGCGACGGCCACCAGGCCCAGCATGATCCACAGCGGGTCCCAGCCGGACGGGGCGGAGGCGCCGAGCTCGGCACCGTAGAAGACGCCGAGCTGGCTCGGGATCGAGTAGTTGAGCAGGAACTCCTGCACGTCCCGCAGCGACTCCGCGAACATGAAGATCGCGATGACCAGCGGCGCGAGGAACACACCCAGCATGATGGTGATCGCGCCCGCCGAGTGACGGATCAGCGAGCCGACGAGCAGCGACAGCAGACCGAACAGGGCGAGGAACAGGCTCACACCGACGGTCGCCTTGAGCCACTCCTCGCCGCTCGGGTCCGCCGCGTTGCTGCCCTCCAGGATCGCCACCTGGAGGAAGGCGACGAGCGAGGTGACCACCAGCGTGATGGTGAACGCGAGGGCGAAGAACACGATCGCCTTGGCGGCCAGCACCCGGCTGCGGCTCGGGCACGCGGTCAGCGTGGTCCGGATCATCCCGGTGCCGTACTCGGAGGCGGTCGTCAGCACGCCGAGCGTGATGAGGCAGACGCTGCCGAGCATCACGCCGAACAGGCCGAGCCCGAGCGGGGACTCGCCCTCCAGGTTCATGTCCGCGGACGCGGCGATGACGGCGAACAGCAGACCGAGGCCGAGCAGGAGGAAGACGAAGACACCCAGGGTCCACATCGTCGACCGCACGGACTTGATCTTCGTCCACTCGGAGACGATCGCGTGCCCGAGGTGCGTGCGCACCACCGGGATCGGCGAGGTGTACGACGTGCCCGGCGCGCCCTGCCAGGGGGCGGCGGCCGGCTGCTGCGGGGCGAGTTGCGGCTGGGGCGTGCTCATCGGGCGTCCTCGGACTTGGTCAGATCGGCGGCGGGCGCGGGCGCGGTGGCCGGCGCGGCGGGGGCGGCGGCCGGCTGCGCGGGAGCCGGTGCGGCGGGCGTGGCGGCCGGCTGGGCCGGGGCCTGGGGCGCGGCCTGGGCGTACGGGTTCGGCTGCGGCGCGCCCGGAGCCGGGGCGGGCGCGGTGCCGGGCGCCGGTGCCCCGTACGGGCCGGCCGGCGGCTGGCCCTGCGGCGGCGCGAACTGCCGGCCGCCCTGCTGCGGCGCCGGCGGCGCGTACCAGCCGGGCTGGCCCTGGCCCGGAACCGGCATCGGCGGCTGCGCGCCGGGCGGCAGGGGCTGCTGGAGCCCGGCCTTCTGGTCGATCGTCGAGCGGTAGTCGACGGCGCCCTGCGTCATCCGCATGTACGCCTCCTCCAGCGACGCCTGGTGCGGGGACAGCTCCCACAGGCGTACGTCGGCGTCGTGCGCGAGGTCGCTGATGCGGGGCAGCGGCAGGCCCATGACCCGCAGCGCGCCGTCCTGCTCGGGCAGCACCTGGCCGCCGGCCTCGGTCAGCGCGGTCGTCAGCTTCTCGCGCAGCTGCGGCTCGGTGTCCGGGGTCCGGACCCGCGCGAAGTCGGCGGAGTTCGCGGAGATGAAGTCCTTGACGCTCATGTCGGAGAGCAGCTGGCCGCGCCCGATCACGATCAGGTGGTCGGCGGTCAGCGCCATCTCGCTCATCAGGTGCGAGGACACGAAGACCGTACGGCCCTCCGCGGCGAGCGCCTTCATCAGGTTGCGCACCCAGAGGATGCCCTCGGGGTCGAGGCCGTTGACCGGCTCGTCGAAGAGCAGCACCTGGGGGTCGCCGAGCAGGGCGGCGGCGATGCCGAGCCGCTGGCCCATGCCGAGGGAGAAGCCCTTGGAGCGCTTCTTGGCCACGTCCTGGAGGCCGACCACGCCGAGCACCTCGTCCACCCGGCGGGCGGGGATGCCCGACAGCTGGGCCAGGGACAGCAGGTGATTGCGGGCGGACCGGCCGCCGTGCACCGCCTTGGCGTCGAGCAGGGCACCGACCTGGCGGGCGGCGTTCGGCAGCTTGCGGTACGGGTAGCCGCCGATCGTCACCTGCCCGGAGGTGGGGTTGTCCAGGCCGAGGATCATGCGCATCGTCGTCGACTTGCCGGAGCCGTTGGGCCCCAGGAAGCCGGTGACGGCCCCCGGCCGCACCTGGAAGGAAAGGTTGTACACGGCTGTCTTCGCGCCATAGCGCTTAGTCAGGCCGACTGCCTCGATCATGCTCCGCACCCATCGAACGGTTCAGGACGTCTCGTCTCAGGACGTCGGGGCGCACGCCCCCGTAAGGGTTAGGAGCTTATCCGGGCCTTGACGGTTCCGCTCAAGAGTAAGTAAAACCGCGCAGGTCACACGGTCGCCGACTTGGCATGTACGTTTCGCCTGGTCAGGCTCTCGGTCACGCGTCGCGCTTCTTCAGCGACAGGAACCCGCCGAGCAGCGCCGCCAGCACCCACAGCGCCATGATCCCGAGGCCGCCCCAGGGTCCGTAGGGGGTGTCGTCGTCCACCGGGGTGACCACGCGCATGATGCTGCTGCCGGCCTGGTCGGGCAGATAGCGGCCGACCTTCTCGGTGGCGCCGACGTTGCCCAGGATGTTGGAGATCAGGAAGAAGAACGGCATCAGGATGCCGAGCGACAGCATCGGGCCGCGGAGCATCGCCGCGACCCCCATGGAGAACACCGCGATGAGCGTCATGTAGAGCCCGCCGCCGACGACCGCGCGCAGCACGCCCGGATCACCGATGGCGGCCCGGTGCTCCCCGAGCATCGCCTGTCCGAGGAAGAACGTCACGAAGCTGGTCGCGAGTCCCACTCCGAACGCGAGTGCGGTCGCCACCGCCAGCTTGCTGAAGAGGAACGTGCCCCGCTGCGGCACCGCCGCCAGCGAGGTGCGGATCATGCCGGTGCTGTACTCGTTCGACACCACCAGCACCCCGAACACGATCATCGCCAGCTGACCGAGGCTCATCCCCGCGAAGCTCACGAACGTCGGATCGAAGGAGAGCCGCTCCGCGCGGCTCAGGTTGTCGAACTCGTGTCGGGACAGCAGCGAGATGAGGATGCCGAGCGCGACGGTGACGACCACCGCGAGGGACAGCGTCCACACCGTGGACGCCACCGACCGGATCTTGGTCCACTCCGACCGTACGACCTGGGTGGCGGCCATGCTCAGCCCGTTCCCTTCCAGCCCTCGCCCCACGCCCGGTCCGCCGGAGCGGCTCCGGTCCCGGTCCCGGCCCCGGAGTGGGCGTGGTATTCCACCGACTCGGCCGTGAGCCGCATGAACGCCTCCTCCAGCGAGGCCTGCTGCGGGCTCAGCTCGTGCAGGACGACCTGGTGCCGGGCCGCCAGCTCCCCGATGTGCTCGGCCTTGCCGCCGTCCACCTCGAACGCGCCGTCACCCGTCCGCACGACGGTGATCCCGGCCGCCGCCAGCACATCGGACAACTGCTCGGGCTGCGGGGTCCGGACGCGCACGTACGCGCGTGAGTTCCGCTGGATGAAGTCGGCCATGGAGGTGTCGGCGAGCAGCCGCCCCTGCCCGATCACGACCAGGTGGTCGGCGGTCAGGGCCATCTCGCTCATCAGGTGGGACGACACGAACACCGTCCGGCCCTGGGCGGCCAGTGACTTCATCAGGGTGCGGATCCAGTGGATGCCCTCGGGGTCGAGTCCGTTGACCGGCTCGTCGAACATCAGGATCCGCGGGTCGCCGAGGAGGGCGCCCGCGATGCCGAGCCGCTGCCCCATGCCGAGCGAGAAGCCCTTCGCCTTCTTCCGGGCGATCGGGGTGAGCCCCACCGTGTCCAGCACCTCGTGCACCCGCGCCCGGGGGATCCCGTTGCTCTGCGCGAGGCACAGCAGATGGTTGAACGCGCTCCGCCCGCCGTGCACGGCCTTGGCGTCGAGCAGTGCGCCGATGTACGTCAGCGGATCCTTGAGCCGGTCGTAGTGCATGCCGTCGATCCGTACGTCCCCCGCGGTCGGCCGGTCGAGTCCGAGGATCATTCGCATCGTCGTGGACTTCCCCGCGCCGTTCGGCCCGAGAAAGCCCGTCACCATGCCGGGCCTGACCGCGAAGGAGAGGTTGTTGACGGCCACCTTCTCCCCGTACCGCTTGGTCAGCCCCTCGAGCTCGATCATGCGGCCACGCTAGAACGGGCCCGGGGCACCTGCCACCGGACGCCCGCACCCGCGACCGGGGCGCCCCGCGCCCGGCACCCCTCACACCGAAGGGCCCGCACCCCCCGAAGGGGATGCAGGCCCTCAAGAACCCGCGGCCGACGCCGTCACACAGCGGTGTTACCGGGTCTGCTGCGCCGGAACACCCCGGGAGATCGGCTCGTCGTCGGTCACCGGCGTGCCCGCCGCGGCGACGGCCGCACCGGTGAGCGTCGCCAGCATCTCGCGCACGTTCGTCAGCTGGGCGTTGATGGAGTCGCGGCGGTTGGTGAGCGCCGCCAGCTCGCGCTCGGATTCCGAACGGATCCGGTCGGCCTTGGCGTTCGCGTCCGCGACGATGTCCTCGGCCTGACGCTGCGCGGTCTCCACCGTCTGGCGGGCGCGGCGCTCGGCGTCGGTGCGCAGCTTCTCCGCCTCCAGACGGAGCTGCTCCGCGCGGTGCTCGATCTCCGCGAGGCGCTTCTCGGCCTTCTGCTGGCGCGAGGCCAGGTCACGCTCGGACTGCTCACGCCGCTTGGCGAGGTTCGTCTCGAAGTCGGCGGCGGCCTGCGCGGCCTTCGCGCGGGTCTCCTCGAAGAGGGCGTCCGCCTCCTCGCGCTTCGACTGCGCGTCCTTCTGCGCCTCGGCACGCAGCTGCGAAGCGTCGCTCTTGGCCTTCTCGACGATCCGGACGCCCTCGTCCTCCGCCTTGGCCTTGCGCTCCGCGGCGAACGACTCGGCGTCGTTGCGCACCTGCTGGGCCGCCGACTCGGCGAGCTCACGGTGCTGCTCGGCGGCGCGGCGGGCCTCCTCGCGCAGGTCCTTCGCCTCCTCCTCGGCGAGGCGGAGGATCTTCTCGACGCGGGCGCCGAGACCGGCGTAGGACGGCTCCGCGTCGGTGACCGCGGCCTGGGCGTTCTGCGTCTCGAGGTGGAGCTCCTCGATGCGCTTCTCGAGGGCGGTGATGCGGGCGAGAGCGGAGTCACGGTCGGAGACGAGCTTGGAGATACGTTCGTCCACCTGAGCGCGGTCGTATCCACGCCGCACAAGCTCGAAGCCGTAGGGGGAAGTGTCGCTCATGGGGTTCCTGTCGAATGAGACCGGTGAGGTGATAGGTGGAATCCTAGGGGGCGAAGCGGCGTGTCATCGAGCGGATGCACGTTTGATCTGGAGAATGACACCCCTTTTGAGTGGCCGACCATCGGAATACTTGCCAGAAACTTTGCATCAAGGCCCTGGCGAGCACAGGAAGAACACAAATGGGTGTCTGTTGGTCGAGCGGCGCGGAACCATACCCGCAACAGCCCGCCTCCGCTAGCCGTCTGACGACTTGCCACTCGATCGGGTAGCACCCGCCGCGGCACCCGCCTTGACTCCACCGTCCTTGCCGCCCGACGGGGCCTCAAAAGACTCCAACGCTTCCAGGACGTCCTGGACACGGGAGATCTCCGCATTGATGTCCTCCCGGCGCCGGACCAGCACCTCGAGTTCCCGCTTGCCCTCCTCGACCGTACGGCGGGCCTCGCGGATCGCCTCGGCCTTCAGTTCCTCGGCCTCACGGATGAGGGTGGACTTCTTCTGCTCCGCCTCCTTCAGAAGACCCTCGGCCTTCTTCACGGCGGCGATACGCACCTTGCCCGCCTCGGAGTTCGCCTCGGAAACGATCTCCTTGGCCTTCGCCTGAGCCTTCTCCAACTGCTCCTCGGCGGCCTTGATCAGCGCGTCGCAACGATCGCCGGCGGATTTCATCGTCTCGGCCGACTCACGGCGCGCCCGCTCGTGCAGCGCCTCGATCTCCGAGGTGATCCGCTCGCGCAGTTGCTCCGCCCGCTCCCTTATGGCGGTCGCGTCCCGGCGCGCGCCCACCAGCAGCTCGTCGGCGTCCTGACGGGCCTTCTCCACCGTGGTGTTGCCCTCCACGGTGGCCGTGGAGATCAGCCGGTCGGCCTCCGTGCGGGCCGCGCCCACCATGGAGTCGGCCTGCGCCTCGGCGTCCGCGGTGGTCTTCAGCGCCTGCTTCTGCGCCTCCGCGAGGAGCTTGTCGGCCTCCGCCGCGGTCTCCGTGATGAGCGTGTCGACCTGCTCGGCGGCCTCCGAGCGCCGCTTGTTCGCGTCCTTGCGGGCCTCGTCGAGCGTACGGTCGGCCTCCTCGCGGGCGGCCGACGTGAGCCGCTCGGCCTCGGCCTCCGCCTCGGCCCTGACCCGCTCGGCGTCGTGCCGGACACGCTCCGCGTGCTGCCGCGCGGAACCGACCGTCTCCGCGGCCTCGGACCGCAGCCGCTCCGCGTCGTCGGTCGCCTCGGAGATCAGCCGCTCGGCCTGGGCGACGGACTCCGCCCGGACCCGCTCGGCCTCCTCGTTGGTCTCCCGCGTCAGCCGCTCCGCCTCGGCGGTGACCTCGGTGATGAGGGTGTCGGCCTGTGTCGCCGCGTCCGACCGGATGCGGTTGGCGTCCTCACGGGCCTCGGCGCGGGTGCGCGTGGCGTCCTGGTCGGCCCGCGCGATGGTGTCCGAGGCCTCCGTACGGACCCGCTGGGCGTGCTCGGACGCCTCTGAACGCACCCGCTCCGCCTCGGCGATCGCCTCCGCGACCGTGCGCTCCGCGAGCGACTTCGCCGCGTCCGTCTCCTCACGGGCCTCACGGCGCACCCGGTTGGCGTCGTCGGTGGCCCGCTCCCGCTCCGCGTAGGCGTCGGCGCGGACCCGGTCCGCCTCCTCCTCGGCCTCCCGGCGCGTACGGTCCGCCGCGTGCTCCGCCGCGTTGCGCAGCCCGGCGATCTCCTCCTGGGCCTGCTCGTGCAGCCCGGCGACGGAGTCCCGTACCTGCTGGGCGTGCTGCTCGGCGGCCGACACCATCTCCGTGGCCCGCCGCTCGGCCTCCTCGACCAGCCGTACGGCCTCGGTCTCGGCCTCCTCCACGCGCTTGCGCGCCGAGGCCAGCAGCTCCTCGCTCTGCTCGCGGGCCCGCAGGCGCTCCTGGTCCGCCTCCTGGCGGGCCGCGCCGAGCAGTTCCTCGGCCTCGCGGCGGCGCCGGGCGGCCTCCTCCTGCGCGGCGGCCAGCGTCTCCGAGGCCTCCGCGGCGAGCCGCTCCGCGGCGGCCTGCGCCTCCGCCCGCACCCGGTCAGCGGTGTCCTGCGCCTCCGACTTCAGCCGCTCCGCCTCGGCCGCGGCCTCCGACCGCAGACGCACGGCGACGGCCTCGCCCTCGGCCCGCGACGCGGACGCGTCCGACGCGGCCTCGTCCCGCAGCCGCTCGGCCTCGGCCTCGGCCTGCGCCTGGAGCGTACGGATGCGCTCGGCGGCCTCGGTGCGCAGCCGGTCGGCCTCCTCGGCGGCCTCGCGGCGGATCCGCTCGGCCTCGGCGCGGGCGTCGGTGAGCGCCTCCTCGGCGGAGGTGAGCCGCTGCTCGGCGTCCGTGTGCAGCCGGGCCAGCCCCTCGGCGGCCTCCGCCTCACGGGAGGCGATGCCCCGTTCGGCCTCCTCGCGCAGCTCACGGACGGCGCGCTCGGCGTCGGCCTTCAGCTGCTCGGACTGCTCCTCGGCCTCGGCGCGGTGCCGCTCGGCCTCCTTGCGGGTGCGCTCCAGCGTCTCCTCGGCCTGACGGCGCAGCGCCGAGGCACGCTCGATGGCCTCGGTGCGGACCTTCTCGCTGTCCGCGGTGGCCGTCTGCCGCAGCTCGTCCGCGTCGGCCTTCGCCTTGGCGAGCAGCTCCTCGGCGGTCTTCGCCGCCTCCTCGATCTGCTGGACGGCCTCACGGCGGGCCTCGGACCGGATCCGCTCGCCCTCCGCGACCGCGTCGGCGCGCAGCTGCTCGGCCTCGCCGCGCAGCCGGCGCGCCTCCTCCTGCAGCTCGACGGTCTTGGCGCGGTACTCCTTGGTGTCGTCCTTCGCCGCGCCCTTGAGCTCCTCGGCGAGGTCGTGCGCCTCGGCCCGCAGTCGGTCCGCCTCGGCCTCGGCCTCCTTGCGGATCCGGTCGGCCTCCTCGGCGGCGGCCTTGGTGGTCCTGCGGGCGTCCTCGGACGCCTTGTTCAGCACGTCCTCGGCGGTCTTGGCCGTCTTGGCGAGCTGGGAGGCGGACTCCTCCGCGGTGAGCGAGCGGGCCTTCTCGGCCGCCTCGGCGAGCAGCTTCTCCGCCTCGGCCTTGGCGTCCGCGACGACTTCCTCGGCGGCCGCCTTGGTGGCCTCGGCGTCCTTCGTGGCCTCCTCGACCAGCCGGGCGACCTGCTCCTTGGCCGTGCGGGTGCGCTGCTCGTTGGTCGACTCGGCGGTGGACAGGGCCTTGGCCGCGTTCTCCTTGGCCTCGGCGACCAGCTTCTCCGCCTCGGCCCGCGCCTCGCGCAGCGCCGCCTCGGCCTCCGACATGCGCTGTTCGGCGGCCCGGCTCAGCTCGGCGGCCTGACGGCGGGCGGTGTCCGACTCGGTGGCGGTGGAGGAGCGCAGCTGCTCGGCGTGCTCGGTGGCCTCCTGGGCCTGCGTGGACGCCGCGTTCAGCAGCCGCTCGGCCTCGGCGCGGGCGCGGCGCAGGATCTGGTCGGCCTCCGCGCGGGCGGCCTCGGAGTCGCTCTGGAGGCGCTGGCGGGCCTCGTTGGTGAGCCGCTCGGCCTCGGCGCGGGCGGCGGCCAGCGCCTGCTCGGCCTCGGCGCGGGACTCGTCGACGAGCCGGCGGGCCTGCTGCTCGGAGCGGGCCCGCAGTTGCTCGGCCCACGCCACGTTCTCGTTGACGTGGGACTCGACGGTCTGGCGGCGCTCGGACAGCTCCTGGTCGAGCTGCTGGCGGCGGGTGACCGCCTCCTGGTGCAGCTCCGCCTGGAGGCGCGCGGCCTGCTCGGCGTGCTCCTGGAGGATCCGCTGGGTCTGCGCCCGGGCCTGGCTCAGCTCGCGCTCGGCGTCGGCGCGCAGCTGGTCGGCCTGCATCTGGGCCTGGCGCAGCATCTGCTCCGCCTGGTACCCGAGGTCGGCGCCGTCGTAGGCGGGCCGGGACATGAGGGTGCGGCGCGCCTCGTGCAGCTTGGCGCGCAGCACCTCGACCTGGTAGCCGAGGTCCTCGGCGTGCTGGATCGCCTTTTCCCGCTCGGTCTTCAGCCGCTCCATCTCGGCCTCGAACCGAGAGAGGTGGTCGACGTCAGCCGCCGGCTCTCGCTCCTGGCGTTCGTAGCCCCGCACTGCGCGGTCCCATCCGTCCCCTGGTCGCAACCTCTGGCAAACGAGCTCCGTCCAACCGGCGAACGGGGCCCCCGGGGAATGGTGTCAGATCAACGGCGGAGCACGGGCTGCCGCCCTCACCCTCGTCCCCCGAAACCTGGACCCCGGCCCATGAGTCCCGTCGTCGGAAGGCGGCAGGACCCGGGCCGTCGCCCGGTGAAGGGGACGGCCGCCCCCAACCCTACCGGCCCATATGTACGGGGGTCAGTGCTCAGGTGACTCAACTGGCGCCGAAGTGACCAGTTCTGTCAGTACTCCATGACAATCCTTAGGGTGCAGGAACGTGATCCGTGACCCCATGGAACCGCGTCGCGGCTCCTCGTACAGGACGCGTACGCCCTTGTCCTTGATCGACGCGGCGTCGGCGTCCACATCCGCCGTACCGAAGGCGATGTGGTGCACCCCCTCGCCGTTCTTCGCCAGCCACTTGGCGACGGTGGAGTCCTCGCGGGTCGGTTCCAGGAGCTGCAGGTAGGAGGCGCCGCCGTCGTCCGTGCTGTTGATCTTGAGCATGGCCTCGCGCACGCCCTGCTCCTCGTTGACCTCGGAGTGGAACACCTCGAAGCCGTAGGTGGCACGGTAGAACTCGACGGTCTTGTCGAGGTCGAAACAGGCGATCCCGATGTGGTCGATTCGCGTCAGCATGGTGTCAGTGCAGCGCGCATCGAGCGGTTACGCAACGTGCCAGCGATCACACTCACCGCCGGGTGACGGCACGGAGTGCCACTCAGTACATTCGAAGTAAACCCTCGTTCACTCCTCGGCCGTACAGGCTGGAAGGGGATCGCACCTCATGACTGGAACGAACGGCAGGACCTCGGTGATCGTCGCGGGCGCGCGTACGCCCATGGGGCGGTTGCTCGGTTCGCTGAAGTCCTTCTCCGGAGCCGACCTCGGCGGCTTCGCGATCAAGGCCGCCCTCGACCGTGCGGGGATCGGTGGCGACCAGGTGCAGTACGTGATCATGGGCCAGGTGCTCCAGGCCGGGGCAGGGCAGATCCCGGCACGCCAGGCCGCCGTCAAGGCGGGCATCCCCATGAACGTGCCCGCGCTCACCATCAACAAGGTGTGTCTGTCGGGTCTGGACGCCATCGCCCTCGCCGACCAGCTGATCCGCGCCGGCGAGTTCGACGTGGTCGTCGCCGGTGGCCAGGAGTCCATGACCAACGCCCCGCACCTGCTGCCGAAGTCCCGTGAGGGCTACAAGTACGGTGCGATCCAGATGCTCGACGCGATGGCGCACGACGGGCTGACGGACTCCTTCGAGGGCATCGCCATGGGCGAGTCCACCGAGAAGCACAACACCCGGCTCGGCATCCTCCGTCCGGAGCAGGACGAGTTCTCCGCCCTGTCCCACCAGCGGGCGGCCGCCGCGCAGAAGAACGGCATCTTCGACGCGGAGATCACCCCCGTGGAGATCCCGCAGCGCAAGGGCGAGCCGGTCGTCTTCAGTCAGGACGAGGGCATCCGGGGCGAGACCACCACGGAGTCGCTGGGCAAGCTGCGCCCGGCCTTCGCCAAGGACGGCACCATCACCGCGGGCTCCGCCTCGCAGATCTCCGACGGCGCCGCGGCCGTGGTCGTGATGAGCAAGGAGAAGGCCGAGGAGCTGGGCCTGCAGTGGCTCGCCGAGATCGGCGCCCACGGGAACGTCGCGGGACCGGACAACTCCCTGCAGTCGCAGCCGTCCAACGCGATCCAGCACGCCCTGAAGAAGGACGGCCTGGACGTGGCGGACCTCGACCTCATCGAGATCAACGAGGCCTTCGCGGCGGTCGCCGTGCAGTCAATGAAGGACCTCGGGGTGTCCCCTGAAAAGGTGAATGTCAACGGCGGTGCCATCGCCCTCGGCCACCCGATCGGCATGTCCGGCGCCCGTCTCGTCCTCCACCTCGCGCTGGAGCTGAGGCGGCGCGGCGGCGGTGTCGGCGCGGCCGCGCTGTGCGGCGGCGGCGGTCAGGGTGACGCGCTGATCGTGCGGGTCCCCAAGGCCTGAGGCCTTCCCCTCCCAGGTGTACGTGGCTGTTCGGAACGGAGCTGTGATGCAGGACGTCCCCACGCTGGTGGCCCAGGCCAGGGAAGGGCGGCCGCGTGCCGTCGCCCGGCTGATCTCCCTGGTGGAGGGGGCGTCCCCGCAACTGCGCGAGGTGATGGCGGCGCTGGCCCCGCTGACCGGCGGGGCGTACGTCGTCGGTCTCACCGGATCGCCCGGCGTGGGCAAGTCCACGTCCACGTCGGCGCTGGTCACCGCGTACCGCAAGGCCGGCAAGCGGGTCGGCGTCCTGGCCGTGGACCCGTCCTCGCCGTTCTCCGGGGGCGCGCTGCTCGGCGACCGCGTCCGGATGTCGGAGCACGCCTCCGACCCCGGCGTCTACATCCGCTCCATGGCGACCCGCGGCCACCTCGGCGGCCTCGCCTGGGCGGCGCCGCAGGCGATCCGCGTCCTCGACGCGGCGGGCTGCGACGTGGTGCTGGTCGAGACGGTCGGCGTCGGCCAGTCGGAGGTGGAGATCGCCTCCCAGGCCGACACGTCCGTGGTGCTGCTGGCGCCCGGCATGGGAGACGGCATCCAGGCGGCCAAGGCCGGGATCCTGGAGATCGGTGACGTCTACGTCGTCAACAAGGCCGACCGGGACGGCGCCGACGCGACCGCGCGCGAGCTGAACCACATGCTCGGACTGGGCGAGACGCGGGGCCCCGGGGACTGGCGTCCGCCGATCGTCAAGACGGTCGCGGCACGGAGCGAGGGCGTCGACGAGGTCGTCGAGGCGCTGGAGAAGCACCGGGCGTGGATGGAGGAGCGCGGGGTGCTCGCGGAGCGGCGGCGGGCCCGGGCCGCGCGCGAGGTCGAGACGATCGCGGTGACCGCGCTGCGGGAGCGGATCGGGGACCTCCACGGAGACCGCCGCCTGTCCGCTCTCGCGGAGCGGATCGTGGAGGGGGAGCTGGACCCCTACCGGGCGGCCGACGAGCTGGTCGCCGGCCTGACGGAGGGGTAGGAGCGCCTTGTGGGTGGGGGCCGGGGTGCGTTGGCGGTTGCGGGTGCGTCGTGGTTTCTCGCGCAGTTCCCCGCGCCCCTCAAGGCGCGGGGAACTGCGCGACCAGCCCCGGGCCGCGGCTGACCACGGCCCGAACGCGCGCGCGTCAGTCGTTCGTGCGGTCGGCCGTGACCTTCCCCGTGTCCAGCGCCACGCGCCAGTCGCTGCCCGTGCCGTTCGCGGCGGTGGTGTCGACCTCCCACGCCTTGTCCCGGCTCTCCTCGTCGAGGTCCACCGAGGTGACCGTGCCCTTCGCGGCGGCGGCCTCCGCGGCCTCCGCGGCGGTCACCGAGCTGCCCTTGAGCGCGTCCCGGATCTGCGCGGTCTCGGCGGCGTCGTCACCGTCGTCGTCCTTCTCGGTGTGCGAGCCGAGGACCTTCCCGGTGGCCGGGTCGATCTGGACGCTGTGCCAGGCGCCGCCGCCCGTCAGCACGTCGACGTCCCACACATAGGTCGTGCCCTCGTCGTCCAGG
Organism: Streptomyces sp. NPDC030296; assembly: GCF_055572815.1. Taxonomy (NCBI): domain Bacteria; kingdom Bacillati; phylum Actinomycetota; class Actinomycetes; order Kitasatosporales; family Streptomycetaceae; genus Streptomyces; species Streptomyces sp. NPDC030296. The sequence continues at coordinate 834,472 of NZ_JBVICQ010000003.1, forward strand.
TCGGCGGAGACCGCCGTACCGGACGTGTGCTTCAGCGCCGCCTCGATCGCGTCGGCGGCCGTGATCTGCGCGGCCTTGGCGTCGGCCGCGTTCTCGGCCTTGTCCTCGGCGTCCTCGTCCGCGTCACGGGCGGCCTTGTCCTCCGCCTTGTCCTCGGCCCTGTCCTGCGCGGTGTCGTCGGTGTCCTGGGCGTCGTCGCGGTCGTTGTCGTCGTTCGCCACCGTGACCGTCTTCTTCGCCGGCGCCTCGTCGTCACCCGCGACCGCGATGGCGGTCGCGGTGCCTCCGCCGATCAGGGCGGCGGCCGCGACGGTGGCGATGACGATGTTGCGCTTCATGGGATTCCTCCGTCTGGTGTGCCTCGTCTGCTTTCGACGTCCACCAATCTGGCCGAGCGACGCTGAAGCGGACCTGAAAGCCCCTGAAGACCGCTTCAGGTTCGCTTTGCCAAGCTGAACGCATGCGCCTGTTGATCGTGGAAGATGAGAAGCGGCTCGCGGTGTCCCTGGCCAAGGGGCTGACGGCCGAGGGCTACGCGGTGGACGTCGTCCACGACGGCGCGGAGGGCCTGCACCGGGCGAGCGAGGGCGTCTACGACCTCGTCATCCTCGACATCATGCTCCCCGGCATGAACGGCTACCGCGTGTGCGCCGCCCTGCGCGCCGCCGGCCACGACGTGCCGATCCTGATGCTCACCGCCAAGGACGGCGAGTACGACGAGGCCGAGGGACTCGACACGGGCGCCGACGACTACCTCACCAAGCCGTTCTCGTACGTGGTCCTCGTCGCCCGGGTGAAGGCGCTGCTCAGGCGGCGCGGCCCGGCCGGCGGGGCCGCGCCCGTGCACACGGTCGGCGATCTACGGGTCGACACCGCCGCCCGGCGCGTGTTCCTCGCCGACGACGAGGTCACCCTGACCGCCAAGGAGTTCTCCGTCCTCGAACAGCTCGTGCACAGGGCCGGTGAGGTCGTGTCGAAGGCCGACATCCTGGAGCACGTCTGGGACTTCGCCTACGACGGCGACCCGAACATCGTCGAGGTCTACATCAGCACCCTGCGCCGCAAGCTGGGCCCGACGCTCATCAAGACCGTCCGCGGCGCCGGATACCGACTGGAGGCCCGCCCGTGAGGCGCCGTCTGGGCTCCGTACGGGCCCGTGCCACTCTCGCCGCGACCGCGGTCGTCGCCGTCGCCCTGGTCGCCGCGGGCGCCGCGGTGCTGCTCTCGCTGCGGTTCACCCTCGTCGACAAGGCGGACACCGAGGCCGACTCCGTGGCTCGCAGCGCCGCCTCGGCGCTCGCCCACGGCTTCGCGTACGACAAGCTGAACCTGCCGGACGGCGACGAGAACCCCGTGGAGATCCTCGACCGAGGGCAGAAGCCGGTCGTGGTCGGCGAGGACGTCGAGGGCATCAGCGTGAGCGCCGTCGCCTCCGAGCGGCTCAACTCCGAGACCAACGACGACGCCGACGACCGGGCTGAGGGCGACCGGGAGGCGGAGGACGCGGACCGCCTGAAGCCCGGTCAGGTCGCCGACGAGACCTGGTACGGCGAGGGCACCGCGACCGTCGAGGGGGAGACGGCCGACTACCGGTTCGCCGCCGTCGACGTGATCACGAAGGGCGGGGTTCCCCTCACCGTCTACGCGGGTGCGCCGCTCGCCGTCGAACAGGACGCAGTCGACACCGCGTTGACGACGATGCTGATCGGGCTGCCGCTGCTCCTGCTGACGGTCAGCGGGGTGACGTACGTGGTCACCCGGCGGGCGCTGCGACCCGTCGAGGACATCCGCGTCGAGATGGCCGCGATCACGGCGTCCGAGGACCTCTCGCGGCGTGTCCCCGAGCCGGACACCCATGACGAGGTCGCGCGTCTGGCCCGTACGACGAACGAGACGCTCGCCGCGCTGGAGAGCTCCGTCGAACGCCAGCGCGCCTTCGTCGCCGACGCCTCGCACGAGCTGCGCAGCCCGATCGCCTCGCTGCGCACCCAGCTGGAGGTGGGCGCCGCGCACCCGGACCTGCTGGACCTGGAGGGGGCCCTGGAGGACACCGTGCGGCTGCAGACTCTCGCCGCCGACCTGCTGCTCCTCGCCCGCCTCGACGCGGGGGAGCGGCCGCCGCCGGACGCGCGGTTCGACCTCGCGGCCGTCGTCCGGGAGGAGGTGGACTCCCGTCGGGGGGTGGCCCTCGACAGTGTGGCGTCGCTGGAGGTCGGCGGCTCCCGCGGCCAGATCTGCCGGGTCCTCGGCAACCTGCTGGACAACGCCGCCCGGCATGCCCGCGACCGGGTCGCCGTCACCCTGCGCGCCGAGGCCGGCGAGGCCGTCCTCCAGGTCGCCGACGACGGCTCGGGGGTCGCCCCGGCCGACCGCGACCGCATCTTCGAACGGTTCGTCCGTCTGGACGAGTCCCGGGCCCGCGACGACGGCGGCGCCGGCCTGGGCCTGGCCATCGCCAGGGACATCGCCCGCCGCCACGGAGGCACCCTGACCGTCCGGGACGCCCCCGAAGGCGGCGCCCTCTTCGAACTACGCCTCCCGAGGGAGATCTGAGGGCGCCCCCAGGCAACCCAGGGGCGCGGGGAACTGCGCGACCAGCCACGACGAACCCGCAGCCGGCACCAGACCCGCAGCCCACCCCCGTACTCCCCCGGCCCCCCAAGCGGAGCGCTACGGCTTGCCGCGATGGCTGCGCAAGTGCTCCGCGACCGGCGTCAGCGACTTGTGCAGCTCCTCCAGCGCCTCCTCCGGCAGCAGATCGATGAAGTGCCGCCGTACCGACGCCACATGGTGCGGCGCGACCCGCTGCATGGTCTCCAGCCCGTGCTCGGTGAGCACGGCGAACAGCCCGCGCCGGTCGGACTCGCAGTTCTCCCGGCGCACCAGGTTCGCGTTCTCCATGCGGGTGATCTGGTGCGAGAGGCGGCTCTTGGACTGGAGGGTCGCGGAGGCGAGGTCGCTCATCCGCATCCGCAGACCCTCCGACTCGGAAAGGTTCACCAGGATCTCGTAGTCGTTCATTGTCAGGCCGAACGGCTGCAGATCCCTTTCGAGCTGGTGCGTCAACAGTCGGTTGACGTCCAGATGGGTGCGCCAGGCGCACTGCTCCGCATCGGTCAGCCAGCGCGTGGCCGTCTCGGTCTCCATGAATGAAGTCTACCTAAAAGGTTGAAAGGTGAACTAGTGAGGGTTGTGGTGGTACGGGTCGGAACATGACAGCGTGCACACGTTCGATGTCACACTCCGCAGACTACCGCTCACAGCCCGAAGCGACGCTGGAGGTCCCCCAGCTGTCCGGGAAGGCGCGGTGTGCCGGCTTGCTGTCCGTGGTGGCTGGGTACCCCTCCGCCGCCGGGTACGCCCGGCTCGTGCGGCACCGCGCCCATGGCCTGCTCGGCCATCAGCGTTTCGGACGACTGGAGCAGTACCGTGCCCGCCCCGACGAACTCGAACTGGTGCTCCTCGCCGGAGGCGCCTCCGATGCCCGTCAGTGCACGTAGACCGCCCATCACGCCTGTCATGTACCCATGGTCGTAGTGGTGGCAGGGGGAGGGGCAGTCGGCCCACCCGACCAGCGCCTGAGGGTCGACCCGAATGGGGGGTTCCATGAACACCACGGGGCCGTTCGAGGCGGCCACGAACTTGCCGGTCCCGATCAGCGTCAGGAACCCCGGAACGATGGACTGCTTCAGTGCGAGACTTGGCTGAAAAGCGAGGAGGTTGCCGGAGCGAATGGTCAGGTTGCCCTCGTCCAAGTCATATGAATTGACGTCGAAGGCCCGGTCGGCCAGGAGCATCTTCCCGGAGCCCTCGGCGACGACCCAGTCGCTCGCGTGCAGAGGCGAATGAAAGGACGTACGGACAAGGCGGTCCAGCCGGCCGTGCCCGACGCCGTTGAACTCCATCTGCCCGTAGTAGGCGATCATCTTGCCCTTCTGCAGGAACCACTGGCTCCCCTTGAGCTCCACGCAGAAGGTGTAGTTGTTGACGTTGTCGTCGCTCGGCAGCGTCATCGGGTCGAAGACCGTCGGGCCGGCGACCGGGCCCCCGTACATGCTCACAGCTTCTCCTCCGAGGCCTGGACGTACACCGCGCCGTTGCCGCTCAGCTCCAGCTGGAACGCCTCGCCGGAGCCGCGGCCCACCATGTCGCGCCAGCCGAGCGCGGTGGACAGCTTGTTGCGCACGTCGCCGTAGTGGGCCACGTACGCCTGGGGGTCCACATGGACCGGGCGGTGGGGGGTGATCGGGACCTCGATGACTCCGCCGTGCGCCATCACGGCGACCGCGCCGTGGCCCTGGAGGGTGGTGGTGAACAGGCCCTGCCCGGTCACCTGGCCGCGGACCATGCCCATGACTCCGCCCTGCGAGCCCATGAACATCGTGCCCTGCTGGAGGGTGCCGTCGAAGGCCAGCAGACGGTCGGCCTCGACGTAGAGCGTGTCACCGGTCAGGCTGATCACCTGGATGTGGTGGCCGCCGTGCCCGAACAGGACCGTGCCGCTGCCCTCGACGGTCATCAGCGGGGTCGCCTCGCCCGCGACGCGGCGGCCGATCATCGACGCGATGCCGCCCTGGCCGCCCTGGATGTTGGGCGTGAAGGACACCTCGCCCTTGTAGGCGAGCATCGCCCCGCGCTGGCTGAACAGCCGCTGGCCGGGGATGACGGTCGCCTCGATCATCTTCGAGTTGATCTCACGGAAGGGCATCTCACACGTCTCCCGCGATCGTGTTGCGCTCGCTCGGCTGGACATAGACGAGTCCGTCGCCCTCGAAGCGCATCTGGAAGGCCTCGCCGCCGCCCTCCCCGAGGAGCGTGCGGAACGTCACGCCGGACTGGAACGACTGCTGGAGGTTGCCCTGGTGGGCGATGTACGCCCCCGGGTCCACCGTCAGCGGGTACTGGTGGCTCACGCGCAGCACCACGGCCGGGCCGTCGGACATGATCGCCGCCTGGCCGTGGCCCTCTATCGTCGTGGTGAACAGGCCGTTGCCCTGTGACGCGCCGCGCAGCCCCGTGAAGCTCGTGCCCGTCCGCAGGCCGGAGTCCGTCGCGAGCAGATTGCTCGACTCCACATACAGCTTGTCCCCCTGGAGATTCACGAGGTTGATCTCGGAGGCCCGGTCCGCGAACCAGCAGGTCCCCTGCCCGGTGACCTCCATCAACGTCATCTGTTCACCCGTGAGGCGCCGCGTCACCATCCCGCGCAGGCCCTCACCACCGCCGCTCAGCTTCTTGAACGACATCTGACCGTCGTACGCGACCATCGAGCCGTTCTTCGCCTTCACGGCGTCCCCGGTCATGTCGACGGCGAGCACCTTGCTGCCTTGAAGTCGGAACATTGCCACGGGGTGAAGGTAACCGGCCGATGGCCGGACAGGACAGGGTCCAGAGGGTGATCTCGACCCTGAGGGGACCCCTAGGGCATTCAGGCGGTTGACGGATGCCAGAATGGGCAGCGCTTGTGCATGCGTTCACAAAGCTCGACGACTCGCCCGCCGACCCCACCGAAGGTGACCCGTGGACATAAAGACCGCCTCCGCCCTCCGCCGCCTGCGCCTCGTCTCCGCCCCCGAGGCCGTCTCCTTCCTGCTGCTGCTCGTCTGCTCGGTGCTGAAGCGGACCACGGAGTTCAACGCGGTGCCCGTCATGGGCTGGGTCCACGCCATCCTGTTCCTGCTGTACCTGGTCTTCTGGGCCGACGCCTGGAACCGTGCGAAGTGGTCGCTGAAGACCGCCGCGCTCTACTTCGCCCTCGCCGTGCTTCCCGCCGGCGGCTTCTTCGCCGAGCGCAGGCTGCGCCGTGAGGCCGAGAACGCGGTGATCGCCTCCCGCGCTCGCAAGGAAGGGATCGTGAACGCGTGATCGTCGCCTTCTCCGTGACGCCGCTCGGCGTCGGCGAGGACGTGGGGGAGTACGTCGCCGACGCCGTCCGGGTCGTCCGTGAATCGGGTCTGCCGCACCGCACCGACGCGATGTTCACCTCCGTCGAGGGCGACTGGGACGAGGTCATGGACGTCGTCCGCCGCGCCGTCGCCGCAGTCGAGGAGCGCGCCCCGCGGGTCTCCCTGGTCCTGAAGGCGGACATCCGCCCCGGCGTGACCGACGGCCTCACCTCCAAGGTGGAGACGATCGAGCGGTACCTCGCCGGGTAGGGGTGCGAGCGCTACGCCGTCCGGCGCAGGAGCGGGCACCCGCCGGAATGTCCTCCGTTCGGCCCCTTCCGCAAGGACCGCCCCGTCCTCGGCGACGGTCCCCAGGAGACCGACGCCAAGGGCCGCGCCGCCTTCGCCGCCGCGCACCCGGAGCGGAGCGTCGCGGCCCGGCTCGTGCGGCCCAGCGCGGTCACCCACTCCACGACGTCGAACAGCGGTCCATGGCGTTGGAGATCACCCGGACCCGCGACTCGATCACCATCGACGTCCCGGAGGACCGGACCCTCGTGCCGCCGGGCTGGTACACGCTGTTCGGGACGGACGCGCGGGGCCGGGACATGGCGCTTCCCCCTGCTCCCCGGCGGTGACGGACCGTGACGATATGTCACTGATCGTTGCGCAGGGTGATAAATCGACTCGGGGGCGACACCGCCCGCGGAGGGTCGACGGTCCGCCGGGCGACCGAAACGCGAGACGGGGCTGACCAGCATGTGACCGGCCGGTAAGGTCGATGGCGTGCCGAAGCCGCTCAGCCTCTCCTTCGACCCCATCTCGCGCGCCGACGAGCACTGGAAGCAGCGCTGGGGAAACGTCCCGGCCATGGCCGCGATCACCTCGATCATGCGCGCCCAGCAGATCCTGCTGGCGGAGGTCGACGCGGTCGTCAAGCCGTACGGGCTGACCTTCGCGCGCTACGAGGCGCTGGTGCTCCTCACCTTCTCGCAGAAGGGCGAGCTGCCGATGTCGAAGATCGGTGAGCGCCTCATGGTCCATCCCACGTCCGTGACGAACACGGTGGACCGCCTGGTGAAGTCGGGTCTCGTAGACAAGCGCCCCAACCCCAACGACGGCCGCGGCACCCTCGCCTCGATCACCGACAAGGGCCGTGAGGTCTGTGACGCCGCCACCCGCGACCTCATGGCCATGGACTTCGGCCTCGGCGTCTACGACGCCGAGGAGTGCGCGGAGATCTTCGCGATGCTCCGCCCGCTGCGGGTGGCGGCGGGGGACTTCGAGGAGAGCTGAGCGGCGACCGCCGGGTCAGGCCGCGGCGGTCTCGGTCGCCGGGCCCTCGATGACGAGGGGCTCGGCCTCACGGGTGATCCGGCGCTCGACGAAGAAGGCGGCGGTCGGGACCGTGCCCGCGAGCAGGACCCACAGCAGACGCCCGACCGGCAGCTTCATCTTGTTGCCGAGGTCGAAGGCGAAGACCAGGTACAACACGTACAGCCAGCCGTGGGCGAAGCCCACCACGGTGACGAAGGTGTCGAAGCCGTCCAGGCCCAGCACGCGCTTCCCGATCACGCCCGCCGTGAGCAGGATCAGCAGCACGGCCGTGACGAGGGCCAGCACTCGGTAGCGGGTCAAGACGCTCTTCTTCATGCCGTTGAGCGTAACGGGTGCTTCCGTGGATCCTTCCGGCGCGTCCTGACCTGCGTCACTGTCGTTTACTAGGACGTCCTAGTAAATTGGGGTGCATGGACGCTGACGCCATCGAGGAGGGTCGCCGTCGCTGGCAGGCCCGGTTCGACGCCGCGCGCAAGCGCGAGGCCGACTTCACCACGCTTTCCGGCGATCCGGTGGAGCCCGTGTACGGCCCCCGGCCCGGGGACGTGTACGACGGGTTCGACCGGATCGGGTGGCCGGGGGAGTACCCGTTCACGCGGGGGCTCCACCCGACCGGCTACCGGGGGCGGACCTGGACGATCCGGCAGTTCGCCGGGTTCGGCAACGCGGAGCAGACGAACGAGCGGTACAAGACGATCCTCGCCAACGGCGGCGGGGGTCTGTCCGTGGCGTTCGACATGCCCACCCTCATGGGCCGGGACTCCGACGACCCCAGGTCGCTCGGCGAGGTCGGGCACTGCGGCGTCGCCATCGACTCCGCCGCCGACATGGAGGTCCTGTTCAAGGACATCCCGCTCGGGGACGTCACGACGTCCATGACCATCAGCGGGCCCGCCGTGCCCGTCTTCTGCATGTACCTCGTCGCCGCCGAGCGGCAGGGCGTCGATCCGGGCGTGCTGAACGGCACCCTGCAGACCGACATCTTCAAGGAGTACATCGCACAGAAGGAGTGGCTGTTCCAGCCCGAGCCGCACCTCAGGCTCATCGGCGACCTCATGGAGCACTGCGCGGAGCGGATCCCCGCGTACAAGCCGCTGTCCGTCTCCGGCTACCACATCCGTGAGGCCGGGGCCACGGCCGCGCAGGAGCTGGCGTACACCCTGGCCGACGGCTTCGGATACGTGGAGCTGGGGCTCAGCCGCGGGCTGGACGTCGACGTGTTCGCGCCCGGGCTGTCCTTCTTCTTCGACGCGCACGTCGACTTCTTCGAGGAGATCGCCAAGTTCCGCGCGGCGCGCAGGATCTGGGCCCGCTGGATGCGCGACGTGTACGGGGCGCGGACCGACAAGGCCCAGTGGCTGCGGTTCCACACCCAGACCGCCGGTGTCTCGCTGACCGCGCAGCAGCCGTACAACAACGTGGTGCGCACGGCTGTGGAGGCGCTCTCCGCGGTCCTCGGCGGGACCAACTCCCTGCACACCAACGCCCTGGACGAGACCCTCGCGCTGCCCTCCGAGCAGGCCGCCGAGATCGCGCTGCGCACGCAGCAGGTGCTGATGGAGGAGACCGGCGTCGCCAACGTCGCCGACCCGCTGGGCGGTTCGTGGTACGTCGAGCAGCTGACGGACCGTATCGAGGCCGACGCCGAGAAGATCTTCGAGCAGATCAAGGAGCGCGGGCTGCGGGCCCACCCCGACGGGCGGCACCCGATCGGGCCGATGACCTCCGGGATCCTGCGGGGCATCGAGGACGGGTGGTTCACCGGTGAGATCGCCGAGTCCGCCTTCCGCTACCAGCAGGCCCTGGAGAAGGGCGAGAAGCGCGTCGTGGGCGTCAACGTCCACCACGGCTCCGTCACGGGCGACCTGGAGATCCTGCGGGTCAGCCACGAGGTCGAGCGCGAGCAGGTGCGGGTGCTGGCCGGCCGGAAGTCCGTCCGCGACGACGCGGCGGTACGGCGCGCCCTGGACACCATGCTCGCCGCCGCCCGGGACGGGTCGAACATGATCGGGCCGATGCTGGACGCGGTCCGCGCGGAGGCCACGCTGGGCGAGATCTGCGGCGTCCTGCGCGACGAGTGGGGCGTCTACACGGAGCCCGCGGGCTTCTAGACGCCGTTCGCGGAAGGGGGCCCGCGCGTGCCGGCCGGTCGGCGCGGTCGCGTGCGTCCCCCTCAGCCCGCCGCCCCGCCCAGGCCCACCAGCAGGAGCCTGGTGAAGGCGCGCACCCACTGCTCGTCGGCCGGTTCCGCGCTCACCAGCGTGCGGTGGACCACCGCACCCGCCACGACGTCGAAGATGAGGTCGACGGTCGTCGGGTCGGACTCCGGCGGGAGTTCGCCGCGGGCCTGGGCACGGGTGCGGCCCTCGAGGACCAGCCGCTTCTGGCGTTCGACGATGGACGTGCGGATGCGTTCGCGCAGCGCGTCGTCGCGGGTCGACTCGGCGATGACGGCCATCAGGCCGCTGCGTGCCTCGGGACGGGCCAGGATCGCGGCGAACTGGAGCACGACGCCCTCGATGTCCGCCGCGAGGCTGCCCCGGTTGGGGATCTCCAGCTCGTCGAAGAGTTCGGCCACCGCGTCGACCACGAGCTCGTTCTTGCCCGCCCAGCGGCGGTAGAGGGTCGTCTTGGCCACCCCGGCGCGCGTCGCCACGTCGCCCAGCGTCAGCTTCGACCAGCCCAGCTCCACGAGAGCCTCCCGGGTGGCCGCCAGGATCGCGGCGTCCGCCGTGGCGCTGCGCGGACGCCCCGTGGCGCGGGAGGCGGGGGTGCGGCTCTGCATGCCGCCGACCATATCCGGCCGTTCTTCGGCGTCCAGGGATGTCGTGCCCGGTGCCGTGAGGCAGATCACCGGGGAGTGGGTACATAGGAGTCGCGGGTGCAGTTACGCTACGGGTCGTAGCGAAAGCTTGTGCGCCAGGGGGACGGTCGGCTTCGCGACGCTTTTCACACGCGCGCCCGGAGGGGGGAGGATGTACTCATGCAGCCACGGAACATGTCCATGAGCGGAGTCGTCGACCTCGCCGCGGTGAAGGCGGCCCAGGAGGCCAAGGCGAAGGCGGAGCAGGCGCGCGCCGAAGCGGCCCGGCAGGGCGGCCAAGGAGCGGTCTCCCCGGCCGACCTGGTCATCGACGTCGATGAGGCCGGGTTCGAGAGGGAGGTCCTCCAGCGCTCCACCGAGGTGCCCGTCGTCATCGACTTCTGGGCCGAGTGGTGCCAGCCCTGCAAGCAGCTCAGCCCCGTGCTGGAGCGGCTGGCCGTCGACTACAACGGCAAGTTCGTCCTCGCCAAGATCGATGTCGACGCGAACCAGATGCTGATGCAGCAGTTCGGGATCCAGGGGATCCCGGCGGTGTTCGCCGTCGTCGCCGGGCAGGCGCTGCCCCTCTTCCAGGGCGCCGCCCCCGAGCAGCAGATCCGCGCCACCCTCGACCAGCTCGTGCAGGTCGCCGAGCAGCGCTTCGGCCTCACCGGCCTCGTGGTCGACCCCGACGCCGAGCCCGGTGCGGTCGAGTCGGCCCCGCAGATCCCGGCCGGCCCCTACGACCATCTGCTCGCCGCCGCCGTACAGGCCCTGGACGCGGGCGACTTCGGCGGCGCGGTGCAGGCGTACAAGAACGTGCTGAGCGACGACCCGGGCAACATCGAGGCCAAGCTGGGCCTCGCGCAGGCCGAGTTGCTGCAGCGGGTGCAGGGCATGGACCCGCAGGAGGTGCGCAAGGCCGCGGCGGAGAACCCCGCCGATGTGCCGGCGCAGATCGCGGCGGCCGACCTCGACCTCGTGGGCGGACATGTGGAGGACGCCTTCGGGCGGCTCGTCGAGACGGTCCGGCGGTCGGCGGGTGACGAGCGGGAGACCGCGCGGCTGCGGCTGATCGAGCTGTTCGAGGTCGTCGGGTCCGACGATCCGCGGGTGACCGCGGCCCGCCGGGCGCTGGCGCGGGCGTTGTTCTGAGACGGGTTCCGGGGCGGGCCGCGTCGGCCCGTCCCGGTTCGCTTCCGCGCCCACGCCTCGGCGTGGGCGCACGGCTGTGATGTGCCGGAACACGTGTGGCCGGAGTGAGAGATTTGGCGACACGGCGACATCCCGGCCGCCCTTTACCAAATCTTGGTAATCCCGGTCGCTGTTACTGGCAGTAAGAGAACCGCGCCGATGTGTCGGACTCTGTCCGGCTGTCAACCAGTCTGTCGCCTCACTCGGGGCGACCCAGGGTCGCTGCCCGATGCCAATGGGTCGTTGTTCGGTTATCCGTCCGTTACTAGCGAGTAACGAACCCCCTTGCGGGGGCGGCGAGAATGCACCACGATCGGCGACGCTCGGTCCAATCCCGTACCCCGCCGGCCAGTCGGGTCAACGGGTTTTCTGGGTCCCCACCGAGTAGAGCCGGCGACAGTGGCGTCGTCTCTTGGACAGGGGGGTCTCCGCCTCAACGGTGGAGCCTGTCCAGCAGGTTGTGCGTGATGCGTGTCAGGCGCGACCAGTGGTTGTCGCTCGGGGGTGATCGCCGGTGAGTTCGGGCGCTTCGGTGCCACCGAGCGCGGGCGCTCCCCATTCCCGAGGACGTAGCACTTCTCCCATCCCTGTCCGGCCGAGCCGCCGTCAAGGGGCGAGCCGGTGGCAGGAGATGTACGTCCGAGAAGGAGGAAATATGGAGTCCCAGGTGCGTGGCGGGACCAGATGGAAGCGGTTCGCTGTGGTCATGGTGCCCAGCGTCGCCGCCACGGCAGCGATAGGTGTCGCCCTCGCGCAGGGTGCTCTCGCGGCGTCGTTCAGTGTGTCGGGCCAGTCGTTCAAGGTGACGGCGGGTCAGCTCGAAGGTCAGGGCTTCTCGCAGTACGGAGCGCTCGACGAGGGCTACACCCTCAAGGGCGAGAAGACGGTTCACCCCGTCGCCGTCTCGGCGTTCAAGAAGGCCGAGATCACCAACATGTGCCAGTCGGTCGTGACCCCTGGTGTCCCGTTCCTCGGTAGCGTCAGCCTCAAGCTGACCGCCGGTACCGGTGGCAAGAAGGTCGAGGCCGAGAACCTCTACATCGACGTCGAGGACCTCTCGGCCGATGCCGTCTTCAAGGGCATCGACATCGGTGTGGCGGCCAAGGACGCCAACAAGGGTCCGGGCATGAAGGGCGGCTCGGAGCAGGCCAACCCCTACGGGTTCGCCCAGCAGGCCGACTCGGCCACGCTGAGCGACGTGAAGCAGACGGCGTGGGCGACCACCGCCGGAACCTTCAAGCTGAGCAACCTCAAGATGTCGCTCCACAAGGGCACCGTGGAGTGCTACTAGGCACTCCCTGGGCGGGTGAGGGGGCCTGTGCTTCTTCGCCCGCCCGTCCCTCTCGCGGCGCGGGGCATCCCGCGCGCGACCTCCGTACGTGAATTCCCGTACGCGCGCCTCGCACCACATGCCGTACGCGAACTTCTCACAGCAACACCGTTCCAGGGAGCTGTTGTCCATGAGCGCCGAGTCAACGGGGCAGAACGAAGACTATCTCCGCGCCTTTCGGCGGCGCTTCCGCGACTGGAGGGGCTCTCGTCCCTTCTGGGCGGGCCTTCTGGTACTGCTCGGCGGTTTCCCGATCATGTACCTGCCGTACGCGAACCTGCAGATCGGTCACCTCACGCTCGCCATGTCGACGACGGGCGGCGCGGGTTCCCTCATCATCGGCGTCCTGCTGGTGGTGCTCGGGATCAGTCTGTGGTTCCAGCGGCACGTACGCACCTTCGCCGGTACGGCGGCGATCCTCCTGGCGCTCGTGTCCATCCCGGTCTCCAACCTCGGCGGCTTCGGCTTCGGCTTCCTGCTCTCCCTGATCGGCGGCGCGCTGGCCATCGCCTGGGCGCCCGGCAACGAGGAGGAGCGGGTGTCGTCCACGTACAAGACCCCGACCCGCGCCGCGGCCGCGCCGGACACGGCTCTCCAGGGCACGGCCTCTGAGAACACGGCACAACCAGGTGCGGTCCCCCTGGTCAAGGGCGACGCCCCCGAGCCCGCGACGGCGGACTCGACGAGCGGGGCGGCGCGCGGCGAGGGCGACGACCTGTCAGGTACCACCCCCACGAACGGGACGAACGGGAGGCACAGTGCCGGCTGACAAGGTGACCCACGGGACTTCGGTGGGAGAGTCCCGTGCGAGAACCGGACCGCGGCACGCGGCGCCCAAGAAGCCCCTTCTCACCCGGCTGAACGTGCCGGCGGGCAAGGCGATAGCCCTGGCGGCGATGCCGACGGCGGTCCTCATGGGCATGGGCTTCACGCCCACCCTGGCCCGCGCCGAGGACCCGACGAAGCAGAGCCTGACGGCCGACGAGTACAAGGACTGCGTGGCCGCCCTGGAGGCAGCCGACGAGGACACCGACACGTCCGCCTCGCCCACCCCGACCCCGTCCGCCTCCGCCCCGGAGAGCGACGACCCGGCCACGGACGACGGCACGCAGGACGAGGACACCACCGGCGACGGCGACTCGGCGTCCGGCGACGACTCCGCGGACGACGACACCTCTTCGCCGGATTCAGGTTCCGACGACAAGGGCGACGCGGACGGGTCCACCACGGACCCCGCCGACACGTCCGCCTCCGACGCCACGGCCACCCCGTCGCCCACGCCCTCCGCCGAGGAGGCGGGCAGCGGCAATGTCCTGGAGGACATCGGCGACGCGCTCGAGGACATCTTCGTCCCCGAGAAGGACACCGAGGACACCACGCCCGAGCCGTCCACCACCCCGTCCCCCTCCGCCTCCGAGGACACCGCCGGTGACACCGGATCCGACGCCGGGAAGGCCGGCAAGGACGCCAGGGACGCGAAGGACGACGCCACCGACAAGGTGACCGACACGGCCAAGGACGTCACGGACGCGGCGAAGGACGCGAAGGACGACGCCGAGGACACGGCCGGCGACGCCACCGCGACCCCGAGCCCCACCCCGTCGCCGAGCGACAAGGTGAACGCCGACGACTGCCCCGTCGCCACCGAGGACGAGAGCGGCGTCGAGAAGGGCATCCCCGCCCTGCCGAACGACCCCTGGTACCTGAACGCCAGCTCCCTGCTGCTGAAGGGCGCCGACTACAAGGGCATCGTCAAGGTGCGGACCGCCGACGGCTCGGTCAAGGAGGTGCTGAAGTACGTCATCTCCGACGGCACCGACATCGGCGACCTCCACCAGACGGTCGACGACAAGCAGGCCGGCGTCACCTACCACGTGCAGGCCCGCAAGGGCAGCACGTCCACGATCCGCGACGGCAAGACGATCATGTACACGGAGAGCATCTCCGGCAACCTGCTCGGTCTGATCCCGGTGACCTTCGACCCGAAGCACCCGCCGCCGCTGAACATCCCGCTGATCTACTTCACCAACGTGAAGGTCGTCCAGGCGGGCCAGTTCGGCGGGACGCTCACCGTGCCCGGGCTGCACCAGTTCACCACCGACTGAGACCGCCCACGGCGCCCGAGCGCCGCACAGGACCCGTCCGGGAGCCGCAACACACCGAGGGCGCCCCCTGCTCGCAGGAGGCGCCCTCGGTGCTGTCGTACGGCGGCGGCGTCAGTCGCGGGAGCCGCCGCCCAGGTGGTGCACCCGGACCATGTTCGTGGTGCCCGGCACGCCGGGGGGCGAGCCGGCGGTGATGACCGCGATGTCGCCCTCGTTGAAGCGTTCGAGCTTGACCATCTCCTGGTCCACCAGCTCGACCATCTCGTCCGTGCTGTTCACGAACGGCACCACGTGCGACTCCACGCCCCAGCTGAGCGCCAGCTGGTTGCGGGTCGACTCGTCGGTGGTGTACGCGATGATCGGCTGGGACGCGCGGTAGCGGGAGAGCCGGCGCGCGGTGTCACCGGACTGCGTGAAGGCCACCAGCGCCCGGCCGCCGAGGAAGTCGGCGATCTCGCAGGCCGCACGGGCGATCGAACCACCCTGCGTACGCGGCTTCTTGCCCGGCACCAGCGGCTGGAGGCCCTTGGAGAGCAGCTCCTCCTCGGCCGCCGCGACGATCTTCGACATCGTGCGGACCGTCTCCAGCGGGTACGCGCCCACGCTGGACTCCGCCGACAGCATGACCGCGTCCGCGCCGTCCAGGATCGCGTTGGCGACGTCGGACGCCTCGGCGCGGGTGGGGCGGGAGTTGGTGATCATCGACTCCATCATCTGGGTCGCCACGATCACCGGCTTGGCGTTGCGGCGGCACAGCTCGATGAGCCGCTTCTGCACCATGGGGACCTTCTCGAGCGGGTACTCGACGGCCAGGTCGCCACGGGCGACCATCACGCCGTCGAACGCCATCACGACGTCCTCCATGTTCTCGACCGCCTGCGGCTTCTCCACCTTGGCGATGACGGGGACCCGGCGGCCCACCTCGTCCATCACCTTGTGGACGTCCTGCACGTCGTCGGCGTCCCGCACGAAGGACAGCGCCACCAGGTCGCAGCCCATCCGCAGCGCGAACCGGAGGTCCTCGACGTCCTTCTCGGACAGCGCGGGCACGTTCACCGCGGCGCCGGGCAGGTTGATGCCCTTGTGGTCCGAGATGACACCGCCCTCGACGACCTCGGTGCGCACCCGCGGGCCGTCGACCTCGATGACCCGCAGCTCGACGTTGCCGTCGTTGATGAGCACCTGGTCGCCGGCGGAGACGTCACCGGGCAGGCCCTTGTACGTCGTCCCGCAGATGTGCTTGTCGCCCGGCACGTCCTCGGTGGTGATGGTGAACTCGTCACCGCGCACCAGCTCCACCGGCCCCTCGGCGAAGGTCTCCAGACGGATCTTGGGGCCCTGGAGGTCGGCGAGGACACCGATGGCCTTGCCGGTCTCGGCGCACGCGGCCCGGAGCCGGTCGTACCGGCCCTGGTGCTCGGCGTGGCTGCCGTGGCTGAAATTGAAGCGGGCCACATTCATGCCGGCTTCGATCAGGGCGACAAGCTGCTCGTGGGAGTCGACCGCGGGGCCGAGAGTACAGACGATTTTCGAACGGCGCATGGGACGATCCTATCGGTTTGTTTCGCTGCGGAATATTCCGTCTGGCGGAATGCACATGGGCGGCTATGCGCTCAATCGTGTTACCGGCGTGTATTTCCCGACTGTTTTGCTCATCTGTCGACCAGGGCGTACGTCTGTGCCGCGATCTCGAGTTCCTCGTCGGTCGGCACCACCGCGACGGCGACCCGGGCACCGGCCGGCGAGATCAGCCGCGGCCCGTCGCCGCGTACCGCGTTGAGGTCGGCGTCCACCGCCGGCCCCAGCGGTTCCAGGCCCGCCAGGGCGGCCTCCCGCACCCGCGCCGCGTTCTCCCCGACTCCGGCGGTGAACGCGATCGCGTCCACCCGGCCGAGCACCGCGCAGTAGGCGCCGATGTACTTCTTCAACCGGTGAATGTAGATGTCGAAGGCGAGCTTCGCCCGCTCGTCGCCCTCGTCGATACGCCGGCTTATTTCCCGCATGTCGTTGTCGCCGCACAGCCCGATCAGACCGCTCTTCTTGTTGAGGAGAGTGTCGATGTCGTCCGTGGACATTCCGCCAACGCGCATCAAATGAAAGATGACGGCCGGGTCCATGTCTCCCGAGCGCGTACCCATCACGAGCCCCTCCAAAGGCGTCAGCCCCATGGAGGTGTCCACGCACCGGCCCCCGCGCACGGCCGACGCGGACGCCCCGTTGCCGAGGTGCAGCACGATGACGTTCACGTCCTCCGGGGCCTTGCCCAGCAACTCGGCGGTGGCTCGCGAGACATACGCGTGCGAGGTGCCGTGGAAGCCGTAGCGGCGCACCCGGTGGGCGTCGGCGGTCTCCACGTCGATCGCGTAGCGTGCCGCCGACTCCGGCATCGTCGTGTGGAACGCGGTGTCGAACACGGCGACCTGCGGCAGGTCCGGGCGCAGGGCCTGAGCCGTGCGGATGCCCGTCAGGTTGGCCGGGTTGTGCAGCGGCGCCACCGGGATCAGCCGCTCGATCTCGGCGAGCACGGCCTCGTCGATCACCGTCGGCTCGGTGAAGCTCTGCCCGCCGTGCACCACGCGGTGCCCGATGGCGGCCAGTTCCGGGGAGTCGAGACCGAGCCCGTCCTTGGCCAGCTCCTCCGCGACGGCCTTCAGGGCGGCCGCGTGGTCGGCGATCGCGCCGGTGCGCTCCCGGGACTCGCCCCCGTCGGTCAGCGGGGTGTGCTTCAGCCGGGAGCCCTGCTCGCCGATGCGCTCCACCAGGCCCACGGCAAGCCGGGTGCTGTCCCGCATGTCGAGCAGCTGGTACTTCACCGAGGAGGAACCGGAGTTGAGGACGAGGACGCGGGTGGCGGTCACGGTGGTGGTATGCCTTCTGTCGTCGGTGGGGGTCACTGGGCCGCGGGGGTCTGGGCCTGGATGGCGGTGATGGCGACGGTCGTGACGATGTCCTGGACGAGGGCGCCCCGGGACAGGTCGTTGACCGGCTTGCGCAGGCCCTGCAGCACCGGCCCGACCGCGAGGGCGCCGGCCGAACGCTGCACCGCCTTGTAGGTGTTGTTGCCGGTGTTGAGGTCCGGGAAGATCAGCACGGTGGCCTGCCCGGCGACCTCGGAGCCCGGCAGCTTGGTCGCCGCGACACTCGGCTCCACGGCGGCGTCGTACTGGATCGGCCCCTCGATCAGCAGGTCGGGCCGCCGGGAGCGGACGATCTCGGTGGCCTCCCGCACCTTGTCGACGTCGGCGCCCGAACCGGAGGTCCCCGTGGAGTACGACAGCATCGCGATCCGCGGCTCCACCCCGAACTGCCGTGCGGTGGCGGCGGACTGGACGGCGATGTCGGCGAGCTGCTCGGCGTTCGGGTCCGGGTTCACCGCGCAGTCGCCGTAGACCAGCACCTTGTCGGCGAGGCACATGAAGAACACCGACGAGACGATGCCCGCGTCCGGCCTGGTCTTGATGATCTCGAAGGCGGGCCGGATGGTGGCGGCCGTGGAGTGCACCGACCCCGACACCATGCCGTCCGCGAGCCCCTCCTGGACCATCAGCGTGCCGAAGTAGTTCACGTCGGACACCACGTCGTACGCCAGCTCGACGCTGACGTTCTTGTGGGCGCGCAGCTGCGCGTACTTCTCCGCGAAGGAGTCCCGCCACGCGGAGGTCGCCGGGTCCACCAGCATGCTGTCGCCGAGGTCGATGCCCAGGTCGGCGGCCTTCTTGCGGATCAGGTCCACGGGGCCGAGGAGGGTGAGGTCGCAGACCCCGCGTCGCAGCAGCACCTCGGCCGCGTGCAGCACCCGTTCCTCGGTGCCCTCGGGGAGGACGACCCGGCGCCGCTCGGCGCGGGCCTGCTCCAGCAGCTTGTGCTCGAACATCATCGGGGTGATCCGGTCGCTGCTGGGCGCCGAGACCCGGCCGCGCAGCTCGGCCGTGTCGACGTACCGCTCGAAGAGGCCGAGCGCGGTCTCCGCCTTGCGCGGGGTCACCGCGCTCAACTTCCCCTCCATCGAGAAGAGTTCGGAGGCGGTGAGGAACGAGCCGCTCTCCACGGCGACCACGGGCGTGCCGGGCGCGAGCCGCGCCGCCAGCGTGAGGACCTCGTCGCTGGGCCGTTCGTCGAGGGTCAGCAGCACACCGGCGATCGGCGGGGTGCCCGCGCTGTGGGCGGCGAGGGCGCCCACCACCAGGTCGGCGCGGTCGCCGGGGGTGACGACCAGACAGCCGGGGGTGAGCGCGTTCAGGAAGTTCGGCAGCATCGCCCCGCCGAAGACGAAGTTCAGCGCGTCACGGGCGAGTCCCGAGTCGTCGCCGAGGAGCACCTTGCCGCCGAGCGCGTGGGTGATCTGCGCGACCGTCGGCGCGGACAGGGCGGGCTCGTCCGGGACGACGTAGCAGGGCACGGCCAGGGGATGGCGTGCGTCCGTGAGCCGCTCGGCTATCTCGTCCCGGTCGCCGGGCGCGACCCGGTTCACCACCATCGCGATCACGTCGCAGCCGAGGCCCTCGTACGCGCGGTACGCGTTGTGCGTCTCGGCGACCACCGACTCGGCGGTCTGCTTGCGCCCGCCGACCACGGAGATCACCGACGCCCCGAACTCGTTGGCGAGCCGGGCGTTGAGGGACAGCTCGTCGGGGAACTGGGTGTCCGCGAAGTCGGTGCCGAGGACGAGGACGACGTCGTAGTCC
This sequence comes from Streptomyces sp. NPDC030296, assembly GCF_055572815.1. Lineage (NCBI taxonomy): Bacteria > Bacillati > Actinomycetota > Actinomycetes > Kitasatosporales > Streptomycetaceae > Streptomyces > Streptomyces sp. NPDC030296. The sequence continues at coordinate 853,812 of NZ_JBVICQ010000003.1, forward strand.
CGCGCCACCGTGTGGAACCGCTCGACGAGGGCCGCGACCAGTTCGTCCGTGCCGTGCTCGGCCTGGAGGGTGGACGCCTCGTGGTAGTCCATGCCGTACACGGTGGCCGGGTCCTGCGAGAGCCGGTACCGGGCGCGCAGCAGGTCGAAGAGCCGGTCCGGGCCGTGGTGCAGCAGCGGCCGGAACACCCCCACCCGGTCGACCTGGCGGGTCAGGAGCTCCATGATCCCCAGCTCGACGACCTGGCGGCCGTCGCCGCGGTCGATCCCGGTCACGTACACGCTGCGCGTCACGTGGGCTCTCCGTTCCATGTCGGGTTCGGTGGGTGCTTCGCTCGGTGCTTCGGTCGGGTGTTCCGGTGGTGCCGCGAGTGCCGCTTTAGTGGCTTCGCGCAGTGTTTCCGCGGGGGTGCGACGGGTGTGCGGAAAACACCGCCGCGGTGGACGGAAACCCTCTTGACAATACCTCCGGGGGTGGATAAGGCGCCCATCAGGTCGGCAGGGCGGGGGAGGGCTCCCCGGCCGACCGGAGGCGGGCTCCGCGGGCGCGGCACCCCCTTGCGAGGCGTGAAACAATCGGATCGGCTCACAAGTACCAGCACCCAGCAGGACGAGCAGGAGACACAGCACGATGCGTATCGGAGTTCTGACCGCAGGCGGCGACTGTCCGGGCCTGAACGCAGTGATCCGGTCGGTCGTGCACCGAGCGGTCGCCCAGTACGGCGACGAGGTCATCGGCTTCGAGGACGGCTACGCCGGTCTGCTCGACGGCCGCTACCGCAGCCTCGACCTGGAGTCCGTCAGCGGCATCCTCGCCCGCGGCGGCACCATCCTCGGCTCCTCCCGCCTCCAGCGCGACCGCCTCCGCGAGGCGTGCGAGAACGCGCAGGACATGGCCCACCAGTTCGGTATCGACGTCCTGATCCCGATCGGCGGCGAGGGCACCCTCACCGCGGCGCGGATGCTCAGTGACGCCGGGCTGCCGGTCGTCGGCGTGCCGAAGACGATCGACAACGACATCTCGTCGACGGACCGCACCTTCGGCTTCGACACGGCGGTCGGGGTCGCCACCGAGGCGATGGACCGCCTGAAGACGACCGCCGAGTCCCACCAGCGGGTGATGGTCGTCGAGGTCATGGGCCGGCACGCGGGCTGGATCGCCCTGGAGTCCGGGATGGCCGCCGGTGCGCACGGCATCTGTCTGCCCGAGCGCGCGTTCGACCCGGCCGACCTGGTCAAGATGGTCGAGGAGCGCTTCGCGCGCGGCAAGAAGTTCGCCGTCATCTGCGTCGCCGAGGGCGCCCACCCCGCCGAGGGCTCGATGGACTACGGCCACGGCGAGATCGACCAGTTCGGCCACGAGCGCTTTCAGGGCATCGGCACCGCCCTCGCGTACGAGCTGGAGCGCCGCCTCGGCAAGGAGGCCAAGCCGGTCATCCTCGGCCATGTGCAGCGGGGCGGCACCCCGACCGCGTACGACAGGGTGCTCGCCACGCGCTTCGGCTGGCACGCGGTGGAGGCCGCGCACCGGGGCGAGTACGGCCGGATGACCGCGCTGCGCGGCACCGACGTGGTGATGGTGCCGCTCGCGGAGGCCGTGACCGAGCTGAAGACGGTCCCGAAGGACCGGATGGACGAGGCGGAGTCGGTCTTCTAGACGCCCGGTCCCCTAGGCCGCCCGGCGGACCAGTGACCAGAAGTGGTCGGTGATCCGGTCGAGGTAGTCGCGGCCGGCGTCGCCCGCGTCGGTCGCAGCCGTGCCGCCCGCCCAGCTGAGACTGGCGCTCGTCCTCCCCCGGTAGTCGAGGTGCATCTCCTGGAGGACGTCCTCCAGGAGGCGCCGGTCGAGGGACAGCAGCTTGGCGGTCGGCCGGACGTACGCCTGCCAGCGGGTGGCGACCGCGTCGTGGAGCAGCTCGGTGAGGCGTGCCTCCCGTCCGGTGACGACGACCAGCTCGGGGAGCGAGAGGTCGAGCAGATCGGCGAGGGCGGTGGACTGCCGTTCGGTGCCGCGCCATTCACCGGTCTCCTCCATGTGGAGGTAGACGGTCAGGTCCATGCCGATCGCGCGGGCCACGTCCTCGGGGGCGGTCCCCCGGGCCATGCGATGCTCGCGCAAGGTACGCGGCGCACCGATGAGTTCACCCGGCGAGCACCACAACACGCCCGCGAGAGCGGTGAGTTCGGGGCTCGTCGGTGCCACCGTGCCGCGTTCCCAGGCGTTCACCAGGTCCGGGGTGACATAGGGGAGACCGTACGAGGCCCGCATGCCGTAGGCGACATGCTCGGGTCCCATGCCGAGGGCGGCGCGGAGTCGGCGGGCGGCGGTGGTGTCGAACGGTGGGGTGGGGGCCTGGATCTCCGGGTGCCCGTACGGGCCGTGGTCGGCGGCCGGGGTCCGGATCGGATCGGGGCTCGGACGGGTCGGTCGACGGTGCGGGTGCTGGGGCTGCCGTTCACGGGCTGAGCGTCGGTGCACGCGCACAACGTAGGGGTGCGGGGCTGCGGTGACTACGAGGTGTTCGGCCACAATCACGGATTGTAGAAACCTACGGTTTCTGTGATTCCTGTGGTCCGAGTGACCGGTGGGCATGGCCGGCTCAGCCCTTGACCGCGCCGCCCAGGGCGAAGCCACCGCCCAGACGTCGGGCCACGCCCACGTACAGCAGGATCACCGGGGTCGAGTAGATCACCGAGAACGCCGCCAACTGCCCGTAGACCACCGTCCCCTTGTTGCCGAAGAACTCGTTGATGCTCACCGCGGCCGGCATCTGGTCCGGGGTGAGCAGCAGCATGAACGGGACGAAGAAGTTGCCCCACATCATCACGAACGAGAACACGGTCACGACCGCGACGCCCGGCCCCATCAGAGGCAGCACGATCCGCAGCAGCGACTGCAGGGGCGAGGCGCCGTCCGTCCACGCCGCCTCCTCCAGCTCCTTCGGCACGCCGTCCATGAAGTTCTTCATCAGCCAGATGGCGAACGGCAGTTGGGAGGCGGCGAAGAAGAGGATCGTGCCCTCGTGGGTGTCGATCAGATTCACCCGCACGAACAGGGCGTACACCGGGACCATGATCGCCGTGATCGGGAGGCTCGTCGCGAAGAGGATCGTCAGGAGGAAGGGGCGGTTCAGGCGGGAGCGGAAGCGGGACAGGGGGTAGGCGGCGAGGGCCGCGCACACCACGGTCAGCGCGGTCCCGCCGCCGCACAGCAGCAGACTGTTCAGCAGCGGCGTGACCGTGACGTCCGGGGTGAGGACCGCCTCGTAGTTGGCGAAGGTCACGGAGTCCGGGAGCCGGACCCGGAGGTCGGCGCGGGCGTCCACGGACGACAGGACCACCCAGGCGAGGGGCAGGACGAACGCGGCGGCCACGACGAGCAGTCCGGCGTCGGCGGTCAGCCGGCGCCGCAGGGTCCTGCGCGAGGCGGGTGTCCGGGCCCCGCGCGAGGAGTGTGTCCGGGTTCTGGTCGGCACCGGGTCAGACCTCCGTTCGCAGCAGCCGCAGATACACGACCGAGAAGAGGGAACCCACCACCAGGAGCAGCAGCGCGACCGCCGTGCCGTAACCGATCATGCTCTTCTGGAAGGCCTCCTCGTACATGAACAGCGGGAGCGTCTGGCTCCGGCCGCCGGGGCCGCCCCTCGTCATCACCCAGATCAGCCCGAAGACGGAGAGGGTCTGGAGGGTGATGAGCATGAGGTTCGTGCCGATGGAGCGGCGGATCATCGGGAGGGTGATGTGCCACAGACGGCGCGGACCGCTCGCGCCGTCGACCTCCGCGGCCTCCGTGATCTCCTTCGGGATCTCGTCGAGCGCCGCCGAGTACACCAGCATCGAGAACGCCGTCCCCCGCCAGACGTTCGCGAACGACACCGCCAGGATGGGCAGGGTGTACAGCCAGTTCTGGGTGGGGAGACCGAGCCAGTCCAGGACGGCGTTGAGGGTGCCCTCGCGGCGGAAGAAGGCGTACAGCAGGAAGCCCGCGACCACCTCCGGCAGCACCCAGGCGGTGACGACGATGCCGCCGACGAGGGTGCGGACGGGCTTCGAGGCGCGCCGCATCAGCGCGGCCAGGGCCAGCCCCAGGGTGTTCTGGCCCAGCAGCGCCGAGACGACGGTGAAGACGAGGGTCAGCCACACGGCGTTGCGGAACGCCTCGTCGCCGAAGGCGGTCCGGAAGTTCTCCAAGCCGACGAAGGAGTCCTCGGCCTGGCCGGTGAGCTGGAGGTCGGTGAAGGCGATGGAGACGCAGTAGGCGATGGGTCCGGCGAGGAAGAGGAGCAGCAGGACGCTGGCGGGGGCGACGGGGAGGGCTCGGGTGAGGGAGCGGAGGGCGGGGTGCGGCGGGCGGCCCGGTCGTCTCGTCATGAGCGGCGGGTCAGCCCCGGATCACCTGGTCGTCGGTGGCCGCCGCGAGTTCCTCGTCGTAGTTCCTGGCCGCCTCGGCCACCGACGCGTCGCCCGTCGTCACGGACTCCATGGCCTCCTGGATGGCGGTCGAGACCTTCGGGTACGCGGGGTAGGCGGGCCGGTAGTGGGTGTGGGCCACCAGGTCGGTGAAGAACTCGATGCCGGGCTGCGCCTTCGCGTAGGCCGGGTCCTCGGCGACGTCCTCGCGGACGGCGATACCGGAGTTGGCGATGTACCACTTCTGGGCGTTCGCCTTCGACTGCATCGTCCTGATGAACGCGAAGGCGAGGTCCGGGTTGGCGGCCTTGGCGGGGATCGCCCAGGTCCAGCCGCCGGACATGCTCACCTTCCCGGGAGCCTGGCCGTGCTGGGTGGGCATGGCGGCGAGGCCGAGCTTCTCCGACCAGTCGGGCCATTCGTGGCCGCTGCCGGGCAGCCAGTCCTGCGGCAGCCAGGAGCCGTCGAGGTTGATGCCGAGCCTGCCCTCGGGGAGGAGTTCACCGCGGACCCGGGTCGCGATGTTCGGGTCGAGGGCGTCGGACACCTCCGGGCCCAGCTTCTCCCGGTAGACGGTCTCCACGAAGGCCAGCGCGTCCTTGAAGCCCTGGGTTCCGGCCTTCCACTTCTTGGACTTCTCGTCGTAGAGGGGGTCGCCGCCGTTGTCGGTGGCGCCGTCCGTGCCGTAGAGCAGCATCTCGAAGCCCTGCATGGTGGCGGCCTCGCCCGCGGGTTTGCCCGTGTAGACGTTCAGGGGGATGACTCCGGGGACCTTCCGTTTGATGGCGCGGGCGGCGGAGAGGACGTCGTCCCAGGTCCTCGGCTGCCAGTCGGCGGGCAGACCGGCCTTGGCGAAGATCTTCTTGTCGAACCAGAGTCCCCGGGTGTCCGTGCCGTCCGGGACGCCGTACGTCTTCCCGTCCTCGGCCTTCGCCGCGGCCCTGGCCGTGCCGATGAACCGGTCCCAGTCCTTCCAGTCGGCCAGATAGTCGTCCAGCGGCTTCAGATAGCCGCTGGTGATGTCCGAGTTGATGAGGAAGGTGTCCTCGTAGACCAGGTCCGGGGCCGTCTTCGGGGACCGCAGCATCTGCTGGACCTTGGTGTAGTACTCCGAGTCCGGCGCCTTGATCGGGACGAGCTTCACCTTCTTGCCGGGGTTCGCCTTCTCGAACTGCTTTTTCACGTCCCCGAGGAAGGTGTCCATCACCCGGACCGAGTTGTCCGTGGACTGCTTGTACGACACCTCGACCGTGTCCGGATCGCTGCCGGAACCGCTGCCGCAGGCGGTGAGGACACCGGGCGCGGCGATGGCGAGGGCCCCGGCGAGGAGGAGACGGAGGGGGAGGCGGGATCGGCGAGTGGGGGGTGCGGTGGGGCGCACGGGCACGACCTCCTGCTGGCTACGTCGTTGTGGCCTTGGGTGGTGCCCGGTGACGGTACGAGGAATGGTCTAGTCAGGTCAATGAGTGTGCAGCGGACCGGACTTGGGCGGTCTACTCCTTGCGCACCCAGCGGTACACCAGCTCCGGGCGTCCCACCTGCCCGTACTGCGGTTCACGTCTCGCCCGGCCCGCGTCCACCAGGTGTTCGAGATAGCGGCGGGCCGTGATCCGGGAGATGCCCACGGCCTCGGCGATGCCGGCGGCCGTCAGGCCCACCGCGGTGTCCCGGAGGGCGACGGTGACCCGTTCCAGGGTCGGCGCGCTCAGGCCCTTCGGCAGGGCCGCCGGGCCCGGTGCCCGCAGCGTCGCCAGCGCCCGGTCCACCTCGTCCTGGCCGCTGGCCTCGCCCGCCGCCGCGTGGAACTCGGCGTAGCGGACCAGCCGGTCGCGGAGCGTCGCGAAGGTGAAGGGCTTCAGGACGTACTGGACGACACCCAGGGAGACGCCCTCCCGGACGACCGTCAGATCCCGTGCCGACGTCACCGCTATCACGTCGGCGTGATGCCCGGCGGCGCGCAGCGAGCGCGCCAGTTGCAGACCGTGCACGTCCGGCAGGTGCAGGTCCAGGAGCAGCAGGTCCACCGGCATGCGCTCCAGCGCACGGCGTGCCTCCGCGCCCGTGTGGGCCTTGCCGACCGCCGTGAAGCCGGGGACGCGGCCGACGTACATCATGTGGGCGTCGGCGGCGACGGGGTCGTCCTCCACCACCAGGACTCTGATGGGGTCCGACTGGGTCATGAGCGGTCGCCTCCAGGCGCGGTGGACTGAACGGCGGGTCGGGCGGGAGAGCCATCGGTGTGCTGAGCGGCAGCGGCGACCGCAGCGGCCCCGCCCGGGTCGGCAGTCGTACGCAGGGGCAAACGCACTTCGAACTCCGCCCCGCCCCCGTCCGCCTCCGACACCGTCAGCGTGCCCTCGTGGCGGCGGGCCACCTGGCGTACGAGGGCGAGGCCCAGGCCTCGCCCGCCGGGGCCCGCCGGTTTCGTGGAGAAGCCGCGTTCGAACACGGCCTCAGCGTGGGCCGGGTCCACGCCGCTGCCCGTATCGGCGACGCGCAGCACCAGCACCGAGTCCTCTGCCGAGGCATCCGTCTCGTCCGTGTACGCGGTCACCGTCACCCGTGCCCCCGTCGTCCCCTGCGCCGCGTCCACCGCGTTGTCGATGAGATTGCCCAGCACCGTCACCAGGTCCCGCGCCGGGAGGGACTCCGGGAGCAGACCGTCGTCCATGCGGCTGTCCTGCGACACCACCAGTTCCACGCCCCGCTCGTTCGCCTGTGCCGTCTTACCCAGCAACAGCGCCGCCAGGACCGGCTCCGTCACAGCCGCCACCACCTGGTCGGTGAGGGCCTGGGCCAGTTCCAGTTCCGCGGTCGCGAAGTCGATCGCCTCGTCGGAGCGGCCCAACTCGATGAGGGAGACGACCGTGTGCAGGCGGTTGGCCGCCTCGTGGGCCTGGGAGCGGAGGGCCTGTGTGAAGCCGCGTTCGGAGTTCAGCTCGCCCATCACGGACTGCAGTTCGGTCACGTCCCGCAGGGTGACCACCGTGCCCCGGCGCTGGCCGCCCGACACGGGCGAGGTGTTGACGACCAGGACCCGTTCGGCGGTCAGCAGGACCTCGTCCACCCGCGGCTCGGACGACAACAGGGCACCCGTCAGCGGCGCCGGCAGGCCCAGGTCCGCCACCGATCGGCCGATCACGTCCTGCGTCACCCCCAGCAGTTCCCGCGCGCCGTCGTTGATGAGCGCCACCCGGTACTGGCCGTCCAGCATGAGCAGCCCCTCGCGCACGGCGTGCAGGGCGGCCTGGTGGTAGTCGTGCATGTTGCTCAGCTCGGCGGCGTTCATGTTGTGCGTGTGCCGGCGCAGCCGCGCGTTGACGATGTACGTGCCGACGCCGCCGAGGGCGAGCGCGCCCGCCGCCACCCCGAGCAGGGCCGTCACCTGGCCCTGGACCCGGTCGCTGATCGCCTGCACCTTGATACCGGCGCTGACCAGGCCGATGACCCGGCCGTCCTCCTTTATCGGGGTGACCGCGCGCACGGACGGACCGAGGGTGCCGGTGTAGGTCTCGGTGATGGTGCCGCCCCGCCGCGCCTTCTCGATGTGGCCGACGAAGCGCTGGCCGATCCGCTGGGCGACGGGGTGCGTCCAGCGGATGCCGTCCGGCGTCATGATCGTCACGAAGTCGACGCCCGCGTGCCGCTGCACCTCGGTGGCGTACGGCTGGAGCCGCGCCGTCGGATCGTCGGTGTGGATCGCGGCCCGCACCGACGGCGCGTCGGCGACCGCGGCGGCGACGGCCAGGGCCTGCCGGCCCGCCGCGTCCTCCGCCTGGCTCCGGTCGCTGACGTACGTGAACAGCGCGCATCCCGCGACGACGACCGCGATCAGCACCGCCTGCACGGCGAAGAGCTGACCGGCCAGGCTGCGGGGTCTGAGGAGGGACGCGACGCGCATGGCAACAGTCTGCATGGACGTGTTGGCGTGAACTAAATGAACGGAAGGGTGACCGCCCTCACAGGGCGGGAGATAGTCACCCCATCGAACATGTCCAGCACATGAACGACGAGAGGGAGTACCACTCCCGTCCGGGACCCCACACCCGAGCCGCCGGGAGACCGGCTCCCACACCCCCCGGGAGCCCACTCCCACCGGGAGCCCCGGCTCCCGCCGTCAGGGAACCGCCGGGTTCCCGCCGCCGGGGAGCTCGCCGAGCTCCCCGCCCGGGAGCCGCACTCCCACCCCCGGGAGACCGTCTCCCGCAATCCCCCGGACGTGAGCCGCACGCCGGACGATCAGCCGACGACGTCGTCGACGAGGAGGGCAGCCGTGGCCAGCACCACCCATACGGCACCTACCGCACCCGCCAAGCGGGACCGCACCCACTACCTGTACATCGCCGTGATCGTGGCCGTGGCGCTCGGTATCGCCGTGGGCCTGATCGCCCCCGACTTCGCGGTCGAGCTGAAGCCCATCGGCACCGGCTTCGTGAACCTGATCAAGATGATGATCTCGCCGATCATCTTCTGCACGATCGTGCTCGGTATCGGTTCCGTACGGAAGGCCGCCAAGGTCGGCGCGGTCGGCGGCATCGCACTGGTCTACTTCCTGATCATGTCGCTGGTCGCCCTCGGCATCGGTCTGGTCGTCGGCAACATCGTCGAGCCCGGCACGGGCCTCGCGGTCACGGACGCCATCAAGGAGACCGGCCAGGCGCAGGTCTCGCCGGAGGCCAAGGACACCACCGAGTTCCTGCTCGGCATCATCCCGACGACCATCGTCTCCGCGTTCACCGGCGGCGAGGTCCTGCAGACCCTGCTCGTCGCGCTCCTCGCGGGCTTCGCGCTCCAGGCCATGGGCAATGCCGGCCAGCCGATCCTGCGCGGCATCGAGCACATCCAGCGCCTCGTCTTCCGCATCCTCGCGATGGTGATGTGGGCCGCCCCGATCGGCGCGTTCGGCGCCATCGCGGCCGTGACCGGCTCCGCCGGCCTGGACGCCCTCAAGAGCCTGGCCGTGCTGATGGTCGGCTTCTACATCACCTGCTTCCTCTTCGTCTTCATCGTGCTCGGCGCGCTGCTGAAGATCGTCGCGGGACTGAACATCTTCACCCTCTTCAAGTACCTGGGCCGTGAGTTCCTGCTGATCCTGTCCACCTCCTCCTCCGAGTCCGCGCTGCCGCGCCTCATCGCGAAGATGGAGCACCTGGGTGTCAGCAAGCCCGTCGTCGGTATCACCGTCCCGACCGGCTACTCCTTCAACCTCGACGGCACCATGATCTACATGACCATGGCGTCCCTGTTCATCGCCGACGCCATGGGCACGCCGATGGCCATCGGCGAGCAGGTCGCGCTGCTGCTCTTCCTGCTGGTCGCCTCCAAGGGCGCGGCCGGTGTCACCGGTGCGGGTCTCGCGACCCTCGCGGGTGGTCTGCAGTCCCACAAGCCCGCCCTCGTGGACGGCGTCGGCCTCATCGTCGGCATCGACCGCTTCATGAGCGAGGCCCGCGCCCTCACGAACTTCGCGGGCAACGCGGTCGCCACGGTGCTGATCGGTACGTGGACCAAGGAGATCGACAAGGCCCGGGTCCACGAGGTGCTCGCCGGGAACGCGCCGTTCGACGAGGCGACGCTGCTGGACGACCACGGGGTGGCTGCGCCGGTCGAGGCCGAGTCCGGGGCCGGGGCCGACGGTGAGAAGGAGCTCGCCAAGGCCTGAGCACTCCGCTGGGGGCGCCGGAGGTAAGCGCCGCCGGGCCGTGAGGCCGGCACCAACTGCCGGTCGAGTGTGGCTGGTATCGCGCAGTTCACCGCGCTCCTTCGGGGCCTGCGGCCCCCAGCGCGAGCCCCGCAGGGTCTGCGGCCCCAACCGCAGTTCCCGAAACCCCCGTACGGCCGGGTCCTCCCCCCGTGGACCCGGCCGTAACGGGCACCACAACTGAATACGCGCCCTGATACACCGAGCGGCCAGGTCCTCCCCCTGTAGACCTGGCCGCTCGGCTCTTTTCGTTTTTCTCTTTCCTTGACGTCGGGGTCAAGGATTAGCGTCGGGTCATGCGCATCGGTGAGCTGGCGGCACGGGCCGGGACCACGACACGGACGTTGCGGTACTACGAGGCGCGGGGGCTGCTGCCCGCGCGGCGCAGCGGCAACGGGTACCGGTCGTACGACGAGGGCGATCTGCGGCTGCTGCGGCAGATCCGGACGCTGCAGGACTTCGGGTTCGACCTGGAGGAGACGCGGCCGTTCGTGGAGTGCCTGCGGGCCGGGCACCCGGAGGGCGACTCGTGCCCGGCGTCGCTCGCGGTCTACCGGCGGAAGCTGGACGAGCTGGACGCGCTGATCGGCGAGCTGGCGGCCGTACGGGCCAAGGTCGGCGAGCAGTTGGCGCGGGCGGAGTCGGCGCGGGAGCGGCTGGCGGCCGAGGCGGAGGTTCCGGGCGGTCCGGAGCCGGAGTGCGAACTGGGAGGGGCCGGGTTGTGATCAGGGCTGCGGGTGTGGCCGAGGTGACGGACGCGGATTTCGCGGCGGAGGTGATCGGGGCGGAGCTGCCGGTGCTGGTGGAGTTCACCGCGGACTGGTGCCCTCCGTGCCGGCAGATGGGGCCGGTGCTGAGCGCCCTCGCGGCGGAGGAGGGGGAGCGGCTGAAGGTGGTGCAGCTGGACGTGGACACGAGCCCGGAGACGACCAACCACTACCGGGTGCTGTCGATGCCGACGTTCATGGTGTTCAAGGGCGGTGAGCCGGTGAAGGCGATGGTCGGGGCCCGGCCCAAGCGGAGGCTGCTGGAGGAACTCGCCGACGTGCTCTGACACCGGGAAGGCGGCAGGACGAGAAAAGCCCCCGAGCGATTGTGCTCGGGGGCTTTTCCTGCGTATATTTAATGGTTCGCGACTTCAAGAAGGAGAAGTCGCAAAGAAGTTCAGTGAGCACAGTATATGCGGGCGGGAGTGGAATTGTCAAACACCGGCTTTTCGCACGATGAATTGCGGCGGGAGCAGGAATTCATCGACGCGCTGTACCGGCGGGTCGACGCGCTGCGCGGTGAGACCGAGGACTCCGTCACCGACGCGCTGGCGCAGGGCAACACGCCCATGCAGGCCCGGCTGGAACGGGACATCCTGGTCGCCGAACGCTCGGGTCTGCTGGCCGCCCTGAACGCCGTCGACGGCTCCCTGTGCTTCGGACGGCTCGACCTCGCCGACGGCGGTGTCCACCACATCGGCCGCATCGGGCTGCGGGAGGACGACACCGAGCGCACCCCGATCCTCATCGACTGGCGGGCCGACGTCGCCCGCCCCTTCTACCTCGCCACCGGCCACACCCCGATGGGGCTGCGCCGCCGCCGGCACATCACCACCGAGGGCCGCCGGGTCACCGCCCTGCACGACGAGATCCTCGACCTCGGCGACGAGACCCGCACCGGCTACGAGGACCCCACCGGCGACGCCGTCCTGCTCGCCGCGCTCAACTCGGCCCGCACCGGCCGCATGGGCGACATCGTGCAGACCATCCAGGCCGAGCAGGACCGCATCATCCGCGCACCGCACCAGGGCGTCCTCGTCGTCGAGGGCGGACCCGGCACCGGCAAGACCGCCGTCGCGCTGCACCGCGCCGCGTACCTGCTGTACGAGCAGCGGGAACTCCTCGCCAAACGCGCCGTCCTCATCGTCGGCCCCAACCCCGCCTTCCTCGGCTACATCGGCGAGGTCCTGCCCTCCCTCGGCGAGACGGGCGTCCTGCTGTCGACGGTCGGCGAACTGTTCCCCGGCGTACACGCGACCGCGACCGACACCCCGGACGCGGCCCGGGTCAAGGGCCGCGCCGACATGGCCGAGGTGCTCGCCGCCGTCGTACGAGACCGGCAAGCCCTGCCCGACCCGGTGATCGCCATCGAGCACGACCGGGAGGTCCTCATGCTCGACGACGACCTCGTCCGGGTCGCCCGCGAGCGCACCCGCGAGGCGAAGCTCCCGCACAACGCGGCCCGCGAGCACTTCGAGGGGTACATCCTCAACACCCTCACCGACATGGTCGCCGAGCGCATCGGCACCGATCCCTACGACGGCTCGAACCTCCTCGACGCCAGCGACATCACCCAGATCCGCGACGAACTCGCCGAGAACCCCGAGGTGTGGTCCGCCATCGACCAGTTGTGGCCCCGGATCACCCCGCGACGCCTGGTCGCCGACTTCCTCGCCGAGCCCGAGCACTTCCTCCCCGAGGAGGACGCCGACGCCGTCCGCCGTCCGGTCACCCGCGCCTGGACCGTCGCCGACGTGCCCCTCCTCGACGAGGCCGCCGAACTGCTGGGCGAGGACGACCGGTTCGCGCGGGCCCGGGCCGAACGCGAGCGGGAGACCCAGATCGCGTACGCGCAGGGCGTGCTCGACGTGTCGTACGCGTCCCGCACCTACGAGTTCGAGGACAAGGAGGACAGCGACCCCGAGAGCTCCGAGGTGCTGTCCGCCCACGACATCATCGACGCCGAGCGGTTCGCCGAGCGGCACGAGGAGGAGGACCACCGCAGCGCCGCCGAACGGGCGGCGGCGGACCGGACCTGGGCGTTCGGGCACATCATCGTCGACGAGGCGCAGGAGCTCTCGCCGATGGCCTGGCGGCTGCTGATGCGCCGCTCCCCGACCCGCTCCATGACCCTGGTCGGCGACCCCGCCCAGACCGCGGAGGCCGCGGGCGTCGGCTCCTGGGCCGACATCCTCGCGCCGTACGTCGAGGACCGCTGGAAGCACACCCGGCTCGGCGTCAACTACCGCACCCCCGCCGAGATCATGGAGGTCGCGGCCGGCGTCGTCCGCGCCGAGCAGCCGGACTTCGAGCCGCCCAGCTCCGTGCGGTCCACGGGCGTACGGCCCTGGGCCCGCCGCGCGACGGCCCGGGACCTGCCCGCCGAGGTGGCCAAGGCCGCCGCCGAACTCACCCCCGCCGAGGGCCGGCTCGCCGTGATCGCGCCGCGCGCGCTGCACCGGTCGCTCGCGGCCCGCCTGGACGGCGTCACGGCCGGCGCGGAACCGGACCTCACCCGCACCGTCGTCCTCCTCGACCCCCGGCAGGCCAAGGGGCTGGAGTTCGACTCGGTCCTCGTCGTGGAACCCGGGCGGTTCGGCACCAGCGACCTGTACGTGGCGCTGACCCGGGCGACCCAGGTACTCGGCGTCGTCCACACGGAGGCACTGCCGGGGGCTCTGCGGGAGTCGCTGACGGCGGCCTGACCGACGGAGCACGACGGGTGAGGGGCCCCGCCGGTGCGCCGACGGCACCGCGCGAGCGGGGCCCGACGGCAGCCGGGCCGGGCCGCCCCGACCCAGGGGGCGCACTCGGTCAGGGCCGCCCGCCCCCGAGGGAGTGCTACCGGTAAGGCCAGGTGGGGGCCACCATCACCACATGTGCATCAGGGATCACCAAGCCGTAACAGTTCGCGGCATCGTCACTGCTTGTGCAGGTGTCATGCGGTATGCGTGTCGCTCATGGAAACTCATCCGTTCGCGGCCGCTCCGGCCGGCAGCCCCACGCTCGACTCGCTGCCCGTGGAGCCGTTGCTGACCTCGGAGTTCGACACGGACCCGGGCAGCGTCTACGAGCGACTGCGGAGTACATACGGCCCCGTCGCTCCGGTGGGGCTGATGGGCGTTCCGGTGTGGCTGGTCCTCGACTACCGCGAGGTGCTCGAAGTCCTCCGCAACGACAGCGTCTGGCGGCGCGACGTACGGCACTGGCGGGCGCGGGCGGAAGGGCGACTGCCCAGGGACTGGCCGCTGCTCGCCGGCTACGAGGTGCGGCAGACCATGTTCTTCGACGACGACGAGCACCGGGCCGCCCGGCTGACCCACCACTCGGCCATGCGGCCCTTCCAGGACGGACACAGCCCCGAGGGATGGGAACTGCGGGCCGCCGTCGCCAAGTACGCCGACGACCTCATCGGCATGCTCGCCGCGGAGTCCGGCACGAGCGGCTTCGCCGATCTCGCGGCGCAGTACACCCGGCCGCTGCTCCTCATGGTCACCACCAAGCTGTTCGGCTGCCCCGTCGAACTCGGCGACGAGATGGTCATGGAGATGTGGCGGATGCTCGACGGCGGGCCGGACGCGGGACCGGCCACCGAGCGGGCGCTGGGCGCGATGATCCGGCTCGCGGCGCACCGCCGGTCCCGGCCGGGGGAGGACCTGACGTCGTACATGCTGCTGTCCGACCCGTCCCTGTCCGACGAACAGCTCGGCCGTGAGCTGTTCATGAACGCGGTCTACCTCAACGACATCACCGGCAACATGGTCTGCAACACCCTGCTGGAGGTGCTGCGGGGCAACGCGACGGTCCGGCGAAGCGTGGTGACCGGGCAGATCGGGGAGACCGTCAACCGGGCGGCGCTGGTGAACCCGCCGACCGCCAACCTGTGCTTCCGGTTCGCGGGGCGGGACGTACGGCTGGGGAACTTCTGGATCCGGGCCGGGGACATCGTGTCCCCGTCCGTCGCCGCCGCGCATCGGGACCTGCTCGCCATCGGCACGTCCCACCTCGTCGACTCGGCGGTCAGCACGCGTGCGCACCTCGCGTGGGGGGCGGGGCCGCACCAGTGCCCCAGTGCCGCGCGCGAGCTGGCCGGGATGATCGTCACCACGGCGGTGGGACGGATCTTCGAGCACTTCGCCCGCGCGGAACTCACGCTGCCGCCGGACCAGTTGCCGTGGCGCACCGGGCCGGTGGTGCGGGGGCTGCGGCTGCTGCCGGTGCGGTACGAACTCGGTCCGGGGGCGCCTGTGGCGAGCCGGGCCGGGGGGTCGGGTGCGGCTGCGTCTGCGGGGGGCGAGGGGGAGGTTCCCGCGGTGGCGGCGGGGGCGTCCGGGCGGGGTGGGAGTGGGTTGGTGGGGGCGTTGCGGCGGATGATGTCCGGCGGGCGGAGGGGTGGGGGGTGAGCGCGGGACGGGTCGGGGGTGCGCGGTTCGTCGGCGGGTGCGGCTGGGTGGGGGCCGTTCGCGCAGTTCCCCGCGCCCCTGGAAAAGCAGGGGCCTTCGGCCCCGTGCTTTTCCGATGGAGGGCGGGCCGCAGGCCCGGCCCTCCAAGGGCGCGGGGAACTGCGCGACCAGCCACACCTCACCCGCAGTCGCCCAACCACCCGCGGCCCCGAGCCATGACGCGCCCTTACGCCGGGCGAAGCCAGACCGTCGCCAAGGGCGGCAGCGTGACGCGGACGCTCGCCCCGCGGGCGTGCCACGGTGTCGGCTCCGACTTCACCGGGTGCGGTGTCGTGACATCGCTCCCCCCGTACGACGCCGCGTCCGTGTTCAGGACCTCCCGCCACGCCGGGACGTCGTCGGGGACGCCCAGCCGGTAGTCGCGGCGGATCACCGGGCTGAAGTTGGAGACGGCCAGCAGCGGCGCGCCGTCCGCGTCGAGCCGCAGGAAGGCAAGGACGTTGTCCTCGGCCGCGTCACCCGTGATCCAGGAGAAGCCGGACGGGTCGGTGTCGCGCTGCCACAGCGCGGGAGTGTCGCGGTACACGGAGTTGAGGTCGCGGACCAGGTCGCGCACCCCCCGGTGGTCCGCCTCGGCGCCGTACGCCGGGTCGAGGAGCCACCAGTCCGGGCCGTGCGTCTCCGACCACTCGGCGCCCTGGGCGAACTCCTGGCCCATGAAGAGGAGTTGCTTGCCGGGGTGGGCCCACATGAAGCCCAGGTACGCGCGGTGGTTGGCGCGCTGCTGCCACCAGTCGCCGGGCATCTTCGACACCAGGGAACGCTTGCCGTGGACGACCTCGTCGTGGGAGATCGGCAGGACGTAGTTCTCGCTGTACGCGTACACCATCGAGAACGTCATCTCGTTGTGGTGGTGCTTGCGGTGCACCGGCTCCTTCGCCATGTAGCCGAGCGAGTCGTGCATCCAGCCCATGTTCCACTTCAGCCCGAAGCCGAGGCCGCCGAAACCGCCGGGGCCGACGTGGTGGGTGGCGCGGGTGACGCCGTCCCACGCCGTGGACTCCTCCGCGATCGTCACGACCCCGGGCACCCTGCGGTACACGGTCGCGTTCATCTCCTGGAGGAAGGACACCGCGTCCAGGTTCTCCCGGCCCCCGTGCTCGTTCGGCGTCCACTGGCCCGGCTCACGCGAGTAGTCGAGGTAGAGCATCGAGGCGACGGCGTCCACGCGCAGCCCGTCGATGTGGTACTCCTCGCACCAGAACAGGGCGTTCGCCACGAGGAAGTTGCGCACCTCGCGGCGGCCGTAGTCGAACTCCAGCGTCCCCCAGTCGGGGTGCGCGGCCCGCGCCGGGTCCTGGTGCTCGTACAGCGGACGCCCGTCGAACTCGGCCAGGGCCCAGTCGTCCCGAGGGAAGTGCGCCGGCACCCAGTCCATCAGCACCCCGATCCCCGCCCGGTGCAGCGAGTCGACCAGGTACTTGAAGTCGTCCGGGTCGCCGAGGCGGGCCGTGGGCGCGTAGAACCCGGTGACCTGGTAGCCCCAGGAGCCGCCGAAGGGGTGCTCGGCGATGGGCAGCAGCTCGACGTGGGTGAACCCGAGGTCGCTGACGTAGGCCGGGAGCTGCTCGGCGAGCTGGCGGTACGTGAGGCCGGGGCGCCACGACGGCAGGTGGACCTCGTACACGGAGAACGGCGCCTCGTGCGCGGGGACCTCCGCCCGCCGCGTCATCCACTCTTCGTCGCCCCACTCGTAGCGCGACGCGTGCACGACGGACGAGGTGTTCGGCGGGACCTCCGTACGGCGGGCCAGCGGGTCGGCGCGCAGCGTCCTCGTACCGTCCGGGCGGGTGATCTCGAACTTGTACAGCTCGCCCTCGCCGATCTCCGGCACGAACAGCTCCCACACACCGGAGGAGCCCAGCGCGCGCATCGGGTAGCCCGTGCCGTCCCAGTAGTTGAAGGTCCCGGCCAGCCGTACGCCGCGCGCGTTCGGCGCCCATACCGTGAAGCGGGTGCCGGTCACGCCCTGGTGGGTCATCGGCCGGGCCCCGAGCGCCTGCCACAGCTCCTCGTGGCGGCCCTCGTTGACCAGGTGCAGATCCAGTTCCCCGACGGCCGGCAGGAAGCGGTACGCGTCCTCGGTCTCCTGGGTGTTCCCCTCGTAGGTGATCAGCAGCCGGTACGACTCCGGCACCTCCCGCAGCGGCAACAGCCCCGAGAAGAAGCCGTCGCCGTCGTCGTGCAGCTCCGCCCGCAGCGAGCCCGCCACGACGGTCACGCCCAGCGCGAACGGCCGGAACGCCCGGAACACCACGCCCTCCGCGACCGGATGCGCTCCCAGCACGGCGTGCGGCTCGTGGTGCGTACCGGCCAGCAACCGCTCCCGGTCACCCCCGTCCACGGCGGGGGAGAAGGCCGACTCGGTGGTGGCGGCGCGGGGCTGGGCCGGTACGGACGGCTGGGCGGGGACGGGGGGTTCGGTGGGTGACGCGGGCGGGGCCGGTGCCGTCGTCTGCTGAGCGGGAACGGCCGACTGGGCACCGGCGCTCGACTGCGGCGGTACGGCCGGCGCCGTCGTCGTCTTCTCCGGTTCACCCGAAGTCGGTACCACCCCGACCGCCTTCTTGGCGGCGGCCTTCTTCGTCACGGCCTTCTTCGTGGTGGCCTTCTTGGTGGCGGTCTTCTCGGTGGCGGCCTTCTTCGACACGGCGGCCTTGGCCACGGCTGTCTCGCCCGCCGTCACCTTGGCCACGGCGGTCTCGGCCGCGGTCGCCTTGGCCACGGCCTTCTTCGTGACCGCCTTCTTCGCGACAGCCTTTTTCGTGACCGCCTTCTTCGCGGGCGCCTTCTTGGCAGTGGCCTTCTCGGCCGCCGTCCCAGAAGCAGCCGTGGCCTTGGAAGCAGGGGCCTTGGAAGCAGGGGTCTTCGAAGCGGAGGTCTTCGAGGCCGGGAGCTTCGGAACCGAGGTCTTGGAAGCCGTGCTCTTCGACGCCGAGGGCTTCCTGGTGGTGGCGGCCTTCGCGGCAGCCGCAGTCTCCTCCACACCCACTCCGAGGGCCGTGCCGGTCTTGGCGCTCGGAGTCCTCTTCGCCGGGGCCTTCCTCGCCGCGCTCTTCGGGGCCGGGGCGTCCGCCGCCTCGGCGGTCGCGGCCTTCGTCGTCCTCTGGGCCGGGACCTTCTTCGCGGTCTTCGCCGTGGTCCCGGCCTTGGAGGCCGTCGCCGGCTTCGCCGCCGCGGTCGTTTTCCTCGCCGTCGCCTTCTTGGCCGAGGTCTTCTTCGTGGCCGTCTTCCGGGCAGCCGTCTTCTTCGCCGGGGCGGGCGCCTCAGCGGCGTCGCTGCCGGTGTTCTGCGTGCTGTCGTCGGACGGCGGGCGGGGAGTCACAGGGACGGCCTCCTCGGCGGGTTGTGCAGGGTGGTGAGCGGTGGGCGGAGCGGGTGCCCGGCCCTCGGACAGGGACAAACGGGTTCAGGACAGGTCAGGTCACGTCACGTCGTGGCGGCGCCGGTGTCGGTGGCCAGGCGGTGGATCGCCGCCATCGGCACCGACAGCCAGTCGGGGCGGTGCCGGGCCTCGTAGACGACCTCGTACACCGCCTTGTCGGTCTCGTAGGCCCGCAGCAGCACGGGGTCGGTCCGCGGGTCCGCCCCGGAGACGTCCGCGTACCCGGAGCAGTACGCCGCCCGGCAGGCGGACGCCCAGTCGGCGGCCGGGGGCCGCAGGGAGTGGGCGGCGTAGTCGAAGGAGCGGAGCATCCCGGCGACGTCACGGGCGACGGGCTGCGGCATGCGGCGTTCGGCCAGCGGCTTCGACGGCTCGCCCTCGAAATCTATGAGGGACCACTCGCCCCCGCCGCTGTGCCGTGCGCCGACCTCGAAGGGTGACCGCAGGCACTGGCCGAGGTGCAGGTCGCCGTGGATGCGCTGCGCCGTCCAGGTGTGGCCTTCGGCGGCCAGGTCGGCGAGGGCCTCGAAGGCGGTGCGCAGACCGGAGGCGTACGGGCGCAGGGCCGGTACCGCCTGCGCCGCGGCCTCCAGGCGCTCGGTCATCCCGTCGACCAGCGACTCCACCTGGGGCCGGCCCAGGGTGACCGTGGGCAGGGCCTCGGCGAGGGCCGCGTGGACCTCGGCGGTGGCCCGGCCCAGCGCCCGTGCCTCTCCGGTGAAGTCCTCGCCCTTGGCCAGCATGCTCAGCGCCAGCTCCCAGCCGTCGGCCGCGCCCTTGAGGTACGGCTGGAGCACCCCGAGGACATGGGTCTCCGGGTCGGTGGCCGGGCCCAGGTCGGCGGTCATCCAGGCGGCGGGCGCCGGCACGCGGGGGCACCGCGCGCGCGACAGCGTCAGCGGGAGTTCGAGGTCGGGGTTGGCGCCGGGCACGACCCGGCGGAAGAGCTTCAGGATGAACGTATCCCCGTAGACGACGGACGAGTTGGACTGCTCCGACGTGACCAGGCGGGGCACCAGTCCCTCCGGCAGGGCCAGCCGTGTGTCCCGTGCGCAGCGCAGATCCCCTATGCGGGCCTGTGTCCGGAGCGCTTCGAGGAGGACGTCGGCGAGGCGCGGGTCGTGCAGCGCCTCGTACACCGTCCGTCCGGCCAGCGGCCCGTCGGTGACGTGCCCGATCAGAGCGGGCGCTAGACGGGGTGGCAGTGTCTCGCGGACACCGAGGAGCAGTTGGTAGCAGTCGCCGGGCTGGACGGGCGCGCCCTGCGACGGCACCAGCGGTTGATGGGCGCGGACGAGGAGATGCAGCAGCCCGGCCTTGGCGCCGCCCGACCGGGAGTCGTCGGGCCGCCCGCCCACCGGGAGCAGTTCGGTGGCCGCCACCAGTGAGAACCCGGACACCGGCCGCCCCTTCCCCGCGAACCACCGCTGCCGTGGCAGCCACTCCCTCAGCAGTGGCTCCAGCGAGGTGAGCAGCCCGGGCGTCGGTGGGGCGGCGGGCTGCGGACCAGGACTTGTCGCAGTGGAGTGCGTGGCGGCTTCCGACATGGCGTCGCGTCCTTTCCCCGGTGGGCGGGGGGTTCCTGTTTGCGTGCCCCGGACGGGCCGGGGAAAACCGGCCCGCCCGGGGTTCCGGTCGGTTACACGGCGTCCTTCCGCAGGCGGAACCAGTAGAAGCCGTGGCCCGCGAGGGTGAGGAGGTACGGGAGTTCGCCGATGGCGGGGAAGCGCACGCCGCCGATGAGTTCGACGGGGTGGCGTCCTTCGTAGGCGCTCAGATCGAGTTCGGTGGGCTGCGCGAACCGGGAGAAGTTGTTCACGCACAGCACCAGGTCGTCCCCGCCGCCCCCGGTCGAGGGGGCCTCCCGCAGATACGCCAGCACCGCCGGGTTGGACGACGGCAACTCGGTGTAGGTGCCGAGCCCGAAGGCGGGGTTCTGCTTGCGGATCTCGATCATGCGGCGGGTCCAGTGCAGCAGCGACGAGGGTGAGGACATCGACGCCTCGACGTTGGTGACCTGGTAGCCGTAGACCGGGTCCATGATCGTGGGGAGGAACAGCCGCCCCGGATCACTGGAGGAGAAGCCCGCGTTGCGGTCGGGGGTCCACTGCATGGGCGTGCGGACGGAGTCCCGGTCGCCGAGCCAGATGTTGTCGCCCATGCCGATCTCGTCGCCGTAGTAGAGGATCGGCGA